>CAZAQA010000013.1:0-94354 GCA_964487375.1 uncultured Anaerolineae bacterium | reverse complement strand
GGTGTGGGCGTGGGCGTGGCCGAGGGCGTGGGCGTGGCTGTCGGCGTGGGGGTAACGGTGGAAGATGGGGCTCCAGAAGTGGGTGTTCCACTCCCGCGCAGGATGAGACGGCCGTAACGAGGGTTGCTGTTTGTGGTGCTGTTGCCCGCCCAAATGAGATAGGCATCCCAGTTGCCCCCATCGTCGTCGTCATGATAGGCAAATGTAAAACCGATGATTTGGTTCTCGTGCAGGAAGCCGACGCCGATCACGGTTTGGGGGATCAGGACCTCGAAAGTCCAGCCGTGAGATTGGCGGCTGACCACAGGAGAGATCCATGTCGTGGCCCGGCCAAATCGGGCCACGCGCCCATCGGCCACGATGGTGAACTGATGGTCGTCGCCACTCCAATTGGGATAATGATCGTTTTTGCCGTCCAGGGCCAGCTCCACGGAATCATCGCGCCATACGTCCGTGCTGTCGGTCACCAGCGTCCCATCTGAAATCTGACCGGCCAGGTACAATCCCTGAGGATTCCAGGCCGCGTACAGGCGGACGCGCGGGTCGCTGTCCGTGATGGTCACCCCCTTTTGAAGATTCACGGTATCCGCGGTCGTCCGGTCCAGCACAGCGACCGGCGTTCCCCACTCATCCAACCGTCCATCCACATGAATGTCTGTGCGTTCCGGCAACACCAGAGTGTGTGGATCGCTCAGGTCCGGGGTTGGTGTCGCGGTGGGAGTCGGGGCGACGGTGGGAGACGGCATGGGCGTCATGGTGGGGGTCGGAGTGACGGTGGGAGACGGCGTGGGCGTACCCTGGCAAGTTCCCTGGCAGGGCAGCAGGTGCAGCGCCGCCCAGCGATAGGTGTGGGTACTGGTGTTGTCTCCCCGCCAGATGAGATAGGTATCCCAATTCCCACCATCGTCATCGTCATGGTAAGCGAAGGTGAATCCGAGGATGCGGTTCTCCACCATCGGTTTGCCCCCACCAAAGTAACGGTGAGGAATAAATGCTTCTAACGTCCAGCCGGTTCCTGACGTCCGAACCGCTGCCTGAATTTCCGACGTCGGCAAGCCAAAGCGCCCGGTGCGGCCGTCGACCACGATGGTATATTGACGATCATCTCGGCTCCAGTCCGTCTTGCCGTCGTTGGACCCGTCGATGCCGATCTCCACCGAATCATCTCGCCAGAGGTCGGTGCTATCACTGATGAGGGTGGTATCGGTAATGAGAGCGGCCACGTACAGTCCTTCAGGACGCCAACCGGCCCACATGGTCACGAAGGGGTCATTGGCGGGCGCGGGATGGCGCTCGGCCACCGTTTGGGCCGAATTCACGTTAAGTCGGCCTACGGGTTTCATCCCCTGCCACTCGTCCAACCGGCCATCCAGGGTGGGGGCCGCTGGTAACTCGGGCGCGTAGACATCGGTGTGGGGGGGCAGTGTCGGTGTGGGCGTTGGATAAGGGCTGGGCGGCGGCAGAGGAGCGGGGACCGAGCCGGGCCGGGAAACGTCCACCATGTGGATGTACTCATCGCCGTCGTTGAGGGAATCAATGACGAAATCGGCTCCCCCTCTCAGGCGATTGGCAAAGTGCGCGTCGGGGAGAACGAAGACGGCCTGGCGCCACTGGCCCGAGTTCTGTTTCTGGACGAAGGGGGAGGTGGCCCCCACAGGGATCGCGGCCTTCTCTCCGTCCACGGAATCATAGCGTAACTGCCAGCGATCATGTCCCGTGTCCAGGTAGGTGACGGTCACTGTGACGGCATGGCGGCCGCCGAAGAGAAACGCGTCGTCGAGCTTGAACCACATGTACGGATTGCCGGTGGCTCCATCGGTGCGGCGGGTGTTGTACCCTTCGGGCCCGGGAGGAAGTTTGGGATCGTACGGGTGGTAGTGGTAGCGCATATGGATGACGTGAGGGTCGTTGGTGGCCGGAACGGTGCGCCCACCGGGAATGCTGTCATCCTGCTGCAGGTACATGCCGTAGTTTCCCCATTGAGGCTTGTCCGGGGCCGGCTTAGGCGGCGTTTCTGCACAAAGCTGATTAGGGTACATGTGTTCGCGCAGGGCCACCCAGGCGCTGGGAGATGTTCGGGCGGTCACCCCCATGTACTTTGACGCCCACTTGAAGACGCGTAGATTCGCTTTCTTGTCCCGGCTGCCGTCGGCCGGAGGTGTCCAGGGGGGGATGTCGTAGAAAAGGTCGGTGTTCAGGCGCAAGTAAGTGGGGTGTTTGTCCAGTCCGTTGAGGATTCCCCAGTACACAAACGTGTCGTTGCACAGAAGCATTTTGTACGTCTCGAAAGCCAAAGGGACCTTTTCCTGGTAAATGCGAGGAACATCGTACAACCCGCAAAGATTACAGCCCGAGTTCTCACCGTAGAAAGCCCCTTCTTGCTGGGGCAGAAGGCTGTTGAGGGAAAGGCCGATGCCCTCCTGGACGGCGTGAAGCTGAATGGCCGTCCGCTCTTTGGGGGAGAAGGTGTACGTGGCGGCCTGTTGCAGGAGGACTTTCTTGAGCTTGCCGTTCTCACTGAACGCGTCCAGGTACCAGTCCGCGACCTGGTTGACATACTCGACCCACATCTGGCTGGTAATTCCGCGGTCGCGAAGTTTGGGGATGTCCTGGTAATCAGCGGCGCGAGTCTCCCCGTAGATGCCCGTGGCAATAGCCACCCACTCCAGACGCGGGTCATTGCGGTAACGCTTCCCGAACGCGTAAATGAAGCGGCGATACGCGGCCCGGTACGTGGGATCCCAGTAGTTGGGAATGTACCATCCGGGAGCAATTTCGATGACCGAGCTGCCATGGCGCAAGTACGAGGGCAGCGCGTCGATGCCGCCACAGCACCGGCCGTTGAACGTACTGATAGGAAGGCCGCCCACTTTGCCCGTCCGCAACTGGAAGTCCAACCAGCGATCGACTTGAGACCAGTCATATTGACCGGGCGCCTTCTCGATGGAAGACCAATTCATGGCGTTGTACAGGGCACCGACGAGGTGGTAGTGTTTAGGGTCCAGGCCCCACCAGAAATCCACAGCGTAGAGGCCTGGATAACGCACCAGAGCCATAGGGCTATTCGCGGGAGTGGGATAAGGAGTGAGATAGATCGCGAGCGACCGACCACCTTCCGCTCGCGTGTTCCCCTGCCCAGTCACAGCGAGAAGGAGGAGAAGGACGACCAGAATCGTTCCATAAAGCCAGCGATACGGGATCTCGCGATAGCCGTTCATCATAGAGTCATTCGCGTCCTCTCCTGGGTCATCCTCTTGAGCCACACATGCCTTCAGCGTCGCTTCCACTTATAATGACGGCTCCGGATGAATCGAGGTTACTTGAGGAGGCATGGTCCAATAGTACTATTTTCGAGGGGGAGGAGGAAGAGGTGGGGCTCAACCATCCCGGAGGACTCTGCCTGGGACGAGATCTCCGATCAGTGGGCGTCCGGCGGATGGCGTGACGCCCATGTGCTCACAGAGGCAGAGGCATTACTGCACCTGCCACCGCCCCATTGAGATGAACTGGGCAAAGCTTGCCTACCCTCGCCTACCCGTCTTACCAATTGAGGCCGGGTATCAGGAAGCATTGAAAAAACCCTACGGTCTTCACGGGCCCTTGACAGGAGGCTTCAAGCCCGGGTACAATCCTTATACGCTCGTGGGACCCGAAAGACCCACCGGGGGGCCCCTTCGGAGGAGGACATGCAAAAGGAAATCATTGTTACACGTGCAGCGCCGGCGGCTGTAGGCCCCTATTCCCAGGCTGTTCGGGTGGGAGAACTGGTGTTTACCGCCGGCCAAATCGGCATCGACCCTAAGACCGGAAAACTGGTTGAGGGACTGGTCGCGCAGACGCGTCAGGTTCTGGCCAACTTGAAGGCCGTCCTGGAAGCGGCAGGATCGGGGTGCGATCAAATCGTCAAAACCACCATTTATCTGACGGACATCAAGGAATTTCACACGGTAAATGCTATTTATGGGGACTTTTTCCAGGAGGACCCGCCAGCACGCTCAACCGTCGAGGTCGCCCACCTTCCCCTGAACGCGCTGGTCGAGATCGAAGCCGTTGCCCTGACTTCTGCCCCCTCTCGGACATGAGCTGGGCCGGGATTAGGATCCGCCATGCACGAACGGTAGCGTTGAAATTCTTGAGGGAAGTGGTCGAGAGGCCTGGTGTTTGCCCTTTGCAGCGGATACAAGGCTGAGGCTTATGACCCGAAGGCGTACAGGAACATTTGCTTTCTTATCCAGGCATCGTTATAATACAGGCGCTATCTCGAAATTAAGGACAAGGTACATGCCCATTATGGAAACGTCAGTCAACCAAGAAACCGTATCCACCGAAGGAATGTTCGAACCGACCAAATCTGTTCAAGAGGCCGAACAACAGGCAGAGAGACCGGAGACCGCTTCTGAAGCCGCAACAGAAACGGCGGTATCCCCGACTACTGAAGAAGCGGCAGAACCGGCAGCCGTTGAGCCGGAACCTGAAGCCGCTCCTGCGGCCCCGGAAGAGCGAATGGCCGAACCGCCAACGTCTGAACCGACCCTTTCGAGTTCGGAAGAGGAGGAGCAAGAAGAAGCGACAGACGTTCATCCCATGAAGGCCCTGCTCGAAGGAGAATTTGAGCTGAAACGCTTCCACCGAGGCCAGATCGTTGAAGGGATCATCGTGGCCATTGGAGACAACGAAATCATCATAGATATCGGAGGGAAGTCCGAGGGTGTTGTCCCGGGTCAGGACCTTTCTCGCCTGGATGAAGCCTTTCTTAGCGGCCTGCAGGTGGGCGACGAAGTGGTCGCTTACGTCTTACAGCCGGAAGGGCGAGATGGCAACACGGTCCTCTCCCTGAGCCGTGCCCAGGTGGCGCGAGATTGGAAGTGGGCAGAAGAACTCCGTGTAAACGGTGAGACCATCAGTGCTCCCGTCATCGAGGGGAATCGCGGAGGGGTCGTCGTCCGAGTTGGGCAGCTACGGGGTTTTGTCCCCGCCTCCCAACTGGAACGTCGACCTGGTGCCCCCCAAACGGAGTCTCCCGAAGATCGTTTCAACCACCTCGAAGGGCAGGAACTTCTCCTCAAAGTGCTCGAAGTGGATCGCAAGCGCCGACGCCTGATCCTTTCCGAACGGGCGGCCATGCGTGAGCAGCGAGAAAAGGAGCGCCGAGAACTGCTGGAGCAGTTGCGCGAGGGAGAGGTTCGTCACGGTCGGGTGACCAGTCTCACCCATTTCGGAGCATTTGTGGACTTGGGTGGTGTCGACGGCCTGATTCACATCTCCGAGCTGGCATGGAGACACGTCAAGCATCCCTCCGAGGTGCTGAAGGTCGGCGATGAGATCGATGTCTACGTCCTCAGTGTTGACCGGGAACGGGGTCGTGTGGGCTTGAGCCTGCGTCGCCTCCAACCCAAGCCTTGGGAGACTGTGCTAGAACGATATGCCATTGGCCAGGTCGTCGAGGGGACGGTGACGAAGATCGCCCCCTTTGGGGCATTCGTCCGCCTCGAAGACGGCATCGAAGGCCTTGTCCATATTTCGGAACTGGCCGACCGCCGCGTGGAGCACCCGCGTGAGGTCGTCAAAGAAGGAGAAACCATTCGTGTCCGCATCCTGCGCATCGACCCGGAAGCCAAGCGGATGGGACTGAGCCTGAAACAAGCGCGAGAAGATGCTTATGTGGATGTCGATTGGGATGTGGTAGAAGAAGACGAAGACACAGGTGAATGGGCCGTCCTGGAAGACGTCCAGGCAGAAGCACCAGCCGAAACCGGGAGCGAGACGCCTGGGGCTGAGGTCGAGGCCCTTGAGGAAACCGGGGAAAGGGCCGAAGACGGGGAAGATTCGGGAACGAGTGGTGGGTGACGGAGCCCGCGCGGCGGCACTTTAACAGAGTGGGCGTGTTCGTGCGTCAAAGTGCCCCGCGTTCGAGTGTGCAACCAACAACTGCAAGGAAGCGAGAGAGGGGGCACCGGGGGTGCCCCTTGTTTTTAACAAACCAAGTCCTGGGGGATGGATTGGATCTGGTGACAGGGGACGGCTTTACAAACTGTCCAGATCGCCCAACCGAGGAGCCAACCAGGCAAGAATTGTCTGCGTACAGATTAGCAGGACGTGATTGGCGTCAAGGCCGCCAGGATTGGAGAGGCGGAATGGATGGACAGGACTGAAGAGGATTGAAAGCAAAGGTGGTTCGCTATGAACGAAAAAGATAAGTTCGACCGGTTTACCAAACGAGCCCGTCGGGTGCTGGCCTTGGCTCAGGAGGAAGCACTGCGGCTGAATCACAATTACATTGGCACGGAACACCTGCTCCTGGGGCTGGTCAAAGAGGAGAACGGCGTTGCCGTCAAGGTTTTGCGAGAGTTGGGTGTAGAACCCACACAAGTCATTCGGGCCGTAGAACGCACGGTGGGCCGCGGCGAACGTCGCCCCTTTGGCAAACCCACCCTGGCGCCTCGCACCAAACGGGTCATTGAGCTGGCCGTAGATGAGGCCCGACTCATGGGGCATCACTACATCGGCACCGAACATCTTCTCTTAGGCCTGATGCGTGAGGGAGAAGGCATTGCCGTCAACATCTTGCGATCCCTGGGCGTCAGCCTGGAACGGGTCCGCAGTCAGACGGCTCGAAGCTTACTCCAAAGCCAGGCTGAAACGCGCCAGCGCCAGCATCCAGAACGCAAGAAGACCCCCCTGATGGATCAATTGGGCGTGGACCTGACCCAACTGGCCGAGGAAGGCAAGCTGGACCCGGTCATCGGTCGCCAGAAAGAGATCGAACGGGTCATCCAGATCCTCTCTCGTCGCACCAAAAATAACCCGGCCCTTATCGGCGAGCCGGGCGTGGGCAAAACGGCCATTGTGGAAGGCCTGGCTCAACGCATTGTTCAGGGCGATGTGCCTGAAACGTTGATGGACAAACGGGTCCTGATGTTAGATGTGGGCTCCCTGGTGGCGGGAACCATGTACCGGGGCCAGTTCGAGGAACGACTCAAGAAAGTCATCGAAGAAATCATCAACGCGGAAGCCATCCTTTTCATCGACGAGTTGCACATGCTCGTCGGTGCCGGCGCTGCCGGCAGTGCCGTCGACGCGGCCAACATCTTGAAGCCGGCCCTGGCCCGCGGTGAACTCCAGGTCATTGGCGCTACGACTCTGGACGAATACCGAAAGTACATCGAAGGAGACGCGGCGTTGGAACGGCGCTTTCAACCCATCCTGGTGGAAGAGCCGACCATCGAGGAAACCATCGAAATTCTCCATGGTGTCCGACCACGGTACGAGGCCCACCACAAACTGGACATCACCGACGAAGCCCTGAAAGCTGCAGCCCACCTTTCGGCCCGATACGTGCCCGACCGCTACCTCCCCGACAAAGCCATCGACCTGATCGACGAGGCTGCCAGTCGAGTACGCATGTACAAGGCACCCCTGGCCGTTAGCCTGCGGGAGGTCTACGCCAGCTTGCGGAACCTGCAGCGGGAGAAGGAGGAGGCGTTGCACAAGCAGCGCTTCGACGACGCCATCGAACTGCGCCACCGTGAAGTCGAGCTGCAGGAAAAGCTGGAACAGCTCCGGGCCGGGTGGGAGAATCCCCAGGAACGCCCCAAAGTGAAAGAAGAGGATATTGCCGAAGTCGTTTCCATGTGGACCGGCATCCCCCTGACTCGTCTGGCTCAGGAGGAAACGCAACGCCTTCTGGAGATGGAACAGGAGATGCACAAACGCGTCATCGGCCAGGACGAACCCATCGAAGCACTGGCCAAGGCCATCCGTCGGGCCCGGGCTGGCCTTAAAGATCCCAAACGCCCCATAGGTTCCTTCCTGTTTCTGGGCCCCACCGGTGTGGGCAAGACACTGGTCGCCAAGACCCTGGCAGAATTCCTCTTCGGGAGCGAGGACGCCCTCATCAAGCTCGACATGTCTGAGTTCATGGAACGGCACAACGTCAGCCGCCTGGTGGGTGCGCCTCCGGGCTATGTGGGTTATGAGGAAGGGGGGCAGTTGACCGAGGCCGTTCGACGCCGCCCTTACTCGGTCATCCTGCTGGATGAGATCGAAAAAGCCCATCCCGAGGTCTTCAATATCTTGCTGCAGATCATGGAGGACGGCCACCTGACCGACGCCAAAGGGCGAAAGGTGGATTTTCGTAACACCATCATCATCATGACCTCGAACGTGGGGGCGTCGATGATCAAGCGGGCAGGCGGACTGGGTTTCGTCACCACCGACGATGAGAAGAAGCAGGCCGACGCCACGTACGAGGATCTGAAGGAACGGGTCATGGACGCGCTCAAGCGCACTTTCCGTCCGGAGTTCCTCAATCGTCTGGATGGGGTGATGGTCTTCCGGCCTTTGAGCAAGGAGCAGATCGCTGAAATTGTGGACCTGGAGCTAAACCGGGTACGAACGTTGCTCCAGGAGCATGACATGGGACTGATTGCTACCCAAGAGGCCAAACTTTTCCTGGCTGAGAAGGGATACAACCCCGATTACGGCGCCCGTCCACTGCGGCGGGTGGTCCAGGATTATGTAGAGGACCCGCTGAGCGAGGGCTTGCTTGCCGGACGTTTTCAGGAGGGAGATCTGCTGGAAATGGACCACGATAGGGAAGCAGGGGAGCTGGTCTTCACGGTCAAGGAGCGGCACCCCGGCCAGGAAGAACAATTCGAGGATCTGACCACGCTGCTAAGCTAAACGCGGAAAAAGCGGGCGAACATCCGAATGCCGTTGATGTGACTACAGGGGGGCAACCGACGGGATTGGTTGCCCCCTGTCTAGGCGGTCGGCAGGGCAAATGGAGGCGGCCCTGCGACTTTGCGACCGTATAACCGTACCCGCAAGGCCCAACGAAGGGCCTCCTGATCTCGCCAGGGATATTCCACCTCACCGAAACACATGCTGCGCTCATGCCCCTTGCCGAAGACGGCCACGACATCCCCCGGTTCGGCCATCATCACCGCCCGCAAGATGGCCTCCTGCCGGTCGGGTACCCGCCAGAACGTCTCCCCCTCCACACCCCCTCCCTCGCGAGCTCCCCGCGCCATGGCTGCCAAAATCGCGTCCAGGGACTCGGTTCGTGGATCTTCGGCCGTGAGGATCACCACGTCTGCCCGCTCTGCCCCGATTTTTCCCATGAGATAGCGTTTGGCCACGTCACGCCGGCCGGCGCTGCCGTAGACGGCAATGAGACGTCCCCGGCTCATCTGCCGCAATGTGTGGAGGGCCTGCTGCAAGGCCATCGGTGTGTGGGCAAAATCCACCAGGGCCAAGAAATCTTGCCCCTCAGCAATGCGCTCCAGACGGCCCGGAACCCCCGTCACCGCCCTCACCCCTTCTCGAAGGGCCTCTGGCGGGAGCCCAAGTCCCAGGCCAACGGCCACGGCTGCCAGCACATTGTAGACGTTGAACTCGCCGACGAGTGAGGTCTCAACGGTCATCTTCCCAAGGGGGGAATGGAGCGCCACGGACATATGGTCCACACCCATCCGGGCATCGAGCAGGCGCACATGCGCATCCGGTGATCGACCGTAGGTGAGCACGCGGTCGACCTGCACGGAGCGCAAGTAGTTGTAGGAACGGTCATCCCGATTGAGAACGGCTACCCGCGGCACTCCGGGTTTGCGTGGGGCTTCGGCCGTGAGTGTGAAAAGCCGCGCCTTGGCCGCCATGTAGCGTTCCCAGGTTCCATGATAATCCAGGTGCTCATGGGTGACGTTAGTCATCACGGCTACATCAAAGGCCACCGCGTCCACACGTCGCTGGTCCAGGCCGTGAGAGGTGCTTTCCAGAACCACTGCGTCCATTCTCGCGTCCACCATCTCCCGCAAATAGCGTTGTACGTCAGGAGCGTCTGGGGTGGTGACGTGGAACCCCGTGTCCAGGTCCCGCTCCCCAATGCGCGCGCCCGTGGTTGTGATGAAGCCCGTAGAATACCCGGCCGCTTGAAGTATGGACGCAATCAGGATGCTGGTCGTGGTTTTGCCGTCGGTGCCGGTCACGCCGACGACCAGTAAGGCGCGAGAAGGGTGCCCATAATAGGCCGCGGCCAGGTAGGCCAACGCGACACGTGCGTTTGGAACGCGTAGATAGGCGGCGTTTTTAAGCCACGTGGGGTCGGGTTCTCGTTCGCCCACGATGAGCGTGGCCCCGCGCGCCAGAGCGTCGGGGATGTAGAGGTGGCCGTCTACGGATACGCCGGGGATGGCCACAAAACAGGCGCCCGGCGTCACCTGTCGTGAATCCGAGACCACAGAAAGCACCTCGGAAGGGAGGACGCCGTACACTCGGCCATTGTCCACTCCTTCCAACACCTCATTTATCCCCACGGCCATACTCAGAATCCCGGCCACCCAGGCAAAATGTCGAGTTTTGTCCAGTTCGTACCAAAGATGATACCACAGGCGAAGAGGATAAATAGAATCAAGAGTAGAAAACCACATCCGCAGCCGGTACAGGAGCAACCTCGACCAAATCCCAAATGCTCCTCCAGCCAGTTGAAGCCCACGGTGAGCAGGGTGAGTTCGAGCAAACCGGCCAGGCAGCCTCGACGTTCATTGTTCATGAAAAATCTCCTCTCGATGTTGTGGGTTGGATGCCACACCGCCCTTTCATTCCACCAGGTCTAAGTCAGCTTCCACATCCATGTCCCAGCCATCACGACGGCCCTGGAGGAAGGCAAAATGTCCCGCGGCCGCGATCATCACCCCATTATCCATGCAAAGGAAGGGGGGCGGGATGCTCACCGATACCGGCATGCGTGCTTGCATCTCTCGGCGCAAGGAAGCATTCGCCGCCACGCCCCCACACACGCACACATGTGAGGCGCCAGTAGCCTCCACGGCTTGCCGGGTGGCTTCCACCAAGCCTTCAATGACGGTGTGCTGGAAACTTGCTGCCAAATCGGCCACTGTCTGTGGGTCCAGAACCTGTCCGGGCATCGCTACCATGCGCCGTTCCGGGCCCGTGTGAATGCCGGCCGCCCGCTCTAACTTCTGCACCTGACGCAACACTGCAGTCTTCAGCCCGCTGAAAGAGAAATCGAACTCGGACTGTCGAGGGGTTGGAAAGGGAAATCGATGCGGATCGCCCTGGCGGGCGACCTGCTCGATGGCTGGTCCTCCTGGATATCCCAGGCCAAGCACACGCGCCACTTTGTCGAAGGCTTCGCCGGCCGCGTCATCCAGAGTCTCTCCCAGGCGTCGGTACACGCCGTGATCCTCCATGTGTACCAACTCCGTGTGTCCCCCGGAAACAATGAGCACCAGGGTCGGCAAGGGAGGTGGCTGCCAATCCTCTCCTGCGTCAGGGGGGCGCACCCAGTTGGAGTGAATGTGTCCCTCCAGGTGGTTCACGCCGATCAGCGGCCTTCTCGCGCCCCAGGCCAATCCCTTGGCCACGTTGACTCCGACCAGCAAAGAGCCGATCAGCCCTGGCCCACGGGTGACGGCCACTGCGTCCAGAGCTTGCAAAGGGATTTTCGCTTCGGCCAGCACTTCTTCAATCAGCGGCACGATGGTAATGACATGCTGGCGTGCGGCGACTTCTGGAAACACACCTCCATACTTGCGATGGAGCTCGGCCTGGGAGGCAAGTCGGTAGGCAACGATGTCCCGTCCTTCTTGCACGATGGCGATTCCTGTCTCGTCACACGATGTCTCGATGCCTAAGATATAGGTCATAAGCTACGTTGCCGCCTGTTTAGCAAGCTCGCCTCAATCGGCCGCGAGTGGGTGGAGGACGAAACGGCCGAGCATTGAATCCTCCTGCTATCTCGTCTCCAAGAATTATACAGATAGGGGAACTCCGAGGGAAATCGGTCCTGTAGTAACTGTCAAGGGTCCTGTAAGCCCTGCACGGTTTCCACCGTGTGCCCGTTATGAGGAAGGCGGGATGAGGGGAACGCTACAGTGGACCCGGAGTGATTGTGCGCAGTCTCCTAAGGGGAATTATAAACCTTGGGTGCTAGTTGCGTCATGAGGTATCCTCTCGTTAGAAAGTATACATCTCAACAGGGAGGCATACCTCATGACGACAGAAGACATTATCCTACATATTTTCTGTTTTGTCGATGATCGACTTGGACATCTATGAGACTGGTTCAATTTATTCAAGGGAGGGAGTGGACAAGGAAAGGCCATTGGTCTAATAATCGGAGAAAAACCATTAGGAGGAGACCAATGGCCGGTATGATTGTAGCACTAACGGGGCGGTTTGCTCAGGAAGCAGCGACGGAGTGGGAGGAACGGATTTATCGAGAGGGGTGTGCGGCGATGCGGGAACAGGCTTCCGCCCCTTGACATTCCGCCGGGTGTGTAGTATAATTACGACGTATCTGGATATAAAGTAGTAATACTAATCATGTTCTCCGGACATCCCTGTGGGCGAGAAAGCTCTTATTCGTATTCGATCGCTGTATAACAGCCTCTCACCTTCCGAACAGAAGGTGGCCGACTATGTTATCGCCCACCCTCACGATGTCTTGCAAATGCCTATTGCCCTCCTGGCTAAGTACGCAGGCGTAAGCGACCCCACAGTGATCCGGTTTTGTCGTTCGTTGGGCTATCGGGGATATCTCGAATTTAAGATCGCCTTGGCACGTGATACCGCATCCCCTATTCACTTGATTCAAGCCTCTGTGGCGGAAAAAGATACCCCTCAAGTCATTGCCAACAAGGTGTTCGCTGCAGGGGTTCAGGCCTTGCAAGACACACTTAGTGTTTTGGAAGAGAAGGATTTCTCCCGGGCAGTGCATGCACTGGCCCATGCTCGTAAGGTGCTCATCGTTGGGGTAGGGACGTCCGGTCCTATTGCTCATATGATGTACAATCGACTTTTTCGTATTGGAATTAATTGTGTAGTGGAAACGGACTCTTATCTTCAATTGATGCAGGCTTCCCTGTTAGGCCCCTCGGATGTGGTCGTAGCTATCTCTCAAACGGGTTCTTCAGCAGATCCTGTATTGACTTTGAGAGAAGCTAAAAAGCAAGGGGTTACGACTATTGCTATTTGTGGAAACGCGGCTGCTCCTTTAACAATGGAAGCTGACATCGTTTTCCTTTCTATTTCTCGCGAACTCCGTCCTGAAGCTGTCGCCTCTCGTATTGCCCAGATCGCTATCATCGAAGCCCTTTACGTGACTCTGGCTATGCAGGATATCGAACGCACCGCGGAAAACGAACGTCGGATTTGGGATGCTGTCGTGGAGAAAACACTGTGATATTAGAGAGGTAGAAAGGGGGTGGTATTCAGGAGCCGGTATAGAAATTTCTGTCGTCCTTAGTTTTTGATTCTGTCCATGTGGCAATATCTTATCGGAAAGGGGGTAGTGGACATGTCTGAGCGCGAGATCTCTCGGCGTCGTTTTCTGGTGGCCAGTTTCCTCACTTCATTGGGAGTAGCCGGTACTGGCTTTCTTGCTGGCTGTGCACCTAAAGCTGCTACGCCGGCAGCGGTCGCCACAACAACCGCGGTAGAAGGAAAATCCAAGCGCCGCCTAAAGGCCGCATTCTCCAATGCCGGACTCCAGGCTACCTGGTGCGCCCAAGGCAAGGACACGGTGGAACAGTGGGGAGAGTGGCTGGGGGTGGACATCACCTGGTACGATGGTCAGCTCAATGTGGACAAGCAGCGCGCGGCCGTCGACGACATGGCCAGTAAAAATTGGGACTTTGTGGCTATCCAACCCTTAAGTATTGGTTCCTTGACCGAGCCTGTACAGAAGATGATCGACAAAGGCATCCCCGTTATCGATATGGACACCATGATTGCTCCTTGGGGCTCGCTGAAGATCCACACGTTCATCGCACCGGACAATGTGTGGATGGGTGAACAGGTTACCCAAGCTCTGGTGGACGCCATTGGCGGCAAGGGCAACATCATTATGACTCAGGGTTCCCTCGGTCACACAGGCGCCCAGGGCCGCGCACAGGGCTTCCACAATGTCATCAAGCGCTATCCGGGTATCAAGGTCCTGGATGAATCCCCGGCGGACTGGGATGTGAACAAGGTGGCCCAGTTGTGGGAGAACTTGCTCAATCGGTATAAGAAAATTGATGCAGCCTTCTTTCACAACGATGACATGGCTCTGGCCGGATATCAGGTGATCAAGAACGCAGGCCGTGAGGGGGAGATCGTTCTCGGTGGTATCGACGGCATGCCGCCGGCCGTGCAGGCCGTATTGGACGGGAAACTCCATGCCACCGCCCGCAATTCCGCAGCCCGCATCCACTGGGGTGCGCTCGTGGCCGGCTACTACGCCGCCATGCAGAAGGAAGTAGGGGGTAAGGATATTCCCGAGTTCATCCTGGCCGACGGTCCGGCCATTCTGCCGCCCTCCAAGAAGAAGTCGGACAAACCGTGGCTCCTGAAGGGCTACGGCATTGGTGCCGCTCCCGGCCTCCTCTGGCTGGAGAAGCATCTCCTGGCATAAGCATTTACAGGGAGCCGGAAGCGCCTTTGGCTGCGACCGGCCCCCTGTGGGGCGAACTCAGGTATCGGGTATTAGGGTGTCGGGGACCCGGTATCCGATACCTGATTATCCGACACGTTTATTATCGGCAAGGGAAGGATTTATGGCTAATCGGACGCCATTGCTTGAGTTGAAAAACATATCCAAACGCTTTGGTGGAATCCATGCTCTCAAGGGCGTGGATTTCGATCTGTATCCGGGGGAGGTCCACGCCATTGTGGGCGAGAACGGCGCCGGCAAATCCACCCTCATGCGCATCCTGGCAGGCGTTTACCGCCCCGATGAGGGAGAGATGTACTGGCAAGGCCGGACCATCCGCTTTCAATCTCCACGGGACGCACTAGACCACGGCGTCGCCATGATTCACCAGGAACTCAGCGTCATGCCCGTCCTCACCGTGGCCGAGAACATTTTCCTGGGGCACCAGCCGACTACGGCCCAGGGTATTATCGACTGGAAACACATGTATGAGGAGGCAGATAAGGCTCTACAGAGCCTTGGCTTCTCCTTGGATGTGCGCAAGAAGTTGGAGGAGTATCCCCTTGGCGTGCATCAGTTGGTGGAAATTGCTCGCACCATCACCTCGGGAGCGCAAGTGCTTATCATGGACGAGCCCACATCGGCTCTCTCCCCCAAGGAGACCGATCGCTTACTGGAGCTCGTACGTTCCCTGGCCGAGCAAGGACACAGTGTGATTTACATCTCCCACTTCCTGGAAGAGGTCATGCAGGTTGCGGACCGAATTACCGTCCTGCGCAATGGGGAGAAGGTCGCCACCCTGCCCGCGGCAGAGACTACAAAAGATGCACTTATCAGCCTGATTTTGGGCAAAGAGGTAAACTTTTTCAAGCAGTCCTATGAGGGGGCCGTCGTGGTGGAAGAGACAGAACCCCATGAGGTGATCTTATCTGTACGCCACTTAACCATGCGCCGGAAGTTCGAGGATGCCGCCTTTGACCTGCGCCAAGGGGAAATTTTGGGCATTTACGGTCTGGTGGGCTCAGGGCACTTCGAGCTAGGAAAGGCGATCTTCGGGCTGTGGGAATACGATGAGGGGGAGGTCCTCTTGGAAGGCAAGCGTTTACCCAAAGGGTCGACGCGTGAGGCCATCGACGCGGGTATCGCTTACGTGATAGAATCCCGCAAGCAAGGGCTTTTCCTCACTGCGCCCATCTACCAGAACATTTCCTTAGCTCACCTGAACCGCATTACCGGTTTCCTCCTTGCTTCTAACGCGGAAGTGGAAATATCCCAGCAAGCCATTGACCGGGTAGGCGTACGACCGAACAATCCCTATTTGCCCGTGGGCAACCTGAGTGGTGGGAACCAACAGAAGGTGGCTATCGCCCGATGGATGGTCTTCCCGCCCAAGGTGTTTATTGCCAGCGAACCCACCCGAGGCATGGACGTGGGCGCAAAGGAAGAGGTGTTGAACATTTTGCGGGAACTTAGTGAGGCCGGGGTGGGGATTCTGGTCATTTCCTCGGAGCCGGAGACTATCCTCTCTGTGGCCGAACACATCCTGGTCATGTCCAAAGGGCGCATCGTGGCCGACTTCGAAGGGGTGGAAGTGACGAAGGATATGTTGTTGGACAAAGCATAAGATGTTGTGTCCGGTACTTAGAACATTTCAGGAGTAGAGATGGGTATGAGCACACGAAGTGATGTGCAACAGCAGTCGAATTTTCAAATGAAAGTGCGGGAGCTGTTCTCCCGTTCTCGGGAACTGGCTCCTGTTTGGACATTGCTGGCACTGATGATCTTCTTCAGTGTCACGTCCGACAGTTTTCTCTCCTTGGAGAACTTCAACAACATCCTGAACCAAATCGCCGTGCTTTCCATTTTGGGTACGGGCATCACGTTCGTCCTCCTCACCGCCCAAATCGACCTGAGCATTGCTACGATGGCGACACTCGGGGGAGTGGTGGCCGCATTTTTTACCGCAACCGTTCCCTTGCCTCAGCCGTTGCCCATCTTTGTGGGATTGGCTGTCGTTGTCATCCTGGGAATTGTGAACGGGTACGCGACCGCCTACCTGGGCATTCCTTCTTTTATGGTCACCCTCGCCATGTCACTCATTGCATCGGGGTTGTCTCTTTACCTGACACGGGGGCGCATTATCTTCAACATCCCCCCCATTGCCATGACCTTGGGCAGCGGGCGCATCGGACCGATCAAGTGGCTCATTATCGTGGCCGGTATCACGTTACTTATCGGTCATCTTGTGTTGCGGTACACCCGTTTCGGGCGCTATGTGTACATGACAGGCGCGAACGAGCGAGCCGCAGAACTGGCCGGGGTGAACACGAAGCACATCATCACCGCGGTGATGGCGATTTCTGGTTTCACCGCGGGCTTGGCCGGTATTGTCAGCCTGGGCCGCCTGGGAAGTGCCCAGCCTACAGGGTTGGACAGCTTACTCATTGATGCGATTGGTGCCGTGGTTCTGGGCGGCACCTCTCTCTTTGGAGGTGTTGGCGGCATTCCCCAAACGATTGTGGGGTTGCTCATTCTCGGCGTGCTGCGTAACGGCCTCGATCAGATTTCGGTGAATATCTATCTTAAGGTCTTTGTGACGGGCGTGATCTTGCTGGCAGCACTGGTGTTTAACATCGTATTCGCGGGAAAGAAGAGCGAGTAGTGGTCATGTGCAACGCAGGACAAAGCTCGTTCTGAGGAGGCCTTTCCACACCAAGAGCGTGGAGAGGGCGTTGGAAGTCACACTCAAAATCTATCTTCGGCCAGGCATGAGAAGCCACTTCGCCTCTGGCCGGCAGTGTATCAGATACGTGGAGGCTACCGGTGAACGTCAACGGCACTCATTATAGGACCATATGGCTGAAACAGGACGACCCGACGGTGGTGCAGGTTATCGACCAACGTCGGATTCCGCACCAGTTCGTTATCGAAGATCTGCGCACAGTGGACCAGGTGGCCGTGGCGATCAAGGAGATGCACATTCGCGGGGCAGGACTCATCGGCGCGACGGCCGGTTATGGGATGTACATCGCCGCCCTGGAGGCGCCCAAGGTAAGTCGGGAAGCGTTTTCCAACTACCTGGAAACGGCCGGTGAGAAACTGAAGGCAACCCGTCCCACGGCCCATAACCTGGAATGGGCCGTGTCCCGCCAACTGCGTGAGATCGCCAAGGCAGAGACGCTGAACCAGGCTGTAGAGATCGCCCGCGCGACGGCTCAGGCCATCGCGGACGAGGATGCGGAATTCTGCCGCCGCATCGGTGAACACGGTGTCAAGATTATCGAGGAGATCGCCAAACGCAAGCAGGGAGAGACCGTCAACATCATGACCCATTGCAACGCGGGCTGGCTGGCCTTCGTGGACTACGGCACGGCGACAGCTCCTATTTACAAGGCCCAGGAATTGGGCATCAAAGTTCACGTCTGGGTGGACGAAACGCGGCCCCGTAACCAGGGCGCGCGCCTCACCGCCTGGGAGCTTCTTCAGCAAGGGGTGCCTCACTCGGTCATTGCGGACAATGTGGGAGGGCATCTGATGCAACACGGCATGGTCGATTTGCTCATTACCGGCACAGACCGGGTGACGGCCAGTGGGGATGTGGCTAACAAGATTGGCACGTACCTGAAAGCGCTTGCGGCCCAGGACAATCATGTGCCCTTCTACGTCGCACTGCCATCTTCCACCATTGATTGGCGTATCCATGATGGGCTGAAGGAGATCCCCATCGAACAGCGTTCCCCGGACGAGGTGAAATACATCGCAGGCTGGCATGAAGGGGAAATCAAACGCGTGCTTTTGACCCCGCCCGAAAGCCCGGCCGTCAACTACGCCTTCGACGTAACCCCGGCCAAGTACGTGACCGGCCTCATTACCGAACGGGGCATTTGCGAGGCCAGTGAGGAAGGTTTGCTCTCGCTGTACCCAGAAAGACGAACCCAATAGCACTACCTAATGACGCATAATGCATGACGTATGACGCATCACGCATCACGTATCACGCAATCCATTGGTATGGAGGAGGATCGGCAATGACGTATCGAGCCTTGGACAACGAAACGGTTGTTGAATACATCAAATCCCGTCCCAAGGTCTGGGGAACCATCTTCGACACGGACGCTGAGCTTGACGTGAAGGAAGTGGGGGATGGCAACTTGAACCTGGTGTTCATCATCACCAATCGCAAGAATCCCAAGCAGAGTGTCGTCCTTAAACAAGCCCTTCCCTATTTGCGGGTGGCGGGAGAATCGTGGCCTTTGACTCGCGAGCGCATGCGCTATGAGACCAAGGCTCTCCTGAAGCACAACGAGCTGGCACCAGGACTTGTCCCCGAAGTGTACGATTACGACTTTGACATGTCCCTGGTGATCATGGAAGACCTGAGTGACCTGGTCATCATGCGCAAGGCCCTGGTGGCGCGGCAGAAATTGCCCCACTTTGTGGACCATATCAGCACGTTTCTGGCGCGCACTCTCTTCTTCACCTCCGACTTGTACCTGACCGGCATGGAAAAGAAGCGCATGATGGCCGAATTCATCAATGAAGAACTACGCAAACTTCAAGAGGACTTCGTCTACACCAATCCGTACATGGAATCGCCGGAGAACAACTGGAATCCGCTAGTCGATGATGAGGTGCAGGCGGTCCGCTCTGAGGCCGCGCTGAAGCTCGAAATCGCGGAGATGAAGAACGCCTACATGAACCACACCGAGGCGCTTATCCACGCGGACCTGCACACGGGCTCCATTATGGTGGATGCTGAACGGACGAAAGTCATCGACCCTGAATTTGCCTTCTTCGGTCCCATCGCCTACGACGTGGGCGCCGTCCTCCAGAACCTTGTGCTCAATTATCTCTCCCATTACGGCCACACGCCCGATCCGGAGGAACGAGCCGAGTACCAGGAGTACGTGCTGGACATGGTTCGCGGGGTGTGGAATGAGTTTGCCCGCAAGTTCGAGGAGATCTGGGTGGAGAACAATCGCGGTGAGCTCGTGCCCACGCCGTACTGGGACTTCCCCGGCGGCCAGGAGGCCTTTGCCGAGTACCGCCGTCGCTTTATCCACCGCTTGTTGCAGGAGACCGCGGGACATGGAGGCGTGAAGTTCCTGCGTCGCATGATGGGCATCGTCAGCGTGTGGGACATCACCAGCATCGGGGACCCACGCAAGCGGGCCGTGGCGGAACGCGCGGCCATCCGCATTGGCAAGCGCTGGATCATGGAGCGCAAGAACGTCGAAAGCATCGAGGACCTTATTAACATCGTGCGGGAAGAGAGCAAGGACGCGGAGAAGGAATTGGCGGAATTAGGGTAAAGCGTGATGCGTACGTTTACATATCAAAAAAATATTACGCATTACGCCTTCTGTACACCAACGGACATGAGATGCAGTAGACACAACATGTCAGTCAATCAGCAGTGAAGAATCAGAAAGGAGACATTCATCATGGACTGGGGAATGAAGAACCGAATGGCGCGACTGTTTGACCAGAAGAGTGGTCGCACCATCTTTTTGGCGGTGGACCACGGCTATTTCATGGGCCCAACCAGCGGGCTGGAGGATTTGCGTGCGACGACCGAGCCGCTCCTCCCGTATGCAAATGCGCTCATGCTCACCCGTGGCGCCCTGCGCAACTACATGGACGCTAACGTGGACATTCCTATTATCCTGCGCGTGTCCGGCGGCACCAGCATCCTGGCACGTGAATGGGGAGATTTGCTCCACGAGGGCATCACCGTCTCCATGGAAGAGGCCATTCGCCTCAACGCCACCGCCGTCGCCTTCTCCGTCATGGTCGGCGCCAAGTTCGAACGGGATACCCTCCTCGCCTTCACACAAGTCATCGATGAGGCCGAACGCTACGGCATCCCCACCCTCGGCGTCATCGCCGTCGGCGAGGGCCTGAACCGCGATGCCCGCTACCTCAGCCTCGCCGGTCGCATCGCCGCAGAACTCGGAGCTCGCATCATCAAAACCTACTACTGCGAAAACTTCGAACGCGTGGTCAACACCTGCCCCGTGCCCGTCGTCATCGCCGGTGGCAAGAAAATCCCCGAAAAGGACGCCCTCACCATGGCCTACAACGCCCTTCAAGCCGGTGCCGCAGGCGTAGACATGGGCCGCAATATCTTCCAGTCCGAGGACCCGGTAGCCATGATTCAAGCCGTACGGGCACTGGTGCATGAAAATGCGACGGTGGATGAGGCGTATGAGCTCTTCCTGGAGTTGAAAAACGCTAGAAGTGAGTAGTCTGTGTTGGTATGGGGATTTGGAGTTAGAGATAGGGATGGGAGAGTGGGGAGTGGGGGGTGGGGAGTAGGGATTAGGGAGTGGGGATTGTCACGCATTACGTTTTATAAAGGATGTTGCCCATGAAAGTCGCTATGTATTATCGTAACGATGATGTGCGCATCGAGGAGATGCCTGTTCCTCAGATTGGGCCGGGTGAGCTGCTGGTCAAGGTGACGGCCAGCGGCATTTGCGGGTCCGATGTGATGGAATGGTACCGCATCAAAAAGGCCCCGCGCGTTCTGGGGCACGAAGTCGCCGGGGAGATCGTGGAGGTTGGGGAAGGCGTCCAGGGCTTCCACGTGGGCCAGCGGGTGGTGGTCACCCACCACGTCCCCTGCAACAACTGCATGTACTGTCAGCGAGGGCAGCACACATTGTGCGATACCCTCCACAGTACGACGTTCGACCCCGGTGGATTTGTCGAGTACTTGCGTGTTCCGGCCATCAACGTGGAAAAAGGAGGCGTCGTTCCCATCCCGGATGAGGTGTCCGACGACGCGGCCACGTTCACGGAGCCCCTGGGCTGTGCGGTGCGGGGCATGCGTGTTATTGACTTTCAGCCTGCGCGCACGGTCTTGGTGCTGGGCAGCGGTTTGGCGGGCATGCTGAACATCAAGCTGGCAAAGGCATTGGGTGCGGGGTGGATTATCGCCACAGACATCAACGAGTTTCGGCTGCAGATGGCCAAACGCGCCGGCGCGGATGTGGTCATGAACGCCGCGAAGGAAGATGTGGTCTCTCGCGTGTGGGAGGCCAACGGCGGGCGCGGCGCGGATTACGTCATCGTCTGCGCCGCGGCCCCGGTTGTGTTCCGTCAGGCCATGGATGCAGCCGACCGTGGAGCCACCATCCTCCTCTACGCTATTCTCAAGCCGGGGGTGGAGGTGCCCTTCCACGTGTACGATTTCTGGCATCGTGGGTTGACCCTGAAGGGGACCTACGCGGCCGCGCCCCGTGATCTGAACGAGGCCATGGAACTCCTTCGGGCCGGACGGGTGGAGGTGGAAGATATGATTACCCACCGCCTGCCCTTGGACGAGGCCCAAGAGGGGTTCCACCTGGTGGCTGCCGCCCAGGACTCGATGAAGGTCATTCTCTACCCCCACGGCGTGCCTCAACGGGCACCATAGAATTCCGGCAGATGGGCCTTTTTTACGCCACCGGGGAGATCCCATACCTCCTGGACTCTATTCTATGATTCTGTAGACATGTTCAGTACGTCCACTATGGCTCTCGCCACGTAAGCGATGTTTCCTTCGGTTAACCCGGCGACGTTGATCCGGCCTGAGGTCGTCATGTAAATGCTGTAGCGTCGGCGCAAGGCCTCCACCTGCTGGGGGCTTAACCCGGTGTACGAGAACATGCCGCGCTGCCGGGTGATGAAGGAAAAATCTCGGGGGGCCCCGTAGTCGTGCAGGGTTTCCGCCAGCAGGTGACGGATGGCATGAATACGGGCCCGGATGTCCGCCAGCTCTTCCTCCCACCGACGGCGAAGTGTCGGTGTGGCGAGAACGGTATACACGATTTTCGCGCCGTGAGCGGGAGGGGTGGAGTACATGCGACGTGCAATCTGCTTTATATGGCCCAGCACACGTTGCGCAGCATCGGCGTCATGGGTGAGCACCGTCAGTGCGCCGACGCGTTCGTTGTAGAGCCCAAAGTTCTTGCTGAATGAACTGGCGACAAGCATTTCTGGAACTCGGCCGGCCAGGATACGTATCCCCAGGGCGTCCTCGTCCAGCCCCGTGCCAAACCCTTGGTAGGCGAAATCTACCAGAGGAAGGAGTCCCCGTTCAACCACCAATCGGGACACCTGGTCCCATTGCTGAGAGGTGAGATCAATGCCTGTGGGGTTGTGGCAGCAGCCGTGCAGGAGAAGGATATCCCCTGCCGGAATGTGTTGCAGTGTTTCCAGCATGGCCTCGACGTTCACACCCATGGTCGTCGGATGGAAGTAAGGGTAGGTGGCCACCTTTAATCCCGCGGCCTGGAACACGTGAGGGTGATTGGGCCATGTGGGATGGCTAACCCACACGGTCGCTTCGGGTCGCACTCGCCTTAGCAGTTCTGCGCCGACACGCAGGGCGCCCGTTCCTCCCGGGGTTTGCACACTGATGGCTCGTTGCCCTTTCACGAGGGGAGATGTGTCTCCGAAGACCAGGGCGCGCACGTACTTTCCCAGCCCCGGTAAGCCGTCGATGGGGAGATAACTCTTGCTCGTCTCTTCCTCCAGCAAACGGCGTTCCGCGACCTTCACGCATTCCAGCACGGGCGTATGGCCATTGCGGTCGCGGTATACCCCCACCCCCAGGTTGACCTTGTTGGGGTTAGGATCTCGTCTGAACGCCTCGGTTAGTCCAAGGATGGCATCGGGTGGTACATTTGCTAAACGTTCGAACATGAAGGGCCTCCAGGCGTGAAATAAGTTGTCGATTCCCTGCGTTTGGCAAGTCTGGAACACCGGCTTGCACGTGAATCACTACGATTATATCCCGAAAATCCGTGTGGGAAAGGCGGGGCAGAAGAGAACGTCCCTGGTTTGGTACAGGGCGCTCTTTCAATGGGGGGATAGTGCGACCGTCGATGCCATCACACGCCCCCCTCGTGAGCAGGCATTGCCTTCACCTGCCCGCGAGGCGCGCAGCTCGTGGGCACGGAGGGCGGAACTTGGCGGTCCCGGTCGGGGTATGTTACCCTCCCGAGGAGACCAGAAAGTGAGGGAGGATCGTGACAACGGCAAACACACAAAACGGTAGGCCCATTCGCGTGGTTGCACTGTGCGGCAGTTTGCGTCCTGGCAGCCGCACGCGCCGGGCGCTCCACATTGCTCTTCAGGGCGCGCGGAATCTGGGCGCGGAGACGGAGCTCATCGACCTGCGCGAGTACACGTTGCCCTTCTGCGACGGCAACGAAGACGAATCTGCCTATCCCCCGGATGTCTTCCGCTTGCGTCGCCAGGTGCAGGAAGCGCACGGCATCATCTTAGGCACGCCCGAGTACCACGGCGGTCCCAGCGGCGTGCTCAAGAACGCCCTTGACCTGATGGGATTCGAGGAATTTCAGGGCAAAGTCGTGGGGTTGATGGGCACGGCGGGAGGAGCGACCGGCGCCATCAACTCACTGAACACCCTGCGCATCATTGGCCGTTCTTTACGGGCCTGGGTCATCCCCCACCAGGTATCCATCGCTCGCGCGTCCAAGGCGTTCGACGATACTGGCCGTTTGCTCGACGATGACTTGCACACCCGCCTGCTACAACTGGGGCGGGAGGTCGCTCGCTTTTCCTTCTTGTTGGCCTCTGAGCACGGGATGGACTTCCTGCGTCAGTGGGAACAGATGGTGGAAAATCCCGGCGCTGAGCGTACCTGAGGGAAAAATCATGCACGAACGAACCGCCAAAGGGCTGGAATGGTCTCTCATTTGTGAACAACTCGCCGGGTACGCATCCTTCTCTGCAGGCAAGGAACTGGCACGGCGCCTGCAGCCAAGCAACGACCTGCAAGAAGTACGCCGTCTCCTGGAGGAGACCCGAGAAGCGCGTGTGCTGTTGAGCACGCGAGATCTGCACCTGGGCGGGGTTTTCGACGTGCGGTCGCTGGTTGACCAGGCGGAGCGGGGCAAGATTCTCGTCCCAAGCCAGCTCCTGGACATCCGTAGCACTTTACAGCGTGCCCACACCATCCGTCAGGCCATCACCCGAGCGGCCGAGCAGTTCCCTGTCCTGGCCGATTGGGTTTATCAGATGGAACCTTGCGAGCACGTGGCGGACGAGATCGGTCGGGCCATCGACGAGCAGGGCGAAGTGGTGGACGAAGCCAGCCCCAAACTGGCCCGCATCCGCCAGCAACTGCACGCCGGCCGGGAGCGCGTCACCCAAACCCTGGAGCGCATGATCCGCAACCCCGACATCGCTCAATATTTGCAGGAACCTCTCATTACCCAGCGAGGTGGGCGCTACGTCATCCCTGTGAAAGCCGACCACAAAGGCCGTATCCCCGGCCTTATCCATGGCCAATCTGCCAGCGGAGCGACCCTCTTCGTCGAACCGCTGGCTGTGGTCGAGCTGGGCAATGCCGTACGGGAGCTGGAGTTGGCGGAAGAGCGGGAGATCCGCCGTATTCTCGCTGACCTGAGCGGTCTGGTGGCCGAAGAGGCCCCCTACATCCATCGCAGCGTGGAAGTTCTGGCCTACCTCGACCTGGTCTTTGCCAAGGCAAAATATGCCGAGGCCTTAGAGGCCGTCATCCCCGAGGTGGTGTCCTTCGGTCGACCACACCGTGTGTCGTCCCGCCTGGGCGATGAAGATCCTCAATCCCTCCCTGTGCACCCCGGTTCTGTCCTCGATCTGCGCCGGGCCCGTCACCCGCTCATCCCACGTGACGAAGTCGTGCCTATCGACGTCTACATTGACAAGGATTGGTTCATCCTCCTTGTCACCGGCCCGAATACGGGCGGTAAGACGGTCACCCTGAAGACCGTCGGTCTGCTGGTCAACATGGCGCAGGCGGGCATGGCCATCCCCGCGGACGAAGGTACTCGTCTCTCCGTTTTCGACGGCGTGTACGCGGACATCGGCGACGAACAATCCATCGAACAATCGCTTTCCACCTTCTCCTCACACCTGACCAACATCGTGGATATCCTGCGCCGCGCCACCAGTCATTCCCTGGTTTTACTGGATGAGCTCGGTGCGGGCACCGACCCGGAGGAGGGTGCGGCCCTGGCCCGGGCCATTCTCCTGCATCTGTTGCAACGCTCCATCACTTCCCTGGCCACGTCCCATTACTCCGAACTGAAAGTGTTCGCACACAGTACGCCAGGAGTGATGAATGCCAGCGTGGAATTCGACCCGAAAACACTGCGTCCGACCTACGAGTTGACCATCGGCCTGCCCGGTCGCTCCAACGCGCTGGCCATTGCCCGTCGTCTCGGCTTGGATCTGGCCATCGTGCAGATGGCCCAGAGCCTGGTGCGGCCTGAAAGTTTGGAGGCGGACGCACTCCTGGCCGAGATTCGCGAGACCAAACGGCATATCCAGCAGTTGGAGCAAGAGCTTCAGGCCCGGATGCGCGAAGTCGAAGCCCGGGAGGCCGAGTTGAACCGGCGTCTGGCCGAGCTGGAGAAGGAGCGACGCCTGATCATCAACCGGGCGCGTGAGGAAGCCCTGGCCGAGCTGGAGGAACTGAGGGCCGAGATCCGACGCCTGCGCACCCGCTTGCGCAAGGCCGTGCCGATGAGCGAACGCCCCGCGGTGCAAGAGGTCCTGCGGGAGGCCGGGAAAATTGTGGCTCAGCGGGAAAAGGAGATCAAACTGTTGCCCGAGGACGTGACACCGGAGGGCTCCACGCCGTTGCAGGTAGGTGATCGGGTGTACGTGCCCAGTCTACGGGCCGAGGGCGAGGTGACGGATGTGGACGATGAAGAGGATGAGGTCGAAGTCCAGGTAGGTTCTTTCCGACTGCGCCTGCCCCCTGAGCGGGTAGAATTTCGTTCACGGCCGGAGCCTGCGTCCACGCCCTCCGGAGGGGGCGTCTCCACGCCGGTTCGGGCGGTGGTGCGTCCGGAGATCGACCTACGGGGCATGACGGTGGATGAGATGCTGCCCGTGCTGGAGAAGTACATTGACGATGCCTACCTGGCGGGCGTGCCTTATGTGCGTATCATCCACGGCAAGGGGACAGGGGTGCTGCGCCGTGTGGTGCGTGAGTTCTTACACGAGCATCCCCTGGTGGCCTCGTACCGCCCTGGTAAGCCCAATGAAGGAGGGGATGGCGTCACCGTGGTGAAATTCGTGGGCAACGAGTAAGAAGACCAATCTGGGTGAACAGGGAACCCCGTCTACCCGGATTCACGAAGATTAACCATGACACGCGGCTGCCAGGGAACGCGCCAGCGTGCTCATCGCCTCCAGACCCCCCTCCTGGTGAGCCCGAATCAGTGCGCTGCCCACGATGACACCATCGGCCAGTGCGGCGACCGCTCGGGCCTGCTGCGGTTGACCGATCCCGAAGCCCACGGCCAGGGGCAACGACGTGTAACGACGCACGCGAGCCACGAAATCGGCCAAGTTTGGGGGGAGGCTCTCCCGGGCGCCTGTGATACCGGTAACCGACACCAGGTAGACGAACCCGGACGCGTGGTGAGTCACCAGGCGGATGCGGGTGTCTGTCGATGTGGGGGCAAGCAGGTAGATGAGGGCCAGGTCATGCTTCTGACAGTGCTCCTCCATCTCTCCCCCTTCTTCGGGCGGCAGGTCGGGAATAATGAGCCCATTCGCTCCCAGGGCCTTGGCCGCGGCCACGAACCGCTCCGGCCCGTACGCCAGCACCGGGTTAATGTAGGTCATGAAGGCAAAGGGGATCTCTACTCCCTCCTCGCGCAGGTTGTGGGCCAGGTCCAGGCAGGTGGCCACAGTCGTGCCCTGGGCCAATGCTCGTTGGGTCGCGACCTGGATGGTACGGCCATCTGCCAGGGGGTCGGAGAAGGGGATTCCCAGTTCCAGCATATCCGCGCCCGCATCGACCAGGGCGCGCACATAGGGCAATGTTTCTGAAGGCGCGGGGTAACCCAAGGGCCAGTAAGGCATGAAAGCTGCTTGTGGAGAGGACCTATAGGGTGCAAACGCGCGTTCCCAGACCGATATCCTGCGTTCACTCATGCGTGTTCTACCTCTTTAGGAATATCTTTGCCCAACGCCAGAATATTGAGGACGCGTGGCTTACACTCACGTGTGCTGAAGATGGTAATCCGGTCTCCAGGCTGGAGGATAGTATCCCCATGGGGGACGACCACGCGGCGGCCTCGACGGATGGAAACCAGGACACAATCCTCGGGCAAGGGGACCTCTTGTACCTGCTTCCCTACTGCCCAGGCTTCTGCAGGCAATTCCATCTTGATGTACTCCGTGTCCTCCTCGCCCAGGCGCAATTCCTGCATGCGTTGGGCCAGCTCGCTGCGCCGGGCAATGGCCAGGTTATAAGCGTGGATGATATCTCGGCGGCGGATGACGCCCAACAGCTCTTCAGGATTCTGGCGCGAGACGACGGGCAAGCGGCTGACGTCGCGCAGGCCCAATTTCCGCAGCGCCTGCCAAAGGGACTCATCGGGATAAGTCACAATCAGGTCACGCGTCATGATATCACCCACGGTCAGAGACTCTAAGTCCTTACTACGCTCGCTTGCTTTCTGGTAATCGCCCAGGGAGATGATTCCTACCAGGTTCCCGTGGCTGCTGACCACAGGAAATCCATGTCCATGGGCTTTGATGAACATACGTCCCAGCCTGGACAGTGGCATGTCCTCGCGGACGGTCACGGGGTGGGAGTCCATGGCCTCGCCCACAGTTACGCTTTCCATGACGTCGATATCTCGACCATGGCGAACCACGATGCCGCGGCGGGCCAGCTTGAAGGTATAAATGGACTCCGGTTGCAAGTAGTGGGCAATGGCAGTGCTGATGACGGTGGCCAGCATCAGCGGCAGGATGAGTCTGTAGTCGTTGGACATTTCGAACACGATGAGAATGGCTGTGATGGGGGCTCGGGCCGCGCCGGCAAATGTGGCGGCCATGCCCACGAGCGCGTATGCTCCCGGGTTGATCTCCATTCCCGGGAACCACTGTTTGAACAGGATTCCCAGACTCCCGCCCAAGGCCGCACCGGCGAACAGAGACGGGGCGAAGACACCGCCGGAGTTCCCCGCGCCCAGGGTGAAACTGGTGGCGACCAGTTTAGCAATGGCCAGAGGAGCCAGGAGCATCAGTCCCATCTGCATGTTGACCGCGATGGCCTCACCGATGAAATGCAAGCCCGGGCCCAGCACCTGAGGGTAGAAAACGGCAACGGCCCCGGTGAGGATCATGCCTATGACCGGTTTGATCACCTCAGGCGCTTTCCACGCTTCGAACAGATCTTCCGCCTTGTACAGGATAAGGATGAAAAACACGGCGACGAAAGCCGAAACAATGCCGATGAGCACGTAAAGGGGAATTTCACCGATGGAGTTGAGGCCGTACGCGGGGACATGAAACGCAGGCGCCGCGCCCAAGTAAGCGCGACTGACGATGCTCGCCGAAACCGAGGCGATAACTACCACCCCAAAATAGCCCATGCTGAACTCGCCCAGCACGACCTCCAAGGCGAAAATGACGCCGGCGATGGGTGCGTTGAACGTCGCCGCAATGCCCCCGGCCGCGCCGGCAGCCACGAGAATTTTGATGCGTTCCTCGGAGAAGGCCAGCCACTGCCCCAGGGTCGAGCCCAATGCCGACCCGATTTGCACGATGGGACCCTCACGGCCGGCGGAGCCTCCCGTGCCGATGGTCAACGCGGAAGCAATGGCTTTGACGATGACCACACGGGGCCGGATGCGCCCTCCTTGGACCGCGATGGCCATCATGACTTCGGGCACCCCATGCCCCCGAGCCTCACTGGCCACATAGACGATCAACGGGGCCCCCAACGCCCCACCTACCGTCAAGGACAGGAACATTCCGACGAGACCATAATCCTGGCGCAATCCCCCGGCCACATGTTGTATCCATCCCAACGAGGCAATGAAAAGGACCGCCCCATATCCAGTTCCGACCCCCACAATGACGGCGATGATCGAGATCGCCAGATAAGGCGGCATGGCCAGCCGGACCAACAGCCGGCCCAGGGGATGTAAGCTCCAACGGGGGACAGGTTTGACCGCGGTTTCCGCTTCTTCCGACACCACCATTCCTTTCACTCTCCTCTGTGGCAATCCTGGCGGGGATTATCCCCGCACAACGGGTAAGATCAAACAGGTGGGGCCTCCGGACCCCTTGATGAACTCAGATAAATCCAGGGCGTGCACGTGAACGCCGGCCCGATCGAGATGTTCGATCAACACAGTCTGTGCGACTTCGGCAATGACTCTGTTTGGCTCGATGCAAATGACATTGCCGCTGACGAAGTCGTCGTCCGGCACCCAAACGACATCGAACCCGGTGAAAAAGTCAGGGGCGAAGACGCCCTCACAGGCGACCACGCGGTCCGGGGCAATCATGCTCATGGCACCGCCAATGTGCAGATGTCTGTCCGGGATGGGCGTCGTGCGTACCTCGTAGCCCATGCGGACAAGGAGATCACTCATCTGCTCGAATCCTTCCCGGTTGGTCCGGGATGACCGGCCCACGAAAGCCACCTGCCCGGCCAGGATGACATCCCCGCCCTCGATGGTTCCCGGCGGCTCAATACGTCCCGCCCTGGGCTCCCCCAGATTGTCCAGGGCGCGAGCCAGCCAGCCCTCCTCTCCCCGTCGTGTGGGCAACCCCATCCGCAATTCGACATACCCCTCGGGGGTGATGACGATGGGGTCCCGGGTGAAGACAGAGTTGGGGTGACCTTCCAGCTCAGGGACAACGATGACCTCAGCCCCGTGAGCGCGCAGGAGATTCCGGAGCCGGTCGTGCTGCGCCTGTGCGAGCTCCAGATCGGCACGGGCGACAATGTGGTGCTCCCGCGGATCGTCGAAGGTCACATAGTTCGGTCCTGGCCGGCAAATGAGAACCCGGTGTAGTGGATCGCCTTCATTTCTGAACATGAGATCCCTTTCCAGAGTGATTCACCTGGCAAGACGTGAGATCGGGCCGTAAGACACCCAGAAGAAGTCGACAGGTTCAGGGAGGCACAAAAACGACGGGCTCCAGGACGATGCCCGCAGCCCGTCGCTCGATCCCGTCTGAAGGGGACCTAGTGGTGACTACCGTCGTGGATGTGCCCGTGGGCCTTCTCTTCCTCCGTGGCCTCGCGAACATCGACGACTTTTACCTTAAAGTGAAGTCGTTGTCCGGCGAGAGGGTGGTTGGGGTCCAGGCGGGCCATGCCATCTCCAATCTCGGTGATGAAATAGGGAATCTGCTGGCCATCCGGTGTTTCCACGAGGATGCCCATCCCCACTTCAGGGTTCATCCCCTGGGGAAACTCGTTCAGGGGGACGAGCATATCCTGCCCTTCGACGTATTCGCCGTAGGCCTCCTCCGGTTCGACGACGATATTTCGCTCTTCACCGACTTCCATGCCCTCCATCTGACGTTCCAGGCCGGGAATGATGTTCCCGTATCCGTGGAGATAGGCCAGGGGTTCATGGCCTTCACTGCTGTCGACCACGTCACCCCCTTCCAGGGCCAGAACGTACTCGAATTTGACGACTCGATCCTTGCCGACTTTCAGGCTCATAACCAGTTGACTCCGTTCATGTAAGAAATGCACACCATTCGTATTCTCAAACGCTCAAGGTGGAACTCGACACCTCGTTCGAGCAAATGTCCATTTGCCCGCTGTGTCTCGCCTTGTGAGGCTCCCCGCCGTCTTCCGCGATGAACGCCCAAAAACAGGGTAAAGCCTTAGCAACAGGCTAATCCGATCTTTGGTACAATTACTATAACATGAGTGTCGCGGAAAGGCCAAAACCAAGGCTCGGCCCGGATCCTCCGGGCGGCAGGCCCATGGTTGCGCTGCGCTGTTCTTCCCGCCAGCGTGTTGGGTGATAAGGCCTTTCCCGCGCGGCATGGTTCCTCGGTAAGATGTCCGGGCTCAGGCCGGCGAAAACTCCTGGAAGCGGGCGAGAAAATGGCGCAAGGTCGGCGGTTCTTCTACCATGCGCACAGGCCGCAAGGTTTCTCGATCGCGGTACACAGAAATGAGCACGTCGGCCACATAGTCCAAATGGGCCTGGGTGTAGACCCGTCGGGGGATGGCCAGTCGCACCAGCTCCAGCCGCGGAAATTCCCAGGTGTCGCGTTCCCGGTCGTGCTTGCCAAATGCCACCGTACCCAGTTCCACGGCCCGAACGCCCCCGGCGCGGTAGAAGGCGATGACAAGGGCCTGGCCGGGCAAATAGTCCCGCGGCCAATCCGGCAGGAAACGCAGCACGTCGATGTACACGGCATGGCCGCCCGGAGGCTCCAGCACAGGCACACCGCCGACCTTCAGGCGTTCTGCCAGGTAACGTACCTGGCCCACCCGATAGGCCAGATAAGATTCTTCCACGGCCTCGGCCAGTCCTACGGCCAGCGCGTCCATATCTCGCCCGGCCAGGCCGCCGTACGTGGGAAATCCCTCCGTCCGGACCATGTTCTGCGTGATCTTCGTGAACAAGGTCTTGTCCCGCACGCAAAGCAATCCTCCAATGTTGACCAGCCCATCTTTCTTGGCGCTCATCAGCATCCCATCTGCCAGGCGGAAGGTCTCGCGCACGATGTCGCGCAGGGAGAGGTTGGGAGCCTCGCGCGTTTTGATAAAATAGGCGTTCTCGGCGTGACGGGCCGCATCCAGGTACAGGGGGACGCCATAGCGGTCGCACAAGGCCCGGGTAGCGCGCAGGTTTTCCAGGGAGACGGGTTGGCCTCCTCCCGTGTTGTTGGTGATGGTCATGAGAACGAGTCGGGGTTTGGGCGTGCTTTGGAGCGCATGTTCTAGTTTGGCCAGATCAATGTTTCCCTTGAAAGGGTGGTCCAACGTGGTGTCATAGGCCTCATCAATGACCAACTCCAAGGCGCGAGCCCCTCGCGCCTCGATGTTCGCCAGCGTCGTGTCAAAAGGCTGATTGGTGGCCACCGTATCTCCGGGTTGGAGCAAGACGTCGAACAGCACCCGTTCCGCGGCTCGCCCCTGATGGACAGGTACGAAATACGGGAATCCGAACACCTCCCGCTGGACCTGGGCCAGGTGCTCATAACTGCGCGCTCCCGCATAGGCCTCATCGCCCATCTGTATCGCTCCCCATTGCCGATCACTCATGGCCCCGGTGCCGCTGTCCGTCAGCAAATCGATGGTGACAGCTCGAGACGGGAGGTTGAAGAGGTTGAAGCCGGCTTCTTGCAAATAACGCTCTCGTTCCTCCCGAGTCGTCATGGGAAGGGCTTCTACGGCCTTGATCTTGAACGGTTCCAACGGATACGTTGTCATCGCTGCTTGCCTCCTTGCTTTTTGCACCTTTGCTTCGTAACTGCTCAGGCAGAGCATGCCAGGATGTCTCTGGACGCTTTCACCCGTTCACGGGGACGCCTGTAGGTCGGACTGTCAGTTCGCCGCTTTGCGGTGCTGGATGCGCCCGGCGCTGAACAAGGCATTGCTGCATTTGGGTAGGCGAGAGCAATGCCCCCGCCTACCCACGCCTGAGCAGTTACTTTGCTTCTTCGTATTTTTATCGTTTTATCCCCGGTTATCCTCGGCATATTCAGAAGTCAATGGGTTCCCCTTGAGAGTTCTGGGCCCACGAGTTTCCCCCGTGTTTCGAAGATGGGCGTTTTTTACCGGGGCCGGATCTGGGCTTCAGGGATCATCGCACTTGAAAGGTGCCGATGCCCAGGTTCTCAAAAGTCCCGTTTCCTAAGGCTCGATAGAGGACCACGGTGATGCCGTCGAACAGCACGCGAGCGTCAGAGGGGATAGGATAGTCATCCCGGACGACCTCCCGTGGAAGCCAGGTGCTGGTCGGACGGTATCCATGGGCCGGATGCGCGTGATCGCTCTGAACCAGGCTCCCGTCCAAATAGAGGAATTTTCCTTTCAGGGTGGGACGCACCGACACCGACCAATTCACCTTCTGCGGCGAGAGCGCCTGCCAGTACAGGGTCAGGCGCAGCGGCAGGTGAATGGGAATTCCCTTAGGCGGGGCTTTCAGTTCATAGCCGACCAGGCGCATTTGATTGCCGAAGTAAATGTCCAGTGGGTGAGCCCCCTTGGGCGGAGCAAAATGGGGCTTCAGGTGGCCTACTCGCAGCAAGTAGAGCCCCGCTGAGGCCACGGGGACCGGCTTTTTCAAGTTATGGAAGAATACAGGAGCAGCCTGGGTGCTCACGTACAGGGGACGGTTTCCTTTCTCAAGGATCCGGCGGGCTTCCTCCATCGTGACGGCCTTCACGTCAGGCCGATAGTTCCAAATGATCGTAATGTAGTCCAGGGCCAGTTTTTCCTCCACAACGCCGAAGATGGCCGCGTTGGGCGCTGGGCCGTCGGCCAGCAGACGCCATCCCGGGTCGAGGCCGGTGTCCACCGGCTTGTGGCTCTGGTCAGCACGGGGATAGTTTACCACCAGGCGGTTGGTGAGAAGTAGAAAGAGGAGGAGGACCAGTACGCCGCGGCCGGCTTGAGCCAGAGACCGTGGAAAATGTCCGGCCCGGTCCCACAACCATTGAGCCAAAGCCGCCAGGCCCAGGAACACCAGGGGGTACGCGGGCATGATGACCTGGTACCAGTTGCCTCGACGATCGATATAGCAAAGGACAAAGTAGAGGGCCAGAGTGGCGTAGAAGAAGATCGCCCGACGTTTGCCTAACAGGCGGATGCCCGCCAGCCCCAGGATCAGAACGGGCCAGGTCAGTTCCCGCCAGATGAGGGAAGGAAACTCCGACGTGAATCCCCCCAGAGTCCACGTCAGCTCTGAACGCCCTTGGGGAGTGCTGATGAAGTACAGAAACCAGGAGAGCGTATTGGGCCAGGATCCCACCCCACGCCACTCCGGGTGCTGAGCCCCACGCACGTAGACGTAAATGTACGCCGTTAAGGGCAGCATTCCAATGAGGAGCCCTTTGCCCAGGAGACGCCATCGTTTCCAGACATCTCGTTCCTGACGCCAGAGGAACCACAACACCGGCGGACCGATGACCAGGACCGTTACCATGTGGGCCAAACCGAGTCCCAGCAAGAACGCCAACAGCAGAAAGAGGCGGTCGGCCCGCGCCTGATCTCCACGGCGGATGGCCTTCTCCCAGGTGAAAGCGACAAGCACGATGGCCAGGGTCTGGGCTACCGCTGAAGCATACTGCTCCGTTGTGACCGCGTAATACCAGAAGAAGTATGTGCTCCCATAAGCCAGGGTGAGCAGCGCACTGATAATGGCATTGCGCCGAGTCACCTCCAACATAAGAAGGTACAACAGACCCAGGGCGATGATGGCCCAAAATGTCGAATAGGAAGAGAGAACCTGGACAGGATTGGCCAGGTGGCCCAGAAGAGGGCGCAACGTGTGGAACCAAAGCCATCCGCCCATGGTGTAAAGAGGGTATCCGGGGGCATTGCTGAAGCGAGCCTGCACCTGTGCGTATTGGTGCGTGATCAGATCGCCTCCCTCCAGTTCGTAAGCCGCGAGGCCCGAATCCAGCGTCCACAGGTAGAGCCCCAGAGCCAGCAGGAGCACGGCCACGCCCACACGAAAGGCCTGCCCGGGCGTGTGCACGTCCCCGTCCGTTCGCTCGGGCGATGGCAACAAGGTCTTATCCCTCATCCTCACAGGACTCCATCTCGCCAACGTTCCAGGATACGACGTGTGCTCTCGAATGCCAGGTCATCCCAGGGAATGTTCTCGGCGTTGAACCAGCGGACCAGATCCACATCGTCTTCCGCGGTGAGGGTGGCCGGGACAGCTCCGGCGGGGAAGGCGGCATAAACGATAATCACACCTCGGGCGTAAGGATTGTGCAGGGGAAAGACATCCAGGACCTCGCGGATCTCCACCTCCAGTCCGACCTCCTCGCGCACTTCTCGTCGGACCGCGTCGCGAGGCTCCTCATCGTACTCCATGTACCCCGCAGGAAGGGCCCACTTTCCCTTCTCCGGTCGGATGGCCCGGCGTACCAGGAGGACGCGATCCCGATCGCGGATGAGCGCACCGACGGCCACCTTCAAATCGCGGAAGAAGATCAGCCCACAAGAAGGGCATGCCCGGCGAACGCGTCCGAAAGCCTCCCGGTCCTCCAGCGGGGTGCCGCATTGGGGGCAATAGTTTGCCTCGTAGGCCATGGTCAACGTCCTCCCTCCACCGCGGCCCGGGCCGCGTGCAGGTTGCTCGTGGGGGATGTAATGGGCGTGACGCAGCCCGTGCCCAGAATGAATCGCCGTCCTTCCGTCTGGCGGATAGCATCTTGGGCTTCGGTCCACACATCTTCCGGCGTCCCGCGCAGCATAGTGTCGATACGCCGCAGCCCCCCTACTACAGCGCCGGAGAACAAACTCTGACCTTTGGCCAGGGAGGGATCGGTCTCCCGGTCGTGCCAGTTGATGGCCTGGACGGGATAGTCGAGGAAAGCGTCGAAGTAAATTTGGGTTCCGTGCACGTGCAGCAGGTTGAACCAGAACCCTTGCGCCTCTTCCAGGATGGCCAGGTCATAAGGCCGGCCAAAAGTCGCGTACTCTTCCTGGGACAGGTGGTGGGCATCGGCCCATTGGACCGCGTAGAAAATGCCGTCCACCTCCAAGGTCCGCAGGGCACGGACGAACGCGCGTGTGCTTTCGGTGATGGTTTCCAGTCCCGCGCGCAAGGCATCCGGATGTCGGCGCAGGTGAGGGAGAAAGTGGGGCCCGGCCAGGTTGCGAGCCTGGGCAATCGGACTGAAAATCGTCTGGATGATAGGCGTCTCCGGTCCCAGCCCCTGGCGGATCAGGCGCAGGGCCTCCAGGATATCCCCTAAGGCGCCCGCGTCCGGGCGCTGCGGGGTCAGGCTCAACCAATCCTCCGGCTCCTGGATGGGGAAGGCCGTGTAGCGCCGTGTGCCTTCGTTGTTTCCCTCCCAGATGGTCTCCGCGCCCCAGCCGCGCAGGCAGTACTCGCTGCTGGGCGTGACCTTGACCACGTCCCAATCATAGGTCTGTTGGAAGCGGATGGTCGCGGCAGCCAGGTCCCCGGGCCGCTGGTCGTCTCCCGGCCAATGACGCCACAGGGCGACAGGAGGGCGGTCCACCGACTCTCCGACAAAAGTCCGTTCCAGACGCGTGCGTTTCCGCATGACTTACTCCTCGGTTGTGATTGTCCGGCGGCCTTCAGCAGCCGGGGCGTGATGGAAGGCAGCCTACCGGGTGGGCAGGTCGAAATCTTCGCCAATAAAGAGCTCCATGTCCACATCACTCAGCAAGTTCTGGCTGTGACGCACATTTTCAGGGCGGATCCGGAAAAGCTGAACCAGCATTTCCCTCGTCCTCGGGCGGTCGTTGTGGACGATCAGGAGGCTGTGGGGATAGACATGACCGCCGAGATGGCCGAACTGGACCACGTGAAACCCTTGAGCTTCCAGCCATTTTGTCACCCGCAAGGCCATCCCCGCTCGACCGCTCCCGTTCAAGACCACGAGGATGGCGTCCTCGTTACGGATGGCAGCATCGAGAGGGGGCCTGGACGCGGAGATGGGAGTAGGTGTCGGCGTCAGCAGACGGCGCAAGGCTTCAACATCGGCTGTGTTCTGGCGCGGTGCAAACATGCTGTCGAAGAGGGGACGCAGGCGCTCCCGGTTCGGCACCAAAATCCAGGCGCCGTTCTCAGCGTAGGTTTCCTTGCCATAGCGGTTGTCGATGACCTCCTGCCGGATATGTTTGGGCGTCACCTTGGGGGCCAGTCGGGCCAAGGCGACCATCTGGTCCAGAGGGAGGTCTGTCTCCAACGAACCGGAGAGGCTGTGCAAAATTTGGGGGGCGCGGGCCAGCAACGTGGGCAACATGCGCGCTTGCAGCACCTTATTCCGGACAGCCAGGATGACTTGTTGCTGCCGGTGTGCACGGCCGTAGTCGCTGTCCGCATGCCGGGTGCGGGCGTATTTCAGCGCCAGGTCCCCGTTCATGATTTGGCAGCCGGCATGGATGCGCAGGACTTCCACGCCGTAGTTGTCCGTGGGGAACTTTTTGTCCACGATGGGCTTAGGCACACAAATGCGGACGCCGCCGATCAAGTCGATCAACTTGCGGAAACCGTTGAAATCGACGAGCACATAATAGTCGATAGGATAGCCGATCAGGGAGGCGACGGTCTTCTTGATCAGGGCCGGGCCTCCTCCCGGGTACTTGCGCACTTCCCCGATGCTGTAAGCCTGGTTGATTTTGGCGTTGAAGTGGTAGCCGGGAATCGGGATCCATAAATCGCGAGGGATGGACACCATGCTGGTATCCCCCGTCTTGGGGTCGATGGAGACGACGATGATGGTGTCGGTACGCGGGGGGCCTTTCTCGCCGGGTCGTCGGTCAACGCCGAGGAGGAGGATGTTGACCCGGCGGTCGCCAGAGGCCGTCGGAAGTTGGGGAAGGGAGACGGCTTGTGGTTGGGCGGCCATTGGGTTGGGTGCGGGGCCTGCCGCGTTCACACGTGAGGCATGATCCCCTGTGCCCAACAGTCGGCCTACGCTGGGCAATTCGATGGGAATGGCAAAGTGGGTCCCTACAGCCTGAACGGCCTCACGCGCACTCCGGTAGAGGAGCAGGCTGGCGTACAGGGTGACTCCCAGGAATAGGACCAGCAGCAGGGTAAAGAAGAGGCTGGCCCAGGGCGCGCCCCGGGTTCGTCGTCGGTAGGGGCTACGGCGATAGAATTTCGTTCTGGTCGTCGTGTACTTGCGTCTGTTCATAACGACACGAGTATAGCACAATCTTCGCGGCCCGAGAAGGATCATCTGGGCCTGAGCTGGGTCTTTCACCGTTGGAACGCTCTGCGCCTGAAGAAGCGCTTGAAGACAGGAATCCCGCGTTCCAGACACCACTGCTGGCGGAGAGTCAGCGGTGCGTCGAGAAAACGCTCTGCCAACGCCGGGTCGTGAGGGTCGAACGAGGGATGCGCTTCGACCAAAGAAGCGACGAATTCCGGGTAACCTTCCACATCGCTCTCGAAACGGAGAATGCCCCCGGGCTTGAGTTTGCGGGCCAGCACATCCACAAACCAGGGGCTGAAGAGGCGCCGGGCCTGGTGCTTGGGACGCCACCAGGGGTCGGGCATCAGAATGTGGAAGACGTCGATGCTCTCGTCCGCGATGATTTCCGGCACGGTCACACGAGCATCATCGTCGCTGACCCAGACATTGGTCAGCCCGCTGCCGACGGTCTTGCGGTAAACCTTACGGGCGAACTTCCAACGCACTTCAAAGGCCAGGAAACGGCGCTCCGGGTGTCGTCGGGCCCAGCCGGCGATAAAGTGCCCGCTGCCCGCCCCGATCTCGATTTCGGCCGGCGCTTCGGCCAGGAAAAGGAGGAGACGTTCCCGTTGCTCCTCGGAGGACTGACCGAAGCGAAACCAGGGCGCCGGTTCCTCCGGCCTGGGATGAATCCAGCGCGGACGGCGTCGTGGATCCCCTCCCAGGAGTCCTTTGCCCTTAGCCTGCTGCTCCCACGCGGTTCTGAGCCGGGTAAGATCGGGATTCAGTTTTCCCTTCCCTCGTCGCATTTGTCTCGACATCGTGTGATTCTCTCCTGAGCAGCCCAGATGCTCCGCACGTTCGGTGCCCACGGTGTGAGGCTTCAACCGGGTTATACGTCGATCTTCCGGCCGGAGTTTGAAAGAGGTGCGGCCGGAAGCGAGGATTGTCCTCCCAAGACACTCTTGCCTTCTCCCTTCGACGACGACTCCTTCGTGAGCAGCAAATGGACGTTCTCCGGCGGGATAATGAGCCGAACCCGGTCTCCTTCGTGCAAGCCCAAACGCCTCCAGGTGCTGCGGGAGATGAGAACATACCAGTCCCCCTGACCGACAGTGACGATAATGCGCACTTGTGTGCCCAGGAGGATAGTCTGCTTGACCTGACCCGTCAACGCCTCAGAGGGGTCATCCTCGCCGGTCGTCAGGAGAATGTCCTCGGGCCGTACGCACACCAGGCAGCGTTCCCCCTCTGGGGCATCGACGCGAGCCCACAAGATTCCTCCGCCGGCCAGTTCTACCTGACAACGGCCTGTCAAGCGTGCGATTACGTGCGCGGGGACGCGATTCTCGACACCCACGAAAGCGGCTGTCTGCTCATCGACGGGCCGCGAGAAGACGTCATCGACGCTCCCGATCTGACGAATGTGTCCCTCAAACAGCACGACCACCCGGTCGGCAAGAGCCAGGGCTTCATCCCTATCGTGGGTCACGAGGAAGGTCGTCATGCCGGTTGCCTGCAAGACACGGCGCAGATCCGCCAGGATGTCCAATCGTGTGGGCATATCCAGGCCGGAGAAGGGCTCATCGAGGAAGAGGATGTCGGGTTCGAGTACGAAAGCTCGAGCCAGAGCCACCCGTTGTGCCTCTCCACCGGAGAGAGCATGGGCAGGGCGGCCGGCCAGAGGGGCCACCTGAAATTGCTCCAGCCAGTAGAAGACGCGCTCGCGCACACGTTTGCCCCAAAGGCCGCGTAGATACAGCCCTAAAGCCACATTACGGTAAACGGTCATGCTCAGCAGCAAGGGATCTTGCAAGACGACCGCGATGTGCCGACGGTAAGCCAACGCCCTCCGCCAGGAGATGCGTTGCTCACGGAAATAAAGTTGACCACTTTGGGGACGCTGCAGCGCGGCGAGGACCCGGAGAAGGGTCGACTTGCCGGCGCCGTTGGGTCCGATGGCGACCAATACCTCTCCCTCAGCCAGAGCCAGATGGGAAATATCAAGGAAAGTACGGCCGCCGTAGCGTACATGAATGTTTCTGGCGCGCAGAATAGGGATCATAACCGCCGCGCCCGCTGCTGCAAGGTCGTGAGAGCGAAAGTGACCATGTAGGCGAGGAAGAGCAGAATGGTACTCAGGGCCATGGCCAGAGCGAAGTTGCCTTTGCTGGTCTCCAGCACGGTGGCTGTAGTCAACACGCGGGTGTGGTGGGCCACGTTGCCGCCGACCATCATGGACGCGCCTACTTCAGAGATGACGGCGCCAAACGCGGCAATGATGGCTGCGACGAGCAGCAGGCGAGTTTCCCAGAGGAGCAAGACGATCGTCTGCCAGGGGGATGCCCCGACGCCCAGAAGTTGCCAGCGTAGCCTGGGGTCGAGTTGCTGCAGCGCGGCCATGCTCAGACCGGTGATCAGTGGCCAGGCGATCAGAGCCTGAGCGATAATCATGGCGGTAGGGGTGTAGATCAAGTGGAGATACCCCAGAGGACCGCTGCGCCAGAGCATGAGGGCAACGACCAGACCGACGACCACGGGCGGCAATCCCATGCCGGTATTCACCGCGGCCACGATGACTCGCTTGCCGGGGAATTCCAGAAAAGCGAGAGCAATGCCGATGGGGATCCCCAAGACCAGGGCCATGATGGTTGCTGTGCCGGAAACCCGCAAAGTCAGGGCAGTAATTTCCAGCACATAGGGATCCCCATGCAGGAGCAACTGTATTGCTTTATGGATGCCGAGCCCTATCGTATCCATAGTCTTCGTCCGACCACGGATGTCAACGGCCTATGTGGAAAAGGGGCTGCCCAAATTTGTCTACTCCATACGAGCGGATAACGTCCTGGATTTGTGGCGACGTGATGAAATCGACGAAAGCTTCCGCCCCTTTCAGGTTGATGTCCGGATGTTTTTTGGGATTGACCACGATCACATGATAAACGTTGTGTAGGCGAGGGTCACCCTGAACCAGGATGTCCAGATGCAAGGTCGACTTCAAGTTGAGATAGGTTGACCGGTCGGTGAGTGTGTATCCGTCCTTCTCAGAAGCAATGCGCAGGGTGGCTCCCATCCCCTGCCCCGATTCCTGATACCAGGGCTGGGAAGCAATCGCCTTCACGTCGATGCCGGCGGCCTTCCACAAAATCTTTTCCTTTTTGTTCGTGCCGGAGTCGTCGCCTCTGGAAATCCAGAGCACTTTGGCCTGGGCGATCTTCTTGAACGCCGCAACCGCGTCTTTCATGCCTCGGAGGTGAGCCGGGTCCTGAGCTGGCCCCACGATGACGAAGTCGTTGTACATGACGTAATGGCGGTCGATGCCGTAGCCGGCAGCCATGAACTTCTCCTCCGCGGGAGGTGCGTGGACCAGGAGCACGTCCGCGTCTCCTCGCTCACCCATGCGCAAGGCCGCGCCGGTGCCGACGGCGACGACCTTCACAGTATAGCCGGTTTGCTTTTCGAAAAGCGGGACGAGCACATCGAGAAGTCCAGAGTCCTGGGTACTGGTGGTGGTGGCGAGGATGAGGGATTTATTGGCCGCTTTGACTGTGGGGGTGGCCTTGGCCACCGCAGAAGTGGCCGGCGCAGGAGAAGCAGGTTGACAGGCGCTGGCCAGGATAGCAATGAAAAATCCGGCTATGATCAAACGGAATGAGGAAAGGACAGAAGGGAAGATCTCATCTTCGTACATTAATTATGCCTCCGAGCAAAGATGGAAGTGCTGTGTGCGTCAGAACGGTGTGAAGGCTATTTTAGCATGGGGATGAGGGAAGAGCAAGACGATGATTTCCTGGTTTAGGACTTATCAATGCTTCCTGATCCCGGCCTCAATTGACAAGACGGGTGGGCGAGGGCAGTGTCCTTGCCCACCCCGGACGCCTACCCCCTGCGCCCGGCCTCGGTGAATTTGAGCGTTGAAAAGTCCTAGGAAGATGGGGCGGCCCTGGCTTCAAGGCCGTTGTGCATGATACAATGGGCCTGTTGGACCGCGGTGGACCACATAAGCCATCCAATCCCCGGCTGTACCCGAACGTGTCGGGGACAAGGGTAGGCACCTGTCACAGAAACCACCCTGGGGGAGGAAAGGGCCATGAGCGGCATCGTGTGCGCGATTCGGGGAGGGCCTAAAAGCCGCAAGACCATCGAACGAGCCGTCGAGCTGGCGCGAAAGACGGGTGAACCCCTGTATTTTCTCTACGTGGTTAACCTGGACTTTCTCAGCCGTACCAGCAGCAGTCGCGTGCATACCCTCTCGACTGACATGCGCGAGATGGGAGAATTCATCCTGGCCACAGCCCAGACTCGCGCCCGCGCGGCCGGCGTCGAGGCTCAGGGGGTCGTACGACAAGGGCGCGTGGTCGATGAAATCGTCGGGCTGAGCAAGGAGGTCAAGGCCCATTATGTGGTCATCGGACGTCCTCGCAAGGAACACGAGGCCAACGTGTTCGAGGAGACGGCATTAGACGCGTTCGTCGACCGCGTGCAACGCGAGACCGGCGCGACGGTAATCTCCGTGGGTGAGGACGAATCGTGAGTGGATGGGCGCGAGTTCTCCTTGGGAGACAAACGGCCCGTGTCCTGGCTCTCCTTCTGGCGGCCATCTCCCTCTACGGATTCTGTGGGGTGCTTCCCTCCTCGCCTCCGGCCTGGGCGTCAGGTGGCATACTGATCGGCCGTGTCTACGACACCCAGGGCCGGCCCGTTGAAGGGGCTCGCGTTCAACTCCAATCCGGACCCCGGAACGTTGTCTCGGTTCGAACCCAGCCGGATGGCGTATTTGCCCTCCTGGTGCCTTCGAACCCCGACGACCATCTTCATCTGCGCGTCCAGCGCACTCACTACCGCCCGCTGGACCTCCCCCTTCCCCCGGAGGCGCGACAAGCGCTCAAACAGGGACAGGCCGTCGTGCTCCCCGACATCCGGCTATCACGATCCTGGGGGCCGGCCTTCTGGGCCACCCTGCTGGTCTTTCTGCTCATGCTTGTTCTCATCGGCAGCGGGCGACTGCACAACACCATGGCCGCGCTCGTGGGCACGAGCTTGCTCTTCGCCATCAGCTCCCTGGGCAGCCTGGTGACCCCGGCGCTTTTCATTTTTGACTTCCAGCGGGCTGTGGGCTTTGTGGACTGGAATGTCATTTTCCTCATCATGGGCATGATGATCTTCATCGCCATCGTCGAGCGGACCGGCGTCTTCCAGTGGCTGGCCTTTGCCGCCTACCGGCTTTCCCGAGGACACACCTGGCTTTTGCTCCCCATCTTGATGGGCGTCACAGGGATCGCGTCCGCGTTTCTGGACAACGTGACAACGATGCTCCTGATGGCGCCCATCTCGGTTGAGATTGCTCTGGCCTTGAGCATGAACCCCCTGGCCCTGCTCATTCCCGAGGTCATGGCCTCCAACGTCGTAGGCGTGAGCACCCTGATCGGCACGCCGACCAACATCCTGATCGCCTCCTACGCGGGCATCTCCTTCGACGACTTTCTCTCCAACCTGACCCCCGGTGTCTTGCTGGCTTTCGTGGGCCTGATCATTTACAGCGAGGTTATCTACTGGCGGGACCTGAAAGCGGCCACGCTGCTCTCCCCGGAGCTGGTAGCCAAACTGGAAGAGCACGCACACATCACCGATCCGGTAGCGTTGAGGAAGGCGGCCTGGGTCGGAGCGGGCATGCTCGTGCTCTTCTCCCTGGGAGAGCACATCCACCTGTTACCCGCGGTGACGGCTCTCATGGGAGCCACCGTTCTCCTCCTCTGGGTAAAACTGGACATCGAGGAAATGATCGAGGCCGTGGATTGGACCACCCTTGTCTTTTTCATGTCGCTCTTTATCGTCATCGGAGCCGTCCGGGAGGTCGGTATCATCGATTTCATTGCCGATCTCATCGGCTCCCTGGTGGGAACAAATCTCCTGCTTGCCATGCTGGTGATCATGTGGAGCGGCGCGGCTCTCTCCGCAGTCGTGGACAATATCCCCTTCACCGCGGCCATGTTGCCTGTCGTGGGCACGCTTACGGGACACATTCCCGGTGCCGAGAGCAAGGCCCTCTACTATTGCCTTTCCGTCGGATCGGCCATGGGAGGCAATGGTACCCTCATTGGCTCATCACCCAACCTGGTCACGGCCGGCATTGCCGAACGGGCCGGCTACCCCATTACCTACACCGATTTTCTCAAGAAAGGGGTCCCCGCCGTCCTTGTAACCGTCTTCCTGGCCGGACTGTGGCTATTGATCCACTTTCTCCTTTTGGGCGGATAACCCTTACCAGGGCGGCAGGCCCGTTTTTGACTCTCTGCTGCGTGCGCCACTCCTGCCGGTAAAGTTGCCATAGCCCCTCACTTCCGCTAAAATGGCTGTACTCGGCAGGACGTTCACGAGTGGATCGGCCGTCTTCCAAGCCCTGTCTTCGATCTTCAACCCTTGATCTTTGATGGGAGCCAGCCCATGAAAGCCGAGTTTGGTTGGGTCACATCCGAATCCATGGCTCTCTTTACCGACATGTACGAGCTCACCATGGCCGATTCTTACTTGCGCCATGGGATGAACCAATGGGCCACGTTTGACTTGTTCGTGCGCAAGCTGCCCCCTCATCGGGCCTTCTTGCTCAACGTAGGATTGGAGCAAGTCGTCCACTACCTGCTCAACCTGCGTTTTAGCGAAGGCGCGATCGCCTATCTGCGAGAACGCCACGTCTTCAGCGATACGTTCCTCGATTACCTGCGCGATTTCCGATTCCACGGCCACGTCTGGGCTATGCCGGAGGGCACGGTGTTCTTCCCCGCCGAACCGGTCTTGCGCCTGACCGCGCCCCGGATCGAAGCGCAACTTGTGGAGACCTTCCTGCTCAACACCCTCAATGCCAATGTCATGTTGGCGTCCAAGGCCGCCCGTGTGGTGCTGGCCGCTCAGGGCAAAGGGATTGCCGATTTCTCCCCCCGACGAGACCACGGCACGGACGCGGCCATGAAGGTCGCTCGTGCGTCCTACATCGCCGGCTGCGTGGCCACTTCCAATGTCCTGGCCGGACACCTGTACGGGATCCCCATCACGGGCACCATGGCTCACTCGTACGTGATGTCTTTCCCCACGGAATTGCAAGCCTTCCGCGCCTACGCGGCGGATTATCCCCACAACGCGGTACTCCTCATCGATACCTACGATACCATCCAGGGCGCACGGCACGCCATCACCGTGGCTCGGGAGATGCGGCAACGGGGACAGGAATTGCGGGGGGTGCGTATCGACAGTGGCGATTTGGTCGCCCTCAGCAAAGAAGTGCGGCGTATGCTCAATGAGGCGGGGTTCCCTAAAGTACTCATCTTCCTCAGTGGGGACTTGAACGAGTACAAAATTCGCGATCTGTTGGCTGCCGGGGCCGCGGTGGACGCCTTCGGCGTGGGCACACAGATGGGAACTTCTGCGGACGCCCCCTTTGTCAACGGGGTCTACAAGCTGGTGGAGGATGAGACCGGACCAAAGGTGAAGTTGAGCACGGGGAAGGTGACGCTACCCGGACGCAAGCAAGTGTACCGCTTTTACCAAAACGGCACGATGGTGCGGGATGTGATCGTCCTTCAGGATGAACCCGCACCGGAGGGAGGGACTCCCCTGCTGGTCGAAGTCATCCGGCAGGGAGAACAAGTTGGCGACTTGCCCACACTCAAAGAGATTCGTGGACGGGCCGCGACTCAACTCGCAGCTCTGCCCAACGCTCTCAAGGCTATGGACGTGCCGGCGGAGCTCCGTTACCCCGTAGAAATCGGTCCCAGGCTGGAAAGGCTGCGAGACGAGATGATCGCCCAGGCCCAGAAAGTGGACGCCGATTCCCTCTCTCACTAAAACGGGGTGCTCTCGGATACTCTTTGGGGAGTGACCGTAATCACATTCTCATCTACCTTTTACCCAATGTACGTCTTTGCAACGGTGCAAGGAGGAGGTGTCACCATGACGGGTGAAGTCACGTTAAGTGTCATCAAAGCAGACATCGGTGGACTGGTTGGCCATTCACAAACGCACCCTGACCTGATAGCTCGGGCCCAGGAGTTGCTGACCAAGGCCCGTGAGGACGGGCCCCTGGTGGATTTTCACGTTACCGCGGTGGGGGATGACCTGCAGCTCATCATGACCCACCGGGAAGGGACGGATAGCCCCCAAATTCACCAGCTTGCCTGGAATGTGTTTGAAGCTGCAACCGAGGTCGCGCGCCATCTCAAATTGTATGGCGCCGGGCAGGACCTGCTGTCAGACGCGTTTTCGGGCAATGTGCGCGGCATGGGCCCCGGTGTGGCCGAGATGAGCTTCGAGGAGCGCAAGTCGGAGCCGATCATCGTCTTCATGGCAGACAAGACATCCTCTGGGGCCTGGAACCTGCCCCTCTACCGCATGTTCGCGGACCCCTTCAACACGGCAGGGCTGGTCATTTCCCCCCGCATGCACGAAGGCTTTCGCTTCGAGATTCAGGACGTCAAGGAGCATACCCGAATCTTCCTCAACTCTCCCGAGGACATCTACGACCTGCTGATTTTCATCGGCGCACCCGGCCGTTACGCCATCAAGCGTGTGTTCAGCCGCCACACGGGGGATATCGCAGCAGTCTCCTCCACCGAACGTTTGTCGCTCATTGCGGGCAGATACGTAGGCAAGGACGATCCGGTGCTCATCGTGCGGGCCCAGAGCCAGTTCCCGGCCGTAGGGGAAATCCTGGAACCCTTCGCGTTCCCTCACATCGTCGAAGGGTGGATGCGTGGCTCCCACCACGGCCCCTTGATGCCCGTGGCCGTAAACGAGGCCCATCCCACCCGCTTCGACGGCCCCCCGCGAGTTGTTGCTCTTGGCTTCCAACTGGCTGAGGGCACCCTGGTGGGGCCGGTGGATTTCTTTGCCGATCCGGCCTTCGATGAAGCCCGACGGCAAGCCAACAAGGTGGCCGATTACCTGAGACGCCATGGTCCTTTCGAGCCCCATCGCCTGCCGTTGGAGGAGATGGAGTACACCACCATGCCAGAGGTGATGCAGCGGCTGAAGGACCGCTGGGAGCCGTTGTTGGAAAAAGCCTGAAGCACGTTTTTGAGGGAGGCATCCCCTGAGGTGGTGATCGGACCTTCAAAGCCTTTTCGTCCGTGACCCGTTGCCTCGGAGGCCGAGGGAAACGGAGTAAGGAAGAAAGCCGGGGCGCACCCTTCTGCGGTATGCCTCCCCCGCCAGCATCCCCCCACCTGCAACCAAAGCCGGCCCGTGATCCCCGGCTCTACGGGGTTCGCGGGCTGCAACCTTCCGCCAGTCTGCAAGACATTTCTTCGGTATGCCCTCCTTGCGGCCCATGAGCAAACCCCGCCTGTCATCGGCCCCATGCTTCCCCGTGTCCGATGCCTTTCGGGAGCCGACGCAAACTCGCGCCGCGGTGCGAGATATGGTAGACTGAAGATGTGAAGACAAGCTCTTCTCCGGAGGAGGGCACATCGTGGAGAACACACAATCCATCTTCTCCCCGATCCGCCGCTGGCTGGCTCAGGGGGAACGGGTGGCCCTGGTCACAGTGGTCAAGGTGTACGGCTCCGCGCCGCGCCCCTTGGGTTCCGTCATGCTCGTGTCTGAATCGGGGCACATGAGCGGCTCAGTGAGCGGAGGTTGTGTGGAGAGCGCCGTGGTCCAGGAAGCCATGCACGTCCTGCGCAGCGGCCAGGCCCGGCTGATCGCGTACGGCATTAGCGACGAACAGGCTCGGGGCGTGGGCCTGGCTTGCGGGGGCACTATCCAGGTCTTTCTTTCCCCTCACCTGAGTGACACGCTCCTCAAGGCGGTGGAACAAGGGCGGATGGTGGCCCGTGTGGACATTTTGGCCGGCCCGGGTGCCGGACGCTCCATGCTCGTGTGGAACGACGGGACCCGAGAAGGAACGTTGGGAGCGGACAACCTGGACGCACACTTGAGCGCATTGGCAATGACGGCCATGCACGCCCGGCGGCCAGAGCGACTCCGTCTGGACTGGGACGAAGCCACCCTGGACGTGTTCATCAACGTGTTTCCCCCGCCCGACACGCTGGTCGTTGTGGGCGCAGTACACATCGCCATCCCCCTGTTGCACATGGCTAATGCTCTGGGGTGGCGCACCGTCGTGGTGGACCCGCGGGCCGCATTTGCCACAGCAGAACGCTTTGCTCACGCGGACGAGATCGTGCGTGCCTGGCCTCAGGAGGCTCTGCCTCGACTGGGCCTGAACGAATCGACGGCCGTCGTCACCCTGAGCCATGACGAAAAACTGGATGTCCCCGCGCTGCAAGTGGCCCTGGCACATCCGGTGTTCTACGTGGGGGCGCTCGGCTCTCGGCGCACTCACGCTCGCCGGGTGGAAACCCTGCGCGCGCTGGGGACTCCTGAACAGGCAATCGCCCGCATCCACGCGCCAGTTGGGCTGGACATCGGCGCGCGCACGCCGGAGGAAATCGCCGTGGCGATCCTGGCTCAAATTGTAGCGGTGAAAAACGGCCGCCAAAGGGAGGCCGGTGAGGCCGGGTGATTGAGACCGTCCTCTCAGCGTTCCCATACAGACACGGTTTCGATATGATACGTCTGTGGGAACATGTCCACAGGTTGAAGATCCAATAAATGGTAGCCCTGCGCCTGAAGATGAACAACGTCGCGAGCCAATGTGGCCGGATCGCAGGAGACGTACACGAGGCGACGCACGCGCAGACGGCGCAACTGGGCAATCACCTCCTGGCCGGCGCCACTGCGAGGAGGATCCAGGATGGCCAGGTCCGCAGGCTCCCACAACGCGCGTAGGACTTCCTCGACCGGCCCCTCGTGCAGGGCTACATTCTCCAATCCCAGGGCTTCTACATTGAAGGCCGCGTCCTCCATCGCGCTCTCATCGGCTTCGATGCCAAAGACCAACCCCACCTGGGAGGCAAGGGAAAGGCCGAACAGGCCCACGCCCGAGTAGAGATCGAGAAGGGTTTCGTGCCCTTTGGGCGCCAGGTAGCGCCGCACCAGGTCAACCAGGACCTCGGCGCCGGCCGTGTTCACCTGGAAGAAGCTGCCTGAGGAAATGCGGAAGGTGAGCTCGCCCACTCGTTCGTGGAAAAAAGGGACTCCGGCCAGGGGGAAAGGAGGGTGTTGTGGCCGATGAAGGACGACAGAGACGGGAATGTCCACTTCTAATTCCGGCATCTCCTCCCCGTCCGTCTCTAAAATGATCAGACGTTCGCCCGTGTGAACCCCCGCCCGCAGGATGACTCGCCGCAGCCCTTCCCACTGGAGATCCAGCGTCTCATACAACTCGGTCAGCAGGGGGTGGAGTAAGAGGCAGGCGTCCACCGGTATGACCCGGTGACTCTCCGCTCGCAGCAGCCCCAGGCGTCCTCCGGAGGCGACGGTGAATTGCATGTGGTTGCGATAGTGGAACGGGTCGCCGACGGCCAGCACCTCCTTTACCGAGGGGTTCTCGATGTGGCCCAGACGCCGCAATTGGTCAATGACGATCTCCCGTTTCAAGGCCAACTGGCGCTCATAAGAGATGTGCTGCCACTGGCAACCCCCGCATCCGTCCGGGCCAAAGAACGGACAGGGCGGTTCGACGCGATCCGGGCTGGGGGTCACGATGTTGAGCAATTGGGCGCGCGCCCAGCGACTCTTCTCTCGGATGAGGCGCACCCGTACTTCTTCGCCCGGGATGGTGTAGGGCACAAAAACGACTTTTCCCTCATGGCGCCCCAAGGCTTCGCCGCCGTGGGCGATCCCCTCCAGCCTGAGGATGAACTCGCGCCCGGATGGGATCGAACGCGGTCCGCGCCCCCGCCCGTGCGCCCGTTTGCTTTTGCGGCCTTGTCGATTTCCAGGTGCCATCCTCCGCTCCTCACTCCCCTCTCTTCCTTTCCTCCTGTATAATACCCTCGAAACCCGTCTGCACACGAAAGACGAGGACTTGGCGTGAGATCGGAAGGGCGTCGGAGGATGGCGAAGGACAGCGAGTTGCCGACGTCCGTCGCCCGTTTACCCGTGGGGGAGAAGATACGGCGCGTGACGTATGGCATCGAGCAAGATATTGAGGAAGAGGAACCGATCATTGCCGGCGTTGCTCCCTCGCCTCCGCTACCGCCTGTGGCAGGTATGGGCGGGATGGCATCCAAAGCTGGAGGAGAGAGACAAGGAGCAGGCCCGGCGTTGGTTGAATGAGGCGGCTTTCTCTCTTTGGCTGCGCCAGTCGCCGAGGGATCAGGCCCACAGTCTGCGCGTGCTGCGACGGCTTCAAAAAGAGGATGGGCGCTTTCCTGCGCTTATGGCCGCGGCCTTGCTGCACGACGTGGGCAAGGTCATGGCCCCGATCCGGCTATGGCACCGTATCGGGTGGGTCCTGGTGGAACACCTGGGGTCGCGAGGTCTCTCGCGCCTGACCCGCCCACGAGGATGGCGACGGTCCTTCTGGGTGTTGGCGGAGCATCCCCGGCTGGGGGCCGCCCTCGCCCGCCAGGCCGGATGTGACGAGAGGACGGTCTGGCTCATCGAGCACCATCAGGATGATATCGAAGGGCTGCGGAAGCGCGAGGCCAGCCGGGAAGATCGACTGCGTTGGCTTGCTGCGCTCCAGCGGGCAGACAATGCCAGTTGACAGCGAAAAGGAGTCAGGTATGAGCCCACGTGTGAATATCACCATCATCGGCCTGGGACGTGTTGGCGTCTCCATTGGCCTGGCCCTGAAGAAGGCCGAGGAAGTCGATCTGTTTATTACCGGACACGACAAAGAACCGAAACGCACGCGCTCGGCGGTCCAACACAAAGCCATCGACAAAGGGGAATGGAATCTGCATCGCTCGGTGGAGAACGCGGATCTGATTATTCTCGCCCTGCCTCTTCCCGCCATCCGGGAGACTCTGGGCTACATCGCTGAAGATCTGCGTCCCAACGCGGTGGTCACCGACACGGCGACCCTGAAAGGTCCCGTTCTGGCCTGGGCTGAGGAACTCCTGCCCCCGCACGTCCACTTCATCGGCGGACATCCCATTGTGCGCGACGTCATCCCCGAACCCGAGGCCGCGCGTGCCGATGTCTTCGAAGGGGAGATTTACTGCCTTTGCACCACGCCCTCGGCTCAACCCAAAGCCGTTCGCCTGGTGACGAACCTGATCAACCTTCTGAACGCCCGGCCGTTCTTCATGGATCCTCAGGAGCACGATGCCCTGGTTGCCGGGGTGGAACACGCCCCCCAGGTACTTGCCATTGCCCTGGCCCACGCGGTGACCCAGTCGTCCGGTTGGCGAGATATGCGCAAGCTGGCCGGGGCTCAGTTGGAGGCCGGGACGTTCCTTACCAACCCAGACCCCGAGGACCTGGCTCTGCAGTTCCGGGAAAATCGGGAGCACCTGATCTCCTGGCTGGACCTGTTGCAGCGCTACGTGACCCACTGGCGGCGCCTCATCGAGACAGGGACGCCGGAGCACATTGAGGACGCCTTGCGAGCCTTGCAAGCTGCGCGCCAGGAATGGATTGAAGCGGCACTCAAGGGCAGGTGGGAGGAAGAGCCGACGGTGGAAAAAACATTCTCCCTGCGCAACTGGTTCTTTGGCGAATCCTTTGCCCGCCGCCGGCACGACCGTCGGAAGTGAGCATGAGGCCGTTGCGGATCCTGGCCATCGCTCCGACCTCCTTTTTCGCCGACTACGGCTGCCATGTGCGCATTTGGGGGCATTTGCACGTACTCATGGCACGAGGGCACCGGGTACGGCTGGTCACCTATCCTTCCGGTCGTGACCGCCCCCCGCTGCCTACGGTCCGGCCGACCCTGTTGCGGCGTTGGCCTATTCAGGTGGGCTCCTCATGGAAAAAAATTGTACTGGACGCGATCCTGGCGCCGCTGGTATGGCGTCAGGCGCTGGCCTTTCGTCCTCACCTGGTGCACGCGTTTTTGCATGAAGGGGTGGCTCTGGCGTTGCCCCTGCGCGCGTTAGGGCTCCCCATTCTCTTCGACTACCAAGGGAGTCTGACTGCGGAAATGCTCACCCATGGTTTCCTCTCCTCTCGCTCGCCCCTGCGCCCTCTTTGGGCCGCGTTGGAGACTTTCCTGGACCGCCAAGCGGCTCTTATCCTCACCTCTACGGCGCACGCTCGGGACGATTTGCGCCGGCGCGCCGGTTTGCCCGATGCCCGTCTAATCCTCCTGCCCGATTCGGTCGATCCGGCCCGTTTCCGCCCGACTGTACCGACGGACGCACAGCGCCTGGCCCGCCTGCGCGCCCGCTGGGGCATCGACCCCAAACGCCCCCTCGTGGCCTATCTGGGTTTGCTGGCGTCCTACCAGGGAGCGGATATGCTCTTGCGGGCGTTCCGGCTGCTGCTGGACGCATGGCATGGGACTCCCTATCCCTTCCTGCTGCTGATGGGGTATCCCTTTGTGGACCGGTATCGGGCCCAGGTGCAAGCTCTAAGACTCAGTGAAGATGTGCGCCTGACCGGCCCAGTGCCCTATGACGAGGCTCCTGATGCCTTGCGTCTGGCCACGGTGGCGGTGGCTCCTAAACGCCCTGTGTCCGAAGGCGCGGGCAAACTTCTGCCCTACATGGCGACCGGGCTGCCCGTCGTGGCGACGGACACGCCTGCGCATCGGGCGTATCTGGAGGAGGAGGGGTACTATGCTCCTCCGGAAGACGCCCAGGCGTTCAGCCAGGTGCTTCGGCGTGCCCTGATCGATCCAGAGGCGAGCGACCGGGGCCGACGGCTGCGGCAACGGGTGTTGACCGCGTACACCTGGGAGCACGCCGCGACGCGTATTGAGGAGGCTTATCGGCGTGTTCTGAGGTTGAACGTTCCCTTTCTGGGGGTACGAAGGGGACACTAATCCATTTGGGTGAGGTCCCCGGACCCTTCTTCTCCCTCCGACACGGACAAAATACTCCAAAGAGGGTATTGATTTTCCTCGCCTCTTGCCCTAAACTGGAGAATGTGAGCGCCGCGTGGCGCGTCAAAGAAACTTATTTGGATGATGTACACCTTAAGGAGGACGACATGCGACATCTTCGAACGGCCATTTTTGCGGTGATAGCCCTTCTGCTCATCGCATCCGTAGCCCTGGCCGCTGCTGGCCCGAACCCGGGCAGTGGAAGCACGGATGTGCGCTTTATGAACACGAGCGCCACAGCCGCGGTTGTGACCATGGACTATTACAATCCAAGCGGAGTGATAGAGGCCACCCGCTCTGCCAACGTCACCCCTAAGGGCGCGACGGACTTTCTGGCGTCCGATTCGGGGTTGGGCGATGGATGGAATGGTAGCGGCGTGATTTCATCCGACCAGGAAGGCGCGTCTGTGGCCTTCATCTACTGGACGGGGGGCCAGAGCAGCGATGGGACGACGGCAGCCGCCTACACCGGGGTTGCAGCCGGTGCGACGACTCTTTACTGCCCCTCCCTGGCTGCTCGCAACAACGTGCAGAAATCTCTCATCGCCGTACAGAACGCGGACAGTGCCCCGGCCGACGTGAAGCTCTATTTCTACGATCGCGCCGGCAACGCCTGGAGCGGGAATCCGGTTTCTGCCACCATTCCCAAGGGCGCGGGGAAGGTGTGGGACCTGACCGACCTCGGCCTGCCGGTAACAACGCCTCCGGGCGACGGCTGGCTGGGCAGCGTCAAGATCACATCCACGAACGGCAAGAAACTGGCTGCCGTGGTAACCATGCTCTGGCGAGACTACTCCTCTGCCTACAATTGTATGGACAGCGGTAGCACTTCTATTGTCTTTCCAGACGTTAAACGGCGTTATATCAACAACAAATGGGCGCAGTTTGGAGGCAATGTTATCCAGAACCTTGGGAGTAGTGCCGCTCATGTAACAGTCCACGTTATGGATCGCAGCGGTCACTCCCTTTACAGCTTCAATGACACCATCCCTGCTTTTGCCAGTCATGGCTATAATACCCGTTGGGACGCGAATACACCTGATCCTACGGCTTTTCGCAATGCCATGGGAGATGACTTCAATGGCGCACTCAAGATTACATCTGATCAACCACTGGCTGCTGTGTACAACGGCTTGACAGTGTGGACTGGTTCCAAGAAGGCCAGCACGTATGTTGCTGAAGGGGTGGGGTCGACGGACATTTTGTTCCCCGCGGTGTATCGCATCGTTTCTGGTAGCACATGGATGCGTTTTAGCGCCATTCTGGTGTATAACATGAGCGCTTCTGATGCACATATCACCATGAAGTTCTACGACAAAGGCGGTAATCTGAGGCATTCCGTAACCGACACCATTCCATCTGGGACTAGCCATGGCTTCAATACCCGCTATGGGATTACACTTCCCAATCCGGAGACGTTAGGAAATAGCTTCCAGGGATCGGCAGAAGTGACATCGGATGTACCCATCGTTGGTGTTACTAACGTCAACTATCCTGACCAACAGGCTACTTATAACGCTTACAAGAAATAGGCGTCTCGAATGCACTGATAAGGGGAGGAGCCCAAAGGTTCCTCCTCTTTTTGTTTCTGCTGAACGAACATGTTGATGACGGGCGATAACGTTTTACTCCGGCGAAAAGAGAGTGCTAAACGGGATGGTGGAGGAGCTCGTTTTTCGGAGATGTGAGGTGATAGAGGTATGGGACCAATTGCTGTGGTAGGACTGGATGGCGCAAGTTGGGATGTAATTCTCCCTTTAGTCGAAACCGGACGACTGCCTGTTCTGAGACAGTTGATGAGGGGGGGGAGCTGGGGTAAGTTGCGTTCGATTGTTCCTCCTTTGAGCCCTCCAGCTTGGGTCTCTTTCATGACCGGAGCCAATCCTGGTAAAACTCGTGTTTTCGATTTCGTAGGCCGGACGGATAATGGGGACTTTCGCTTGGTGAATGGACAATGGAGAGCGTTGCCTAGCCTGTGGCGACTGCTCAGCGACGCAGGTCTTCGTGTGGCTGTGGTCAACGTGCCTATGACCTATCCGCCAGAGCCTGTCAATGGGGTCCTCATTGCAGGAATGGATGCGCCTATCAAGGATAAGGCCATAGGCTATCCGGAAAATATTGGTTGGCAACTTAGATCTGCTGGTCTTCCCTATAGGGTCGAAGTTCATCCCAGTCGACTCATCCGTCAGTCGCCGGAACGCTTCTTTCATGCCTATGTGCGGCAAGTTAATCGCGTAGCGAGGGAACACGGTGCAGTAGCTCGTTGGCTGTGGGAGCGGTTACAGCCAGACTTTCTTATGGTGACACTTGTGAGCACAGATCGTATTAGCCACGCGGCCGGACGCTTTCTCAAGGATTTCGTAAACGCGGAACGTGTGGCTTCTCTCCCAGATGACCACCCCATCGTGGCTGTCTATCGTACCGCTGATGAGGAATTGGGCCGCCTCCTTGATGTGTTGCCAGCTAGTGCGACGGTCATCGTTATGTCAGACCACGGTTTCCAACCCTACGACCAAGTATTCAACCTTAACTTCTGGCTGAAGGAGGCGGGCTGGCTGTACTTGGACGAACGAAAGTTACACGCTTCTCGTCTGGGGCCATTAGCCCCCCTATGGAAACGATTACAATACCGATTTGGTGGGTACAGCAAGCGGAATCTACTGACCCAAGCAGCATTTTTCCAAGCCATCGACTGGTCGCGTACTCGTGCGTACAGCCTTGGTGCTTTCGGCAGCATCTTCGTCAATCTCAAGGGACGGGATCCGTACGGTATTGTGGAGCCAGGACGAGAATACGAGAAAGTTCTCGAAACGTTGTCTCGACAACTCTTAGCCGTGTGCGATCCCAGTAACGGTGAGAGGATTGTGCGTGCAGTACACCGGGCCGCTGGAATTTATAGTGGACCTCATGTGAAACTTGGGCCTGATTTGCTCCTTGAGACGGAACCCGGCTATTTCATCCGTAATGTGCTAGACGAGTACCAACCTCACCTACTCTATCCTGCCGGGCGGTACGGAGACCGTTCTTTGGAACACACCGGCATGCACCACCCAGACGGGATCGTACTGCTGCATGGACCAGGGGTGTTTGCGGGCTCGAAAAAACAAGTCAGCATCCTAGACCTCATGCCAACCGTCCTTGCACGAATGGGGCTGCCAGTACCTTCTTACGTAGACGGACATCCCTTGACCGACTGGTTTTCTCCACCGCTGGAGTGGAAACAAATGGATCTAGAAGAGGAAAAAGTCGAGGGTCTCCAGGGATATTCGCATGGGGAGGAGGCACTCATTGCTGAACATTTGAGGGAGCTAGGGTATCTTTAGGAGGCGGACATGCGAGGGGGCAGGAGTCTCATTTGGCTGGCAGCATTATTAACAGGGCTGTTCTGGCCCACGCATGTACAGGCAGATGCTCCACGACTTTCGGCTCACCAGGTCTTCTTCCCTCAGATCGTCTATCGACGTCCTCCCGTAAGTCTCTCCCTGCCCCTCGCGAAGACATACCGGGTTCGTCCGGGGGATACCCTTTTCACTCTCGCCGTCCGCTTTCATCGCCCCTTGCACGAGATGCTCTGTGCCCTGCCCCCTGGACGTGACGCCCGACAACCTCTGAGACCGGGAGAGCTCCTCTTCATCCCTCCCAAACGTTCCCTGTGCCACGTCTTGGAGCGCGGCCAAACGGCTGGTCTGATCGCGCGAGCTTACGGCGTAACCCTTGGAGACGTGCTGGCCCTGCCCCAGAATCGAGGACTCCCGCCGCCCTACACGGGAATCCCGGGACAACGCCTGCTTATCCCGCTGCGCCCGGATGGACCGGACAAGCCCTGGATCTACGGAGACGGAAATTTTGTGTGGCCGGTTCGGGGAATTGTGAGCCAAGGATGGCGTCCCAATCATCCGGCGCTGGACATTGCAGCCCCAGAGGGCACCCTCGTCCTGGCCGCGGATACGGGCAGGGTTATCCGGGCGGGTTGGAACAATGAAGGCTACGGCTGGCTGGTTATCATCGACCACCGCAACGGCTATAGGACGTACTACGCCCACTTGCACGATATCTGGGTCAGCCAGGGCGCGCCGGTTTCTAAGGGAGAGCCTATCGGGACAGTGGGCAGCACGGGCCACAGCACAGGGCCACACGTCCATTTTGAGATCCGTGATTACGGCATAAAGGTCAATCCCCAGGCTCACCTTCCTCACGTGGGACGGGGAACACCATGATGAATTCCAAGAAGCCTCGGCATGCCTTGGGGAAAAGGAGAGACCACGCGCGCGAGCACAAGAGCACGGCATTGACTCCCCCCCTTAAGTGGGCCGGGGGCAAACGCTGGTTGGTCCCCCAATTGCTTCCCCTGTGGCAGGCATACCGCGGGCCCCGTCTGGTGGAGCCCTTTTGCGGTGGATTGGCCGTAGCTCTGGGTCTGAAGCCCGAACGGGCACTCCTCAACGACATCAATCCTCATCTCATCAACTTCTACCGCTGGTTGCAACGGGGGCTGGTCATCACCCTGGAGATGCGATACGAGCGGGAAGTCTACTACCGCTATCGGGAACGCTTCAATACGCTCATCCGGACGGGACGGGGGCATACGAAAGAGGCTGCGGAGCTTTTCTACTACCTCAACCGCACGGGATACAACGGGCTTTGCCGTTTCAACCGCAAGGGGGAGTTCAACGTACCCTTTGGACGCTATGCCCGGGTGACATACCGGCAAGACTTCACCGCGTACGTGCCGTTACTCTCCCGCTGGGAATTCACGATCGCCGATTTCGAATCACTGCCGCTGGACTCGCGAGATTTTATCTACGCGGATCCGCCCTATGATGTGGAGTTCAGGGAGTATAGCCCCGGCGGTTTCTCCTGGGAGGACCAGGTTCGTCTGGCCGAATGGCTGGCTCGACATCCGGGGCCGGCGGCCGCGTCTAACCAAGGCACGGAGCGCGTCGTGCGCCTGTACGAACGGCTGGGATTTACCCTGCGTTATCTGGACGCGCCCCGCCGCATCAGCAGTGATGGCAACCGGATGCCGGCGCGAGAAATCCTGGCGTTGAGAAATCTTGGCTCCGCGTAGGGAGGAGACGGGAACGGTTTACTACGCCGGCATCTTCTCTCCCTTCGCCTCGCGATACACAGCGACGACTTCCTCCGCCACCTCGTCCACGCTCTTGCCGGTCGTGTCCACATGGTAGGGAAGAGAGCGGTAGGCAGAGCGGCGTTGGGCCAACAAGTCCCGCAGGACATTTTTCCAATCAGGGCGGGCCAGCAGCGGACGCCGTCTGTCCTCCCGCAATCGTTCGATGAGGGTTTCCTCGTCGGCCCACAGGCAGATGACCACGGCCGTCTCCACCATGCGGCGGCGGTTCTCCTCAGGCACCAGAGCGCCCCCGCCTGTGGCAATCACCAGGCCGGCACGCGCGGCCAGCTCTCGAACCAGTGCCGCTTCCAGGTGGCGGAAGTGGGATTCCCCTTTGTGCGCGAAGATGTCGGGAATGGTCATCCCCTCCCTCTTCTCGATGAGCACATCCATGTCCACGAAAGGGCGTCCCAGGCGTTTGGCGACCCGCCGGGCCACTGCACTCTTGCCCGTCCCCATGAAGCCTGTCAACACCACGTTCGGCATCATCTTGCTCCACACACCTGATGTCTCGACCCGGGCCATCTCCTCGCAAGGAGACGTCATCCCAACATAATTTTATAGAAAGGACTCGACACTGATTGGCCCTGGCGCGTGATCTACCGACGTTTTTCTCGATTGACGTCTCTGAAGCCTTGATCCGCCAACACGATAGTTTGCCCTTGAAACGGCTCTACCAAGGGAAGGAAGTGCTTGTCGTAGGTGTTTGCGGTTGCCCAGTCCCACGCTACGCCCTGTTCATCGCTGTTGATCAACCAGCACAGTTTAATTCCTACGATCCACCGACCTTCGTCGAGACCTTTCTTGCCCACTTGTTGGCTACTACACCCTTCTCTAATCGGGAACAGAAGCTCGATAGGATAACTATCTATGACAGTAAAGAAGCTGGGTTTAGCCAAGAGAGACTCGGCCTTTTGGGCATGTACTTTCAGATGGCGCAGAAGCCTGGTTCTATCAGGTAGCCTTCGTTCGCCAAACAATGGGCCAAAATCTCGCTTGAGCCAGCGATAGGAGGCTCTGAAGGAACCGCCTTTCAGGACGAAGAGAGTAGTTCCCTCCCTCACGGGCACCCCGGCCCAGCCCGACCTGTATAGCCGGGCCGAGCACACATTTAGTGGGCGGTAGAGGACTCGAACCTCTGACCTCCTCCTTGTAAGGGAGGCGCTCTAACCGGCTGAGCTAACCGCCCTCGGCGAGGGGATAACCGAGCAGTCGCGACGAAGGAATTATAAAGGGAGGACCAGGAATGGTCAAACGTTCGGCCATGGCTAAAGGGAGAATTCACCTCCCACTTGTTGAATGGATGCCCCCATGACACTGCCAAACGGACCAACGGAGAATAGAATGAGCCCACCAACACGCGGTGGGACCGAAGCCCCGTTGGCACACGTTTGACCACAGAGAGAAGGAATTTTATAATGGCAGCATTGACTTAATGCCCGGCCGGCGAGTTTTGATGGCGATGTGTGCTGGATGCCGACCGGTGTCTTTCACAAGCCAATTATTTCGTGCGTAATCATATAGTGAGGTATACGGGAGGCATAACGATGACTGACTCGCAGGCGAAATTTCCTTACCCCGGCATCCCCACCACATCAGATGGAACCGGGACGGTGGTATGGGTGGAGACGAACATCTCCCAGGGCGCGTGTGCGTATCCCATCACATCATCCACCAACATGGGGGTGGAGTACGCCCGTGCCGTGGCCAACGGCCAGAGGAATCTTTGGGGAGAAATGCTCCAATTTTTGGAGCTGGAATCGGAGCACTCCTCCGCGTCCGCGTCGGAGGGGTTTGCATTGGCTGGGGGACGGGTGGTGAATTTCACCTCCGGCCAGGGGCTTATCCTCATGAAGGAAGTGCTCTACACAATCGCCGGTAAGCGTCTTCCGGCCGTGTTCAACATCGGCGCCCGGGCGCTCACCAGTCAGGCCCTTAACGTTCATGCCGGCCATGACGATGTCATGGGGGTGGCCGATACGGGTTGGGGCATTCTCTTCGCCCGCAACGCCCAGGAGGCCGGTGACCTGGCCCTCATTGCCCGTCGGGCTGCGGAAGCCTCCCAGACCCCCTTCCTCAACGTGCAAGACGGTTTCCTCACCACCCACACGGTGGAGAACGTCCTTCTGCCCGAACTGGAGATGATGAAGGCGTTCGTCGGGGATCCAAAGGAGAAGCTGATCAACTACATGGACCCGTACAACCCCATCATGTCGGGCGTGGTGGAGAACCAGGATGCGTACATGAAGGGCAAGATCGCCCAGCGGGTGTTCTACGAGCGGGTGCGTCCTGCCCTCCAGGAGGCGTTCGACGAGTTTTACCGCCTGACCGGGCGTCGCTACGGGTTTATCGATACGTACCGCATGGAGGACGCCGACTACGCGTTTGTGGGCATGGGCAGCATGATGGAAACCGCCGTGGCCACGGTGGACTGGATTCGCGAGAACCTGGGCCTGAAAGTCGGCGTGGTGCACGTGACCTCCTTCCGTCCCTTCCCCGGGCCGGAGCTTGTGGATGCCTTGGCACACACACGGGCTTTCTCCGTGCTCGAACGCATGGACAATCCCTTGGCTGAGTCCAACCCGCTGACCCTCGAGATCAAAGCCGCGTTTGCGGACGCGTTGACGGGTCTCAACGGGCATTCCGAGATCACTCGCGTGCCGATCATCTACTCAGGGACTGCGGGTCTGGGGAGTCGAGATGTGCGTCCAGGGGACTTTGTGGCCGTGGCCAAAAATATGGCCTCGGATAACGGCAAGCGATACTTTTGCGTGGGCATCAAACACGAGGCAGCCTTGGAGAGGGAAGCCGATCCCGATGTGCGGCCGAAAGGGGCTTTCTCCATGCGGGGGTATTCCGTCGGCGGCTACGGTTCGGTGACGACGAACAAGGTCATTGCCACAGTTGTGGGCGACATTTTCAACCTGTATGTCCAGGCCTACCCCAAGTACGGTTCGGAGAAGAAGGGGTTGCCCACCAACTATTACCTGACCGTGGCCGAGGAGCCCATCCGCATCCACAGTGAGCTGCGCTATGTGGAATTCGTACCACTGAATGATGTGAACGCCCTCTACACGGGCAATCCACTGGCCGGACTGCAGCCGAACGGCCTTATTTTCATGCAGACGGCCAAAACGGATCCGGCTGCGGTGTGGGCATCCGTCCCTGAGTATGCCAGGCGCATCATCCGAGAGAAAAATGGACGTGTGTTCGCGCTGGATACGTTCAAGATTGCAGAGGAGGTGGCCTCGCGGCCGGACCTGCGCATCCGTATGGCAGGGATCGTGCTCCTGGGCGTGTTTCTGCGCATTACGCCCTTTGCCGAGCGCTACAACATGAGCTACGAGGATATCATGAAAGGCGTGGAGAAGGCGCTGCGCAAGTACTTCGGCAAGCGGGGCGAGCGGGTCGTTCAGGACAACATCAAGGCCGTCCAGCGGGGGTACAGTGAGGTCTTCGAGATTCCACGCCAGGTGATCTACGGCGAGACCGTGACCATGTGAACCGTCGAGCCCAAACGTCGCAAACACGATTCCGTGTGGAAGAAGGAATGGGAAAAGGAATAAGAGTGACAACGAGCGTGAAGTATGTGTCCAGACGCCTGTTGATGGTGTCCAGGCCGGACACGTCACGTTGATGATCTCAATAGAGAAAGGAGTTTCGTCCATGGGAATCACAACCAATGCGGTAGATATCAAGGAGGTTGCCAAAGGGCGGGGGCAGCTTCCCCGGGACGTGATAGATTTCGATCAATTCTTCGAGCAAGTCGTGAAGGGGTACAACGCGGGCTCGGGGCCGGATGAGCTGCCCGCAGACCAATACGTGGCCCGCAGCCTTATCCCCGCGGGGACAGCTCACTACCGGGATTTCTCCTACATCGCACCGGAGATTCCCGAGTACATCCCGGAGAATTGCGTGGGCTGTATGACCTGCGTCACGGAATGTCCGGATACGGCCATCCTGGGCAAGGTGGTTGAGCCTCAGGCTTTGGATGAGGTCCTGGCTCAGCAACCCCAGGAGGACCGGGACTTTCTGCGCGCTCAGTTTACCGAGACCACCAAGTATTACACATCGCGCGAGCGCAAACAGCCCGGCTCTGGCGGGCTGTTCGGCATCTTCATCGACCCGACCAAATGCAAGGGATGTGCCGAGTGTGTGGATGTCTGTCATGAGCTGGGGTATGACGCGCTGAAGATGATCAAGAAGGAGGATGAGACAGTTCCTCGGTACCGTAAGTCCATTCAGTTCTTCCGCACGCTGCCGCCGACACCGAAGAAGTTCATCAACGATCGCGTGCTCATCGACATGATGCTCTCCGAAGACGCGCTCTTGTACACGGGGGGCGCCGGTTCCTGCGCCGGCTGTGGGGAGGGCACAACGCTGCGCATGCTCATGTCCGCGCTGGGCTTCGCCTACGGCCGCGAGAACATTGGCCTCTTGGCGGCGACGGGGTGCAACACTGTTTATGGCTCTACGTATCCGTACAATCCCTTCCTCACCCCCTGGAGTAACTCCCTGTTCGAGAACGCAGCCACCTTTGCCCTGGGAGTGCGCGCTCGCTGGGACCAGCGGGGGTGGAGGGACAAACAGCTTTGGGTTATCGGTGGCGATGGCGCCATGTACGATATCGGCTTCCAGGCCTTGAGCCGCATGTTGGCCTCCGGCAGGAACATTAACGTTTTCATCCTGGACACCCAGGTATACTCCAATACGGGAGGACAGGCCAGCACGGCCTCTTTCATGGGGCAGGATGCAAAAATGGCCGCGTTTGGCAAGGTTATCCAGGGAAAGCAGGAGCAGCGTAAGGAAATTGGACGTATTTTGATGATGCACCCTGATGCCTTCGTTGCTCAAACGACCGCGGCGCATTATAATCACTTCTATCGGGCCGTGCTGGACGCTGCTTCTTTTGAAGGACCTTCTGTCATCATTGTCTACACCACCTGTCAGCCGGAACACAGCGTCGGAGATGCGATGTCTTACCACCAGGCCAAGCTGGTCGTGGATACCCGGTCCTTCCCCTTGTTTATCTACGACCCGCGTAAGGGGGAGACCATTCGCGAGCGACTGAGCCTGAAAGGGAATCCGGCCATGAAGGAAGACTGGTATCACGACCCCAAGACGGGCGAGGAGTACAACTTCATCACCTTTGCCCGGACTGAGGGACGTTTTGCCAAGCATTTCGACAAGGAGGGCAATCCCTCGCCCACGTTGCTACGGGCTAACGAAGATCGACTGCGCAACTGGCACATGTTACAGGAACTGGCTGGATTGAGGTAGAGAGGAAAATGGCGATGAGCGATGGACGACGGACCATAGCAAAAGACTCCCGTCCATCGTCCATCGCTCGCGGTCTCATTCTTGCCTCCTCTTCGCCCCGCCGCCAGGAGTTCCTCCGCCTGCTTGGTATCCCCTTTCGCGTTTGCCCCGCTGACATCAATGAAGAAGTCCGGGACAATGAATCCCCACAAACGCTAGTCGCTCGGCTGAGTCGGGAGAAAGCCGGGGCGGTGGCCCGACACGCCTCCGGAGTGATCCTGGCCGCCGACACCATCGTCATCCTGGAAGGGCACATCCTTGGCAAGCCTCGGACGGAAGAGGAGGCTTGGGACATGTTGCGTGCCTTGCGTGGGCGCTGGCATCGCGTCTACACGGCGGTGACGGTGTACGATGCCCGGACAGAGAACGGCTCCTGTGGGGACACGGCCGTAGAGATGACCCGGGTCAAGATGCGCCCCTACTCTGACGAGGAGATTGCCCGGTCCATCCGGCTTGGTCAACCCTTCGATAAGGCTGGGGGATACGCCATCCAGGACACCGTATTTCGACCTGTGGAACGGGTGGAGGGGTGCATGGCCAATGTAATGGGCTTCCCCGTCCGCCGGGTTCTGGAACTCTTGGAGGGGTGCGGCCTAGAAAGACCGCTCGACCCGACTCGAGCCTGTGTGCGACTTTTCGGTTGGTGTTGCATGGAGAGAGGGGCATGACCTCGGGATCACGGTGTAGGTGGTTGAGAATGCGCTCGGTTTTATTTCAAAAATGCCCTGCAGATGAAGACAAAGCGCGAGCGGAGTCGAATGATCATGCCCGATAGCCTGTATAACGGCATGATCACTCGGGTACGTGGCCCGGTTATAGATGTGCTTCTAGAGGATGGTCGGGTTGTTCCGGCCATCCCCCGTGGCACGCTGAAACGGGAGCGTCGAGGAACGCTGCTGGCGGTCGGAGACCGGGTACTCGTGGTGCAGAAGAAGGGGGATTGGCTCATCGAAGACATTGCTCCTCGGGAACGTGCTCTGGTACGACGTTGGCCAAACACGCGTGGCCGCGTGGATGTCATCGTCGCCAACTCCGACCAGGCGCTGTTCATGTTTGCGGTCCGTGCCCCCCACCCTCGTCTGCAGATGCTGGACCGGCTTCTGGTGATCGCTGAGGACAACGAGATACCGGCCGGGGTCATCGTCAACAAGATCGACCTGGCCAAGGATGAAGAGGAACCGCACGAGATTTTCAAGGACTATGAGCATGCGGGGTATCCTGTCTTCTACATCTCGGTCAGGCAAGGCATAGGCCTGGACCACATCCGGAAACACGTACGGGACAAAATGACGGTGTTGGCCGGCCCCTCGGGCGTGGGTAAGTCCAGCCTCATCAACGCGCTCGAGCCCAGCATTCGTCTGCCCACGCGAGAGATCAGTATGAAATGGCGTCAAGGGCGGCACACGACCGTCATGGCCCAACTGATTCCACTGCGCGAGGGGGGATACATTGTGGACACGCCCGGGCTACGAGAGGTGGGACTGTGGGGCGTGGATCTGGAGAACCTGGATGACTATTTCCCCGAATTCCGTCCTTACCTGGGCAAGTGCCGTTTTAGCGATTGTCGTCACCTGGACGAACCGGAATGTGCTATCATTCAAGCTGTGGAGGAAGGCAGAATCAGTTGGCGTCGCTATGAGAGTTATGTGAGCATCTTGCTGAGTGAAGGGACGTAAATCCACTCCGGAACCCTTGGTACGGGTTTCTCGACATTCGGTTTTTCATTTATACCGACACTCTGCTCGTGTACTATCGATCTTCAGATAGAGCTTTTTGGAGATTCTGCGGAATTCCGAATCATGTACTTCTTAGAGATAATGTTATGACGACTACTAATTTTTTGAATATCTATCGAATGCAAACAGTTTCGTTGATTTAGTCCCCATTTATTGGCTCATATTCGAAAATATCAGCGATTCTCGCGCGAGCTTGACATTACTTCATGCATTGTGGTAACTTTTCTCCATGTACCGTATTCCGTCTTGCGTCCTTAGTGAGTTATTGCACAGGAGGAGGGTACCATGCTCAGTTTCAAGCGATCGACGTGGTTCGGCGTGCTCGTTGTAGTCATCGTTGTCGGACTGGTAGTCAGCGCCTGCGCGCCTGGTGGTGGCGCACCCGCGGCTCCCAAGGAAATTGTTATTGGCGCAGCCCTGCCTCTCACAGGCAAAGAGTCCAAAGTTGGTAATTACTTCAAGACGGGTTATGAACTCTACATCAAGGAGGTCAACGACCAGGGCGGCATTCTCGTCAAGAAATACAACAAACGCATCCCCGTTCGCCTGATCATTAAGGACGATCAAAGTGACAAGGCGCAGACGGTGGCCTTGGTAGAGCGTCTCATCACCCAGGATAAAGTTCACTTCCTGCTGGGCGGATACTCTACTACCTTGGTGCAGGCTCAGGCCCCTGTGGCTAACAAGTACGGTACGCCTTATGTGAATGGTGGTGGCGCTGCCACGAAGATTTACGCTCAAGGATTCAAGTGCGTCTTCGGCACTCTATCGCCCATTTCCGTGCTTGCTCACACAGAGATGGATTGGCTGAAAACCCTTATCGACGCCGGGAAGCTTCCTAAACCACTAAAGATTGCATTGTTGTGGGAGAACACCTCTCATGGGCAGGATTACCAAGCAGGTGTACACGAGAAAACAAAAGAATACGCGGGCTATTTTAAGATCGTGATGGACGAATCGTTCGAGTTGCATAGTAATGACTTTAGTTCGTTATTGAGCAAAGTGGCGGGCGTGAATGCGGACATCTTAATGGTAGACGCCCACCTGCCTGACTACATTACAATGCATCGTCAGTACACCCAGAAAGGTCTGAAACATCTCATGCTGACGTATGGTGCTCGTGGTCCAGATTCCGCAGCGCGCAAGGCACTGGGCGATGCTACCAACGGCATCTTTGCCGCGGTATGGTGGTCACCCCTCTTGCCTTATCCCCAGGTGAAGGCGTTCAACAAGAAGTGGAAGCAATTTGCACCTGACAAGCCACTGCAGTGGTATTCGGCGGCCCCGTACTGGACGGCGCGAGCGTTGGTCACAGCGGTGGAGAATGCGGGCACACTGAAAAGTGGACCTGTGTGTGAAGCCTTGCGTAACCTGAAGATGACCAAGTCTATTATTCCTGGTCAAGTCCTTACCTTCACCAAAACAGGACAAACGGACGCTCCGTTTGTTGTCGTTCAGAATAAGCCTAATAATAAAGTAGACATCGTCTATCCTGAAGGGGCGAAGACAGGTGAGCCCTGTGTGCCTATGCAGAAGTGCAAGTAGGGAGTTCGGACGCGTGGGTTGGGCAGGCCGAACCTGTCCAACCCACCTCGTGAGCTCATGTGCAAGGAGGGTTGCTGGTGACAGAATTTCTGCAAATTCTGGTGAACGCACTACTGCTGGCTGGCTTGTACGCAACGATGTCCTATGGTCTGGCCATGATTTACGGGGTGATGAAGATCATCAATCTGGCCCATGCCGCCTTTATTATGCTAGGAGCCTACCTCACCTGGACACTGTTCACGTATGCCCATCTGGACCCCCTGTTGAGTGCCCCTCTTATTGCAGTGTTCTTCTTCCTCTTCGGAATGCTGCTTTACCACACAGTGGTACGCCGTGTACCCACGGCGGATGTACCTACGCTCCCCTCGCTGCTGCTCCTGTTCGCTATCTGGCTGATCCTGAAAAATCTGGCTTATCTGATCTGGACTGGGGACGACCGCTCTATCCTGACCAGTTATACGTTTACGGCTTTTGACCTGGGCGGAATTCGTATTGGTCTTGTCCAGTTCATTATTTTCTTGGCGGGTATCGGCATCCTGGTGGCGCTGCGCTTGTTCATGAGTAGAACCTATTTGGGCATGGCCATTCGAGCGTTAACGCAGAGGCGGGAGGCGAGTTTGCTGGTAGGGATTCCTGCGGATCGAATTGCCATGATTGCGTTTGGAATGGGTACCGCCCTGGCCGCACTTGCGGGCGCACTCATGGCTTTGCTTTATTCCTTTACTCCGGAATTCGGCAGCACGTTCTTGCTGCGAGCGTTCTGTATCGTCGTCCTGGGAGGACTGGAGAGTTTTGGCGGTGTGGCCTTTGGTGCTCTGGTACTCGCCCTGGCAGAAAGTTACGCAGTCACGGTGATGGAGGCCAGTTTGCAGCCCGCCATTGCATTTACCATTTTGGTTATTGCTCTTATTGTGATGCCGACGGGGATCACTCGCACCCTGGAAGAATGGCAGATCAAGAGGCAGATAGCACGATGAACCGATTGGCGCGGCGTAGAATCCTTTCTCTATCAAGCATGAGATGGCTGGCGCTGGTGGCGACCGTGGGCGCGCTTATTTACGCACCCCTTGCTAACCCTCGCGGCTACCTGGTTTTCCTGGGGATGACAACTTTTGCCCACATTGCTATGAGTTATGCCTGGGACATTCTGGGCGGGTTGACAGGTCAAGTGTCCTTTGGTTATGGGGTGTATTTTGGCCTGGGTGCATATGCGACAGGTATCGCTATGTTGCAAGGGGCGAGTCCGTACGCAGGCATGGTCGTAGGTGCACTGATTGCTCTATTGATGTCTATTGCCATTGGCGTGCCCACTTTTCGCTTGCACGGGCCGTACTTTGCGATTGCCACGATTGGCGTGAATGAGGCCGTGCGTGTGATCATGCTCAACTGGCGCTCGGTAACGGGAGGGGCGTCTGGATTACCTTTGCCCTCAACGGGTTTTTCTGGTCCGGCGTTGTATCGAGATGCGTTCATTCTCATGGGAGCGACCATCCTGCTCTATCGCTGGCTCCTCCATTCTCCCATTGGTCTGGCTTTGAACGCCATTCGAGAAGACGAGGACGCGGCCGCGGGGTTGGGGGTGGATACACTGCGCTACAAGCTGATTGCACACGGCTTGGGTGCCATCATTGTCGCCCTGGCGGGAGGTATCATCGCCCGTTGGGATGTGTACATTGAGCCGGTCAGTACTTTCGGCTTTGGTCGTAGCATCGAGATTCTGATGATGCCCGTCATTGGCGGAACAGGAACGCTTTGGGGACCACTTATCGGGGGTTTTGTATTCACCGCTGTGAAGGACCAGATTGTAAGCGCGTATCCCAACCTGCACTTGCTCCTGTATGGACTCTTGCTGGCGCTAGTCATGCTCTTTGAGCCTAAAGGGGTGGTGGGAATGGTACGGCGGTTACAGGGGTGGTGGTACACACGGCGACACATGCACCTGGCGACTGGGGCATCAGAAGCGACGCGGGAGCACGCGAAATCAGCGGGAGGGTGAGATGGTGCAAGGGCGCGTGGCTATTCTGGCGGGCCATGGTGTCACGAAGTATTTCGGCGGGCTGGCTGCCGTGAACAAGGTGGACTTTGAAATTCTGCCAGGAGAAATATTTGCCCTGATCGGGCCGAATGGCGCAGGCAAGACTACTTTGTTCAACCTGGTAGCTGGTGCACTACGACCTACCGGCGGGCACCTGTACTTCAAAGGCAAAGAAATCACGGGCTCACGGCCCCATGAGAATGTAAAGCGAGGCATCGCCCGTACCTTCCAGATTGTCAAGCCCTTGCGCGAACTGCGTGTCCTCGATAACATTCGCGTGGGGGCGCACTTCGGGCGGCGTCGGGCAGATAAGGATCCTGACGCAGTCGCAGAAGAGGTGCTGCATCTCATGAAACTGGCACCTTTTCGGGACGCCCTCGCCGGGAGCCTGCCTATTGGCTTCCTGAAAAGGCTGGAGGTTGCCCGTGCCCTGGCGACAAACCCAGAAGTTTTGCTCCTAGACGAAGTGGCTGCGGGACTGACGCCCGCGGAAACAGAGGAGATGATTGGCCTCATCCGCCGCGTGCGAGACGAGCTGGGTATCACGATTTTTTACATTGAACATGACATGCGGGCAGTGATGCAAGTCGCCGATCGTATCATGGTGCTAAACTATGGTGAGAAGATTGCCGAAGGCACCCCGGAAGAAATCGCGACCAATCCACGAGTGATCCAGGCGTACCTAGGTACCAGTATGGAGCGTATTCAGAGGTGGTTGAGTCATGCTCAAGATTGAAGAGATCGATGTCTTCTACGGGGATGTGCAAGCGCTGTGGGGCGTTTCCCTGGAGGTAAACGAAGGGGAAATTGTAGCCCTGATCGGCTCCAACGGCGCAGGGAAGACGACTACATTGCGTACCATCAGCGGTCTCCTGCGTCCCAAGCGAGGTCACATTACATTTCAGGGAAAGGACATCACCCGTGTGGCCCCCAGCGAGATTGTGGCCATGGGCATTGCTCATATCCCGGAAGGACGGCAACTGTGGCCAGGGATGAGCGTGGAGGAAAACCTGCGCCTGGGCGCGTACAATCCCAACGCACGCCCATACGTAGAGGAAAGCCTGGCCTGGGTTTATGATCTTTTTCCCCGCCTGAAGGATCGCCGCCGTCAGCGCGCGGGTACGCTTAGCGGAGGTGAACAGCAGATGTGCGCCATCGCCCGTGGTCTGATGGCCCGTCCTCGATTGCTTATGTTAGATGAACCTTCGCTAGGGCTGGCACCCATGCTGGTGGAGATGATGTTTGAGGTGCTGCAACACATTAACGAACAGGGAATGACGATCCTGTTGGTGGAGCAGAACGTGCATCATGCATTAGAGATCGCGAATCGTGCCTATGTGCTGGAGACGGGGCGGATCACATTGTACGGGCTGGCCGCGTCATTGGTGGAAAATGAACACGTACGTCGCGCATATCTGGGGATATAAACTATCTTTGATGAACTTACTCTGTCTCTGAGCTCCTTACTTCCCCAATCTGTTGCAAAACGGGGTCACCTTATCCAGCCACTCAACCACCAGATGGTAAAGAAGGCCGCCGGTAAACCGGGCGACTCGGAACTCAGTTTTGGCCCTAACTTACGAAGTCACCCGAAAACTGATCCGTAGAGTGTGCTGTAAGGTTCAGAGGGGAAGATAGAGGGGATTGATGGCGGCCAGGAGATGAGCTACCTGTTGGTCTCGACCAACGATTCGGCAATGGAAAATGAGCGTTTATAGAGGGCTTCGCCCTCATCGATTTGTGGAGATGCTCCCAGGCATTCTTAGGGTCAAGCGTTGGTGCGTGACGAAGGTCGCGAGGGGTACGTAAAACGTAGGTGAGTCATACGTAAACTACTCACGAGAGGATGAAGTTTTGGCAGATGTCTGCACTCTGGTACCTGACGGCCGCTCTTCTCTTTCTGGCACTGCTCCTGCACTTGGAGCTGATTTTCTACGCGGCCTACAGTCTCTTGGGAGTCTACATCCTGAGCCGATTTCTTGTCCACCGGACTCTCACCCACCTCGAGGTCGAACGACACTTTGCCGACCACGCCTTTCTCAACGATCCGGTAATCGTCACTCTCTTCCTCCACAATCACACCCACTGGCCCATTCCCTGGCTGCACGTGGACGAATCCGTCCCCATCGAACTCCACACGCCGAATTTTGTCCGGGCAGCGTATTCACTTGGTGGAAAAGAGAGAGTGCGTCTGCGCTATACGTTGAGCTGCCGCCGTCGCGGCTATTACACCCTGGGGCCGCTTCACCTTATTTCTGGCGATCCCTTTGGATTTGTTCAGGGCCGACGCACCTTGCCCGACCGCCCTACCCTCATCGTCTACCCCGCCGTCGTCCCACTCACTCGCCTGGGCCTGCCTGCGCGCCTCCCTTACGGACATGTCGTTAGCTCCCAGTCCCTGTTCGAAGATCCCAACCGCCTCGCAGGCGTGCGTGAATATCAGATGGGTGATTCAATTCGGCAAATCCACTGGAAAGCCTCTGCCCACGTGGACACGCTCCTCGTCAAGCGGCTACAGCCTGCCATCACTCAAGAAATGGCCATTTTCCTCGATCTGGATGCAACGGCGTACAGCAATCGCATGCGCTTCGCAGCCAGCGAATGGGGCATTGTCGTGGCTGCATCCCTGGCCTATTATCTTGGCACCCACAAGCAACCGGTCGCCCTTGTCACGAACGGCCAGGATCCACTGGCAGATGACGGACAGGCTCCCCTGTTGGCCCCGCCCCGCGCCGGCCGCGGGCAGGTCATGCAGATCCTGGAGCTGTTGGCCCGCATTCGACTGGGTACCCCCGCTATCCCTCTCGAGTCCTTCCTGACCACGACCGTCCTCCCTTTATCCTGGGGCGTGACCGTGGCCCTGGTCACGCCACGAGCGGACATAGCCGTTTATCAGACGCTGCAGCGCCTCGCGCACAGAGGATATCATCCCCTTCTGCTGGTGAGTGAGCCCATGATGAACTTTGCCCCGGTGCAGGCACGAGTCCGTTCTCTGGGAGGACACGCTTTCCACGTCTGGCGAGAGCAGGCGCTGCGGTTCCTGGAGGATAGGGCAGCATGAACGAATCCGTGGACGCTGTCTGGCTGGATGACCACGTGCACATCGTGCTGATTACCGCACTGAGCACCCTTTTGGGGCTGGCCCCCATTCTGCTTGTGTTGCGCCTGGCGCCGGACATGCCCCTGCGCTGGAGTTTGTGGTTCTATCCTCTGGTGGCCCTGGAAGGAGCGACTACCACCCGATGGCTGGGATACCCCCGCCATCGCTCGGCACGCACGTTGAGCTTCCGCCTGGGAGAACTCTTGACGCTAGTGATTCTATTGCGCCTGTTGACCTGGGCCACCGTAAGCGGCTGGCCGGGGAAGGCGGGCGTCGCCCTTTGGCTGATCGACCCGGCCACGTTCTTCGATCCGGCGTTCCTCCTGCTCCTCCTCCTCCTCCTCATTGTCTGGGGCCAGACGCTTCACCTGACCCAGCTCTTCGGCCGGTTGGCTCTGCAGCCGGACGAACTGGCCGCACGTAAACGAGCCAGGGAAGATCGTTGGAGCGAGCGCGGGCCCGCATACGAAAGTCGAAGACGCCTCGTTGACCGGCTCACGGGCAGTTGGCTGGCCGGCGCCTTTCTTCTCATCGTGGTGGCCGCGTTGTCCCAATTCACCGTCACACCGGAGAAGACGCTGCGCCTGGGATTGCGACCCACGAGCTTACCGTCAGAGTTCGTCTTTCTCCTGGTGTTTTACCTGTTGGGCGGCCTTTACTTGCGCGGCGAAGCCTATCGTGGTGCGCTGCGCGTTCAATGGCATTATGAGAGAACCACCTGGCAGGAGGACTTTCGACACCGCTGGCGGCGAGTGGCTTTCTTTCTGCTGATCGTGGCCGCCGTTCTGGCAGGGCTGGTTCCTATCGGATCGACCGAACCCCTGGCTCCCCTGGCCCAAGGGGCCTTGGTGTTGCTGGCCGAACTGGGATATGCCTTGATGACACTCTTCCTGTTCTTGCTCTCCCTGCTGCTGAGTCCTTTTCACCTGGGGGAGAGCGCTCACAGGTCGGCTCCACCCCCACAGGAAATCCTCCGGCAAGGACGGCCCGGCCCCCACCTTCCCATCCCGCCCTGGCTGGGTGGAGCGATGTTGTGGCTGGGAGCGGCCATCCTGGTACTCGGCCTGGCCGTCCTGTTTTGGCGTGAACGGGGATTCCTCCTGACGTGGGCTCGTGTCCGACAGTGGCTCTTGGCCCTCCTCGCCTGGAAAGGAAAACAGCGTCGACGACTGCGCGCTCTCGGCAGCGTGAGAGTTCCTCAAGTGACACTCTCTCGTCAATGGGCCCGACGTGTGCCTCACCTTTCCCTGCCCGTTGACTTGACTCGATGGCGTCGTTTGACGCCGGACCAGCGGGTCCGCTATTACTACATTCGTACGTTGGAACGCGCCCGACGGGCCGGGCTTCCCCGCCACCCCCCAGAGACCCCCCTGGAATACGAACGAACTCTGGAAACCCAGGTCCCTGCGGCGGACGAGGAGGCCCATCTCCTGACGGCAGCTTTCGTCCGGGCCCGATACGCGCGTGAGGCGATTCAACCCGAGGAGGTGCCATGGGTGCGTCGCGCCTGGGAACGCCTCAAACGGGTCCTCCGCCCCCGGCGGGGATAAAGAGTAAATTCGGGGGAAAAGGAGACCGTATTTTGTGACGCGATCGCGTGTTGAATCCCTATTGGCCATGAGTCTGGCCTTTGCCGTCTTTGTGCTGGCCTATGTGTTGGTCCGCCAACCTGATGGGCGCGTGCACGTGTGGTGGCGCCCCTCCGCGGGAGGACTGATCGAAACCCCGGCGGGAGCGTTCATCCTCGTCGACGGGGGTCGGGATCCTCTGACACTGACCAACTTTCTCGGCGACCACCTGCCCCCTTTGCAGCGTCGCCTTGACCTGGTCATTCTCACCCGCTGGGAAGAGCGTTTGACGGCGGCCCAGGTGGACGCGCTGGGCCGCTATCCGCCCCATGAGGTGTGGTACCCGGCACAGACGGGAAATACGGCCGCGCAGGCCCCATGGTGGGACACGCTGCCGGCCGCGACCTCACGTCACCCCCTTCGCTCTGGGCTGACATACCACGAGGATGGTGTCTGGATCACCATCCTCCAGGATGAGCCGCTTGTCTTGCGCCTGCGCGCGGGACACTTTGCCCTCCTCTACACGCCGAATGCCCCCTCTCTTCCCATGGGCACGGTGCCGTTTGGGGAGAATGTGACCGTGTGGATGACGGCCGGCCTGCCACCGGCCCAAACACCCCTCCCCCCTCTGGTCCTCCTCCCAGACGCCGCGGATCCCGTCCACCGGACCCCTGCTCTTCTCCTCCAACACCCTCGCACCATTTTTCTCATCGGGGATGCCTCACGCCTTCTCTCCTTGACAAGTGACGGCAATCGCTTTTCCTGGCAATGGCGTTGACGCACAGGAATTGTTTCCTTCGCTGCGCGTTTTAGAAGACGATGTTTGCCGCCAGGTCTACACTTCCGCTAAAATGGGAGCACCATCGGTCAGCCTCATAGCATGTGCACACCAAAGGAGGGGTGCATGTACGACAAGGAGAAAGCGGACCGGGTCCGCAAGGCGAAGAAGCAGTGGGAAGAAACTACCGTCCAGAAAGCTATCTCCCGTTTCCCCGAACGATACGAGAAATTCATGACCATCTCCGGCCAGCCTGTCGAGCGTGTGTACACCCCCGACAACGTGGTCGAGATGGACTATGAGCGTGACCTGGGCTTGCCGGGAGAATATCCCTTCACGCGAGGTCCGTATCCGACCATGTATCGCGGTCGCCTCTGGACCATGCGCATGTTTGCCGGGTTTGGCACCGCGGAGGAGACAAACCGACGCTTCAAATATCTCCTGAACGAGGGAGAAACGGGACTATCCATTGCCTTCGATATGCCCACCCTGTACGGTTACGACACCGACGCGCCCGAAGCCGAAGGAGAATTTGGCAAATGCGGCGTGGCCGTCTCTTCCTTGCGAGACATGGAAGTGCTATTAGATGGCATTCCGCTTGACCGAGTGACCACATCCATGACCATCAATTCCCCGGCGGCCATTATTTGGGCCATGTACATCGTGGCCGCGGAGAAGCGGGGCATTTCGCGACGCAAGCTGGGCGGCACCATCCAGAATGATATCCTGAAGGAGTACATTGCCCAGAAAGAGTACATCTTCCCCCCCCAGCCTTCCATGCGCTTGGTGGTGGACACTGTTGAATTTGCGACCCACGAAATGCCCCTTTGGCACCCCATCAGCATTTCCGGCTACCACATCCGCGAGGCAGGCTCCACCGCCATCCAGGAGCTGGCTTTCACCCTGGCGGACGGTTTCGCTTATGTGGAAGCGGCCATGGATCGAGGACTGGATGTGGACAGCTTCGCGCCGCGACTTTCCTTTTTCTTCAACGTCCACAACGACTTTTTTGAGGAGATCGCCAAATTCCGGGCCGCCCGGCGCATTTGGGCCCGGGCCATGCGGGAGAAGTACGGCGCGCAGAAGCCGCGATCCTGGCTCTTGCGCTTCCACGCCCAGACCGCGGGATGTAGCCTGACCGCACAGCAGCCGGAAAACAACATCGTGCGCGTGGCTCTCCAGGCCTTGGCCGCCGTGTTGGGTGGAGCCCAGAGCCTGCACACCAATTCCATGGATGAAGCATTGGCCTTGCCCTCGGAGAAGGCGGTACGGATTGCCCTGCGCACGCAGCAGATCATCGCCCACGAAACTGAAGTGACGAATACCATCGATCCGTTGGGCGGCTCTTTCTTTGTCGAGGAGTTGACCAACCGCATGGAAGACGCGGCCAATGAGTACTTCCGTCGCATCGAGGCGATGGGCGGGGTGATCCCGGCCATCGAGAAGGGATACCTGCAGCAGGAGATTGCCGAAGCCGCGTTTCGATACCAGATGGAAGTGGATGCCAAGCGCCGGATCGTCGTCGGCGTGAACGAATACGTCCAGGATGAACCTCTGGAGATCCCCTTGCTGGAGATGGATCCGCAGGGATACGAGCGCCAGGTGGCCCGCCTGCGGGAAGTACGGCGCACGAGAGACAACCGGGAGGTGCGCCGTACGCTGCACGAGGTACGGGAGGCGGCTCGAAACGGCAAGAACTTGATGTATCCCTTCCTCGATGCCGTTGCCGCCTACGCCACGCTGGGAGAGATCATGGGAGTCCTGCGGGAGGAGTTCGGCGAATGGGAGGAACCGGTATGGTTCTAGGCAGATGGCAGGTGCCAGGTGGCAGTGAGCTCGGTTCGGTGAGGCGCGGCTATGCCTATTGGTATCCGACACCTGATGTTAAATACCAATCCTTAGGCTATGCAGGAGAGGCATTATGAACCCATCACGAAAAGTCCGTGTGCTCGTGGCAAAACCCGGTTTGGATGGCCACGACCGGGGCGCAAAGGTTGTGGCTCGAGCCTTACGGGATGCAGGTTTTGAGGTCATCTACACAGGGATCCGTCAGACCCCAGAAGCCATCGTCGAGGCCGCACTGCAAGAGGACGTAGATGTGGTAGGCCTCTCCATTCTCTCGGGGGCCCATATGGCCCTGGTCCCCAAAATCATGCGGATGTTGCAAGAGCGAGGCATGAATGACGTGATCGTCCTGGTAGGAGGCATCATCCCGGATGAGGATGTGCCGAAGTTGCAGGCTATCGGCGTGCGGGGTGTGTTCGGCCCCGGTACCCTCACCTCGGATATCGTCGATTTCATTCGCCGGGAGCTGGGCCTGGACACAAATGTCTCGGCCAGAGCTGCGTAACGCGAACACGGACAAGGCCACAAAGCGGAAGGGGGAACGCTCACGTTCGGGGGATGCTCCCTTCCATTTCACGTTTCATGTCCTATTGCCAAGGAGCATACAACGCTTATGAGTCGTCAAGCCCCTGTGGACATTTCTGCGCTCATCTCCGCCGCGCAGGAGGGTGAACGCCGGGCGCTGGCCCGCCTGATTACCCGGGTGGAAAACGGCGGTGAGGATGCTCAAACGATTCTGCAGATGTTGTACCCGCATTCCGGACACGCTCACATCGTGGGCATTACGGGGTCTCCGGGAACAGGGAAGTCAACTCTGGTCAACGCCATGACGCGCGTCTATCGGGAACGGGGCATGACCGTCGGCATCATTGCTATAGACCCCACCAGCCCTTTCTCCGGGGGCGCGTTGTTGGGCGACCGAGTGCGTATGAGAGATCTGGTCGGCGACCCAGGCGTCTACATCCGCAGCATGGCCACCCGCGGCAGCCTGGGCGGGCTGGCCCGAGCCACAGACGACGCGGTCCTGGTGCTAGATGCCATGGGTTTCGACCGTATCCTCATCGAGACCGTGGGCGTGGGCCAGGCAGAGGTCGACATTGCCTCTTCAGCTCATACGGTCATTGTGGTGGAAGCTCCCGGTTTGGGGGATGACATCCAGGCTATCAAGGCGGGCATCCTCGAGATCGGCGACATCTTTGTGGTCAACAAGGCGGATCGGGAGGGGGTTGAACGCGCGGTCATGGCGTTGCAAACCATGCTCGGATTGGGCGAGCACAAAGTCCGACACCACGGTCGAACCGCGCGCGTCGCAATGGCCGAGGAGGAGAAACCCCTCTGGTCACCTCCCATCATCAAAACTGTGGCCACTCGCGGAGAGAATGTACCTGCCGTGGTCGACGCCATCGAGCATCACCGAGCACTCCTGTTGCAGACGGGCGAGATGGAACGACGCGAACGGGCGCGCGCGGCTCATGAGCTCGATCACATTCTGCGCGAAGCTCTGGTTCGTCGTCTGATCGCCCTCGTTTCCCCCGCTGGGCTGGAGGAGGCTGTGCGGCAGGTGGCTGACCGTGAGGTAGACCCGTACACGGCTGCAGATCACTTGTTGCAAGAGGAAGATGCGCGACGTAAGGGGACAACGCCGGGGTGATGGATGAGCAACTTTCCGCGGACACGTGCACTGCTCCTGGCCGGGAAAGGAGAGGATCTGCCTCGGGCCGAAGTGGAAATTTTGCGTCAGGGGCGGCATCTGGTATGTGTGGCCGAGGCCTGGCAGGTGGCCAGAGATTATGACTGGCGGCCGGACATTGTTCTGGGACAACTGAGCCATCTGCCCGAGAATGTGCGCACCGATTGGCAACAACAGGGCACGCGTTTCATGCCTCTCTCGTCCGCTTACCCCTATTCCGAACTCGAGTTCGCGCTCAATTATCTGATCACCACCGGTGTACGGGACATTCTGCTGTTGGGGCTCATTTCCACCCGGCTGACGACCACACTGGCCCGGCTGTTCTTGCTGGCCCGCCCGGAGTGGGGGGCGGCCCGACTTTCCTTCGTCCATGGACCGGAACGTGGCTACATCCTCCGCCATGGTGAAAGCGTTCGTCTCGATGTTTCCCCTCATGACAAGGTCACACTCCTGCCCCTGACGTCGACCGTGACCGCACTCACCGCTCGTGGCGTCTCTCCGGCACTCCGAGGCGCCTCCCTGGCATTCGGAACGGCGATGGAGTTGACTTTGGAGGAACGTCCGGTTCAGCTCTGGATCGGGGCCGGCTGCCTGCTCGTCATTCATGAACGTCCACGGCTGCCCTCTCCCCCCTCATGAGCCTGCTCCTCTGTTCTTCCCCAGAGAGATGCGAGCTCCACACGCCAGACAGGTGCCCACGCCTGTAGCTTCGTCCACGTTCAGCTTCTGTCCACAGTAGCAGACATACCCAACCACTCGGGCGGGCGTGCCCACCACCAACGCGTGTGCAGGCACATCCTTTGTAACCACCGCGCCGGCCCCGACCATCGCCCAGGGGCCGATACGCACCCCGGCAATGATAGTGCTGTTGGCACCAATGGACGCGCCTCGCCCCACGTGCGTGGGCTCGATGTGCCAGTCGTTCGCGGACTGCAACGACCCGTCTGGATTAATGGCCCTGGGATAGAAGTCATTGGTGAAGCACGCGTGCGGCCCCACGAATACCCCATCCTCCAACGTGACTCCTTCGTACACCAGGGCGTAGTTCTGGATTTTCACCCGATTTCCCACGTGTACACCGGCGCCAATGTACACCCCCTTACCGATGATGCATTCCTCCCCCACCTCGGCCTCTTCCCGAATTTGGGCCTGATGCCACACACTGGTGCGCTTGCCGATGTGCGCCCGAGCGGAGACATCCGCTGTGGGGTGAATGCGGGGCGCATCCGGATCCGGGCGTTTGCGCGCCCCCTCGGGAGGTGTTACCTTTCCCACGACCCGGGCCGGAATGCCGGCCACCTTGGTATACGGCGGCACGTCATGGGTCACGACCGCGCCTGCACCTACAATAGCGCCTTCACCCACGGTCACGTTGGGGAGGACGATGGCCCCAGCGCCAATCCAGGCATCCCGCTCGACGGTCACCCGACCCCGGACGGGGGGAATCACCTCGCCCAAGTGCGACCAGTTGGGATCGGAGGTCGTGACAAAAATGGATCCCGCGGCAATTGATGCCCGGTCGCCGACGGCAAAACGTCCCTCGCGCTCCTCCAGCAAGTCCACGACGACCACGTGAGGGCCGACATACACATCTTGTCCGATGTCATAGCCGCAGCCGCGCAACGCGCGCACGCGCAGCCCGTTGCCGGGCATGAATTCGGCCATCCACTTAAGGACTTTCTTTTTCAACCTCCACCAGGATGAGGCCATAAACCCTCGTCTCCCTTGCTGACGTTTCCGGACAACATTTTGCCACGGATCGTCGGGGGAGAGAATTGGGAGGAGAGGGTTTATCGGTGCCGCAGGGGCCGCTCGGCCATGACTATCGCTTCAAGGCTCGCCAGCCCTCGTAAGCCAGGCGGCTGAGACGCAGGCGCGAAGGGTGATGCACACACGTGCTACGTCCGTAATTAACCAGCTCACCGCCGAACTTGGCCTTGAAATCGCGCACGCCATAGGGAACATCCGGATGCCCCGCGCCGCCGAAGTCGAACACCCGGTACCCTTGCTCGGTGCCCCACCGGAGCACATGCCAAACCAGAAAGTCGTTCGGGCGCACCCGGCGCACCGCGCGCCGGGCCCCTGCGTACCAGTCCACCAGTCGATCACCGTAGATAAGCGTGATGCGCGTACCAATCGCTTCTCCCTCGTACCAGGCCAACCAAAAACGGGCCATCCCCGCCGGGACCAGAACACGATACGCGGCATCGAACAGGGCTTTCGGGGCCAGAGGCACCCTGACATCGTGGTAGACTTCCTGCAGGAGCGCGTACACATGCTCCAATTCCTCCTGCCGGGTGACCTCGCGAGCTTCCACCCCCCGTTTTTGGGCCTGACGCACCTTTTCCCGCGCCGAGCGCTTCAGTCGCCGCCACAAGGCTTCCTCGCCTTCATCCAGCGGGATGAGGAAGTTCAAGTGCGGTTCCCACGCATATCCCGTCCTCTCCAGCGCCGAACGCCAGGGAGTCGAGTCGGCCATGTGGCGCAGCTCGGTGAAAAGCGCCTGTCCCGCCATACGGTTGTGAGAACGCAGAACAGCAGCCAGGGCATTGTTGCCCTGTTCCCCCGGCTCTGCCACAAATCCGCCATAGGCAACAATGCGGCTGGTAAAGGCGCTGCCCACACCCTCCCGCAAGGTGATCCGCACAGCCGTGAGCAGGGCTACGGGCTGGCCCCGGTCATCCAGCGCGGCCCGGAGCAGAGGGGCATGCCCGGGCGTGCGCCGAAACACCTCTTGCATCTCTGGTGTGTGATAGATGGTGCTCTCCGGGTGTGCAGCGAGAAAATCCCGCCACACCCGGTCATCAAGCGTATCCACAACGCGCCAGTGAGCCATCATACCCCCAGAACCCTGTAGAGGAAATCAAACCAGGTGAGCGCGTCCAGATCGCCCGTCACAGCAAGCGCACTGCGATGGTGACCCGGCCAGCGGTTGAGCCGCACCAGTGGCACGTGGCTGCTCATCAGACGTTCGAGGACCCGCGCTCGCGCCTCCGGCGACCAGGTTGTCTCGTCGATAATGAGGACGTGTTCCGAGGTGGCCGGTTCGACAATATACCCCAAATCACGCAGGAAACGCACCAGAGCGTCGGGCACCCCTGCCGCCAGCCCAACGGTAGGACGGGTAGCACTGTAGACCGTGACACGATGCCCTTCCACGCGCTGCCAGTGGTCCCCCCAGGGCGTGCACACCTTATCGCATTCCACGTCCCGAGCCAGGAGGGCCACATCGCCATTATCCGGTATCTCGAACCGCCAGGCTCGCGCACCAGTCGGAAGCACACGCACGGACACGTGCTGTTTCTGCCGCCACCAATGAGCGATGTCGGCGAGGGGCGCGATCCACACCGGGGGATTGCGCCGGCGGGCGTCTTCAAGCAGGATGCGTAATCCCACCCGGCACGTGTGGAACCGTTCGGGGTGAAGCTGGAGGACGAACAGTTCATCCCGCTCGTATGTCTTCTGCAGGATGCTGCGCCAGACGTCCCCGATCTCGATACCATCCTCCATGCCCAGCCGGTCCACGAGAATTTCATCATCGGGCAGGCTGACGGGCAAACGCAACAGGTTGCCCTCCCACGAGGGCAGGCTGGGCACATCCTCGGCGGGGAGCGGATCGTAGAAGTTCAACACACGGGCCAGCCCGGCCTCCGCCTGAGGAGAGAGGGAATCGGTCGCCAACACGTCCCAAAAAATAGCCAAACTGCTGTCGTAGTTCAGCCGCTCCGCGTGCAGAACCTGAAGTAAAGACTCGTCCCAACGCAAATACGGAGCCCGAAAGCCCTCAAAGGGCACATTGCGCTTGCGAAAGCGGCGTATGGCCTCGCGCACCTGCGCGCGCTGCTGCTCGGGCGTCAGGGTAGTGAAGTCCACATGATGATAGCCGTGGATGGCGATTTCCGCACCCCGCTTCAGCAGATGATGAATGACGTCAGGATGGCGGTAAACCACCGCGGCAGGCGTAGGGAAAGTGGGCTTTACCTCGAACTGATCCAGCAGGTCCATGTACGCGTCCAGCGTGTGGGCCATGCGGGTGGACGTGGGCCCAACCTGACGCAAGATAGCCCGCAAGCGACGAAACGCTGTGCTCGTGCCTTTGGACGACAACAGATGGCTAAGATAACTCATCGACATCCTCCGGACGCACCCGTTTACCTCGGTATGCCTCCTTGATTCGGTTCACATCCTTTCCCTCGGCCACCGCGCGCAAGAAGCGATCAACAATCAGGTGGATGGCCGTGAGGGGCATGGGGAAGGGTACCAGGGGCTCGTTCCGGGCACGGTCAATAGCCTCCCGCAGTCGCCCCAGATCCCGACACCACACCAGGTGCCCCTTGGCACTGAGATGGCCCAACAAGTCCTCCTGGTGCTGGTCCGGACGGTCGGGGTTATCCACGCTGACCAGAGGAATGCCCCGATTGAGCACCTCCATGGTCACCCCCACCCCACCGTGGGCGATGACCACGACCGCTCGGCTGTAAAAGGGCTCCAGGCTGGGCGCCAGGCGAAACCAGAGCGTGTTTTGCGGCTCGTAGCGCCCAATGCCAATCTGCGTGACCACCGGCAGGTCCAGTTCGGGCGCGATAGCATCCACCGCCCGAATGAGGGGGTCAAAATCCCCTGAGCCCACGGTGACAAACAGCAGACGTGGGGGAAGCTCATCCCCCGGTTCGATTCGACGTCCGTTCATCCGTGCAACATCCCTGCGTAAATAACGTCAGGAAACACCTCTTCCTGCAATTCCGGCCACTGAACGAAGAACAAATCGGCAAAGCGATACATGATCCGCCCCGTCATGGAGGGGTGATGCACACGCGCTCCATTTTCCACGTAAACAACCTTCGCGCCAAGAAGCTTGCCCAACAGGGAAACCGGCACCGCCAGCCCTGGGCCCGATTGCAGGATCACCTTCGGGCGAAAGCGCAGGAGGACGATGAGAGATTGCCAGGTCAGCCGTAGGTAGCGCAAGATCACCTTCCACTGCGGTTCCACCTTCCACTGGGGACGGTTGATGCGAAAGACTGGCCCGGGAATGCGAATTTTCTTCTCGCTCAGCTCCTCCTCCTTCACCGTCATGTAGCCGTACTCGTACTTGGGGCCCAGTAAATCGAGCAGGCGAATCATCTCCACGGTGTGTCCCCCTTCACCGAGTACGACCAGCACGCGCAAAGGATGTGCTGCAAAAGCTCCTTCACCCTCGATTGACGCCATTCCGTTCATTCCCCCGATGTTGTTCTTTCTCCCAGTATCAGGTGACAACTATACCGGGGAACCCGCAAAACAGGAAATGGGAGGCTCCCCACTTCTCAACGTCATGCATCAGCCCTTGCGGTCTCGATGCCCCTGCAAAACTTGCTCGTAGACCTCCCGCACCCGACGGGCGCTTCCCTCCAGGGAGAGGTGTTGAACCCGCTCCCGTCCCTTCGTGCGTCGCCCAAAACGGAGCGCCTGCTCGATAGCCGCTGCGGTGCCCTCTACTGTCCCATCGCAGATGTAACATCCCTCCGTGTCACCGATGACTTCTCGGATATCCCCCAAGTCGCCGGCCACGATGGGCAGGTTGCAAGCCATCGCCTCCTTAATGACCATGGGCGACCCTTCTCCCTCGGAGACCAGCACGAGCACATCGGCCGCGTTCATGTAGAGGGGCACGCGGTGGTGAGGTTCCCCGCTGGCAATGACGAAACGCACCGGCCATCCTCGATCCTGCAAGCGTTTTACCGCCTTCTCGATGACCCAGACTCGCTTGTCGGGGCGCAGTTGCCCGGCAAAGAGCACCAGTTTCTCCTCCTCCGGCAGACCCAAGGCGCGTCGGGCCTCGCGCTGGTCCATGGGACGGAAAAGGGAGAAATCCACGCCCGGCGGAATGATGGCATCGGCCTTGTGCCCCAAATGCTCTTCCACCCAACGACTGGTGACGATAATGCCGTCCGAGACCCGGGCCAGCCCGCGCGAGAGAGGCGCGGTGAAACTGACGGCCACTTCCGTGCCGTGGAAGGTCACCACCAGGGGCTTAGCCCACTGGGCACGCGCGAAGACACCGCTGAGGGCATAATGGGCATGCACCAGTTGATAAGGACGCTGGCGGAGAATATGCCGATAACCGGGCAGGGCCAACAGGTAATGAATGCGGGCGGCCCGTCCGTTGACGTAAAAGACATCTACACCCACGCCCAAACGCCGTAGGGCCTGGACCTCATCGTAGACAAAGGTGCCGAAATCCTCCGCACCGGGATGGGGGTAGAGATTGGCAACGACCAGCACCCGCAGGTCCTGTGTCGGGAGCGCGGGGTCGGGGAAAAAGAGATAGGGTCGTTTGCGGAGCACACCTTGCTCTGCCTCAGCCTTCGCCATCACGTCCCCTCCCCATGATCTGTCGATAGACCCGCACATGCTGCTCCGCCACCCGGTCCGGGTGAAAGCGCGTCAACGCGTCCCGCCGTGCGTCCTCCCCCATGCGAGCGCACACGTCCGGCGATTGGAGCGCACGCTCTAAGGTCGCGGCCAGCGCTCCAACGTCCTTGGGTGGAACCAGCCAGCCGGTCTTTCCCACCGCGATCATGTAGGGCACGCCTCCTACCGCGGTGGCAAGCACAGGCCGCCCCGCCGCCATGGCCTCGGTAATGACGACCGGCGCGGTTTCCTGTACGGATGTGAGGGCCACCAACTGAGCCTGGGCGTACTCTCGCTGCAGGGCTTGCTCGTCCAAGGGGCCTAGAAAACAAATCCGCTCCCTCAGACCGTGGCGATTCACCTCCTCCCGACACACCTGGGCGTATTCGGGGAAGGAGACCATCTCCCCGGCGATGTGCAGGGTGGCGTTGGGAAAATCTGGGGCCACCCGGGCAAACGCCTGGATTAGACCCAACACGTCCTTACGCGGGATAACACGAGCCACGCAGAGGATGCGACCGGGCACCACAGCCTCCGCGGGCACGTGAAAGTACAGGGGATTGACCGGGTTCTCCACAAAGTGCAGCCGCGCCCGGAGCCACGGGTAAGCATCGCGCACATAGGGGCTGATGGCGATGATGTTCCGGGCCCGAGCCAACACGTAACGCTCGAACCAGCGGTCCACCTCCCGAGCCAGACGTCGTCGCATCCCCCAGACCGTGGCAGCTTCCCGGGCCATGACGCCGTGGATGGTGACCACGTGGAGAGCAAACCCCGAGACGGCCGCGGCCGCGTACACGTCCGAGCCGTGTGCGTGGACAAGGCCAGGTGCAAGGGCTAAGGCCCGCTGACGAAGGGCGCGAGTGCCCGCCCGGTGCCACGTGAGACGGGAAAACCGCGGTTGCGGCAACAGGTGCACACGAACACCCTCCTGCTCTAACTCCTGCGGACGGGAAATCCCCGCTCGCAAGGCGATGATGTGCACCTCCACGTCAGGTTGACGGGCTAACGCCCGTGTGAGCAAGTAGGTAACAGCCTCCACACCGCCCAGGATGTGTTTGGGATCGGGGGGATACAGACCGAGCATGACGACACGCATGGTCACGCCTCACCCTCCCGTCCCCCCGTGGAATGCAGCCGCGCCCAGCGGGAAAGGTAGCCGAGAATCGCGCCCAACAACGTGTAGAAAACAATGTTGCTAAACTGAGCCGGATCCGCGTCGATGGTGACGATGATGGTGATGTAGGCCAGCAAGGAGATTGTGCCGACAAAGGCCCACTCGGCAGCCTGAGCGCGCTCGGGGGTTCTGGTCACGAGTTGCCACCAGCGGGCGAACGTCTCCCGCGTCCGGGCGCGCAGCCAGAACCGGTAACGCGTGAAAAGCTCCCGGAAGAGGCCGAACATCAACAGCATATAGCCGGCAAAGCCGATTAGTCCTGCCTGGGAAAGAATGCCGAAGAAAGTGTTGTGCGGCGCGGGCAGCCACTTGTCATCTATCTGCACAAAGTACCCCCGCCGCAGGGTGATCAGTCCATAGTTGGGATAACCGATGCCGAACAGGGGGGATTCCTTCCACAAACGGATGGCCACATCTACCGTCTTGCCGCGCGACTCCACCGATCTCACGTTGAGGAGCCGGTCTTGATAGAGCTGGGATTGAGTAAATCGCCCCCAGAACAGGACCAACACGATCAGGCCTGTGACCAGAGTAGGAATATAAATCCGTCGCCAACGGGGATACCGAATCGCCATCAGGGTCATCACCAGGAACGCGGCCAGGTATCCTGCTCGGCTGTAGAGAAACGCAACTGCCGTGAGCATGAGGAGGAGCAGGGCGAGGTAGCCCCGTCGAGTGGTTGTGTTGGCCGCGGTCGCGTAACGGTAGATGGCCACGGGCAACAGGGTATCCAGTATCATCGCATGGTACACGGGGTTGCCAAACAGGTTGGTCACCCGGCGCAGGCTACCACCGTAAAGCCCGGCCCGTCCCCAGGGATAGAAGATGGAAACCCCAGTCCAGGACTCGTGCAGGACGAGTACGGCCACGTAGACGGCCACGAAGAGAAGCGCATCAAGGGTCAAACGTAGGCGCTGACGGCTATTGACGAGGATGCGGGCCAGCAAGTAGAAGGCCATAGGCACGACATAAGCGTCGAACGTGGTCTGCAGGGCAAAGACGAATCCCTTGAGGGCCATGCGGGTGGCGATCAACATACCGCTCACAAAGATGAGCATGCCCACCTCTGTCCAGCCCAGCGAGGGAAGATCGAGGGTGCCTTGGGCCAGTTGCGCCAGGACAAGAAACCCGGCGACGAGCACGGTCATGCGGACAAGACCGATGTCGGGAACCCCTGCACCCATGCTCAAATCGAAATGCCAGAAGGGAGCGAAAGGGGCCAAAATGAGGCCGACGAGCAGGCCGAGCAGGGGGTTGAAGAGTGCAGTGACCGCAACGAATCCTTGCGTCACCAGGGCGACGACGCGCTCCCAGCCATCCCAGGTGAGCGCGCGGGCCAGCAGCCAACCCAGGGCTACCACCAGGGCGGCCTGCACACCGGTGCTCCCCCAGCGACTCCACCGGCGTCCGTCCACCACACTTCGCTCAACGGAAACATTCTCAGCCACGTGTGCGCCCTCCACCAATGCGATCATACACGGCCATGAGGGCTCGGGCCGCCTCATCGGAGCGGAAGCGCCGGGCCACGTCCGCACGCGCGGTCTGCCCCATGCGTCGGGCCTCCTGCGGATGGTGTAGAAGGTAGAGGATGGCGTCGGCCATGGCCTCAGGATCTCCCTGAGGTACAAGGAATCCCGTCTCCCCCTCGCGCACGATCTCCGGGGTGCCCCCGCCACGGGTGGCCACCACAGGCCGGGCCGCGGCCATCCCCTCGATGATCACCCGACCGAAGGGCTCGTCTCGCACCGACGCGTGGACGAGCACGTCCAGCAACGGGTAGATGTCGAGCACATCGTCCCGGTGGCCGACAAAGCGCACCTGCTTTTCCACGCCCAATTCTCGCGTCAGGTCCAGGAGTTTGTCCAGATACTGGGGATCGGTGATCTCGACCGCGCCGACAACAAGTCCCTGGACATGAGGAATGTCCTGGGCGACTCGGGCAAAAGCTCGCAGGAACACCGGATGCCCTTTCCAACCCACCAGGCGCCCCACGATGCCCACGACCGGAGCCTTCGCGGACAGGCCCAGTTCCTCGTACAATTCCGGGCGGGGCTGAATGGGCACATCGTCCACGTCCACCCCGTTGTAGATGACCTTTATCTTGCTCGGGGGTACGCCCATCTCCACAAGGGGGCGCGCCACGGCCTGGGAGATACACACATAACGCCGCACGGTGCGGGAGAGCAGGCGATCCCACAGGTCCCAGGATTCCCAGCCGCGCACGTGAATGATGGCCGGCACATGCTCCTGGTACGCGGCCAGCACGCCGGGACGGTTGACCACCAGTTCCGCGTTCAGGTGGATGATGTCGGGTCGAGTATCACCGATGACCTGACGGATGCGTTGGGCTTCAGGCCAGAGCTTGCGTCGCCAACGTTCCAAGGCTCCTACCGTGTGCCAGATGCCGGCCAGTTGTGGACGACTGCGCACCCACGCGCCCACTTTTCCCCGCCGCAGGGCATCCACCCCGCTGCCCAGGGAGACTCCCTGCCCCTGCCGACTGGGAATAGTCCACAGGGGCACATCCATCTGCTCAAACCAGGCTACAGCCCGGTTGGCCGAGGAAAGGAGAACAAGGGGCTGATAACGGGTTCGGTCCACGTCGCGGACCAGATAACGCAGGCTGGCAATGGAACCGGCCGGAGTAGGAGCCAGGTCCACGAAGAGCACCCGACGTGGCGTCATAAGGACTCCTGCGTGGCTCCCGCAGGAATGGCGCGTCGTCGCGCCAGAAGGCGTTCGACGAATTCCAGGACAAAAGCGAGGACGATGCCCAACATGAGAGCCAGACCAGCAGCGAAGAGAACCAGCCTGGAAAAAGGCTTGGCAACCGGCTCGACGGGCTCGCGAGCGGCTTCGACGACTTGGATGTAACCATTGTTGAGGGCCAGAGCTTCTTTGATCTGGGCTTCGTTCAGCTTGTCGGAGAGAAAGGTGTAGCGGTCCTCTGCTCGGGCCACCTCTTTAACCAGGCGGTTGTACTCGCCCTCTAGCCCGATAAGTTCGGCCAGATGATTTTTGTAGGTGGCGATAAGGTCATCGTAACGGCTTATGGCCGCTTGTCCGGCCCCGGCGTTTGCTTCTTCGGTGACGGCTTTTGCCTCGAATGTCGCGGCCTGGGCGCGCAGTGAGTTCGCTCGTTGGCTATCTGATGTGGCCAACCTTTCTGCTTGTTTGCGAAGCTCTTGAGCCTGTTTGCGGTACACAGCGGCCATGGCCTGGGCTTTGTCGACCCCTACTTGCGCATTGTCCCGTGCCATTTGCAATGTCCGCACCTGGTCCTGAACGGCCAGAGCCTCGCGGTGAATGTCCGAGATGTCATAGCGAAGCTGAAAATCGCGCAAGTGGCTGCGCGCCAGGGAAAGGGCCTCTTCTTGTTGTCGTACCTGCTTTTCGATGAAGAGGCGAGCTTCGGTGACGCTACGCGTGCGAGTTGTACGGTAATATTCAAGGGCTTTGGCAATGTGGACGTCGGCCATGTGTTTGGCCAGGGTGGCCGTGTCCGCGGAGACGTAGGTCACCGTGAGGAAGTCGCCCACTGCGCGAGGCCACATGACCTTGATGATGTCATCTGCGGTCAGATGGGTGCCCAACTCCTTGTTGATCTCTCGGGCTGCATCCCAGGCCACCTGTCGGTTGCGCAACACGCTGATGAATTCGTTGACCGTGCGGCTGATCTGTTGAGCGCTGGGAATCTGGCGTACCGGAGTGAAGAGAGTGACGTTTTCCGGCTCGATGGTCAAGATCTGCAGTCGCACGGTGGCCTGGTATTTGGGCGGACGCCTGCTTTCGATGACGTAGACGCCGACAACGGCCACAATGACCAGCAAAGCGATGAGCCACAAGCGTTTAACGATGATATGTATATATGCGTTGAGTTCGGTCATGGTCAAGTGTAATCAGGCGCTACCGCGGATCACCCTTTATCGTGGTCCCCCGCCCTTCATCATATCCTGTGCTTCTCTTGTCCGCGAGTATAACATAGTCCGGGAGAAGGACCAAGCGTTTAAGCTCCCTTCGCGGCGACCACAACCCACCCCAGGGCGTCATTTCCGGCCCCGGGCACGATTCGGTCCAACAGGGTGGCCAGAACATCCAGGGGGACGGCCAGGAGCAGGATGAGCAGGGAGGTGACAAGCACCCGGCCGCGCGCACCGATGAAGAACTTGAGCGGGAAAAGCACCTTGAACAGCAGCGCGCCCAACACATCCTCCAGGCGGGCAAGGATAAGGGTGAATAAGCCCCCCACCTGCCGGAGGGCGAGCACTTGAAAGCCCGCTTTGGTCAGCAGGTGCCGGAGCCCATAGGGGGTGAAGCGGAAGTAGTCGTGGGGCACGTAGTGCAGGGCCCAGCTCATGGGCACGGTCAGGTAAAGCCGTCCTCCCGCGGTGAGCACACGCGCCATCTCCCGTAGGGCCAGCTCCGGCTCGGGCACGTGTTCCACCACTTCGGTGCAGATGACGCCGTCGAACACGGTTGAGACGAAAGGGAGAGCCAGGACGCTGGCGATGACATCGTTGCCCGGGATGGGCACAATTTCCATGGCCACGTAGTGAACATCCGCGGGCAGGAAAGCGCGGTACGGTTGGGTGCCTGCACCGATGTCCAGCACCCGCCCGTGGACGTCGGCCAGGGCGTCTTCCGCGGCGCGGTACAGCCGCCAGCGGTAGGTGAAGAAGCGTCCCTGATCCGCCACACGAGCCAGACGGCGGAGAGAACGTGTTATCTTTTTCATCCATGCACCTCGGCAAGGGTATCAGATATCACACCTAACAGCGGACCCTTCATGCCGGATACCCAATATCCAGATACCCGATATCTAACGTGTTTGTCCCACTATAACGTTCCCCACCAACACCCGTCCGGCTACAGGTGCTTCCCCGGTGATGGGCAGGTTTTGCACGGTTTCCGCATCGTACATGCCGGTGAGCAGGAGATACGTGCCGGGGGGTGTGTTCTCCGGCACGCGCACGCTGTACCAATCTTCCATGATTTCCCCCTGCTGCCAGCGGGTGGTCGGGGTGAAGAAGAAGCCCGGCTCCGTGTCGCCGTTGGCGACGGTGTTCCCCTCCTGGTCGGTGAGATGGACGATCACCTTGTAACGGCGTCGGGGTGGGGCCAGGGCCAGCCAGTCCAGGGTAAACCAGACTCGGCCGCCGGGCCGCACCTCGGGCGTAATCACGCGACTGCCGATCAGGCGGATACGGTCGCCCAGGAGTACCGAGCGTGGCCGGGGTTCCACCCCGGGCGTCTGACTCGTCCACGCGGGCGCGGTGGCACTCAGAAAGTAGACGCCTACCAGCAGGGGTACGGCCAGCCAGCGCCGATCCCGGCGCAGGGCCAGTCCAAGCCAGAGCAGTCCGCCCACCAGGGCCAGGACCCCGGCAACGCGCTGTGCTTGCGTCGCGGTGTAGCGCAGGCGGACCTCGTGGTCCCCCGCGGGGATGTCCGCCGCCACCAGCCCCAGGTCTCCCTCCGGTCGGGTGGGCACATCGCGTCCGTCCACCTCGACCTGCCAGGCCGGAAAGTAAAACTGGTGGAAGGAGAAGACCCAGGGGATCGGGCTCTGCACGCGGAAACGGCGGTCATACGGATGCTGGCGGCCGGGCACGACGGTCACCCGCTCGGGGATTGTGTCGGCGGGCGGGGATTGGGGCGGCAGGAAGAAGTCGCTGGCCGCGTTGACCGCCCAGATGGGCAGGTACTCGAAAGGCCACACGCCCCCGTGTTCTCGCTCGGCCAAACCGACCAGGTAATCGTACTGGACGATGAGGGCCAGGTTGACGTCCTTCTCCTTCAATGGCTGCCACGTGGCCGGGTTCTTGGCGATGTCGTATATGATGCCCCCCAGGCCGCTGACGCCCAGCGCCAGGGCCAATCCCGCGGCCAGCGCGTAGCCCCCCCAGCGCCTCCGGGAAGACCGTACCAGAGCCCGCACCCCATCTCCCCATGTCAGGCCCATGCTTAGGGCCAGACCCAGCCCAACGAGAGAACCGAGGCGCCAGGGAAATTGCAGGTAATAAAGGAAGGGAATGTGTGTCCAGAACCAGGTGCTCCAGGTGGACATGCCCAGGATGGCAGTAGTCGTGAGCAGTGCGGAGAAGACCAGGTGCAAACAGTATTCCCGCGACCGACGACGCCATAGGAACAAGGCCAGCCCCAGACCGCTTAGCCAGAGGAGAATGTCCATTCGTCCCAGGGGGGCGATATTCCTGACCGTTGGGGACAACTGGTAGCGGTGAATCCAATAGGGAGAGAGGAGCTTTGGCATCGGGCGAAGACTTTGAAGCAAGGCGATCAGGCCGCCGCTGTGGACGCGTCCGGCGTGGACGTAGCGCACATCTGTCAGAACAGGCAGCCAGTAGAACGCGGCCATGACCAGGCCCAGGATCATGCTCGCGGCCACTTGCAGCAATCGGCTCAGGTACACGTGCGCGGGACTGGCATCTTCCCCGCTTAAGAACGTCAGCCAGAGGGCGTAAGCCGCGGCCACCGGCGTGAAGAGCAGGGCTGAAAGGTTGTGGGTAAGCATGAGCAGCGCGTAGCTGAGAGCCAGGGCCAGGTGCCTGTTTCCCGGGAACCGTTCCTGATGGTGGAAGATATCGTGAATAAACGCCAGCACAAGGGGGAACCAGACCATGCCCCACAGTTCGGCCTGGGCGCCACGCACATAGGCCAGGGCGATGTGGTAGACCCAGTAGGTGTAGGCAACCGCGGCCAGCCAACCCGTCCAGGGGCCCCAGCGCCGCGCGTAAGTGAACATACTCCACCCCGCGGCGACAATGCCCAGGCCGATCATCCACTCATACGAAGCCAGAAACCCGAACCCCACCAGGTGGAATCCCTCGGCGACGTAGTAGATGAGGGGCGCGTAGAAGTGAAGGGTAGGGAAGCCGTACAGGAATCCCTGGTGAGGCAGCCAGCGTGGATAAAGGACGCCCAAGCGCAGGAGCCAATCCAGTTCGAAGAGCCTGCTTGTGTGATACAGGCCGTCCATGGTCGTCTGTAATCCCGGCAGCCACAGATAATAGGTGGCCGGGAGAAGGAAAACGGTCACCCAAAGCCAGGGATTGAGACGTCTGTTCCATCTGGTCTTCATCATGGTTTCTTGAAGCCGATATCGGGTATCGGTATGTTACTCCTTCACCAAGAGTGTGACATGGTCGCCCAGGTCTTGCCCATTCGCCACGACGGGTACCCGGCGCAGGGTTTCGGCATCGTACATGAGGACGATAACCCGCTTAGGACCGGGAGGCAACTCCCCGGGTAGGGTCAGGTCGAAACGGTCTTGCAGGATCTCGCCGGGCAGCCAGGAGGTGGTAGGGGCTTCCCCCCGCAGGGGGATGTGATCTTCCTGTGCGAGCACACGATTGCCCGCGTCCAACACCTGGACCGAGACCTTGTAACTCGTGTGGGCCGAGTTGAGGGCACGCCAGGTCAGGGTGATGGCGAGATGCGCGGCCGGCGCGAGCTCTCCGACCCAATCATAGCCCTGCAAGAGCGCGATATCGTCAAACTGAGGAGGGGGCGTCAGCGCGCGCGAGGGCGGCGGCGCTTGAAAACGGTGGGGCCGCCCCTGCACCGTCAGCCGTCCAATGTCTGCTTCTCCCAGCGCCTCACCGGCCCGGTTCATCAGGCGCAGGTGCACCGTGTACGAGCCGTTGGGCGTGTCCGGTGCCAGGCGCCAGGGCAGTTTGCTGCGCACAACCTCGCCCACATCCCAACGGTCGCTGGGGTACCAGGGCACGGGCGCTATCTCGTCAATACTGTACCTGCGGCCGGACTCGTCCAGGAGCATGAGCTGCACCCGCAGCGGTTCCTCCGGCACCGCGGTCCGTTTCACCCAGAGGAGGGAGAGGGGCACGAGCGTGCCCGGTGCGGCCTTGTCTACACCCACAGTGTATTCCACCAGGGCGATGGGCGCGTCCACCAGCGCGGTGGGCGTGACCGACGGGAAGAGAGAGGGCTTGCGCACGCGCACGGTCAGGGTGGGCGCGTCCGGTCCCAAGGGACGCCCGCTCGCGTCCTGGGCCGGAAGAGGTGCCAGGCTTTCCGGGTCGTAGACGCGCAAGGTCAGGGTGTAGTCCCCCGGCGGTGTGCCCAGAGGCAACCGCAAGAGGTAGACATTGCGCGCCGTTTCCCCACGGTCCCAATACGGGGGCGCCAGGTGGCGGTCGTTGACCAGGCGGCGGTCGTCCTGAGCGACCACCTGATCCAGTGGATCGCGCAGCCGAGCGCTGACCTTATACGGCTGGTCAACGTGGCCTATCCGCTGCCAGTCCACGACAGCCCAGACGGGCCGGGGGAGTATTCCTTCATCGGAGGCGCGCAGGACATTCACGGGCAAGCGAGGCGCCTGCCCCGCAGACGCGGCCACGGTGGCCATGCGCCCGTCGAAGGTCACCCGGAGGGCGCGCATTCCCTCGTCCAGTCGATAGCGCGCGGTGGGCAGGACACGGTACCAGTCCACGGTGTAACCGCGGAACGCGGTCTTGCCCGCGTGGACCCCAACCTTGCGCAGGAGGAACTCCACCGCGCCGCGCGGATCCGTGTCGGACTTGAACCACTGTACCCAGAAGACCCGTTTCTTGCCCGCGGCCAGTTGGTTCAGCCGTTCGTCCACATGGTGGATGTCCACAAACATATAGTAGGCCGGTGCGATGTCGGCAGGCTTGTCCAGCGGTGGATGGTCTGGGTCCTTGCTGTAGCGGGGGTAGTAGAAGCCCAGCGGATAGGGCACGTCGATGAGCACCACATCATTCGCTGTGGTGTTCTGCATGAGCCAGTGTGCCAGCCCCGAGGTGTCCTCGCGAAAATACTTGGGGTTGAACTGGTCGGCGTAGATGCCCAGGGCCAGAAAGGCCACCAGCACCAGGGTGATCCCCGCACCCAGCCCACGGCGCAGTTGCCTCCATCCGGCCAGGGCCGATCCCAGCAGCAAGGCCAGAAATGGAACCACAAATGAAATGTAGCGGGGTGCGAAGGTGCCGCGCCGAAGGAGGACGACGTAATAGATCCCGACAGGGAGCAGAATGGTCCAAAGCAGATAAATGAGAGGGAGGGAGGGGGG
>CAZAQA010000012.1:0-95954 GCA_964487375.1 uncultured Anaerolineae bacterium | reverse complement strand
TTCTACTCAGGAGGCGTCCCGTGCTCAAGCTATCCATTTTTCGCCAGAGTCCAGTTTAAGATTCACTTGCCGAGCGGCACTTTCAGGGATACCGCGTCTACAATGTGCCCCACTTGCGTGGTATGCACATCCAGACGTTCTGTCGGCTCTGTCAACTCTGTGAGATAGAAAACCTGCCGCTCAACTGCGCGTCTCCGGATTTAGCCCCAACCGCCAGGATGCAATTCAGGCCTCGATTCTCATTCCCGTTCCAGCCTAATGCTCTCCAGAAGGGTTCTTCCCGTTTCCGTAAGGACGCTTTCCGACGTGCAGAGCGGGGGCCTAAACGTAAACGAGTAGGGAACGTCCAGCCGCGGGGGGAAGGGCACATACAACTCCATACACACCGTCTCCAGGTCCAGCGGGTAAATCGCGACCCCTTCCAGATTGCCGACCGGGACGCGCTCCACCCGAATTCGCGAGACCCGATAGGCCCGCCGATATACCCGCACGATGACCTCGGCGAACTCGTCCATGTTCCTCGGGGGTGGTTCCTTCGCATCCTGTATGCCGTAGTAAGGACCCGCGATCAGGACCGGATACCTGGGGTCAGGACCCAGGAAGTAGGCGCCCGGATGATTCCCAAAGGACCACCCTTTGGGAATTCGCATGTGCACCGTCGGCACATCCGCGTTTTCCGGCTCCACCATCTCAATGCCTTTGGGCAGCGGCAAGGTGATTTCCTGCCAATCCTCCGCCGGCACCGTCACCGGCACCGTGGGCGTAGGTTCAGGCGGGAGGGGGGTGTACCCCGGCGGCGGGCCCGGCTTTCTCGCCTCCGGAGAGGGGGGCACGGGCGACGGCGCCCTTGTTGGCGAAGGCGTTGGTGTCGCGGGAGCCATTGACCGCGATGTGCCGGCGTCCTTGCCGGAAGGCGTGGGGGATAACGCCCATGAAGGGGAGGCTGCGGCCGACGGCCGCAGCCCTTGTCCTCCTCCTACCCCACATCCCCCAAGGACCAAGGCCAGCCCTACGACCAAGGCGACAGTGTGTGCGCGCATGGCCTACCCCTCCCTTTTACCAACTCATGAGCTGGTATTGCTGAATGTACCAATAGTCCCCTCCACCGTTGCCAAAATAATGCACCTTAATCGGCTGGGCGCTATGCCCGCCGTAAATGCCCCCGGCCCAGGAAGCGAGATGCGCATCTTTGTACAGGCCCTGGTGCAAGTGCACAGTCGGCCAGTAGTTATCCTGGTAATGGCCACTCCGACCGGCCCACCCGATGACCGTGCCCAGCCACACGTGCTGGCCGACGCGGACGTTGATCCCCCGCAGGTGGGCGGCCATGGTCCAATACCCGCCACCCAAATCGACAATGACTACCCGTCCCAGACCGGCCCATCCCCCTCCGGCCCAGCCGGCGTAGAGCACCGTGCCAGAAGCCGGTGGGTAGAGAATGTCCCATTCCTTTAAGGGATGGTCCAGCGCGTAGTAATCGTTCAACCGTGTGGCTCGATTACAACCCTTATGGAGGCCCTCGTTAAAGTAGCTGGGGCCTGCCGTTGACCACCCCCGGGGTAAGTCGGTGCCCCTTCCATTGGCATTCCAGGCCTACAGGGTTTGTAGGAATCTTGACGTAGGAAAATCGACACAGCCCGGCTCTGTGTCCAGCCGTGGTGGCGCCTCGGATGTCTGGGTTATCACTTCGGCCTCGTTCTGAGGCCTTCTCGGTTCTACCTGCCAGTCATACGGAGGGGACACGTAGAGCGCATCCTCGGCCCGTTGCCGGTTTAGCGAACGGATATCCCCTGTAGGTGGGATGAAGATCACGGTGTGCAGGATTTTTACCCCCAAATCCCCTTCTATGTTGTAAAAGATGCGATACACCCGCCCGTTGGCCACCACGAACACCGCGGCCGTCTCCACCTGACCGGGCACGGGCGAGAGAAGAACAGCCCGACGGCCATCCACAAATACCTGCGCCCGTTCCACCTGAATACCCGGAAAGCTGTGCATGAACTCGTCGATGAATTGTTCCATCTGGGCGGGCGTCTTGTCCCACAGCCACTCCACACGCGCTTGGAAGACCCGGTTCTCGTCCACGACGGTGAACCCGTAAGCGGCGCTCACATATTGGTCGGTAACCACCTGGGTTCCCGCAGGGAGGGAGGTAATGCCAATTCCCACCACCATATCCTGGAAAGCGACCGCAGGATGTGATCGCCACGCCGACGCCTGGGTGACGCCTGCCGAAAGGAGGCTCAGCGCGAGCAAGAATACCAGAAGCATAGGCGACCCTTTTCGGAACATCGTTTACCTCCTCAATGTGATCATGGCTATTCGACTCCCGGCCGGGATCGCACCTCCACCCTACCACACTTCCGCCTTCCTGTCATCCGGGAAATCCCTGATTTTTCCTTATCTCCCCAAAGATCAGGGATTTCCCTTCCTACCGCGGTACCATTCAAGCGGTTCGATCCACCCCTTGCCCACGGCAATGGCTACGGCCGCGGCCCTATTACGCACGTCCACTGCCACACTATGGCTTCAGTCTCCCACGATCTTCCGCCCACACGCGCAGTGCTGGCTTCTTGGGGAAGCAAGGTTTTGGTAAAGAAAAGCCTAAGGCCCTCTGGGAAAAGTAAGTTCTTGGCAGTATGCCCCTCCTTTAAAAACCACTATGAATTCCCAACGTTCTGCATCTTCAAATCCTTCAGGCAAACGTATGTATCTTTCGAATCGTTCCCCTTCCAAACGCACCATATTCATTTCCAGGCCTACAACCGTTATTTCCTTATGTCCTACCTTAGATTTACCATGCACGATAATGCGAGGCTCATCATCATACCAGAACCCTTCCAGGCGCACGTCCCTGCCTCCGACGGTCCCCTCCCCAAAGACCCAGCTCTGCTACGCCTGAAACAAAGACTTTCTCGTTGAATAAATTGGAACAGTCTCTTGCTGTTCCAAGTCCGCCTCAACTTTACCAAAAACTTCGATAGATGAACGGATTCCTGGATGGGAACCTCAAAAAACCTTCTCATGAGCGTTCCCCCTTATGTTCCACAAGCGGAGCAGCGCTTGTGGCCAGGCCAACCTAGCCAATTTGATGATACGTTCATCACCCATATGGTTGGTTTATGTTCACCCAATTGAGGGATAGATCTTATGGGCATGACTTGCTATAATTGGAACATCCTCACGTGCTCCCAACCCGAGCACCCCAGAAAGAGACGATGAGGGGCCTTTACTTCCCTCTCAGGGGAGTGGGGTAGTGTTTTCGCGCTCGCGATGTGTCTTTATGACCGTCCTCTTGTTCCAACGAAAATGTCTGTTGAATCCGGAAAGACGATTCAACAGACGGGGCTCGCGACACAATAATGACGCTTTCCGGATTTTCTGAGACAAATGAGGCTATGGAATTGGACACCAGATTTGTGGTACGGTGAAGGAAATGCAATACGACTTGGCAGGGTTATAATAGTATCGTCTTATTTCGATGGTCCGGGGCATCGAAATGAACGAGTGGTCGATTTATTTGATCGCCCCCTGCCAATTCGTCGGTGGTTCGCTGCGTAGTGAAGTGCGGTTGTTCTCATTCTTCATCATCGGAGGAGGGTGAACATGGCCAAAATTGTTATCATTGGAGCGGGCTTCGCAGGTCACACAGCTGCCTTGTACATCGGGACCAAGCTGGGCCGGACACACGAAGTAACGGTCATCAACAGATATGATTATTTTGGCTTCGTCCCTTCGTGGGTCTGGGTCGGCGTGGGGCGAATGGCGCCGGAAAAAACAACGATCCCTCTCAAGCCGGTTTACGACCGCATCCATACCCGTTTCATACATGGTACGGCTACCGAGGTGCATCCCGACGATCAATTTGTCCTGGTCCATCCTGCTGGAAATGGGGAGCCCATGCACGTGGGTTATGACTACCTGATCATCGCTACCGGCCCTTATCTCAATTATAAAGGCACCCCTGGATTGGGCCCTGATGCGGGCAATACGTATTCTATTTGCTCCCTGAACCATGCCATCCAAGCCCGAGACGCTTATCTCCAGATGGTAAAACGCATGGAGAAGGGGGAAAAGGTACGCTTTGTCATCGGTACGGGTCACCCCACAGCGACCTGCCAAGGTGCTATGGTAGAGTACATTTCTAACATTCACAAGGACCTGGTACGCCGTGGGTTGAGGGACAAAGCTGATTTACTCTATTTGTCCAATGAGCCTGCATTGGGAGATTTTGGCATTGGAGGGGTGACTGCCCGCTATAAGGGGCGTTTGATCTCTGGCGCAGAGTTCATGGAAGCCGTTTTCAAAGAATTTGGCATCCACTGGGAAATCCAAAAGGGCGTCCGTAAAGTGGAACCTGGGCGTATCTACTGGGAAGACTACGATGGCAACGAAGGCGAAACTCCATACGACTTTGCTGTTCTCGTTCCTCAGTTTCTGGGCCCGCGCCTGAAATACATTGGATCCAAAGGGGAGGATGTGTCGGATCGACTGACCAATAAAGGCGGTTTCATCCTGGTCGATGCTGTTTACGGTCTTCCCTACGACCGTTTGCGCAAGAACCCGGACGCTTGGCCTTCCGTCTACCAAAATCCCACCTATACTAACATTTTCGCCGCCGGCATTGCCTTCGCACCGCCTGGCCCCATCTCCGAACCTCATGTCAACCCAAAGGGCACGTCCATCACCGCGGCTCCCCCGCGTACAGGCATGATCTCCGGCATCATCGGCCGCGTCGTTGGGCTAAACATTGTAGACCTGGTAACCAAAGGGCGTATGAATCACAGTGAACGTATGACAGAAATGTTTGCAGCTTGCATCGCCTCCATGGGAGACTCCCTGCGGGATGGAGAAGCGACCACGATTGTGGTCTACCCCGTGGTTCCGGATCACCGACGGTACCCGAACGAGGCGGGTCGCGACTTGTTCGTCACCCACGTGGAAATCGGCCTGGCAGGCGCTTGGATGAAACGGTTGATCCACACAACCTTTATGTGGAAATTCCAGGCTCGTCCGGGCTGGAGTCTCATCCCAGAGTAGAATGCTCGCCATGGCCCCTCCTGGACAGGAGGGAAAAAGCTGTTCCAGCGTAAAAGCAAATAGGTGTGAAGCGAGAAAGCCTTTCAGGGAACATCGCATTGCAAGCTCGCATTTGTCCTTGTGTGCACGTACCAAGGAGGTCTATCATGGAGATGACGAAGCGAGATCGATCATTACGGAAGTCCAAGATCTATCAGTTCTGGCGCTTTATCCTGCTCAATATCAAAATCTTGAAAGCCGTGGACCACAGCAAGCGCTCCTGACCTCAGAGGCAACGATCTCCGTATCTATTCTCAGGAAAGCCAAAGGGGGCACCGGACCCGTGCCCGATGCCCCCCTGGCCCCACACCACAGAGGAGGAGACACCCATGCGGAACGTCTCTCAACGTTCCGTCCTAGTATACGCCCCGTCCGCCCACGTGGATCTCTTTCACCCTCAGCATTTGACATAATTCAGACCTCTTTATGCCGTTCCTCAAGGCTGCCCCGGCGAGGAGGCGACCACGCGAAAAGACAACGAGCGTCTTTCGTGTCGGCCGTCCGGCAGTGTTACGCGGAATCGAAGGCGATGTTCCCCTACGACCAGGGGCCACCAGACGCGATAGGGAGCTCGATTTCGTTGTCCCACGACTGCGCCATCCACCAATATCGTGACTTGGCTCCCGTGGGGGGCCTGTACTTCCAGTGCCAGGGACTGTTCCTTGCTCGGGAGTTGGGCGGCCAGGGCGAAAGTCGCCCCAGGCTCAGGGGAACGGATGCTGACCAGGCCTTCCGAAGGCTGGGAGACCATCCCTGGCTTCCCCTGCTTCTGGGTGGCGGAACGGCTGGCCGTTGTTGAGGACCAAGGAGGCCTCCTTGTCTGTCCCCGAGCCATGTCAAGAACGGCCTTGGACTCAGCCAATGCATAAGGGACATCCTTGATGGCCAGGTCTCGTTTGACCAGAGGACAGCCGCGACGAGCGGGCAGACCGCTCTCCGCACATAAACGAATGGTCTTGATCCCTCGGGGACGACGAAAGATATGACGAGGCACTCCACGATGAGCAAAGGTCATCACTGCGTGCCAGATGGGAGCTGCCGCACTGGCACCACTTAGATGCTCCATGGGCGTATCATCCCAATTTCCCACCCACACTCCGGTGACAACGTCGGGTGTATACCCTACCGTCCAGGCATCCCGCCAATCCGTTGTCGTTCCTGTCTTCACGGCGGCTGGGCGGTCCAGTTCCAGTGGGCTGTTCAGTCCAAAAGTAGGAACGCGAGCGTAGCGATCAGCGAGGATATCCGTAATCAAGTAAGCCACGCGCGGGTCCAGAACAAGGGGTCCCACCTTTCGACTCGTCGACCCCCAAAGCGCGCGGCCGTCTCGTGAACGGACGTCCAAAATATAGCGCGCCTGTAGTGAGTGTCCACCGTTGGCAAAAATAGCGTACGCGCGCGTGAGCCCCAACAGTGAGACTTCCCCGGCCCCAAGGGCCAACGAGAGACCATATTCAGGCGTTTGCCTGAGTGAACCCAGACCCAGACGGTCGGCCAGGGCCAGAAAGGGGTCGATACCAGCATGTTGCAACGCCTTCACTGCAGGAATATTGAAGGAAGCAGCCAAAGCCACTCGGGCGGGCAGAATTCCATGCCATCGCATATCGTAGTTCTGCGGTACATAAGTTCCCCCATCTGGCTCCGGAAAGAACGTTTGATCATCAAGGACCAATGTGGCTGGCCCCCATGGGTGGGGCCGAACAGGATCAAACGCTGTCGCATAGACAATCGGCTTGATGGCCGACCCTGGTTGCCGTAGGGCCAGAGCACCGTTCATTGCGCCGGCGTTGGGGCGGTCAAAGTAGTTCGGACTGCCAACCAGTGCCAGGACGTCTCCGGTTGTGGGGCGAAGCACAACAACGGCAGCGCTGGTTACACGTCGTCCGGGAGGCGCCCCAGGGTCATGATTCAGCCTATATAGTTGGCGTCTGACAACCTCTTCGGCTCGACGCTGAAGGTGAATGTCCAGTGTGGTGGTGATGATCAACCCTCCGGCCCGAACCCGGTCCACCCCCAGCTTTTCCTCCACCAGACTTTGAACCATGGCCACAAAATGGGGTGCAACGATGGGAAAGGGAGTGGACACAAAGGCCAGGGGTTCTCGCTCAGCCTGTTTGTACGTTTCAGGTGTGATAAAGCCTTCGTCGCGCATCCGTCGCAAGACCACTCGCTGTCGAGCTTTGGCCTCGTAAGGATGGGCAATGGGATTCCACTCTGCCGGGGCCTGGGGAAGTCCGGCCAACAATGCACACTGAGCCAGATCCAGAGTACGGGCAGGCTGGCCGAAATACGCATGGGCCGCGGCTTCCAGGCCAATAGCGAAATTGCCGTAATACGCTTGATTCAAATACTGAGTCAGGATCTGGTTTTTTGTTAGATGTCGTTCCAAGCGGAAGGCCAGCCAAGCTTCTTTCAATTTGCGCCACAAGGTCCGTCGATAACGTTCTTTGGGAGTCAACCGGGTAAGGCGGACCAATTGCTGTGTGAGGGTACTGGCTCCCACCAGGGGCTCACCGTAGCGGAAATGACGGTATACGCTCCGGGCAATAGCTACCGGGTCCACACCCGGATGCTGGTAAAAGTGAGCGTCCTCTGTGGCCAAAGTGGCCTGGATGCAAGTCGGGGCCATCTGGTCCAGTGATATCGGACGGTGCTGAGCTCCACTGGGGTCAATCCACTCGTAAAGGAGATTGCCGTGGCGGTCGAGAATCAAGTTGGAAGGTACAGGATGTACAATAGCCGCAGGAGGAGGTAACAGCCAGGCAATCAGGTAGAGGCTTGCGGCTCCTCCCCAGACGAGGAGGAGTAAAGCGACCACCCACCGCCCCAGGGCATTGTGAACCGGGATGATAGAACAATTCACGAGAGGAATCCTCACTGAATCCTCCCCCTCTCCTCTGAATTCATCTTGTCTGACAACGTTGACGATTTCGGAGGTCCCAGGTATACTTTTGATGGTAGAATTGCGGTACTGTCCAAATCGCGAGATAACAGGACATAGATGAGCCTGGAGAGCATGACACCCGCCGTTTTGGGCCGAATTCGTGTCGTCGATGGTCTTGGCAAACAGAATCGCCTTTTTGACGCCATTATAAGGCCGGATGTTCCATGAGCGAATCCATTTACAATACATTGTACGCACTTCTGGGAGAACGTCACGTCGCGACCCTGGCAACCATCATCAAAACGAAGGGCTCGACACCGCGGGCTGTGGGCGCTTCCATGCTGGTCGGCGCTGAGGGGCTGCTGGCCGGGACCATCGGCGGGGGAGGGGGAGAAGATCAGGCTATCCTCGCGGCCAAACGGGTACTCGAGACAGGGACGCCGGAAATCATCCGAATCAGCCTGACCGGTCCCATCCACATGGAAGCAAAGGGGCTCTGCGGCGGAGTGTATTGGGTCTTACTGACGCCGTGGCGTCCCGTTTCGACTTCCATGGCGCTCCTGCACCACCTCGTCAAATATATTCGTTCCCGCTGCCTTATTGCGCGCGTGGTGCCGCTTCCTGACGAGAAAGGGAACCGGTTCGATGCCCAAACTCAGGCGTTGATCACGTTGAACGGCATACCCGTCGATGAGGGGGGCCTTTTCAGGCGTTGGCCAGCCCTGCGGGAGCCTGTAACTGCGACGCTAACGCGCGGCAAGTCCAGCATCGTGACGCTTTCTCCCGTAGATGGGCCGGACATTCGGGTTTTTGTCGATGTCGTGTTGCCGCAGCCTCGGCTGGTCATCGTCGGTGCAGGACATATTGCAGTCCCATTGGCCCAAATGGCTTCCTTGCATGGTTATTATGTCGTCGTTGTAGATGACAGGACTGGGTTTGCCACTTCGGAGCGATTTCCGACTGCAGATGAGCGTATCACCCGCCCCCTGGTCGAGGCCTTGACAACTCTGACCCCGGACGAGAATACTTACCTGGTTTTCGCCACCCGCAGCCATGCCCTTGATGTCCACGGCCTCGCCGCTTTGTGGGGCCGTGGGTACCCCTACATCGGCGTAATCGGTAGCCGACGGCGGGCACGGGCCGTGCGTACATTGCTGCGAGAACAATATGGTATCGATGTAAAACAATGGACTCAAGTGTACGCCCCCGTGGGCCTTGACATCGGGGCGGAAACACCCGCAGAAATTGCTACGGCCATCCTGGCCGAATTGACTCAAGTGCGACACGGGCGTGCGGGTTTGTCATTGCGCGAGCGGAGAGCACACCGTCCTCCTCGCCAAGTTCCGGTCGCATCGACCTCTCAATAATCGGCGTGGAGTCGGCGAACTGATTCATCATCCCACACACTCATCAAACGAGGTGCGTACCATGTCGAATCAACGAACAGGCATTCTCGACGGTATTCGGGTTATTGAACTGACAGAAGCACTGGCCGGTCCCTTCTGCGCTATGTACCTGGGTGACCTGGGAGCAGACGTTATCAAGATTGAACGAGTCGGCAGCGGTGATGCATCCAGGCATTGGGCACCTCCCTATGTGGGAGATCAGAGTGCTTATTTCCTCTCGACGAACCGAAACAAACGAAGTCTGACGTTGAACATCCGGAGTCAAGAGGGACTGGTCATCCTCCAGCGCCTCTTGGAAAAGGCAGATGTGTTTATCACCAATCAGCCGCGCATGTCGTCCTTGAAAAAACGGGGATTGGACCCGGAAAGTTGTTTGGCACGCAATCCGCGCCTGGTGTATGTGAGCATTACCGGCTTTGGTCATACCGGTTCGCGAGCCGGTTCACCCGGCTACGATATTGTGGCCCAAGCCATGTCCGGTAGCATGTCCTTGACCGGGCCTGCCGAAAGCGATGAGCCCTACCGGTTTCCTTCTCCGTTAGCAGACATGAGTGCGGGAGTGTATGCGTTTGCCTCCACTCTGGCCGCGCTGTTCCACCGTGAGCGTACTGGTGTAGGCCAAGCTATTGACGTATCTCTCCTGGAAAGTCAGTTGAGTTGGATGACCAATCTTGCCGGTGCTTATTTCGCTTTGGGAGAACCTCCCAAGCGACGAGGGAATGACCATCCTACGATTACGCCTTACCGGCCGTTCCGCGCAGGAGATGGCCGCTATTTCATTCTCGCCGTAGGCAGTGAAGCCATCTGGCAGAGATTTTGCCAGGCTGTCGGCCTTGAATCCTTGATGTCCGACCCACGTTTTGCGACGAACCCCGACCGTCTGCAGCACCGAGAAGCGTTGTACACCGTTCTGGAACCCCACTTCTTACAAAAGTCAGCGGACGAGTGGTTGGATATTTTCCAAGCGGCCAATGTCCCTGCCGCCCCCATTTATCGTCTGGACGAAGCTTTGAACGAGCCCCACATCCTGGAACGAGGAATGGTCGTTTCCCAGGAGCATCCCACTGCCGGGACGATTCGTAACCTGGCCTTCCCTGGGCACTTCAGCGCCACACCGGCGCGATATCAAGTGCCCCCTCCTCGCCTAGGGGAGCACACGGACGACATCTTGCACGAACTGGGGTATGACGACGCATATATCCGGGAGCTGCACCGCGCCGGCGTGGTGTAGTACCAACTCCACATCATTGTGCCCAGCAAGAGAGTTAAATATCGCGGAACATGGGAGGAATTCGTATGGATACAATTGTGCGCTCAACGACTAAGACGGTTGTGATCGGACCGCAGCACCCATTCGTGATCATTGGTGAACGTATCAACCCTAGCGGCCGCAAGAAACTGGCTGCGGAAATGAGCGTTGGAAATTATGAACGAGTGAAGCGTGATGCCGTCGCTCAGGTAGAGGCAGGAGCCCATATCCTGGACGTGAACGCGGGGCTAGGGGTCTCGAACCCGCACGAAGTCGAACCCAAGGTGATAGTTGAGGCCATTCGGGCCATACAGGAAGTTGTGGACGTTCCCATCTCCATTGACTCGTCAGTCGTTCCCGCCTTGAAGGCGGGATTGGAGGCAGCAAACGGCAAACCTATCGTCAATTCGGTCACCGGAGAGGATGAGCGATTGGAAACTGTTCTACCTCTAGTCGCAGAGCGCGGAGCCGTCGTTATCGGTCTGTGCAACGACGAACGAGGAATCCTTTACGAGCCGAAAGAACGATTTCTTGTCGCCAGGAAAATCGTGAAGCGTGCCGCTGCGTACGGTATCCCTCCAGAAAACATCCTTATCGATCCTTTGACCTTACCTGTTGGCGCTGTTCAGAATGCAGGTAAGCAAGTCTTCGACATTGTCCGCATGGTTCAGGAAGATCTGGGAGTCAACACAGTCTGCGGGGCCAGCAATATTTCCTTTGGCCTCCCCGGTCGCCCCATCGTGAACGCTGCTTTCTTAGCAATGGCGATAGCCAGTGGACTGACATCAGCCATCACGAATCCTCTGGATCCCCACATCCGCCAGACTATTCTCGCCGCGGACATGCTGCTAGGAAAGGACGAGAACTGCGGGCACTGGATCATGGCCATGCGGGAAAGTGAACAGGGGGAAAAGGGACGTGGCGAGCGCCGCGCACGTCGTCGCTCACGGGGACGGGCATAGAACGAGTCTCTCGCGGGCGAGGCATGTCTCTTCTCAATAACAGAAATCTGAGCATCTGCCTCGTCTGCGAGATCCCTCCCTTGCTCGCTCTCTCGGGCGAGCGAAACGGGCGGAGAGAAACCCTGTAGAGAAGGACAAGGTCGGTTTGTCACCTCTTACCCATACCCAAGAGAGGTGGTTTCAAAATTGCAAAACCGGCGTTATCCCAATAAAATGTAGGTTCATCTGATATGCAGTTTGGAAGACCAGGGGTGGTTTGCATTGCTGATATTCAGCTATCTGGTGGACGACGAAGACGGATAGGATCGTGCCGAGTACAACTAACGAGACATTGCCTTATATTTCTTCCCCCCTTCCCGGTGTAAAAGGCAGATTGCGAGATAAGCTGGAACATTTCGTAGTGAAAGAAATCCCGGCGTATGAGCCTTCCGGCGAGGGAGAACACACTATCCTTTGGATTACCAAAAGAGGGCTAACCAGCAAGCACGTGCAGGAAGATCTGGCTCACTTATTCGGCTTACGCCCTCAGGATGTGGGACTGGCGGGAATGAAAGACAGGTACGCAATCGCTACACAGGCCTTCTCTGTTCCCCACATTTCCCCCGAGGAGGCCGTAGAGCGTATTCAAGAAGCGTTACCCTATCTCAAAGTCCATTGGGCCCGCCGCCACAGTAACAAGCTCAAACCGGGTCACCTGAGAGGCAATTACTTCCGCATCACGGTAGTGGATGTGGCCCCCAACGCCCTGGATCGAGCCCGAGCCATCGCGGACATCATACGCCAGGTTGGTGTCCCCAACTACTACGGAGAACAGCGTTTTGGTCGGAGAGGCGATAACGCCATGCGTGGCCGGGAGATTCTCCAGGGGAGAAGAGTGCGGGATAAGTGGCTGCGACGGTTCCTTCTCTCCGCCTACCAAGCAAACTTGTTTAACCGCTACCTGGCACGGCGAATCCGGATGGGGGCGTTCACCCATCTGTTGCTCGGTGACATTGCCAAGAAGGCGGACACAGGCGGACTTTTCGTCGTCGAAGATGTAGAACAGGAACAACCGCGATATCGGCGAGGGGAGATTCATTTCACGGGGCCCATGTACGGGTACAAACTCTGGATGGCCGAAAAGGAGGCCGGGCTCTTAGAGCAGACCCTTCTGGACGAAGAAGGCATCACATTGAAAGATTTCCGGCATGCAAGAGTCAAGGGAACACGGCGCCTTGGCCGACTTTGGCTCCCAGATCTGAAAATCGAGCAGCCCGAGGCCGGCGTTCTTACATTTGCCTTTTCTCTGCCCAAAGGGGCGTTCGCGACTACAGTGCTGAGGGAGTTCATGAAAGCGCAAGAGCCGGATAACGAATCATCAGGGTGAACGCAAGTAATCTAACAGGGAGGTTTGTTGACGTATGTCATTCGAAGATGTACAGATTCGAGAACACGTTCCACTTCTTTTGGCCCACACGGTCTTGTTCCCAGGTATGCTGCTGCCTGCACGGATACAGCAGCCTGCACATCTGGAGATGATGGACAGGGTGCTAAACACCCGGGAGGAGTTGGGCGTTGTGCTTGTCAACTATCGGAAGAGTAGCAAGAGAGAGAGGCGCCCTCATATGGCGGGAACCCTTGCTCGCGTTGTGCGCATGGAACGCCATCCGAATGGAAGCATGAACGTGGTTCTTCAGGGGACCCAACGATTCCATGTAAGGGCCGTGGAACAATTGAAACCTTACCCTCAGGTATCGGTGGAATTCCTCCAGGAGGGAGTCCAGATGTCCGTTCGGATGGACGCCCTCGCAGCCAGAGTGCGCGAGTTGTGGTTCACTTACTCGGAGATGATGCGCTCGGTCGCGGGGGTTAACCTGTCCGAGGAAGAGTTACCCCGTGACGCCATTGGCCTGGCCTTTTTTGTAGCCACTCACATCCAGTCCGGTCCCTCGGACAAGCAACGTCTTGTCAGTCAGCCAGGTGTAGAGGAGATTCTGGCCCAAGAGATACCTTTGCTCAGGAAGGAAATCCACCTGTTGCACTTCATCGACGGGACACAAGGTCGTGTGGAAAAGCAACGTCTGGGGCCGACGGGATACATCTCACAAAATTGAGGATGAAGTGAGACGATGAAGCCCGGAGACCGAGGAACTGGAAAAAGTGTCACGTTTCGCACCCTCCCTGGTCTCCATAGGGCAACAGTACGAATTGAGCTGGTTCCAAGAGGTCCTAGTACCTGGTCAATCATGGAGTGATGGATGAACCGTGGACTTTCCTGAACTTGGACCTCCAAGGACGGGTAGGCGAAGGCAGTGCCTTTATCTCCCCGTGGCCGTACAGGCGAATGAATTCAACAGTCCCCGACCCTTTAGTGGGGTTGCTTTTACTATCAGGTGACTCTTGACCGAGTACGAGTTTCATCTCTATAGGAGGAGAGCGACGCCCAACGCGAGAATGAGGATGTTTACCAAAAATCGAAACCCCCTTTGAGGGACGAATATGTCCACGCGCGCTCCTAAAACACCGCCGAGCAAAGCCACTGGGGCCAGAAGCAGATAATCCATCTGCACAGTGCGGGTAATATGATGAGCCAGGTAATGGGATACAATGACCTGCCCGGCGACAAGAAGGAAAAAGGCTTGTAAGATGGAACGGAACCCCTCCCGTGACCACTGCCTCATGGTCCCATAGATAATCACCGGAGGCCCCGAGGTATTGTATGCCCCTCCCAGACATCCGGAAAGAAATCCCACGAGAAGAGCCCAGCGGGTAGAGCGCAAGCGTACGCTTTGGGGCCGAACTAGGATATAAGAGCCGTACAAGACGAGCACGGTGCCCAAGCCGGCTTTCATGACGTTCGCGGGAAGGCGGGAAAGGCCGACAATCCCCACGGGAACCCCCAATGAGGCTGCTGCTGCCAGCAACACAACTTCCTTCCAGGCGACGTGAGCCCTATAACGAATCACATTGGCTGTGTTCAAAGTGGCTGCCAACAAGGCTACCAGGGGAGCAGCCACGCGAATGTCTAGCAGAAGGACAGCTATGGGCATTACCAGAATGGCAAAACCGAAACCAGACAGTGTCTGCATAAGAGCGGAAAAAAACACAGCTGCCAGCAGAACCACTAATGCTGCCGTCGCCGTCATTAAGTGCTCTTAACCTCCTCTTGGTGTCTCAGTGCGCGTCACCTGCTTTCCAGCTACACTTTCATGAGCACGATGTGAACGCTGGAGGGGCCAATCCCGGTGGGGAGTCGAGTTGAGCTTGAGCCGATGCCAGACGCGACTCCCGTTCCCGTAAGGATAAGACCGACCGTGGCCAGGGGGATGGAGGCCTCGCGCCATCGCGATATCCACGTGTTCCATGACGGAAACAGGTCTGCAAAAGACAATAGCACCAGTAATCGTTCCACTTGCACAATCTCCCTTAGGGAGCGCCCCGGCCCAGAGCGGAACACCAGGCTCCCTCGATCGGCGAGAGCAGCATCTGCTCTCGCCAGGCCGATAGCGGTGGAGAGGTCGGTTAGGTCGCCGGCATTCCTCTGTTCCTTTGGCGTCTGCCAATGGATTCTGAGCTCGTCCAGCATCTCGGCAAGTCCAGGAACCCCCGCTTGCTCAGGAGCCCATCCCACAATGAAGGCTGCGTCATGTTCTTTAAGCCAGGTAGCCAGGTGCAATCGAGCTGCCACCAGAGAATCGACCTGATAAAGGTCAAAATCGCGACCGCGGCAAGCGGATTGAAGCCGATCCAAGAGGAGATCCGGCGAGTTCTGTTCCCCTCTTGGCAGTGTCGAAGAGCGATGGGAGTGAAATGACGGCGGTCCCCCCGTCACCGCGAAACGTGCTGCGCTGGAAGTCCTGCGCAAGCGCGCCAGAATACGTTCACGGTTGCCCATGACTCACGTGCTCCTTCCAGGATTCTACCAGAGAGCGAGAGGCTGGCCACGGCCACCACATAGGGCCTAAACGCAAATCCTTTGCAGGCTTCCGTACAACGAATCGTCGAAGATGGACGCCCACGCGTGGCCCGCTCGTCCACCATTGCCAGAGGTGAAGTCTACGTTTCGAAAGCGCGGGAAGAGCGTATTGAGTCCGCAGCTTTGCCAACAAGGCTGGAATCTCAATTCCCACCGGACACGCTGAGGTACACATCCCGCAAAGTGTGCTGGCAAAAGGCAGAACTGCATATTCACCCGACCAAAGAAGAGGAGAGACGACAGCACCAATAGGTCCATTGTAAGGACTCCCATATACCTGCCCACCGATGGCCCGAAAGACCGGACAGGCTAACGCGCAAGCGCCACAGTGGATGCACATCAAGGATTCCGCATACTCCCCTGCCAGTATGCGAGAGCGTCCATTGTCCACAAGGATGACGTGGAGCTGATCCGACTCAGCAGACGACCCCTCGACAGGTAAAGCTGCAAGAAATGGCCAAGGAGAATCATGCCCGGCGCCAAGGCGAAGGGCCTCTACCAAAACGTCCAGTTCTTCCCATGTGGAGACCACTTGATCCAGGGGCAACAAGAGGATAATCCGGCGAGGGTTGAGAATACTGAGCAAGCGCGTCCCTTCATCATCCAGTAGAATAAAAGAGCCGCTCTCCGCCACACCAAAGCGAGCAGTGATAATGCTGGCATCCGCGTGACTCACAATCTGGCGGGCGTGGTTAGTCAACTGCCGCACTATCTCTGCCGGACGTCCACTGACGGAACGTTGCCAGGCTTGTTCTAAGACCAAAGCTATATCGCGTGATGTCATATGGGCCAGAGGAAAGACGGAGTGGGTTCGTGGCTCACCTGCCGCTGCTAACACAATGCCTGCCGCGTCTACATAATGTACTGAGTAACCAGCATGCGCCAGGTGTTTTGGGAGTCGCAGTTCATCCATAAGAGGACCCGAGACGAGGGCTAAGTGTTGGAGGGTGGTACCTAGCAATGTCTGCAACAGATTGATGACTTCATCCGCCTCTTCTGCCCAATATACCTTCACGCCCCTTGCCTCTGCCCGATCGGCCAATTGGGAAAGGATGTCCGGCAGATTGGCCAGAGTGCGACGTCGTATCCTTCCGGCGCGTGTCCGAAGCAGAGTAGCATCCGCTTCGGCGCGCCACAGATGAAATCGCCGTTCTTCCAAAGCCGTCAGAGTTTTTCTGGTCACATGGCCAGTCCGTATGTCATTCAGTGCCAGGCGTACTGCTTGACGAAACGGAGGAATCATGGCATCGTGGGGCATGACCCTTCCTACGAGACGCTTTTGGGTAGTGAGCGTTTTTTCTTGGCCGAGGCTCTGCTCGATCTTGACGTCACTTTCCTCGACTTCTTGGCCCTAACAACGGCTTCACCTGGCTGAGCCGATTTTCGAGCTTGTTTTCCGGTTGAGGTTTTCGGAGATTGAGGAGGGGATTCTTTCTCCTGAGGGTGGGATCGTTTGCGCTCCTTCTTCTCCTCGCGCGCTCTCGTACTCTTGTTCGTCGAACCGGGTATGGCAGACGCCGAGGCCTTGTTCAAACGTCCCCGCCGATTCTTCCTCCGGCTCTTCGCAGGCGGTTGTTCAGTCTCTACCGGGGCCAGCAAAATCATATGGTCAATTTTATCCTGTGATTTCAGAGTCAGAACAGGGCGTGGCGCTGTCCCCCGTTTTCCCGAAGGGATATCAGCGGCCCGCACGTAAGAGACGTATCCTTTGTCTGTCACCGCAAACACTTCCTCTTTTCCGTGAACCAGACGAACGTCAGCAATCTCTCCATGGCGGCGAGTAAGGCGCAAGAGGACAACACCGCTTCCATACCGTTTTTGTCGAGGAAAATCAGCGAGGTCCATACGTTTGCCATACCCCGCCGTCGTCAGAGCCCACACCTCGCCCTCTCCTTGCGCCCAGGCAGCTCGCACCACCCAATCTTCCGCGGTCAACTTGATGCCGAACACGCCAGCCGCAGAGAGCCCCATACGGCGTACCTCTTCATCTGCAAAACGGATGGCCTGGGCTTTGCGGGTAAAGAGCAAAATGTCTCCCGGCGCCGGAGCCTGAAGCACTGCTACCAGGCGGTCTCCCTTCTCTACAGCCATACATTGGACAGGCTTGTGTGCTGCTTCGATCAAATCATCAATCGCGATGCGTTTGACACGGCCGCCAGCAGTCGCCAGAACCAACATACCTCCTTGCGACCGTGTCGGAAGGGCCAGGAGGGCGGCAATGGGGCTTTCCAATTGGACCAAAGAAGAGAGGGGTACGGGATCCGAGGGCAATTGATGTACAGGAAGGCGCGCTACCCAGCCGCTCTCATTGAAGATATAAAGCATATCTCGAGAAGTCGCAGTGACCGCCACACGAGGTGCCTCTCTCCTTCGCCCTGGGACAGTGCCTCGCCGGCGATTGCTCAAGGGCAAGACCATCACCTCTTTTGCACGTGTAACGACAATGGCCACCGGCTGAGTGGGCATATACTCTTGCGCTGTCAAGGCTGTCCGAGAAACATCGACGATTTGCGTGCGGCGGGCATCCCCGAACCGTTCGCGAATGTCTTGAAGTTCTTCCCGAATCACGTTGAGCATCTTTGCGGGATGTGCCAGCAGGTCTTCGAGATAGGCGATGGCCTTCCTAAGCTCCTTATACTCGTCTTGAAGGGCTCGCCTTTCTAGTTGAGCCAGACGTTTCAGTGGCATGTCCAGAATAGCCTGAGCCTGGATCTGGGTGACTTTCAAACGTTTGATCAAGTTTTGCCGTGCTGTCTCTGTTGTGCGCGAGCGTCGAATAATGTTCACCACGACGTCCAGATCCCCCAACGCTTTCAAGAGCCCTTCCAAGACATGCGCCCGATAGCGAGCTTTTTCCAGGCGGAATTCACTACGACGGCGAATCACATCCTGACGATGCTGAATGAAAAGCGTCAACAGGCGCTTCAGAGGAAGAACGCGAGGCTCGCCATCGACCAGGGCCAACATCTGGGCACCAAAGGTCTGTCGCATGGGGGTCAATTTGTAAAGGCTGGGGAGCACATCCTCAGGTGCGACGTTCCGCTGTAGTTCGATAACCAGCCGCATGCCCGTGCGATCGGATTCATCTCGCACATCGCTGATACCCTCCACACGCCCGTCGCGCACCAGATCAGCGATGCGTTCGATGAGTCTCGTCTTGCTGGTTTGATAGGGAATCTCCGTGACAACCAAACGTTGCCGGTTGCGGCCCATTTCTTCCACATGGACTTTTGCCTGAACAACGAAGTGCCCCTTCCCGGTGGCATAAAAGCGGGCGATCCGGTCTACCGTTTCCCCCTTTTCTTCTGCATAACGGTATATCAGGCCACCTGTTGGAAAATCCGGCCCCGGGAGGTAAGTCATGATGTCGCTCGTAGTCACCTCGTCCAGACGGGCCCAATTGTCTATCAAATACGTAAGCGCGGTGACGACTTCCGCCAGGTTATGAGGCGGGATATTTGTGGACATGCCAACGGCAATACCCGAAGCGCCATTCACGATAAGATTGGGGAACGCGCCAGGCAAGACGGCGGGCTCCTGGAGCGTCCCATCAAAATTGGGCACAAAATCGACCGTTTCTTCCTCAATGTCGCGCAGCATCTCGATGGCGATAGGCGACAAGCGTGCCTCTGTATAGCGCATGGCTGCCGCATTATCCCCATCTATGGACCCAAAGTTGCCCTGACCGTCGACTAGCGGGTAACGTAAGGAGAACTCCTGGGCCATGCGCACCATTGCATCGTACACTGCAGCGTCACCATGAGGGTGATATTTGCCCAAAACCTCGCCGACGATGCGAGCACTTTTCTTGTACGGCTTTGCAGGAGTCAGGCCCATGTCGTACATTGCATAGAGAATACGGCGATGGACAGGCTTGAGCCCGTCGCGTACGTCCGGCAGGGCTCGCGCCACGATCACACTCATAGCATAGGTCAGGTACGATTGCTGCATCTCCTCTTCAATCGGTATTTGCCGAACTGCTTCTGAGCCCATATGCGTTCTCCAGGCGTGTCAGAAAAATGGATGAGCCGATAAGAATGGCTCTATATCCCCCAAAGGTCCTATTGTTTTCCAGAAATCGTCATGATAAGCTAAAGTAAAATGCAGGTATAATGTCAGATCTCCTCTTCACTCGATCCGCCTGCAAGAAACCCGAAAAGGACGACACATGAGACCTCAGCATGGTGAGGCTTCCGATCCCGTTGGGTCGACCCTTGTAACGCGTATGGATGCACCTTCGTTGATATCCTTGTTGGCTCATTTGCAAACTGACACCTTCCGAGAACATCCGGATGAAGCGCTCCAGTTCATAGTCGAGCACATGGCCGGACATGAACCTTTTTGCGGAGCGTTGCTCCTTCTCGATCCCGCGTCTTCTTTGTGCGTCCATCTCTCCCAGGCCGTATTCACTGGCGGGGACTTGCGCCTCCGTTCAAACGCCCGCCAGAGTTACGCTTTCCTGCAGCAATGCTTACCGGCATCCGCAACCACTCATTCGCTTTCCCCCTTGCCGCCCGCATTTCACGACCATATAGCCACCACTGCCTCACATGCCCTATTGACAGTCATTGGCACCCCAGAACGGGCAGAAGGACTTCTTCTCCTGAGTTCTCCCTCCCCGTTGACGGAGCCGACCTCGCATTCCATTGTGACGTTGTATAGTCTTATTATAGCACATGTGTTCTCGGACGTACAGGTCACAGAAGAACTGCGCACGCTGTTAACCGCGGCCAGGGACATGGCCGAAAAAGACGATCTGCAGGAACTCCTGCAACGGCTGTTGGTCTATGCGACCGAATTGACTCATACAGAAGCGGCGTCCATCTTACTGCAGGATCCGCGGACGGGCAAGCTTACGTTTCGGGCCGCGGTAGGGCCGCACACCGAGCCGTTGTGGCATCTGGATGTCCCTTTGGACAGTATTGCCGGCCGAGCTTTTCAGGAACGGCGTGCGATCATTGTTGCGGACGCCTCCACGTCTCCACTGCACTTCCGCCACGTGGATGAGAACACAGGATTTCACACACATTCTCTGATGGCTATTCCCATTTTCTGGCGGCGAGACATCATTGGCGTAATCGAAGTCCTCAACAAGCGATCGGGAACCTTTGTAGAGCAAGATCTCAACACCCTCAAAGCCTTGGCTGGCCAAGCCGCGGCTTTAATCGCTCATGCCCATCTGGCCGCAGAGCGAGAAGTGGCTCTGCAACAGTTGCGACAACTGGATGAACGCAAGACGAAGTTCATGCACCTGACCTCCCATGAACTCCGTACTCCCTTGACGATCATCCGCGGCTATGCAGAGATGTTACTCGAGGAGTTGAACGATGTTGCCTTTCAAGGGGCCGATCCGGAGCAAGTGACGACATGGCATATGCTGGTCACGGAGATCTTGAACGGCACGAAACGCATGGCTTCCATTGTAGAAGAAATCAGTCATGCGGTGAACACTCCCAAAGGACTCGCCCCCACAGAACGTGCTCGAGTAGACCTGCGCACGATCATCGAATTCGTCCTGGCAGAATTGGACACATGGACTCAGTCCAAGAACGTCATTATGGAGACCGACTTGCCTGCTGTCCCTGTGATTGTGGAAGGGCATTGGCAGCATTTGAAAGAGGCAGTCTTACAAATCGCCAATAACGCCGTCAAGTTCAGTCCTGACTTCGGTCGGGTGGAAATAGTGTTATGGCAAGATGACCGGTACGCGTATATCAGCATCAAAGATACAGGGCCGGGAATCCCACAAGAAGAACAAGAAAGGATTTTCGATTCCTTCTATCAGGTCGAAAACGCGTTGAACCGTCAGCATCCAGGGCTCGGGCTGGGCCTCACCATTGCCCGCCAGGCCGTCGAGAAACACCAGGGGCAGATCTGGGTCGATTCCCAGGTGGGACAAGGCAGCACATTCACCATTGTGCTGCCTCTCCGCATTAGCTCATTGGATCCCGTCGATGACCACGTTTGAGCCTCTACGACGAAACGACCGTTTCGGCAGTCAAGGGATTGCCGACCGTGTAGAGATCCGCTGAAAGCTGTCCCCGCATTTTTCCCCATCATCACGATGATGCCGCTCCGTGCCGGGGTAGAGACGTGCCCCGTAGAAGCCAGAGAGAAAATGATGCGAACGCCAGGCTGCCAACGGGGCGGGATGAGTTTCACCCTGGGGCCAAAACGCCTATAATCTGGGGCGTGATGCGTTGCAAACGATGGAGGGAGGAGCAGAAACCATGCTAAAGACGCACGCGTGCGGTGAATTACGTCTTGAACATCAAGGGCAAACTGTAACCCTGGCCGGTTGGGTCCATCGCCGTCGGGACCACGGCGCCCTTATCTTCATCGACCTGCGCGACCGAGAGGGGATCGTCCAGGTTGTTGTGGATGCCGAAAACGCTCCCCACGCCCATGCAGTCGCCGACAAAGCACGCTCGGAGTATGTGTTGCAGGTTGAAGGGACGGTTCGAGCACGCCCGGAAGGGCTGCGTAATCCCAACCTCGCGACAGGAGATGTCGAGGTTGCCGCACAAACAGTCCATATCCTGAACCCTTCCAAGACGCCTCCTTTTTATATTAACGAGGACACACCCGTTGACGAAACACTACGCCTGAAATACCGCTATCTGGATTTGCGCAAGAAGCGCATGCAGCGCAACTTGATCTTGAGGCATCGAGTGGTTGAGGAGATCCGTCGCTATCTGAACGCACATCGATTCCTGGAGATCGAAACCCCTTTACTCATCAAAAGTACCCCAGAAGGAGCAAGAGATTTCGTCGTGCCCAGTCGCCTCCACCCGGGCAAATTTTATGCTCTCCCTCAGTCGCCTCAGCAGCTCAAACAACTTCTCATGGTCGCGGGATTCGAGCGTTATTATCAGATCGCTCGTTGCTTACGTGATGAGGATTTACGTGCGGACCGCCAACCAGAATTCACCCAGCTTGATCTAGAAATGTCTTTTGTGGAGCAGGAAGATATCCTTCAGCTTATCGAGGGCCTGTACCATCATATCGTCCACACATTGCTGCCTCATAAACATATCAAGCTCACTCCTTTTCCTCGGCTGACATATGCAGAAGCTATGGAGCGTTATGGCTCCGATAAGCCAGATCTCCGCTTTGGCATGGAACTTGTTGACCTGACAGACATTGCGGCTGAGACATCCTACCGGGTCTTTACCCAGGCGGCGGCCGAGCAAGGACGGGTCAAGGGGATTGTAGTGCCCGGGGCCGCAGGGTACTCGCGCAAGGAGCTCGATGGCCTGGCTGAACATGTCCGTCCTTACGGGGCCAAGGGGTTATTGTGGATGGCTTTCCGAGAGAATGGAGTGCGCTCACCGGTCGCGAAGTTCCTGAACGAAGGGGAAATCCAGGCCATACAAGCGCGGACAGGGGCGAATACAGGAGACTTACTCCTCATTGTGGCGGGTGAGGCGAATGTCGTCTCGACGGCGTTAGGAAACTTGCGTCTGGTCATGGGAGAACGTCTTGGCCTGCGCCATCCGGACGAGTTGGCCTTTGCCTGGGTCATCGAGTTTCCTCTGCTGGAATGGGACGAAGAAGAGCAACGGTGGGTGGCTATGCATCATCCGTTCACTTCTCCAATGCCAGAAGATTGGTCTCTCGCCGAGACGGAACCGGGCAAGATGCGCGCCCTGGCCCATGACTCCGTACTCAACGGCTGGGAAGTGGGTGGGGGGAGCATCCGAATCTACCGTCGTGAAGAGCAACAAAAAATGTTCGCCCTTTTGGGAATGGGACAAGAACAAGCACAAGCCCAGTTCGGGCACATGCTCGAAGCTTTTGAATACGGCGCTCCTCCTCATGGAGGAATCGCCCTGGGCATTGATCGCCTCGTCGCCATCTTCGCCGACGAAGCAAGCATCCGAGATGTCATGGCTTTTCCCAAGACGGCCTCAGCCCAGGATTTGATGCTGGGGGCACCCGCTCCGCTTTCTCAGCAACAGTTGCAAGAACTTCACCTGACCGTTGTGCCGTCCCAACGACCCCTTGCCCCCAGCAAATAATCGGGGGAACCTCTCGGCCTCTTTCGGCCAGAGAAGCCATGGCGGCGGCAATGGAATTCTGCGAGATCCGAGGAAGCTTGATGCCAAAAGAGGGCTTTCTTGGATCTCGAACGACAGTGCTTTTCTACTTCTCCCTCGCCCCCGTGATTAAGTCCGCAATTTCGTTGACCGATAATTCGCCTTTCTGGTAAGTCCCCACTTTCTTCCCGTGCCGCAGAATCGTATACGCGTCGGCCACTTCATACACGTGGTAAACGTTGTGAGTGATGAAAACCACAGACAGCCCTTTTTCCTTAACTTCCAGAATATGATCAAGCACCCGGCGCGTTTCAGCCACTGAGAGCGCAGACGTAGGTTCATCCAAAATTAAGAGTTTCGCCCCAAAGTACATGGCCCGCCCAATGGCAACAGACTGGCGCTCGCCTCCGGAGAGTTTCCCCACTCGCTCCTCAGGAGAGCGGACAGTAATGCCAATATCCTGGAGGACGTGACGCGTTTCCCGGTTCATGGTGGGGATGTCCAGCCAATGTAAGGGGCCTAAAGAACGCACGGGTTCTCGTCCCAAGAAGAAATTGCGGGCGATGCTCATCAAATCGATCAATGCCAAATCCTGATACACGGTTTCAATGCCGATATCACGCGCCTCACGCGGCGAACGAATCTCTACTCTTCGGCCTTCAAAATAGATCTCTCCACTCGTCGGAACATGGACGCCAGTAAGCACCTTGATCAAAGTGGATTTCCCGGCGCCATTGTCACCTAACAGCGCCATGACTTGGTTGTGTTCAACCGTGAATGTTACCTGATCCAACGCCACAATTGTGCCAAAACGTTTGGTAATGTTTTCCATGTGGACAACCGGTGGCTGCCCGTCCCACTTCAGTGTCATGATGACCTGCCCCTTGTTCTACAATGTAGACATTATGCACGACTACGTAGCCAGTTATTCAAGATGACCGCACCAATAATAGTTGCACCAACGACTGCCTCGAAGTTGTCTGCTGGAATGAAGGGAATGTTCATGAGCACTACCCCTGTACGCAGCATGCTGATCAACAAAGCCCCAATAAGAGCCCCCCAAATGCTCCCAGCCCCGCCGGTCAGCAGAGTTCCTCCCACAACAGCTGCCGCAATTGCGCTCAACTCCATCCCCGCACCGGTGGCAACCCGCACGGAACGGAATTGACTGAAGAGGAAAATGCCCGTCACTCCAGCCATCAGGGCACTAATGACAAAAGCGGACACTTTGATGCGGCGAACGTGTACCCCTTGAGCCAACGCAGCTCCTGCATTGCCTCCTACAGCAAACAAGTGATTACCGAAAGAGGTTCTGACGAGGACATACTGCAGAAAAGCCGTTGCCCCCAAGAGCCACAAGAGTGAGGTTCGAAAATTGGCACCTGGGAAGACGGAGTTGAGGATATCCAAGCGCCCGTTAAAGACTTCATAAATGGTCAAATGCTTCATTGTTTGGATGAGTTGGCCGCCGGACACAAACCAGACGACACCGCGATAAATGTACAGTGTGCCCAAGGTGACAATGAAAGAGGGGATTTCCGTCCATATGAAAATGAGTCCGTTAATCAAGCCGAGCATGGCCGCGGCCAGCAGGGCAAGTCCAAGGGCCAAAAGCGGAGTCCAATGCCACTGGACCGTCCCATAGGCGTAGATATAGGCGGCAATGGCCACCGTTGAACCAACGGACATGTCGAACTCTCCGGCGACCATTAGCAGCGTGACCCCAAGGGAGATCATGCCCGTCAAAGTGGCGGCATTGATAATGCCCGATACTGAACGCATGGAGGCAAAGTGGGGTACAAACAAGGCGAAAAGTCCCCCAATAACCAGCATTGTAGCTATAGGTCCGGCAAGGGGAGACGTGATGAAAAGATCCCAAATACTCTTACGCGACGTTTCCGCAGGTGGTACCATGGTAACCGCCATCCTCAATAGTCCCTGTTTTGAATGTCCATGAAGAGAGGAAGAGAGGCGGGGAGGCCCCCGCCTCGATTTTCTTACCGGTAGGTTCCAGCAAGCTGCTTGACGATTTGGATATTGCTCTTATCCACAAAACCAGGACCTGTCGGTGTAATAGGCAAAGCGGGTTTGATGTTCTGGCGCAGCAACAATGTGAGCGTCACGACCGACATGTATCCTTGCAGGAACGGTTGCTGGTCGATGGCAAAGAGGGTCAACCCATCTTCAATATGGGCTACGATTTGGGGGCTGAGGTCGAAGGTGCCGTGGAGCACATCGCCGGGCTTAAGTCCTCGAGCTTCCACAAAGGCATAGAAGGGATTCGCCCCGTTCGGCCCCAATGTGAGAAACGCGTTGACGTCTGGATGGGCCGTGTAGTAGTCGTCTATGATCGTCTGTGACTCTGCAGGATCGTTTGTGATCGCCAACACTTCTGCTTTCAACCCTGCCTCTTTGAAGGCATCCACAAATCCTTTGCAGCGAGCGTCCAGACCCGCATGGCCCACCTGATGATTAATACACACTCCCTTCTTGCCACCGGCTGCTATCAGGCGCTTGCCTCCCTGATAGCCTCCCTGGTACTCATCCTGGCCAATGAAGGTGAGGTAGGGGATCTTGTCCTTCTCCGGTCCTGCTCCGGCATTGTAACCAACTACCGGGATGCCGGCTTTGAGCGCTCGCATGATGGGATCCTTGAAGAGTGCCGGATCAGTAACCGTCACCGCCAGCCCGTCTGGCTTCGCCGCCACCGCCTGGTCTATCAACGATGCCGTCTTCTCCAGATCAAACTTGTCCGGCCCCAAGACCGTGTACTTGACATTCAACTGCTTGGCCGCCACGTCAATCCCCTTCTGCACGGTGCACCAGAAGGAGTCCCAGGCACAAAGCGCGTGCTGGACGAATATGAGCTTGACTGGACGATTGGGCTTAGGCACGATGTCCACATTCTTCTTTGTCACAAAACCCGGGCCCGTCGGCGTGACTTGCAATGCCGGCTTGAGGCCATAACGGTTGACCAGAGTCAGCCACATTACAGAAGCAAACCCCTGCAGATAGGGCTGTTGATCGATACCAAACAGAGTCAGGCCATCCTTGATATGAGCACGGATTTGGGGGCTGAGGTCGAAGGTGCCGTGGAGCACATCGCCGGGCTTAAGTCCTCGAGCTTCCACAAAGGCATAGAAGGGATTCGCCCCGTTCGGCCCCAATGTGAGAAACGCGTTGACGTCTGGATGGGCCGTGTAGTAGTCGTCTATGATCGTCTGTGACTCTGCAGGATCGTTTGTGATCGCCAACACTTCTGCTTTCAACCCTGCCTCTTTGAAGGCATCCACAAATCCTTTGCAGCGAGCGTCCAGACCCGCATGGCCCACCTGATGATTAATACACACTCCCTTCTTGCCACCGGCTGCTATCAGGCGCTTGCCTCCCTGATAGCCTCCCTGGTACTCATCCTGGCCAATGAAGGTGAGGTAGGGGATCTTGTCCTTCTCCGGTCCTGCTCCGGCATTGTAACCAACTACCGGGATGCCGGCTTTGAGCGCTCGCATGATGGGATCCTTGAAGAGTGCCGGATCAGTAACCGTCACCGCCAGCCCGTCTGGCTTCGCCGCCACCGCCTGGTCTATCAACGATGCCGTCTTCTCCAGATCAAACTTGTCCGGCCCCAAGATGGTCAGATTGACATTCATGGCCTTGGCCGCATCCTTGGCGCCTTTTTCCACGGTGCACCAGAAGGAATCCCAGGCACAAAGCGCGTGCTGGACCATAATGATCTTCAACGGTTTTGCTTCTGGGGCCACAGCCGACGGTGCTTTTGTCGGTGATTGAGTAGGCACTTGGGTTGGGGCTTTGGTCGGAACCTTCGTCGGTTGTGCGGGCTTTTGTACAGCTTTCGTTGGAGGGGGTTGTACAGGTTTGGGGGTAGCCGTAGGCGCTGCTTTCTGGGCACATCCAACCATCACAAGCGCTAGCGAGAGAACCACCACAAAGAAAATTGCGTGCTTTTGCTTCATCTCTCTCCTCCTTCTCCTGTTCGAGAGGGTTCTACCGGGTCCGGAAACAACGTCACTGCTCCCGGCATGCTAATGGACCAAAGAGCATAAATGATCTTGCAGTACTTCACCTCCTTTCTATCTTGCCCTACCTTATCCTGCTGCGCTTTCGTGGTCGTCAGCCCAGTCTCAGCTGAACCGTCCCAGGTACTTGTTGCTCAGCGCTGCGAGCACGATAAGCAACCCGGCAAACGCTTGAAACACCTGCACCGGAACCTGCATTAATACCAGCCCTTGCTCCATCATTTGAATGGTCAATACCCCTATCGTGGCTCCCAGGATAGTCCCGTACCCTCCTGTCAGGAGCACACCGCCAATGACAGAGGCTGCAACCGCGATAAGCTCTAAGCCAGCGCCGCGCAACGGATCGACGCTAATCCGATAAGCAAACTGAATAATACCTGCCAGGCCAGCAAAGGAACCCGCCAAGACAAAATTCATTAACTTGACATAAGTTACAGGAACTCCTTGAGCTCGTGCTGCGTCCGCATCTCCCCCCGTAGCATAGGTCCAATTTCCATATTGAGTGCGTAGAAGGACAAAGGACATGAGGATGGCTATCAAGATGAACCAGATGACCGAGACTCGTAGGGTAGATGGAGGCGTGAAGAGGTTATTGATCGGGTCAAGGGAGCCGTCGAGGATGTGAAACAGGAGGGGAGGACTTCCTTTATACGTAGCAAATGTCCCGTGCCCCAGAGCACGTGCAATTCCTCGATAGGCCAACATGGTACCCAGCGTGGCAATAAAGGAAGGAATCCTCGTTCCTACCACAATCAGGCCGTTCACCAATCCCAATAAGGCACTGACGAACAAAGCAAGCAACAGCGCCAGTAAAGGTGCTGTACCCGCGTTCAAAGAAAGCGCGAACACATAACTGGCCACCGCAAACGTGGAGCCAACCGACAGATCAAATTCCCCTGCAATCATCAGCATAGCGACTCCGATGACCAGGATGCCGGTGATGCTACCAAACGTCAGGATGTTAGAAAGGGCAATCGGCGTCAAGAAGTCTGGAGAAGCAGCAGAGAAAAAAAGGAAGATGATCAGAAAGCTGATAAAAGCAACGGCCTCCGGATAAGCAGCCAGGCGTTGGCGCATTTGGACCCATGAGCGGCTTACCGGGTGTTTGGGTAGCACAGTATGAGCCATGGAAGTCACCTTCTTCGCAAAGAGTGTTCGCGGTTGATCAGGAATTGCGCCGGTGAGCGAACAGTGATCAATCTTTTGAGACGGTGTTGCACACGTGTGCAGCCTTACTATAATACGGACCCTTGTGACCTGTCAAATTTGGATCCCAAGCACTGAACTTGCCCTCAAACGGCCGTAGCCAGTACGGGGACAACTTGCTTCTTGCGGGAGAGGACACCGGGGAGCCAAGCATAGCCTTTGTGCAGGTCCACGCCTAACGCCCGCTCGACCAAGCGGACGTTCCCCACTGCGATTGCCGTACTCCCTTCGGCCAGCACATCTGTCACCAGAAGGAGAGCGATGTCATAATGCCCTTGTTGGCGCAACGCTCGCAAGGCCTGGCGGATTTCATCCAGCCGTGCAAGCAATTGTTCCCTGTCAGCGACTTCCACCTGTGCAATCGCAATGCGTTGTCCTCCCAGGACATACGGTTTCATGTCACCGCGCACAAGCTCTTGAGCGGAAAGGCCTGAAATGTCCGTCTTGGCCCGATACATCTCCACACCGAAAACCTGGGCGTCGACCTGAGCTAAAGCTGCCAGACTATCCACAGCCATTCGGTCCTCTTCGGTCGTAGTGGGCGAACGCAGAAGCATGGTATCGGAGAGGATGGCCGCCAACATCAGGCCAGCCATTGGTCGTGACGGCGTAACCCCGATGTCTCTGTACCGTTCGAATACCAACGTTGAGGAGCTTCCCACAGGCTTGACCCAGACGCGCAATGGTGCTCGCGTTTCCAAGCCTCCGAGACGATGGTGATCGATGATCTCCAGAATCTCGGCCTCTTCGATGCCGGCGACCGCCTGAGGGGGCTCTGAATGGTCCACAAGAATGAGCCGCCGACGCTTTGGGTGCAAGAGATCGTGGCGTGTGAGAATACCCACCAGGTGATTCTCCTCGTCTACGACCAGAGCGACTCCATGCCGATCTTGCATCATGTCGGGTGTAATCTCGTTCAAGATTTCCTTGGGAGAAAAGGTCAGGGGGTGGATTTCGGCCATGGCGAGCGCGGGTAGACTCAGACGCACAAGGCGCAAAGTGGAGGCTGTAGAATGTCGAGAGAGAATAACCACGACGCCTCCTCGCCGAGCATTTTCAAGGAGGGCCGGTTGCGGTCGAACACCTCCAGAGACAATCAGGGCACTGGCGCCACTTTCGAGGGCTGTCCGTTGAGCATCGCGCCGGTTAGCCACAATGACTACGTCCCCCGGACGTAAGAACTTGCGCATCAGCCCGGGGGTCATCGCGGCAACCACCGGTCGGCCTGTTAGATGGGTTTCCGGATCCCCCACAAGCAGTTCCCCATCCAGGGTACGAACCACCTGCGCCACAGTCGGAGGCTTGACGGCAAAGGAGAAGGTCCCCGCTTCGTGGATGTAGAGTTCGGCCAGGCTGCGTGTGGTGACCAGCCCTACGGGACGATTATGCCCGTCAACCAAGGGGACCGAGCGCACTCCCTTTTCACGCATGAGAAAGCCTACCTGGTAAGAGGTGGCATCGGCCATGGCCGTAACAACCCGAGTGACCATGGCTTCCCGCACCCGGCGGCGGACATGAGGAAGCAATGGGGGGAGGGGGACTTGGAAGTAATCCAGGACAAACCTGGTCTCACGGTTGATTTCACCCAAGCGGAAGGCTTGGAAATGCTCGTTCGGCTCCTCGCGGCATTTGAGCCACGCGTAGGCAATGGGTGAAGCGATGGAATCCGTGTCGGGATTCCGATGTCCAACTACAGCAATCGATGTTGTCTCTTGCTCACTCATGGGGGAATGAGTCCTCCGTCGTGTCGTAGAATTGGTTCAATAGGGCTTTGACTTCCGCATCGCTGATCTGTCGGAAGTCTTCATAGAACATGCCAACCGCCCAAAACGGTTCCGGTGTGTCCAGGACTACCGCCTGGTCCACAAGTTGCCGCAAGCGCTCCACTGTGGCAGGAGGGCCCACAGGGATGGCCAAAATAAGGGCACGCAATGGTTGCCGACGCAACGAGCGAATGGCCGCCTCCAGAGTTCGTCCGGTGGCAACCCCATCGTCGGCCAGAATTACGCGTTTGCCTTCCAAGGGGATTGCGGAACGCCCCTGCCGATAACGTTGAGCCCGTCGGTGAATTTCCTCTTGCTGACGTTCTTGTTCTCGTCTCAAATAGGTTTCTGGGACGGAGAGGAAACGAATGCTCTCCTCATCCAGCACAGTGGTCCCATCTTCGGCAACGGCCCCAATGGCCAGTTCCGGGTTTCCTGGTGCCCCCAGCTTACGCGTGATGTAAACGTCCAGAGGAGCAGCCAGGTGCCGCGCAATTTCAGCGGCCACCACCACCCCACCGCGCGGGATTCCCAACACCACGATGTCCGGTTCATTCCGTAACGCCTCGAGCCGCTTCGCTAAAAGTCTTCCCGCTTCCTGCCGATTACGAAAGATCATCCTCTCCCCTTTCGCCCTCTTGTGGTAAAATAGACTCGGCTATATGGGATGTCGTCATCCCAGAAAGCAGACTACCCTTGCCCGGCGCACAGCTACTGAGGGTCACACCTAACGGTTTGCACGAGGCAGCTCCCATGGTCATCATTTCGACATCTTTCCGGGTCCGTTATGCGGAAACTGACGCGATGGGTATCGTACACCATTCCAGTTATATTGTCTGGTTCGAGGAAGGCCGTTCTCATTATATGCGCCAGGTCGGGTTTCCTTACAGCCGTGTCGAACGTTTGGGGTACTATTTCACCGTCGTTGAGGTTCATGCTCGCTACGTCAAGCCCGCCCGCTATGACGAGAAAGTTATTGTCGACACCTGGATCTCGGAACTCAAGAGTCGGGGACTAACGTTTAGCTATCGGGTTCGCCGATCTGCAGACGGGATGACCTTAGCTGAGGGATATAGTCGCCACGTGTGTATCACCCATGACGGCAAAATTACCCGCATTCCCGACGAGTTACGCGCCTTATTGATTGCCGGGGCCTCTTGACGGGAGCGCGTGGCGCCCGCCCGAGGCACGAACAATTCCTTACCACGCGCTCCTCATTTGTCGCTCTCCGCCTGCTAACTTTTTCCCTCGCCTCTCCTGCTCTTTTCTGCTCGTTCCTCTTTTCCCTTTCGCAGTAGCTCCCATTTGTCCACCCAATGACGCTGAACAATGATTTCTTGCCCCTCCACTTCCAGGCAGGTCGCCGCCAGGTCCACCCAACGCACCTGACCTTCGAATGTCTCGCCTGTACGCAGGAACAAACGGATGGGCACCTCCTCGCGAATGGCATCCTCAAGAGCAAACGTCAGCCGAGCTCGAGACCATTCTCGCCGCCACAAGAGTTCTTCCGCGGGAACTCCGTAATATTCGGCCAATCGATGCAGGGTCTCCTCATCCCCAACATGTCGGTAGCGTTGTTCGAGCTGACGCATGACACTGGAAGGCACTCCAGAGGCCTCCTGGATGGTAAAAAAATCTTGTCCTCCATGGAGGGCACGCAAGAAACGCACGTAGTCCCCTGTGCTCATGGCGCGCCTCCTTTCCGCGTATACCAGGCGATGGCGAGCTTGTTCAGAGTGGTTTCACCTTCCTGGGTGTGGACAGTGATAGTGTAAGGGCCAAAACCGACGATGGACCCTTCGACTTCCGTCCCGTCGAAAAGGTGAAAACGGACGGGATGGGCGGAATTCTGGACATCCGTCAGATACTCCATCTCAAAACGGTCCACGCCTTCTGGCAGGTAAGCGCGGCGTCGATTATGGGCACCTTCCTCCTTGGCTTCTTGTTTCCTTTCCCGCAGAATCTCTTGAAAGCGGAAAAGGAGTTGGGAGGCCTCTCGTCGCGTGAGTTCGGAAAGTGGTTTACCCAGGGATTGCTCGATTTCCTCTACCGTCTTACCCACGGCCGGGACCAATTGACGCAGATGAGCCAGTTGGGTTTCCCGCGCTGGACTGGGGGGAGGAGGGACTCGTCTACGCGTTGGCCGCTTTTGGGGACGAGCCCGACGTGACGGTCTACCTGAGGGACGATGGGATGAGCGCGGACGAGCCCGCTGTTGAGAGCGCTTCTGGGGTGGCGGATCGGAACGCGTTTTGATCTCCCATTCCTCGACATACAACGCCTTGGCCAGCCGCGGCAAGTCACTGTATGGAATGGATTCGCGGCCCTGTTCGTAAGCAGCCAGGCGTTCCAAGGGAATCCCTGTGCGTGCTGCCAAGTCTCGCAGCGTCATCCCTTTCCGCTTCCGGACTTCCCACAAGTTGTACATGGCATCACCTCTTATTTATCCCGACCCATCTGCGCCCGGCGCGCACGATTTGGTCGTGAGATATCCGTCTCAGGGTCTCCCCTTCCTTCCCGGTCCCTGCGCCCCGCTTCTTGCAGTGCTTTCTCCAGCGTTTCCGCCGTAACCTCCCCTGCCTTCAAAGGTGGGAGTTCGGAGAGATTGCGTAGGCCGAAATATTGCAAGAAATTCATTGAGGTGCCGTACAGAATGGGGCGACCGACCGTCTCCTTTCGCCCCACCTCTTCCACTAACCCTTTGCTCACCAGTGAGCGCAAAACTCCATCGCTGTTCACCCCACGAAGGGCCTCGATTTCTGCCCGTGTAACCGGTTGCTTGTAGGCAATAATGGCCAGGGTTTCCACCGCGGCTGCACTCAAGCTATGGGAGACGTTTAATCCCAGGAAGCGCTCGATATCTTTCGACAAATCGGGCGCGGTAACCAACTGAACCTTGTTCCGCAGACGCTGGAGGACAAGTCCCCGGCCTTCCAGGTGCTTCTGCAGTGCTTCCAGGGAAGTTTCCACCTCTGCAAGCGAAACCGACAAAATGCGGGCCAGATCGGCCAAGGGGACCGGGGCAGGAGCGACGAACAAGAGGGCCTCCAAACGTCGTTCCAAAGCCCGTCCAACTTGTTTGGATGTCGGAACGTTCGCTGATAGTGCACCGTCTTGTTTTATGTGCGTACCCTCAGCCATGATATACTCGTATGTGGATGTCAGGTACAAAGTCCAAAGGGAGGTTGTATCGTGAAAAAATTCCTGCTCATTATGCCCTTGCTCTTTCTGGCGCTCGGCACGGTTGCCTGTTCCAAACCCAAAATCGACGTGCCCCAACGGGATGTCCCGATCAGTAAGGCGGCCGCACAGCGTTTCGAGCAGAAACTCGCCTCGCTAAAAGACGCACCTCCAGGTGACGTAAAAATACGCTTCACCGAGTCGGAAATCACCTCGTACATCAACTTGAAATTGGCGGATGCTCAAGTTCCCATCCGAAAGCCCACTGTCTGGTTCAGCAGCGGTAAAGTCTACATCAAAGGACGCCTGAAGAGCGGCTTCCTGCCTGTCAGCGGCGATGCCCTTCTTATTGTCGCTCTTGCTGTTCAGGGACAGAAACTCTCCTTCCACGTGGAGAAAGCCATCATCGCTGGTCTCCCCGTCCCCCAGAGTCTATTGAAGCAGCTTACAGACGTCATCAGCCAAAAGGCCAGTACACAATTTGGTCCAGTCACTATCAAGAAACTGCAAATTCTGGAAGGGGAGGCTATTGTCGTGTTGAACCGATGACTTGAGGCTCCCCCACGTCCTGTGGAAAGGGGGCGTGTTTGATGCGTACATCAACGCGCCCCAATTTCAATCCCATCCTCTCTTCTACTACCTCTCGGATGACATGCATAATTTCCTGGGTTTTCATGGGCACGTCCACATCAGGTGTGGTTTCCACGTCCACCGCGACGTGGACAACGTTGCCTTTGCTGCGAACGCGTGGGGTGACATTGATGACATCAGCCAGTTGATCGAGATAATAGGAGAGGCGCAGCGCAACGGAATCCACCAAAATTTCTGCTCGGCCACCTTCCGAAACGGCCACCTGTACTGTCCGGGGCTTACCGCGTCGGACCTCAAAGAAGAGCAACGTCCCCCAGACCAGGAGGGAGGCCAGAACTACCGCCACTTGCCCCACCCGAAAGAGAAGTGGGGACGCCCCGTACCATTCGCTCAGGCCAGCGTACAATGTCTCTGCAACGTGGCCAAGCATTGTCAAAGTCTCAAAAGGAAAGAGAGCCACGAGAATAGTGCCCACAAGGAACAGGAGAAATATCAGGACGGCCACGACACGGTTAATCGCGTTCATTGTCATACTCCTCTGGGCCACTCATGCCCCACCTGGAATCGTGTGTCCATTATACTCTTTTAGTCCCGTTCCCACAAGCAGATTCAGGCGGGGAACAAATAGAGAACGATGACGACAGCAAGGGCCCACAAGGCCAGGGTCAAAAAAAGGGGGATGTCACGCAGGACGAGCTCATCGGGTGCTCCCCCCTCGCCGTGCACATGCACCAGATAAAGGTAACGAAACAAACCATAAATTACGAAAGGGATGGTTAGCATCATCGTGTGGTTGCGCGGTAGATTTGGTGCCGAAAAGGTATACAACGAGTAGGCAATGACGGTACTCGCCGTAACCATACTGTTCATTTCGTCCAGAAACTCGATATTATACTCGGCCAAAATTTTCCGGTGGTTGCCGGCATCTTGGGCCAACAACACCAGTTCGTGACGTCGCTTGTTGATGGCAATAAAGAGAGCGAGTAAAGTGGTACACACATACAGCCAGGGGGAAAAACGGGTCACTTGAACCACGACCACGCCAGCGCCTACTCGCAACACAAATCCAGCTGCTACAGTCATCACATCAATAATGACAATATGCTTCAAGATGAAGGAGTAGGCAAGCTGCAAGAACAAATATCCGGCCAGAATAAGGCCAAAGGCCTTGTTTACAGCGAAAGCAGAAGGTACAGTGAACAAAATCAGCAGAATGGCTGCCAGCAAGGCCACCCGGGGCGACAACTCTCCTGAAGCCAGAGGACGGAAACGCTTCTTTGGGTGTTGACGGTCGCTCTCAATGTCAGCCAGATCGTTGATCAGATAGACGGTACTGGAAGCCAAACAAAAAAGAATGAAAGCAACGAGAGTCCGTACAGCCGGTTCCGGACGAAACAGTTTCCGATCAAAAATCAGTGCCGTGAAGACGAAGGCATTCTTCGTCCACTGCTTCGGGCGCATCGTCCGGAGAAGCGCATATGCAGTGCGTGATAAATCGCTCATAGCTAGATCGTCGGCCGTCCGTAATGGGTAATATTCCGTCTACTAGGCCCTTGGGGTACAGTTGACAAGGACCGATACTGGCGGCATCATCATACGCGTGAAACACAAGCCATGCAAATCCCGGAGAAGCCTTCATCGCTCTCTCTGATGCTTGGCTCTCTGATGCTTGGGAAGATCTCTGGTCTTATCGATATGACGAGCTCGGCAGCAAAGAAAGAACGGGTGGACAAACTCCTGGTCGTGCGCGGACTCGCGAAAACTCGTGCGCAAGCCCAGGCTTTGATCATGGCCGGAAACGTCCGGGTCAACGGCCTCCGGGTGGACAAGCCGGGGAAACGAGTCCCTTGCGACGCACCTATTACCGTGAAGGCGCCACTGCCATATGTGAGTCGGGGAGGGTACAAGCTGGCGGCCATGCTCGACCACTTGGAATTGGACGTCACGGGGTGGGTCTGTGCGGACGTTGGGGCATCTACCGGGGGGTTCACTGATGTCTTGTTGCAACGGAGCGCCCGCCGGGTGTACGCTATTGATGTGGGCTACGGACAACTGGCCTGGAAACTTCGTCAGGATGCTCGCGTTATCGTCATGGAACGCACCAACATCCGCCGACTTTCTCACCTGCCAGAGCCGGTAGACCTGGCCACTATCGACGTTTCTTTCATTGGATTGCACCTGGTTCTGCCTCATGTGCTGCCTTTAGTCCACCCCAAGGGCTGGGTCATCGCGCTTATCAAGCCTCAATTTGAGGCAGGCCGCAGGCAAGTGGGGAAGGGAGGGGTGGTACGAGATGAGACGGTCCGCAAGCACGTGCTGAAACGCGTGCTGACCGATGCAATTGCCTTGGGACTGTTTTTGCAGGCCCTGATCGTATCCCCAATTCGTGGAGCAAGGGGGAATGTAGAATTCCTGGCGGCCTGGACGAAGGAGGAAAAGGACGCGGCAGCTCGGAGGCCAACAGAAGTAGAGGAAGCCATCGATACAGTCGTTGCCTATGAGGGCGGAACATGAATTGGACACATGTTATGCCAGGAAAACAGGTTCAACTTCTTGCCTCTGGCTGGTAAGGCACGGGCTTGAGGACTATACTTATTTCAGGCGGCCGGAGAATGTTCCCCAGCCTGCAAATACATCTCATGTCGAGAAAGGAATGATGCTATGCCGATTACCGCGGTCGTGGGAGCCCAGTGGGGCGATGAAGGAAAAGGTCGGATAGTGGACTACCTGGCCCAACAGACCTATATGGTCATCCGCTACCAGGGCGGGGATAACGCAGGCCACACGGTCGTCAACGACTTTGGCACATTCCGTCTACACCTCGTCCCCTCCGGCATTTTCAACCCTCATACCATCAACATTGTGGGGACCGGTTGCGTCGTGAACCCGGACACCCTTCTGGAAGAAATTGCCCACCTCGAGAGTGCTGGGGTATCTACTGCCAACCTTTACCTTTCGAATCGGGCTCATGTGATCATGCCTTATCATCGTCTGCTGGACGGCTTGCGCGAACAGGCACGGGGGGGGAGGGCCATCGGCACAACCAAGCGAGGCATTGGGCCTGTTTATTCTCACAAGGCGGCGCGCTTGGGTATTCGCCTGGGAGAACTGGCATATCCCGACCGCGTGCTAGAGCGGCTGAACGTGATCTTACCCATCATCAATCACGAATTAGAGGTGTACGGGCAACCGCCGTTGGAAGCAGACGAATTGATGGACCAAATTCGAGCCTGGCAAGAGGCCTTGGGAGATCGCATTGTCGATACGATCCCTCTCATCCGAGATGCTCTCAATCGCGAGCGCCACATTCTTCTGGAAGGCCAGTTGGGTATTATGCGTGACTTAGACTGGGGCATTTATCCGTATGTAACCTCCTCTAACCCCATCGTTGGCTTCACCCCCGTGGGAGCTGGCTTCCCTCCCCATTACGTAGGATACGTCATCGGTGTCGTCAAGGCCTACAGCACGGCCGTAGGCGCCGGTCCTTTCCCCGTAGAATTGCAGGACGAGGTCGGCGAGAGGCTGCGCCAGATCGGCCATGAATACGGAGCAACCACGGGACGACCAAGGCGTTGCGGTTGGTTCGACGGTGTAGCTGTGCGCTATTCCAGCTGGATCAACGGCTACACGGCTATCGCTGTGACAAAACTCGATGTGCTGGACACATTTGAGGAAATCAAGATCTGCGTTGGCTATCGGCTGCCCGACGGAAGCATCACCCAGGAGATGCCCGATGTCCCGCTGTTAGAGCACGTCATGCCGGTGTATGAGAGTTGGCCAGGCTGGATGTCCTCCACTCAGGCCATCCGTTCTTGGGAAGAGCTGCCCCAAAACGCGCGACAATACCTGGCTCGGATTGAGGAACTGGCAAACGCTCCTATCCGATACATTTCCGTAGGGCCAGAACGAAGTCAAATGATCATCAAAGAGGCGACTATTCGCGCATGAAGCTGGCTCTCTTATCCGATATTCACGCTAATCTTCCCGCTCTAGAGGCCGTGTTTGCCGATCTAGAAGAATGGCGGCCAGACTGGGTGGTCATTGACGGCGATGTTGTCAATCGCGGACCGCGCCCGCGAGCCTGCCTCTTACGTATTCTGGAAGAGCGGGAGCGGTGGGGATGGCCTTTCATTCTGGGCAACCATGAAGAATACGTGCTCGTACATACCCGGCCGGATACTCCTCGGAGTGGCCCTGAGTTCGAGATCTTGCGCTACTCATATTGGACATACCTTCGACTACAACAGGAGATCTCCTCCCTGCTCGATCTTCCTTTTTGCGTCACTCTCAGTGATGGAGAAAAAGTCATCGCGTTTATAACGCACGCGTCTCCCCTAGGCACCCGTGACGGCATTTACCCCCAGACCCCGGTCGAAGAACTACGCCGTAAAATACCCGACCACGTTCCCTTGTTGGGCGTCGGTCATACGCACCGCCCCCTTGTTCGTTGGCTTGATCAGACGCTCGTCGTCAATGCCGGAGCCGTTGGCCTTCCCTTTGACGGAGACTGGCGGGCCAGTTACGCCCGTTTGATCTGGCAAGATGGTCAATGGACAGGCAGCATCCGGCGCGTTGCTTACGATCGCGAGCGGGCTGAGCAAGATTTCTACACGACCGGCTTCCTGGAAGAGGCCGGTCCGCTGGCCCGTTTGATTCTTATGGAATTACGCGAAGCTCGCTCTTATCTTTATCAGTGGACAACGGCCTACCGGGATCGCGTGCTGGCTGGGGAAATGAGTGTAAAAGACGCCGTCAACGCGTTCTTGCAACAGGAAAGAGCATACGAGTAAGGAGCCCCGATGCGTTACCTTCTATACCCCTTTTGGAGTGAAACCCAGAAACGCCCTCGCACAATATGGCGACTGATCTTGTTTCTCTTAAGCATTTTCTTCATAGAAAAAACGGCCTCTCTTTTCCCCCCTTCCGTGTTCTCCCGCTGGCCCTGGGCCAGTTACGGGCTGGACCTTGCCGCCGTGGTACTGGCGAGCATCATAGCCACTTTGATGTGGGACCGGCGTGACTGGAGTGACTTCGGATTTCACGTTGGACGCCGTTGGTGGTCGGATTTTGCCTTTGGGGTGGCTTTGGGCGCTTTTCTTATGAGTGGCATTTTTGCGACAGAATGGTCTCTTGGCTGGGTGACTGTGACCGCTGTGTTCCACACGCCCTACGCGGACAAACCTTTCCTCCTGGCCATCTTATCTCCTTTTCTGACGTTTGTGGCCGTAGGCATAAATGAAGAGCTATTCTCCCGAGGATACTTGTTGCGCAACCTGGCCGAGGGTCTCAACCTGGGGGTCCTGGGGCCGCGAGGAGCGCTCGTACTGGCCTGGATCCTGACGTCCACGATATTCGGCCTCTTACATCTCGGGAATCCTCACATGACGACGTGGAGCACGGTGAATCTCGTGGTGGCAGGTTTCTTTTTGGGGTTGGGGTATGTCTTGACCGGAGAGCTTGCCATCCCCATCGGCCTCCACATCGCCTGGAACTTTTTCCAAGGGAATGTATACGGTTTCCCGGTTAGTGGTACCACCAGTTTCCGTACTCTGACCGTTCTGGCCATCCGACAAGGAGGCCCTCCTCTCTGGACAGGAGGGGCCTTTGGTCCAGAGGGAGGACTCATCAGTTTTGTAGCCATGGGGGTCGGCACCCTGCTGCTGCTGGCCTGGATTCGGCACGCTCATGGTCGTCCGGCCTTGATGGCCGAGCTGGCCAGTTATCGACCTCAGGAGCGGTCGTGAATGGTCAGCAGCCGTTAATGGGGCAACGCCATCTGCAAGAGTGTGATCAGGTCGCCGGCTTCGAAATCTGCTTGGTATGCAGGATCCAAAATACGCTCCTGACCTGGATTACGCCAGGCACACGTGAGACCCGCCGCCTTGGCCCCCATCACATCCCGACCAGAGCCTGCCACATGGAGGATGCGCCCAGGGGCCACCTTCATGGCTTCGACTGGCAGATGGTAAATAGCTGGATGGGGCTTGTAGATCTGGGCTTGTTCCGCGGAAAAAATGAAATCAACAGGGACCTCCAGTTGTTGAGCCAAAGATTGCAACATAGCCTCATCGCCATTGGAAAGCAAACCCAGGGGATACCCTTGAGCCTGTACGCTCCTTAGAGCCTCATGAGCATCATCCCGAGGAGAAAGCCGATCCCAACTGGCCACGAGAGCCTCTCGTTCGCTCTCGGACACATCCAGTTGCCACCGATGCAATACCACATCCAGGGCACGTCGAGTCACCACTCGGAAGGATACATGACCTTTTTGCAGCAAGGAGTTGATGAGAGTATACTGGAGTTGCGTCTTACGCCAGGCTTGTAGCAGGGATTGCGCTCTCTCCTGCGGAAGCTGTAAGTGTCGCCTTAGGAGGGGAAGCAGACTGCCATTGATGTCAAACAACGCACTATAGACGTCGAAGGTCACAAGGGCGTATGGTCTTGTACTCATAGCGTACCGACCTCCTTAACCTTGTTTTGTCAGGCCGTATCGCACCTATTCTGTCCTAAAATCGAGAGAAGAGCAAGAAGAGCCTCCCTCTTCAGGCCAGAACAGCACTCTAACTCATGGGCATTACCTCCTTATTATGTTCTTGGGCTTGTGGCCTATGTTTGACCACGCCTTTCCCCTGTCGCCCTACTTGCGAATCTGATGTAGTCTCCTTGCCCGGCAGGGCTTTTCAGAGTTTTTACGCATATAACCAAAGGGGAGGCGAGGGTACTGCCCTGTCTGCCCGACGACTTTCTAACAACCATACAACGGCCTGATGGCTAGAACAACGCCCCCGTGGACTCGCTAAAGGTTAGAACATTGAAAAGTCCTACTTGCCCGGGTCGATCTTGACAGCAGACCGGGACCTTTGTTACCATAGCCTTGGTCGTGCTAGGCGGGGAGCTGGCGGTGCCCTGAACCCGCAATCCGCCATAGCGGGGCTGAATCCCCCCCTGAGGGGGCATCCTCGGCGTGTCTGCCCGGCCTAAGCGGTATTGAAGGTTGGGTCCCACGCAGCGGGCAGCCACGAATCGGGTCAGGTCCGGAAGGAAGCAGCCCTAAGTGGTGTCGCCCGGGTGACGCGGGAGTGCCTGGCTGGAGCCGTTTGGCTGGGTAAGGCGCCAGGGGTGGTCTCGACGGGGGGTGCACGACCGCCCATCTGCGTTTAGTGCCAGATATCTCCATAGCTGTGCTCACCGCGCAAAGCCTTCCTTTTACTAAAACGTTCCAGTGAAAAAGGGGTGATGTCGACTGTTTTGGGCGTGCCGTCCACGATCCATTCTGCCATGCATTGGCCGACGGCAGGAGAGATTTTGAAGCCTGTGCCACTAAACCCGCATTGCAGGTAAAAGCCTTCGGGGCCGGCGGGTCCCAAGAGCGCCCGTTGATCCTGGCTCAGACCGTCATATCCCCCGTGGGCGCTGTGTAAAGAGCCTTCCTCCATGGAAGGGATGCGTTGGCAAATGCGGTCAATGGCCCGTTCGACAAAGCCGGGTTTGGGATGATCGGTGTCCCCGTCAGGAGATTCTCCGATGACATTGCTGTCTTCTAGCCCCACTAACGTAAGCCCGCCACTCTCCGGTCGGAAGTACATTTCTAATGCGTTGTCGATAACAGAAGGGTGGCTGGGGCCTATATCTCGAGGTCGACGGACAAACATCACATCGTGCCGCCAGGTGGTTAGGGGAAGGTCCAGGCCGACCATTTGCGCTACGTGGCCGGCCCAAGCGCCGGCGGCGTTGACTACTGTCGGTCCTTGAAAGAGACCTTTATTCGTCTCTACGCCTGTGACACGTCCGCCTCGAACAACAATGTTCATCACTTCGCAGCCTTGAACCAACGTTGCGCCGCGAGCACGCGCGGCATCCATTAAACTGGCGAGAGCTGCCGCTGGATCGGCGTAGCCGGACTCGGGTTCATAGGCCGCGTATTCGAAATCATCTGTGCGGAAATAAGGAGCCAGGCGTTTGACATCTTCAGCAGTTACCAGGAAGGTCGGGATTCCTATGGCCTGATGCATACGGACGTTGGCTTTCAGCGGTTCATTCTGGGCTGGCGGCACAATCTGGATGAATCCGGTGCGGGTAAACCCGCAATCTCCTCCTACAATTTCTGTCCAGTTGCGGAAATATTGGAAGGAGACCCAGGCCAATTGGGATTCAAGCTTCAGATCATAATGCATGCGCACCAACCCACTAGAGCGTCCGGTCGCGCCGCTGCCAATGAACTTTCGTTCTAGCACAATAGGCTTCAGACCTCGTTGGGTCAAGTGGAAGGCCAGGCTGGCCCCATGGATGCCACCACCTATGATGAGAATGTCTGCTGTCTGGACCATCGAGTCCTCCTTTCTGTTGATACCTCCCTGCCAGCGATGATGATTGTCAAAATCATGCCACTATGATAGGCTCAAGGGGATGTTCGTGTCCTCGGTCGGGAGGGAACAAGAGCCATGAGCGGAGTCTGCGTTGTCACAGGAGCCTTCGGTTACACCGGAAAGTATATCACAGAACGTCTGTTAAAGCAGGGAGTTCGGGTGCGTACCTTGACCAACTCTCTTCATCGTGTTCATCCGTTTGGCGACCGCGTTGCTGCTCATCCGTACACGTTCGATCGTCCCGATGAATTGACCGCTTTTATGCAAGGTGCGAACGTGTTGTATAACACGTACTGGGTACGTTTTAATTACAAGGGGTTTACCCACGCTGAGGCGATCCGCAACACGCGTGTTCTATTTGAATCTGCCCGCCGGGCAGGGGTCCGGCGCATTGTTCACGTTAGCATCACGAATCCCAGCCAGGAAAGTGATCTGTCGTATTTTCGTGGAAAAGCCATCCTTGAAGAAATTCTGATGCACTCGGGGATGAGTTATGCCATCTTGCGTCCGGCGGTTATTTTTGGACGTGAAGATATCTTGGTCAATAACATCGCCTGGGCGCTACGGCATCTTCCCATCTTTGGCGTCTTCGGCCATGGTCGATACAAACTCCAGCCTATTTATGTGGAAGATTTTGCCGATCTGGCCGTGTCCCAAGGAGCAAGAGACGAGAATGTGGTCATTGACGCTATCGGCCCAGAGACGTACACCTTTCGCAGGTTGGTCAAGACTATTGCCGAAGCCATCGGACGGCCGCGTCCTCTCTTCCCTGTGCCGCCGGCACTGGGATATGCGGCAGCCTGGCTGATCGGCAAGTGGCAGGGGGATGTCTTCCTGACGTGGGAGGAGGTCGTGGGGTTGATGCGGAATCTCCTTTATACGGATTCTCCCCCGGTGGGTCGGACCCGTCTCAGCAGCTGGGTGACTGAGCATGCTCACCTGCTCGGCCGACGTTATGCCAGTGAACTCGCCCGCCGTCGAGATCGCCTTCACTCGTACGAAGAACTTTGAGCACAGATGGCCGATGGGGATGAGGAGGACGCAAGTCGTCCATGTCCGCCGTGGACATAGCGATATATTACATTCATCCCGGCGTCTGTGGCTTCTGGTATTCCTCCTGCTTGGGGCCACCTTTCGCTGGGGGCTCTGGTCGCGCTTTCGCCTGCGTGAGGATGAGGCGCTTTACGGCTATTGGGGCTGGCTGATCTACGCTCATTTGGACGTCATGCTGCGCAATGTCCCTGTGGACAAGCCTCCCCTTTTCCCCTACCTCCTGTCCTGGCTGTATGAGATTTTTCGCCCCTCGGAAGAAACTCTCCGCCTGCCAGCTTTGCTCGGATCAACCGTCGCTTTTCCATTGATGTATGCCTGGACACGTGACCTGTTGGGCAGAGTAACGGCGAGGGCAGCGCTGCTTCTCTATGCGTTGCTTCCTTTGAGTGTACTTCTTGCTCCGACGGGGTATATGGACGCTCTTATGGTGGGATGGACCCTGCTAGCTGCTTGGGCCGCAGCGCGGCGGCGACCCCACCCGGTCCCCTGGGCTCTAACAAGTGGCGTGACCTTTGGTCTGGCTGTGGCCACAAAACCGCTGGCGCTCTTATGGATACCTCTACTGTGGGGAACCGCCTGGATACGGAAACAGCGAATGCGATATTGGTTACCTGCATGGGGGGCGGGGGTTTTAGTCCCCCTGTGGCGGTGGTGGCAATGGGAACAGTATCGAGGGAGGCCGTTCACGTGGGAGATGGGAATCCGTCATTACGGTGGCATCGGCCTCGTTCCCCTGGTGGATCTGCCCACCCGACTGCAGGTCTGGTGGCCCGTAATTCTGGCTGCTTGGGGCGGATGGGTTCCCTTCCTTCTGGCATGGGGATTGGCTCTTGTCGGGGCAAGAGTGGCATGGTCCCAAGGGAAAAATCGTTGGGCACCAACTTTGCTTTGGGGGTGGCTTTTGGGGAACAGTGTGCTTTTTCTGATGGTTCGCCTATCCCCCTGGGACCGCTACCTTCTCCTCCTGGCTCCTGTATGGGCAGCACTGGTTGGGCATGGTTGGCAGTGGATCGTCAGGAGAAAATCCCGATGGCGTTGGGGTTGCGTGGTGTTGGCGCTATGGGTGGGTTTTCAGGCAGGTATGGCCCATTACCCTGTCGGCGGTGATCATGGGGCTTATGACGGCATCGATGACGTGGCAGCTTACATAATGGTCGAGTTGCCCCCTGGGGGCATTCTTTATCATCATTGGTTGGGGTGGCACTATGGCTTTTATCTGTTCGGTGCGCCTTACGACTATCGGTGGTGGCCGGATATCTCCTGGCTGGTACAGGACGCATCACGAGGAGACCACATTCCCCGATTGCTGGTCTTCCCTGCCTGGCATGAACGAGCACGATGGCAGGCGGTGAAGCGTCTGAGAGCAGCAGGAGTAGGGCTCCACTTGACGCATCGGGTGTATGGTCGAGACGGTCGCGTGCATTTCTGGATTTATCAAATAACCAAATAACGCCGTAGGGGCAGCCCACGAGAGCCGCCCCTACCGCTGTTACTCGGTTGTATGAGGCAATGCATCCATTTGCAAGGTGGCCATCTCTTTTGCGATGGGCAGAAGTTCGGCCCAGGGCCCAACGAACCCTTCTTCTGTCACACCGTAGTAAACAGCATATTTCCCATCGGGCAGGCGTTGTACCAGGTCATAACGCATTTTCCCCGCCCGGTATTCCGCACGCCAGATTCCCGAATCGCCAAACCAGGTCACATGGTCAGGATCTACTTTTCCGCTCTCGTACCGTTGAATAGCATAGGCCCACAGTCGTCTTGCAGATTCTCGAGTGACATCCGATACAATACTTCCGTTGCGCAGGTCACGGATCGTGTAGCGACGTACTCCTCCACGTTCTTCTACGCCTACAATTTCGACTCCGTCCGAGGGGGGCGGCAGGCTTTCTTGCCCAGAGTGGGGCGCTTGTTCGTGCCGTTTGTGTCCCTTGTTACGGCGGTTTCCACCCCTCCCCCGCACTTTCTGCCCGCGGGGCTCCTGGTGAGCAGGTTGAACGACGGCCAAGGGAGCAGGAGATGACTGCGGGGCAGAGAGGGCTGCCGGCGTTGCAGAAAGGTGGTCCCTTGCCAGGGCCAGTAATTCCTCGCGCGCGGCTGGACGCGTTTCCCGTCCATGGCGCACGGTTACTAGCTGATTGTCCAGCGTGTAAGGTTTGTCAGCTCCTTCGGGTACATCAATGATGATGACATGCTTGCCGCGCACATTGATCAAGGAGAGCTTCACAGCCAAGGCTGGGATGACCCGGCGGAGTATAGCCTCTTGCAATTCTTTGAGAGTCACCCGTGGGTGTTGTATTCCGACAGGGGGTTCTGTCCGCTTGGCACTGGCGCCAACGAAAATCCTGCCACCATGGGTGTTCGCCAGAGCCACCACGTCCCTCAAAATACGTTCCTTTTCTCCGCCTTTGGCACTTATCCGCTTGTGGAAGGCAAAGTTCTCACTCTCCCCGGACCGTTGGGCCTCCGCCAGGGGATCTCTGGTGGCACGCGCTCTGGGCTTGCGAATACGGTCGAATTCATCGCTCTCGAGGACCGCTTTGATAGCCTCGAAGGTGGGCTCCTCCAGAGAGATCTCGGTGGGACGATCACCGATTCCCAATCTATTCTTGTCCTGCGGGTCGGCTTCGAGGCTGTGGGCATCCGATCCCTGAATCAGGTGCATTCTCCGAGGGTATTCAGCCTTGCTGCCGTCGAAAAATCGTCCTGTAGATCCCCGCCTTCGGCTTCCCAGGTCGGTCACTTCGAGAGCATGCAGGTTTGGGTCTTGTGTATAGGCAATGCGCGTTTGCCCGCCGATATTTAGCCCACGCATCATGACTCCGTGTGCGCTATTCGCATGGGCTGCGACGACCAATCCCCCTGCCTCGCGAATCAAACGATAGGCGGTTAGAACATCCGCTGTGGCTCCCACCGTGGTTGATCCTGCTTCCAATTTCTCGGTTGGAACTCCCAGGTGTAAGAGGAGGAACTCCAACTGGCGAATGGAGATTTCAGGCGGGAAAATACCTAAAATGTGAAATCCTAATGCAGCCGTGAATTCAAAGCCAGGCAAGATGAGAATCTTGTTGGAAAGGTCCCTATAAGTTTGGAGGCGTTCTTGTTCTTCAGGCAAAATGCGTCCTTCTTTCTCCAACCACACCAGTCGATCGACATCCTGGCGAAAACGGGCATAACCGGCTACTGTATTGTGATCGGTCATGGCCACAATATCCAGCTCTTTGGCCTCGGCTGCTTGCAACCAGTCAAGAAATGTTACTCCTGGATCACGCCAATCCTCTGATGCGGGTGTATGCACATGCAAGTCCATGCGATACCATCGGCGTCGTGTTTTTTTTTGTTTGCTTCGTTTCTTACTCACTATGGTACTCCTTGTCCATCCTTGTTTCTGCCGGTCGAGCGCTCATCCGAGGTATAAAGGATGACCACCTCGTCGAACGTCCATGACCGACGGATTTCCTCTATCCGATTGTTAAGGTGCCACCTTGCAATGTATAGAGACCGTATGACCACGTCTATTGTACAGGACGCTTGTCCAAACACACAAATGAGCGGGGTCCGTGAAAGTGCCAGCCTTCTGCCGTGCCGGGAATGTCCGGTCGGATTTGCGAACGCCGCGCCCCGGACTCAGACGGTGGCTGTTTGCTATGAAAGGACCGCTGCCAGCTCCTGAGCTTCTTCGATACGGCTTTCAAATTGACTGTTGTACAACTCCGCGTAGAAGCCTCCCTTGGCCAGAAGCTCTTCGTGGGTTCCTTGCTCGACGATGTTGCCATCGCGAATGACGAGGATGATGTCCGCGTTGCGGATGGTAGACAGCCGATGGGCAATGACAAAACTGGTTCGACCGTGCATCAATTTGTCCATGGCACTCTGGATGAGCAGTTCTGTATGGGTGTCCACAGAGCTGGTTGCTTCGTCCAAGATCATGATGGGGGGGTTCGCCAGGATAGCGCGAGCAATGGTGAGAAGCTGTTTCTGTCCCTGAGAGATGTTCGTCACTTCTTCATTGATAACGAAGTCGTATCCTCCAGACAGGGCGCGAATGAAGTGGTCGGCGTGGGCCGTTTGGGCGGCGGCGATGACCTCCTCATCCGTCGCGTCGAGACGTCCATAGCGGATGTTCTCCATGATCGTACCGTTGAAAAGCCAGGTATCCTGGAGGACCATCCCGAAAAGGCGGCGTAGATCTGCCCGAGCGTACTCGCGCACGTCGTGACCTTCGACCAGGATAGCCCCTTCGTTCACGTCGTAGAAGCGCATGAGCAGTTTCACGAGCGTGGTCTTCCCGGCTCCCGTTGGACCTACGATAGCAACCTTCTGTCCAGGATGGATGGTGGCGGAGAATCCCTTGATGACCGGCTTATCCGGCAGATAACCAAAGTACACATTTCGGAATTCTACATGCCCCTTGACGTGATTGGGGTCAATCCGGAGTACGTGAGCTGGATCGGGCACCTCTTCTTCTTCCTCCAGAAATTCGAACACCCGTTCTGCAGCCGCAATGGTCTGTTGTAGGATGTTCGAGATGTTCGCGAGCTGCGTGATGGGTTGGGTGAATGAACGCATGTACTGGATGAAGGCTTGGATATCCCCCACAGTGATCAGATCTTGGACGGCCAGCCATCCTCCCAACACAACGACGACCACGTAACCAAAATTGCCGATGAGTCGCATGAGCGGTTGGATGATACTGGAAAAGAATTGGGCTTTCCAGGCCGATCCATAAAGCGTGCGATTGTATCCATTAAAAGTGTCGATGTTCTCCTTTTCTTTGTTGAACGCTTTAACGATGATGTGGCCGCCGAAGGATTCTTCAACGATACCGTTCACATGCCCCAGGTATTCTTGTTGTTGAGCGAAGTATTTCTGCGATGATTTGATGATGCCGATCATCACCGCAAAAGAGATAGGGACGATCAAGAGGGCGACCACCGTCATTTGCCAGCTAATATCCAACATCATGGCCAGAATCCCCAAAACCGTCACGGCAGAAGTGACAATTTGGGTGAGGCTTTGGTTGAGCGTACGGTTGACCGTATCTACATCGTTAGTCAGGCGCGAAAGGACTTCGCCATAAGTGGTTCCGTCGAAGTAACGAAACGGCATCCGGTGAATTTTGGCCATCAACTCCTTGCGAAGCTGGTAGGCGACTTGCATGGCGACATCGGTCATGAGCCAGCCTTGCGCGTAGGATAGGATGGCCGAGAGAACATAGAGTCCTAAAGCGGTGAGAAGGATGCGTTCGATGGCCTGGAAGTCGATGCTTCCTGTACCCGCGAGTTGACTCATCAGTCCATTGAACAACGTTGTGGTCGCGTTCCCCAAAATTTTAGGACCGACGATGGAGAAGAGAGTGGAGCCGATGGCCAGGAACATCACCACGCCGATCTTAAGCGTATACGGGCTCAGATACGCCACCAGTTTGCGTAGTGTTCCGCTAAAATCTTGCGGCTTTTCCACCGGGCCCATGCTCATCATGTGGCCACGTGGCATGGCGACGCCGCCGTGTCTGGATTTCGATGTGGGATGGAGAGGCGGTTTTTGTTCTGTGCTCATACTAGTGCCTCCTGCTTTAGTTGCGAGAGAGCAATTTCACGATAAATAGCGCAGTCCTTGATAAGTTGTTGATGCGTGCCTTGGCAGATCACATGGCCTTCGTCCAGGACGATAATGACGTCTGAATCTTTGATGGTGGCCACCCGCTGAGAGACAATAATGATAGTATGCCCCGCCAGATACTCTCGGAGCGCTCGCCGCAAACGGGCGTCCGTCTTATAGTCAAGGGCAGAGAAACACTCATCAAAGATGTAAATGGGAGCGCGTTTGACCAAGGCCCGAGCAATAGTTAGACGTTGTCGCTGGCCGCCGGAGAAGTTGATACCGCCCTGGGCGACGGGAGTCCTCAGGCCCTCCGGACGGGAGAGGATGAAGTCGGCCTGGGCAACCTCCAGGGCCTTGAGTAGCGTTTGCTCATCGGCCTGTTCGTTGCCGAAACGGAGATTGCTCTCCACGGTGCCGGTGAACAAGATACTCCGTTGAGGGACATAACCGATTTGGTCACGAAGTTCGGACAAAGGGACGTCTCGAATATCCACGCCGTTTATGGAGATGAGACCGCCCGTGGTATCGTAGAAACGGGGAATGAGGTTGACCAGCGTGGATTTGCCGGATCCCGTTGTGCCCATGATGCCTACGGTCTGTCCGGCTTCAATGGTGACGTGGATGTCGTGCAGCATGTCTTCATCTGCATCGGGATAGCGGAAATACACGTGCCGAAATTCCACAGTGGGCTTGAAAGGTACCGGAAAGTGTCGAGGCTCTGGAGGATCTAGCACGGTGATGTGGGTTTCCAATACATCTGCCACGCGGTTTGCTGAAACGTCAGCCCGGGGGAACAAGATGAACATCATGGCCAGCATAAGGAAGGCAAAGACTACTTGCATCGCATACTGCATGAAAGCGATCATGTCGCCCACTTGCATCGTGGCCTCTGAGACCTGATGGGAACCCACCCACAAGATCAGGATGACAAACCCGTTGAGTACCAGCATCATCACCGGCATCATGACCACGAATACCCGGTTGACAAAGAGGCTGGTGCGGGTCAGATCTATGTTGCTCCGGTCAAAACGCTCCAGTTCATAGGCCTGACGGTTGAAAGCTCGGACCACCATCATGCCGGAGAGATTTTCACGCATTACCAAATTGAGCCGATCGATGAGTCGCTGGATCAGCTTGAACTTGGGGACAGCAATGCTGAAGACGGTTCCAATAAGTCCTAAAAGGATGAACACGGCCAGGGTTAGTGTCCACCACATTGATGGGCTTTTGTCCAACGCGTGAATGACTGCCCCAATGCCAATAATAGGAGCGTAGAACACCAGTCGGATCATGATGACCAGCGCTGTCTGGATCTGAGTAATATCGTTGGTTGAGCGGGTAATCAAGGAGGAAATAGAAAACCGGTCCAGTTCCGCGTTCGAAAATCCCATCACTTTTTGATACAGGTAGAAGCGCAGATCGCGGGCCAGGCCGGCGGCAATCTGCGCGGCCAAATAGCCCACGACTACCGTCGCAATCGCGGAAACCAGAGCGATGAGGAGCATCCAGGCTCCCGTATGCAAGATATACGCATTCCGCATGGCCCCCGTATCCATCCCCAAGGCGTCATATTCTACCTTGACGACTCTCGCAGCAGCCTGGCGCATGGCCTTCTCACCACCTATGGTCTTAAATCTGGTGTCGATGGCCTGCGTCAAGCGGGCACGTTGAGACGGGGACATCCGCTTCATTAGGGTGAAGAGATCGGTTCCCGGTGGAATCTGAGAGAGGTTGAAGCCCATATTCGGGAAAAGTTGTTGGGCCTGTTTCGGGTTCTTCTCGATGCGCTCAATCCCGTAAATAAGCAGCAAATCGCGACTAAGGATGGGCTCCAGTTGTCGGATGGTCTCAGATGTTTGATCTTTCAAAATATAAATGGGCGTTTTATTCAGCACCGGGTAACGATCCACGTATTGAGCAGCCTCTGACGTGTGGGGGCGAATAAGGCGATAATGGGCCTTGACCAGGGACCTTTCTTCTGGCGAAAGGAAGAGGGTGAGGTGATCCATAGTACTCTGTCGCATAGCTTCAGGTACCGCATTCTCCACGCCGCTCTGCTGAATCCCTACGTTCACGATTCGGGACATGTAATCCGGCAACGTTAGGTCCGCGTTTGCCTGGATAAAGATCAAAACAATAGCCAAAAAGAGGAGAAGCAGAAAAGGTTTCATGTATTTGAAAATACGTACCATGGGACAATTTCTCCTTAAAGGGTCTCTACGATATCTTCCGCATGGTGGGCCAGTAGGCTCAATGCCCGGATGACGAGTTGCTGCTCTTCAGGATTCAGCCGATTGGCGAGCGCTTCTATCCATGCTTGATGAGCGCGAACATGTCCTCGGACAATCTCCCGCCCTTCCTGCGTTAAGACGATACGCTTGCGCCGTCGGTCGTGTGGGGCGGCCTGACGTACGATAACCCCTTGCCGCACGAGGCGGTCGAGCAATTGGCTGGCCGATGCCGGACTGACGCCCAACTCGCGAGCGATGTCGGAGATGTTCGCCTCTCCGTGATAGTGAACGTAAAGAAGCGCGAACATTTGGGGCATGGAAATCCCTTGTTTTTTGAGATACTGCCAGCTGCTGCGCATGGACAGATGAAGTAATCGGCCAAAATCACGCCGAATTACTTCTGAGAATGACAGCGATGGTTCTCCAATAAGACTCATGGTCCCTCTTCTCCATATGTAACTGAGCTTGAATATTAGCTACGCTTACGCTCTTTGTCAAATTCAACGCCATAGCAAGTAGGCTCACGGACTGGAAGCATTGCCTGCTCTTCCAGGACAGCATTGGGCGTCCGGCCACGAACGTATGCCTGAGAATCTGGTGGAAATGGCAGCACTGAGAAGGACGCGAGTCCTTGGGGAAGGATCGGGACCTTATGTTATAATGGGCGCTATCATTCCGGCTACAGACACAAAATCTCCTGGACCGGGGGACTTGAACTGAGGGGATATGACACGACGAGAACGCTTATCTATCCCTACAGCAATGCTTGTGGTCCTGCTTGGCAGCTTCGCCTTGAGTGTGACGTTGTGGGATCGAGATTACCCAAAGTGGAGCTGGCGTTGGCTGCATGGCGTGTACGTGTATCGCTATTTTCGCATGCGTCTTTTGGTCTACACCGCTGCTGTGATTCCTCCCACATTCATCCTTTGGGCGGTTAGCCTGTGGATGCGGGTGCGGCGGGGCGCTTTCCCTTGGCGGGCACTTTACCAACAAACGGCTCCTTTCTTACTGCTGATGCTAACCCCGCTGATCCTGGTACGTTATATCTGGCAACCCATGGGGACCACACCAGGAAGTTCTTTGTGGACTTATCTGCTTATTCCACCAATTGCCATCACTTATACAGTTTTACTCACGCCCTTTTTCCCTCCCTTTGGACATCTTTATCGTCACCATCCTCGCTCTCTCTGGACGCTCATCATTGGCTTCGTCCTTGTCTTTGGGGGCCTGACGTTTGCCAGGCACTTGAGCTTTAATAGCCACGCTCTGGACATGGCGACTATGGCCCAGACAAGTTGGAATACCGCCCACGGACGGATTTTGGAGTATACTCCGCTGTTCGAGACGTATGTAGCCGCTCCTCCCCTTTCCAATCGTTTGGCGTCGGGCAAGTTAGAACTCATTTTCCTCCTTATTGCCCCCCTTTATCGCCTTTTTCCCTCCCCTCTACTGCTTATCTCCTTGCAGACGCTCGCCTTAGGGCTTGCCGCCTGGCCGCTGTACCACATTATTCGTCACACATTGCGGTCACACACGTCAGCTTTGTTTCTTACAGCGACTTACCTGCTTTACCTCCCCCTGCATTATGTGGAGATGGCGGACTTCCATCCATCGGCGTTAATGCCTTTCTTCCTCACCTTCTCCGCTTATTATCTGCTTCAACGTCGCTGGCACCCTTATTTTCTCTGGCTTCTCGGTGCGTTCCTCTGCCGTATCGATGCCGCTTTCGTGGCTCTGGGGTTGGCGTTCTACCTGTTTTGGACACGTCGTTGGCGTGTGGGTTTTTTATCCCTTTTGTTGGCCGTTGCCTGGTTCTGGTTCGATTTCCGAGTGGTCGTTCCCTGGGCACAGGTACGTTACGGTCCGGACCCGATTCATCTGCTCAGTCAGCGATTCGGTCGTTACGGCGCGGGACCGGTCCAGATTATCATCGGCGTGCTGACTCACCCTCGAGATCTCCTCGTCCTTTTCTTTCAGCGCGAAAAGCTGCAAACAGCGTTTGATTTGTTGGCCCCCTTGGGGTGGGTGCCCCTGTTCTCCCTGGCTTGGCTCCTCCCTGCTGCTCCGGTCACGTTCCTGAATTTGATGGCCCAATCGGCCTGGCAAGGCACGATAAAAGCTCATTACTTTGCACCGGTAATACCGTTTCTCTTTATTGCCACCGCTTATGGAATTCGTTGGTTGCATGGTGTTTTCAGCCACCTTTTTCCTCCCGATCGGCACCTTTGGTCTACGGGCCTCTCCTTGTATGTCCTGCTAAGCACAATGCTCGTGAACTTCTACTTGAGCCCTTTCCCGACCGGCCGCGACTTTCACCTGGACGCGTTTTGGTCCTGGAGCCCCCACCAGGCGGCAATTCGCGATATTATCGCTCAGGTGGACCCCGACGCCCGCCTCAGTGGGCAAAGCAATCTCTTGCCTCATCTCGCTCATCGACGATATTTGTATCTCTTCCCTTCAGGGGACCATACGGCGGATGAGATCTTATTGGACCTTGATTTTTCGGCCGAACGCGCCCCGCTGGGCTTCTATGCGTTCTACGAGACCGTGGATGATATCATCAATAAACCGCAGTTCGGACTGAAAGCCTGGAAAGACGGCGTCCTCTTGCTCGCACGCGGTTATCCCCATGACGCCGAGCGGATTCGTCGCTTGCGGACGGCCTACGATGAAGCTTTTTACCGAGTACGCTGGTTAGGATACCGGGGGCCTTCAGCGATGGCCGCGGGCGAGGTTTATCAGGTGCATGTCTGCATGCAAAATATGGGATCTCAAGGCTGGCGTTCCACGGACTGGCATCCGACCAAGCTTAGTTATCACTGGCTAGATGCTCAAGGTCATATGATGGTCCTTGATGGCCAACGGGCTTCTTTCCAAACAATTGTCTATCCGCGCCAGAAGCGATGCCTGCCGATTCTTGTGTATACTCCTGCCACCCCGGGACACGACATCTTACAATTCGACCTGGTACGGGAGCGAATTGCCTGGTTCAGTCAAAAAGGGGCGCCGACTTTGAATGTCGCCATCGAGGTGAAATAGCCATGCGAATTTCCAGCGTCTTTCAATCACGGCGTAGCAATGTCATGGCCTTGCACGGGATGGTAGCAACAAGCCAGCCTCTGGCCGCTCAGGCGGGCCTGGACATCCTGCGGCAAGGGGGGACGGCCGCGGATGCCGCTATTGCCACCGCAGCCATGCTCAATGTCGTTGAGCCCATTTCTACGGGCATTGGGGGAGACGCGTTTGCCCTCTACTATGAGGCCCGTAGCGGCCGAGTTTATGCTTTGAATGGTTCGGGAAGAGCTCCAATGGCCGCTTCCGTGGACACGCTGCGTGCTTTGGGCTACACCCACATGCCTACGTACACCGGACATACGGTGACCGTGCCTGGCGCCGTAGCTGCATGGAGCGATCTTGTCGACCGTTTTGGCTCCATGTCCCTGGCCGATGTACTACAGCCAGCCATCCGCACGGCAGAGGAAGGGTACCCGGTTACAGAATTGATTGCTGCCGGCTGGGCGACCCAGGTGAAAAAATTGCTCCGAACCCCTGATTGGCAAAGTGGTGATTTGGACAATGGCCCGGAGCAACCCAGCGGCCAAGAGTTGTTACTTGACGGGCGCGCGCCTCGACCGGGTGAACGGATTTGCCTTCCCACTCTGGCCTGCACTCTCCGGCACATTGCTGAGGAAGGTGCGTCTTACGTTTATCGTGGCGAGTTTGCCCGCCAACTCAGCGAACACGTGCAGCGGTATGGGGGCTGGATAACGCCGAACGATATGGCGGCCCATAAAAGTACCTGGGAAGATCCCATCGCAGCTCACTACAGAGATGTCACGCTGTATGAATGCGGTCCTAACGGGCAAGGATTGGCGGCCATTCTGGCATTAAACATTCTCCGTGGATTTGACTTGGCCTCTATGGCTCAGGCTGACCGCACCCATGTACTCATTGAAGCAATGCGTCTGGCTTTTGCAGATGCTCAGCGCTGGGTGGCCGACCCTGCACATGTCAATCTACCCTTGAGGCGTCTTCTGAGCGAGCGCTATGCTGACGACCGTCGGTCTCTGATCCGCCCAAACCGAGCGGCCTCTCATGTGACGCCGGGACTTTCCTCGCAAGAAGGGGATACCGTGTACCTGACGGTTGTAGATGGCAGCGGGAACGCGTGCTCGTTTATCAACAGCCTTTACATGGGAACGGGGACAGGACTGGTTGTGCCGGGAACGGGCGTTGCTCTACAGAATCGCGGTGCACTTTTCTCCCTGGACCCAGGCCATCCCAACGAATTGGCACCGGGGAAGCGGCCCTACCACACCATTATCCCGGCCATGACCATTCGGGCGGACCAACTTCACGCCTCGTTCGGTGTGATGGGCGGATACATGCAGCCTCAAGGGCACGTGCAGGTCCTCGTAAACATGGTCGACTTGCAAATGAGTCCACAGATGGCCTTGGATGTTCCGCGTTGGATGGTTGCCGTCCAGAGAGGCGCTCCCGGCGCTGAAGAGCCGGGTGGTCTAGTTTATGTGGAGGAAGGATGGAGTTTCCCCGTTCTAGCTGAACTGGCACGGCGAGGGCATCACCTCGCGCCCGTGACCGGTCGCCAACGCGCTATGTTCGGCGGTGGTCAAATCATCCTGCGCCACCCCCAGACAGAGGTGCTCATCGGCGGAAGTGACCCTCGCAAGGATGGCTGTGCAATCGGCTGGTGACCTTAACCTCCGCGAGTCGAGAACGCCTCTTAGAGCAAGTCGGGCATTTCGAAGCAGCACGGGGAGGGTGATTGTCGTGGATGTCTATGGGCCCCCGCGGGCTTCCTTTGCCGGTGTCAACCACATAAACTGATAAGGCTCGAGGACGAGCTGGAGCACGCCTTTTGTGAGCCTGTACCTCTTGCCCTCGATGATATCGTCCCATCTGTCAAACAAAGGCACATGATGGGCCTTCAGATCGAGCTCCACCTTTTTGCTTCCTCCTGTCACATTCACGATGGCGATAAGCAGGCGCCTTTCGTCCTTGGGCACACGAACCAGCACGAATAGATGCTCGTCTACCAGCAGGATGTGTTGGGAGGCGTTAGGATGAAAGGCAGGTTGTTCCCTGCGCAATTCTAACAAACGGCGGTAGCCTCGGAAGACGTGATATGGAGGCTGGCCGGGGTCGTCGAGAAGGTGGCGCAGGTCTTCAAGGCGAAACTTCTCTCGATTAATGGCGCGCGGATACCCGCGTGCTGCGACACAGTGATGGCAATTGCGTGAGCCCAAGACACTGTGTACATATACTCCTGGAACGCCCACCAGGGAGAGCATGATGACTTGAGAAGCCAAGAATCGCCGTACGTCCAACTCGAGATTCGGGTGCGCCGGATCATTAAGGGCGTCATACAAGACAATGTTTAGTTCATATACGCTTTTGCTGCCGTCAGGGAGAGCCCGGTAGGACACTTGTCCCCCATGAGCGAGCGTCATCTCTACCAGCGCCTGAATGTCTTTTTCTGTAAGGATGCCTTTTGCTGGCAGGACACCAATGCCGTCGTGAGAGGCGATGAAGTTGAAAAAGGTCGTGGTCTCCGAAGGCGTGGACAATGTGGCGGCCCACTCACTCAGACGGCGGGCATTTCCCGTGCGGAACGTGTGTAAGACCAGCGGCGGAAGTGCGAAATTGTAGACCAGTTGGGCTTCGTCGTATCCATTGCCGAAGTAGCTTATGTTTTCTTTGTGGGGGACATTTGTTTCCGTAATGAGGAGGACTCCAGGGGCAACCGCGTCGAAAACTGCCCGGAATAGCTTCACCAGAGCATGCGTTTGTGGCAAGTGGATGCACGAAGTGCCGAGTTCCTTCCACACGTAAGCGATGGCGTCCAGCCGGATGACAGTGGCCCCTTTTTCCACATAGAACAAGAGGACGTCGAGTATATCGAGGAGCACACGTGGATTGTGGTAGTTCAAGTCGATTTGGTCCGCACTGAAGGTCGTCCACACGTACTTCGTTCCCTCAGATGTTTCTACCGGTGTGAGTAGTGGGGTGGCCCGTGGGCGGACAACTTGAGATAGGTCTGTCTTTGGGTCGACCACGATGAAATAATCTCGATAAGGCTCTTCACCCCGGAGGAAAGCCTGAAACCAGGCGCTCTCTCGTGAGATATGGTTGATCACTGCATCAAACATGAGTCGGAAACTGCGGCCGATGCGCTCCACGTGGGCCCATGTACCAAACGGCGGATAGACTTCTCGGTAATCAATAATGGAAAATCCATCGTCAGAAGAGTACGGGAAGAAAGGAAGCAAGTGGACACCGCTAAATGTGCCTTTCAGTCTTTCCTCGAGAAAGTCGCCCAACGTTTGCAAGGGAGGACGACCTTTGGTACTGATCTGATCGGCGTAGGTGACAAGGAGTGCCTCGCGCTCTGTCAATCGTTCTTCTGGGGGAGGTACGTTTTCGCTCAAGTAGGGGTGACGCTGGCGGAATGTGAGCAGTCTTGGTCGTAGTTGCTGCCAGGTTTCTTTTCCGATTTGGGAACCGTAGAGGAATGCCAGCAGATCCTGAATACGCTTTTCCGCTGTCGGGTGAAGGGGGGGCATGGTCGCGTTCATTCGTTTTCCTCGTCGCTTGGTGTAGGTACCAGGATTTCTTCCCAAAACGTGTTTGGGAGCTCGATTTTACGAACCTGTGTGGGATCGAGGCCCTGATAGCGGATTTTGAGCATGGCAATGGGCGTGCGATGCGTGACCAGGACGACGGTTTTCCCCGGATGCCGGGCCAGGATGTCATCCGCAGCCGCATAGACTCGCTGTTGGACCTCTGCCAGTGTTTCCCCACCTGGGATCTGGGTGGCCCATGGGTCTTCCTCCCATTGATGGAAAGTCTGGGGATACTCGCGAGCAATCTCACCCACGCGTTTTCCTTCCCATTCTCCCTGGTGAATCTCCATCAGGCGTGGTTCCGGGAAGAGCGGCGCACGGACAGCTCGGGCCACGACTTCGGCAGTCTGCCAGGCGCGTTTCAAGGGGCTGCTGTAAATAACGTCTACCCCCTTTTGTTGCAAGGCGGCAGCTAGTGCCTGAGCCTGCTCTCGCCCTCGTCGATTCAAGGGCGGATCGGCTTGACCCTGATAACGTCCCTCTGCATTCCAATCGGTCTCGCCATGACGGACGAGGATGAGTCTCGTTGGTTTGTTCATGTTTTCGGATTCAGGTGCCTCCTTGACTGTTTCAGAATCGGGTGGGACCGGCGAAGGTGTCGTCGGTTTTCAGGCCGCGTTTCTGACGATACTCGGGCAGAGTGATGATGGGAGGGCGTTCCCGCTCCCGGATCTCAACGGTTTCCAGGTAGTAATGGCCTGGTTCGTAACGGATCAGCTTCATACTTCGGTTGAAGTCCTCCATCAGGTGTATTTTATGGCGGTCTTCTAGACGACGAATGACCACCTGGATAATCGCAAAAGACATTTTGGAGAGGGAGGGCAGCGGCTGATTGTGGTGGATACGTTCTAACAGATCTACTTGGGCAATGGCACTTAGACCAAAAGCTTCCAATATGTCGATCAAAAGCCCTGTCTCGACTCCATATCCGGTGAAAAAGGGAAGTCTTTCCAGGACTTCACGCCGGCCAGCATACTCTCCCGAGAGAGGCTGGATAAGACCAGAAAGCTCTGGGAAAAACAGGTTGAGCAACGGTCGCGCTGTCAGCTCCGTGACCCGTCCTCCCCCTCCTGCAAGCAATTTGCCCCCTTCACGTAAGGGACGACGGTAAAACCCTTTCACGTACTTGATTCGGGGGTTGCGTAAAAGAGGGCCAAGGATGCCGTACACAAAGCGTGGGTGGATATTCTTAATGTCCGTGTCGATCCAGGCGAGAATATCTCCCTTGAGGAGATAGAGGCTTTTCCAGAGGGCCTCTCCTTTGCCGTGATAGGCGCCATATTGAGGTAGGACTTTCTGGTGAATGTAGACCGGAATGCCCAAGTCGGCTGCAATCTCGCGCGTGTAGTCCACCGATCCGGAGTCCACCAGGATAATCTCGTCGAGTAAGGGGATCTTTTCCATGAGAGCCCCTTTGATGGTCTGGATGACATTGCCCACGGTCTCCTCCTCGTTCAGGGCGGGCAATCCCAGGCTGATAGTGACTCCCTGCTCTTCTTTCAATTCCAGAAGTCGTTCCAGTTCCTCAAATTCCTTGCTGTGAAACGTGTTCTCCGCAAACCATTTGTCGACGATGACCGTAATGGGCGTCTCGGGCGGTTGGATAGGCTCTGGTTCCTGGGACAAGTGTTTTAAGGTTTCCTCCCAAATGGTCCGGGCCATTTGGGCCTTAGGAGAAGCCTCTTTAGCCACGATTAAGGTCGCGTTTGTGTGTTGGGCTACGGTTTCCAGGATAGGGCCCATCCAATCGCTCTGGGCTTCTGTGCGGCTGGGAGCGCCCATAACAAGCACCTGATGACGTTGTGCCTCTTCTAAGATGATTTGGGGAATGGCTCCCACGGCCATAACCGTCTGGGTCACGTGGCGTAAGGCTCGCAAGGCCGGAGTAATCTCGGCGAACTCTCGTTCTTCTTCATCGGCGACTCCTTCTCCTGTGACGTGAAGCAAAGTAATGGACGCGTTGAGGCTGTCCCCAAGGGCTTCTGCCACTCGCAATGGCCAGCCCGCCTGGCGTCCACCCCGTATTGGCAGAAGAATGTGCTTGACTCCTTGCCAGTCGGTCCCACGCTTCAACTCTTTTCCGGGACGTAACAAGACGAGATTGCAAGGGGGATAGGCAAGGCGAGGGTCGGTCAGGCTTCCCATGGCTGTCTCTACCAGCCCGTTGCCTTCCCAGCCCAGGATGAGGACGTCTGCCTGCTCCTGTTCCACAACCTCCCAGATGCCATCCCACAACTCATGGGCTACCCGCACCATCGCGCGTACCCGTGTACCGACATACCCGCGTTCCTCCAAAAACGTGTCCAGCTCTTGGCGGACCCTCATGGCCTTTGCTGTAGCCTCGCTGAGGGAATGGCCTTCAGGAACTGAGACCACGTGCAAGACGATAAGATGAGCTCGTAATCCCCGACGCAGCGCGTCTGCGACTGGGAACAACGTTTCAGCTTCCTCACGACTTCCCAAAGGAAGCACGACTTTGCGCATGGTCATGGGGGGGGTATTCCAGTCGTGCCACTGCGGATCCTTTTGTCTCTCCTGGGGGTCATCCTGCGGAATAGTCATGACTTGCCACCTCCATGAGAAGAGGGATGACACGCTCATCGATGATTTGTTGCCAGGTGAAGTGGCGCAACACGCGTTGGCGCATTGGGTAGATAGTCCCCTCCTTCAACACTCGAGCAATCATGTCTGCCACGGGCTCAGGCGCGCCGTCGGGGTCGAACGTATAAGCACATGGACCGGCACTTTCCCGAACAGGAGGAATGTCGGCAGCGAAAATAGGAATGCGGGCCAAGCCGGCTTCCAGGACAGGGATCCCAAACCCCTCGCGGCGGGAAGGGAAAAGTAGAGCATCGGCCAGCCGGTACAGATCGCCCATCATGGCAGCAGTAACCCGAAGAGGCCGCTGTTCTCCGCCTTGTTCGTACAGAAAATGAACCCGGTCTTCCACCTCAAGTTCTCGGCAGAGACGGTGTAGTTGGTTCAAGTAGGCGATATTGGTCGGGTTGTGAGGGCCCGGGGGGCCGGTAATGACTAATACAGGATTGTCCATTCGTTCTTTCAACGCCGCTACGATGCGGATTCCCATTTCAATGTTCTTGCGGCGCGTGATTCGGGCCGGCAGGAGGAGGAGGGGAGCAGCCTCCAGAAGGTGAAGGCGCTGGACCAGACGCTTAGATTTTTCCTCCAGTTTCAGGAATTCGATTGCATCGACGCCCGGAGGAATCATGCCGATCTCTGTAGGTGGTAGCCCCAATAGGTCGGCCAGAAGCCGACGACGATGCTGGGAGACGACGACATAACGCACGCTGGGCCAGGGCGTACGCAGTAAATTCCATGGATATCCAGGGTGCATTTCAGGTGTATAGAGGTCATCTTTCCAGGCAAAATCGTGGCACCACCCGATGAGGCGGGGGCGTTGACCTCGGCTCATCTCATGCAAAGCTGCAGTCAGGGGCATGTTCTTGTGCAGAGTTAAGGCGTTGTGCACGATGGCAATATCCACGGACTCGAGCAGAGGGCGCAGGGAGCGAACCAGGTGATCACGTAGGGAGTCAAAATCGGGGGGTACGGTCCCTCCAGCAAGTGCCTTGGCGACGGCCAGCACACGTGGGTGTCTGGAGTCCATCTCGGCCAGGCGATGAAAGGAGACTTGAGGGTGGAACGGTTCCCCACGTCCCACGATCACTTTTACTCTGTACTCGCGTGCAGTTAACAGGCGAGCGTGGTGATAGATGGTCTGCTCTACGCCGCCAATGATAGGCGGACCGGCATAGTGAAGAATAGCCACGCTCAGTTTGTGCATGTGTCTTGCTCCCGGTAGTTAATCGCCAAAGCATTCGCTCATCAGGGCAGCCAGTCGTTTTTCCAAAGTGCGGTAAGAATAATAACGCCGCCCAAGCTGATAATTGTGCTCCAACATTGCTTGAGCAACGGCTGGATCCCTCAAAACCGTTCGGGCTTTGAGTACGGTCTCGTCATCGATAAACTCGTCGAAACCGATCACCTTGAACCCTTTGGGTCGGATATCTGTTTTGAAAATCTCGTAGGTACTCATCACGATAGGCCGCTTATAATACATCGTCTCCAGGAAGGCATTCCCGAATCCTTCGATGCGAGAAGGATAAGTCACTAAGTCCGCTTGTTGGTAAGCGTCGCTCAGGGCATAAATCTTTGTTCCATCAGAGGCCTGGCCACGCCGGTAATCGAACAAACCTGAGGCAAATCGTATGGGTACATTCAGCAGTTGAGCGTATTCTCTCAAGTACTGGGCGTATGCATCCCCTTCGTCTCCAGAGGCGTGAGAAATGACGAGAACGGCGGGCATGTCCAGGCGGCGCACCAATTCGATAGCCCGCTCGATCCGTTTGCGCGGAACGATGCGCGTCGGCTGGAGGACGAAGACATGGTTTGGGGGGATGTCTAATACGCCCCGCAGGTCGGCAGTGTAGTCATCTGGAGCCAAAGGAGGGTGGTCGAAGTCCATTACGTTAGGAATCAGGGAGGAGCTGGCTCCAGTACGTAAGGCCAACTGTCGTCCGGAGAAAGAGTTGATAACGACATGGCGGATGGCAGGGTGAGTGGGTGGAAATGCGGCTTTCAAATAATCGGTGGCCGCATTGACAGCATATCGTTCTCGTTCCCAGTAGAAGTCGTGATGGTGACCGACGGTGGTGATGTGCGTCTCGCTGATGAATTCGGTCAGGGCCAATCCCAACGGTACGTTCATAGGAAGAGAGAGCGCGTTTTCGCAGATGAGGACGTCAATACCAAACTGCTTGCTAAAGCGGTGCAGGTGGCGCTTTAGGTGACGGGCAAGTCGACGCACTTGTTCTGTAGTCTCGGGAGCACGCCAATAGCCATCAAAGAGATCGTGATTAATTGCTTCGATGTCCGGATGTTTGAAATGAGCCTCTGGGACGAGATAACTGCGCTCCGCGGGCCAATCGAGCTCCCCAGCAAAATAAAAACGCTCATGTCCCATCTCTGCCAGGACCTGATCCCACTTCATAACTTCCAGAGAAACCCCGTCCGTGCCTGCCAAACGGGTGGAGACGAAACCGATTCGCGCTTTGCGGGGCATATCCATCCCTCCTATTTGGTAACGTATGGCCGTTCGGCCGTGGTTGATGGCGTACCTATCGGGTGACCTCGTTCAGTGTCGCTGCGAGCCAGACGTTACGTTAACGGCAGTCGTGTGATAGCAGCGATTCGATCCGCAGCCCTCATAATGAGCATATCAAAATTTGTCTGACCACGCAAAGCTTCTTCCACCAACCATCGGAACTGCTCGGACACACGTGTGTATTCGGGAATAGAAGGACGCGGACGTCCGTACTGTAGAACGTGGGCGGTTGCAGCCAGGAAAGGAGAAACACGCGGCGTAGGACGTACGGTGAGCCAAGGGGTATGGTGACGGGTATTCCGCCAGTAAAGCCGCACGACTTCAGGATGAGCGGTCATTTCCAGGAGAGAGAGGGCAATGTCGGGATGTTGTGATTGGCGGTAAATGGCGTAAGACATGCCGCCAAGGGTGCCGTATTGTCCGGCTGGCCCGGCGGGAATCGGTGCGATGCCCACTCGTTGCAAGAATTCTTGTTCTCCCCACCCTCGCTCCTGGCACATGAACTGAATTTCGTAGAGCCCCCCCAGGGCCATGACCGCTTGACGCCGAGCAAAGATGCGTGCAGCCTGGTCCCACTTATACCCAATGACATCAGGCGGTGTAATTCGATGCTCATAAATCAAGGCGTGGAGATAGGTGAGGAAACGTCGAGTCCCCTCCTGGTCTAACACGACGTGACCTCCTGAGATGAGACCACTCCCGGCCCCCCACAACAAGGGAAGCAACTGGTAAGTGGTTGTCTCGCCGCCGCGTTGACCCGCGACGAAGATCAGACCATGAGTATCCTGTCCGTAGCGAATGGACACCTCTGCGCGTTGGAAATGTCGTGCAGTGGCCACCAGCGCATCCCAATCGTGTGGGGGGGAAAGTTCTTCGGCTTCGAACCAATCGCGACGATACCAGAGAACGCTGATATCAACGCTTGCGGGGATGGCCATGAGGCGATTTTGGTAACGGTTGGCACTCAAAGAGGTCTCGAGCAACGCGTGTGCATGCCGCTCCTCCCAGTGGGACGTGATATCATCCGGGGAGAGCAAGTACCCCAATTCTGAGAATTCTGCCACCCAGGCCGAGTCCAGCAAAGAGAGATCCGGGGCAATGCCTTGAGCCACCTGATCCATGAGATACGCTCGCAAGCGCGGATAAGAAATCTCTTCAATAGCCAGTTGGATGCGTTGATGAGGGTGAGCTTGGTTCCAAAGGAGGGCCGCCTGTTGCAAGGGCGGCGCCCACTCCGGTTCGGTCACCGCGCGCAACTTGAGCGTATGATCGTGTGAGGAACGGGATGTAGGCTGGGCGACGAACGTGCCCCGCCCGGGGAAGCGGACGAGCAACCCTTCCTGGACCAGGTCGTGCAGAGCCTGGCGCACAGGTGTACGGCTGAGCCCGAATTGGCGACAAAATTGCTGCTCTGTGGGCAACCGGTCACCCGGAGCCAATCGCCCTGCTTCGATAGCCTCGCGGATAAACGCCTTTAGCTGGGCGTGAAGAGGTTCCGGCATGTCGCGGCGGATTGTTCCTTGAATTTGCCTCTCCATCATCGTTGTGCCAGACATATGGTCAAAAGTCGCTGCAATTTAGGCATTATAGCTTCATAGGAAAAGTGATGCATAGCCAGATAGTAATTATATTCAACCATACGTCGACGGCGCACAGGATCGATGACGGCCTGTATGCTGGACTCTACAGTTTCGTCTGTGATCCTACCGTCGATCTCTATCAGGTCGAATCCGACAGGGGAGATGTCCGTGACGTAAACGCTGTAGCGATTCACGAGAGTGGGCAAACGAAAGTAAATGCTTTCCAGAAGGGCATTACCAAAGCCTTCATAACGGCTTGGATACGTGACAAAATCTGCATGGACGTAGGCATCCCAAAGAGAGTAGATCTTTTGTGTCCCTTCCCTGCGGGAACGTGGTCCGAAACGGGTGGCTGCGTAAAGAAGGGGCACTTGGACTTCTTTGGCCTTTTGCTCGAGTTCTTCTAAATACTCCACGCCCTCGTCTCCGGCCCGGTGAGTAATCACCAGCACCGGTTCCTTACCCAACAACCGTTGGCGATGGTGAGGCTCTCGTAAACGGCGCACGAGTTCAATGGAGAGCTCGATGCCTTTACGGCGCACGACGCGGGTGGGCTGCAGAATAAACAGGTGGTCATCTGTAAGGCCTAACGCTGTTCTCAGGTCCCGGCTGAATACAGACAGACCAGGAGCGGCACGGGTGAAGTCAAAAATGTTTGGGACGACCTCACTTTCCAAACCCCGACGTTCTTCCAGGCTTTTCTGGGCGCTTTTGCTGATGGTCACATGGCATAGGTTGGGCGCATTGGGGGGGAAGCTTGTATCGAGAATGTCCTGAATGCAGTTGACCAGAAAGCGTTCTCGTTCCCAGTAAAAATCATGATGATGCCCGATGACCGGAACCTGGGCATCGGTGACCGTATCGCGCAAGGCCACTCCGAGAGGTATGTTCATGGGAATGGCCAGAGCATTTTCAGCAATCAGGACATCAATTTTGAAGGCGTCCAAGAAGCGCTCCAAATAATCGCGCAGTTCCGTCGCAACCACCCGGATACGTTCATAGAGATCCGGTGTAGGTGTGGTGGTACCAAAAGCATGGGCGTGGATCCATTCAATTTCCGGGTGCTGAAAGTGCATTTTAGGGACCAGCATGCCCGGCGGGCCGTCAGGATCGAGCTCTCCCGCGCAATAGAAAACCCGATGGCCCAAACGCTTGAAGATCGTGGCCCATTTCCCTGTCTCCAGAGAAACGCCATCGGTGCCTGCCAGCCGTGTGCTCACAAAGCCAATGTGCATATTACCCTTTTACACCTCCTGCTGTCAGCCCTTCTTCGAGGTAGCGTTCCAGGATGAGAAACAGGATGACAACCGGTATGGTCATGATGGTTGAGGCCGCCATAACGACGTGGGGTCGTGGATCCGGGTCGTTGAAGATCGCTTGTATCTTGATGGGCATGGTGAATTTTGTACGACTGTTGAGAAAGACCAGCGCGTAGAGGAATTCGTTCCACGCAATCATAAACGTGTATACAAAGACAGAGACCAACGCCGGGATGGAAAGGGGGATAGTCACTCGCCAGATAACGCCCACCCGACTGCACCCGTCGATGAGCGCGGCTTTCTCGATCTCGTCTGGGATGGTACGAAAATAGTTGGTCAGCATGTAAAGAGCAACAGGTAGCGTTTGTGAAAGATAAGTGACGATCAGCACCGACAGATTATCCTGAACTTCAAATCCTAGTTTACTTCCCAAGTTAGCCAGCATAGCAAAAAGCGGGATAATGAGCAAGACGCCGGGGATGAGGTAGACGGCCAGGACCCCGTTAAGGAGAGCCTCCTTGCCACGAAAATGTAGTCGGGCAATCGCATAAGCTCCCATGACCGAAAGGATGACCGCGATAAAGGCTGTCGGCAGAGAAACCTTGAGGCTGTTCATGATGTTGAGGGCGAAGTCCTGAAAATGAGGGTGGGATGGGTCAAACAACTCCTTGTACGCCTCCATGCGGAGGGCGTGTGGAATGTACACGGGGTGACGACCGGCGATTTCAGCTTGAGTTTTGAAGGAGGAGGCGACCATCCAATAGAAAGGGAAGAGTACACTTCCCAAGAAAAACGTTAGTCCTAAGGCGAAGACGACCTGGCCCGGAGACATGCGCGCTCTCAGGTGCTCGACGAGCGTCATGGGACGATCGGGATTCTTCATGGCTCATTCCTCCTCTGTCTGGCGCATGACAAACTGGACGTAGAAGGCGATGAAAACGACCAGGCTGACGACTAGGATCATGGCTGCCGCGGCGCCTTTACCAAAATTGTAGGTGCGGAAGCTGAACTGATAGACAAGGACGGGGAGCACTCGGGTGCCAAACCCACCGCCAGTGAGCAGAAAGATATCGTCAAACTTGTTGAACGTCCAGATCAAGCGGAGGAGGAACACTGCTCCCAGCACATACCGTAATTCTGGCAAGGTAATGTGGCGGAATTTCTGCCAATTGTTGGCTCCGTCGACCTCTGCTGCTTCGTAGAGGGTGCGGTCCACCGCTTGCAAGCGGGCCAAGAGCATGAGCATGGCGAAGGGGAAATAGCGCCAACCATCGAAGATGATGACCAAGAGAAGGGCTATCCCCCGCTGGGCGAGGAAGGCTACCGGGCGCTGGAGTACCCCCATGCGGATAAGAAGGTCATTGATAACCCCCGAGGGGCGTGGGTCAAGCATCCAACGCCACACATAAGCCACGCTCACAATAGGCGCGACGTAGGGAAATAAGAGGAGCGAACGGGCCACACCGCGAGCGTAAAAAGGACGGTTAAGGAGTAAGGCCGCTGTCAAACCCAGAAGGACAGCCAGCGCTGTTGCCGCGAACGAATATACAATGGTCGTGACCAAAGCCCCCATGTTGGCAAGATTGTGGTACTTAAAAGCGAAGTCATTGAAGACGAGGGTAAAGTTCCGCAGCCCTACGTAGGGAGCATGAAAGACGTCGTTCAGGTTGTTCAACCCCACCTGATGGACACTAATCCAAACGCTGAAAAGGGCGGGGAAAAGAATTAGTCCGAAAACGATAATTGCTGTAGGGGCCACCAGGAGCCAGCCCAGGCGGGCTTCCTGAGAGCGCAGCGAGTTCCAACGCGTTCGAGTGTTCATGGGGCTCCCTCATCACGAAAGGGCACGTTGCTCCGATAAACCGGTTGTGTCTTGGGATCGTTCGTGACGATCATCTGGTGGGGGGCGCAAGGGCGCCCCCCACCAGACCGAACGTACAGGAATCAGACGCTACTTAGACTGACTCATACGCTCTTTGTAGATCTGTTGGACTTGCTCTTGAAGCCACTGAGCTCCTTCTTCTGGCGTCATTGACCCCTCGAGGGCAATGTTAGAAATCACCTGAGGGATAAGTAAGCGTCCTTCGATATCCCCAATGGTCGCACGCTCAACCGCATTGTAATCTGGGCGGAAGAGCCATCGTTGCATGGTTTCGTACCCGTTGGCAATCTGGTCTAAGGTCTCGGGGCTATAGTACTTGAAGTACTTGCTGAGGCCTTTCCAACCGTTCACGGCGCTCTTCAGCACCGGTACCTTGCCGAACGGAGCCAGGGCCAGAATATCCTGATAATTCTTGTCGGTCATGAAAAACTTGACCACATCTTGAGCGGTGGGGTCCGCTCCCTTCATGATGGCCAGCGTCACCAACTGGCCGTAGGTCGCTTCACCTTTCGGGCCCTTCATTGTGGGAGCAAAGCCGGATTTCTTGGCCAGGTCAGGTATAGCGATTTGCACCTTGCCGCCCCCTTGTTTGCCAGATCCCTCGACCAAGTCATCCATGATATAGGTGGAATAGAAGAGCATGCCAGACTGGCCCAATTCATAGGCTTCACGAGCGCCCCGCCAGTATTGAGGGCCAGGCATTGCACAGCGTTGCAGGCGGGTGTAAAAACGAAGAGCCTCCACCATTTCGGGCGTGTTCATGGTCACGTTGCCGTTCTTGTCGAAAGGCCAGGCATTATTGGACATGGCGACCTGTTCGAATACCTGGTGAGGGTAGTTCTGCCCCGGATCCGTTGGGAGCACCAGGGCGTAAAGAAGATTTTCTTTGCCGGGCAAGGTATCGCACGCGGCGTTGATGTCGTCCCAGGAGACGGGGGGCTTCAAGTTCAGCTTCTTGAACACATCTGACCGATACCAGATAGCCTGGATCCAGCCGTCGAAGGGAATGGCCGCATATTTGCCTGTGGTCGGATCCGTAACCATGTGAAGAGGGCCGGCACGAAAGTCACTCTTACCAATAGCATCGATCGTCGCCGTTGCCGCATTTTCATCCAGGATGCCGTCGGCAGCGAAAGCGGCTACACGTTCCACCCCCATGCGTACGATATCGGGCAAGCGGTTCGCTGCCCGAGCTGTAGCGATGCGCTGACTAATTGTTGCCTCGTCGATGGGAACGATGCGAATCTCCACCTCTGGATGGAGCTTCATATAACGAGCTGCAACCTCTTCGTAACGTTTGACTCGATTCTCCTCGTTGTCCGTGGTCCAGAACTCGATCACGGTCGACGGTTTGACTTGTACTTCCTTGGTAACTACTTTTTCCACCTCCTTAGTGACCACCTTTTCCACCTCTTTGGTGATCACTTTTTCGACTTCCTTGGTAACTACTTTTTCTACCTCTTTAGTGACCACCTCTTTCACCACTTTGGGGGTTGGGGTGGCACACGCGGAAAGGACACCAAGGAGTAAGACGGCGACCAGGAGTGTGAACAGACCTTTCTTCATGGTGAACTCCTCCTCTCTGAGATAAGACTACGGTCGATTGGGGAATACAAGAAGCCTGCTTCGTACTTTGTCATTACAAAGTACCGCTTAATACTACCACGTCTTATCCTCCTTGTCAAGCAAGAAAACGCTGGTGATTACCCAAAACTCGGTGGTGGATGGCAAAGCATCAAACGGAATGTAGAGAAGGCAAGCCAGAGTCTTGCCAGTCCCCAAAGCAAGCGATACAGGCCGTTGGGGTAGCGAGTGGGAGGGATTTGGCCATCCAGCCACTGGAGCCACATCAGGACTTCTTGGGGCCAGCTTGCCAGGATATGGGTGATGAAATGCATGGCCCAAAGGACGGCCACGAACAGGCGTTGCATTCCCTCTAAGGAATGGACCATGACCTGTTCAATGTCTAACCCTGCTTCTTGCTCGAAGCGATACCCGTCCTCGATGCGATGACGGAGGCGCCAATCGTTATACACACCTTGCGCTTGTTCCAGTGACTGCACGGCCCGATTGGTCAAGAGGCCAAACAGGCGTTCTTCATCATCCTCTTTTGCCTTTGTCAGGTTGTTTACCACGACCAGGGAGAGCACCTGACCGCTTTCTGGTAAGCGTAGACGATACCAGCCCAAACGCACCTTCTTGTGCCACGTTTCCCCGCCCCGATGGACTTCCACCTTAAAAGTCCCTTGCCAGAGGACAACCTCCATCAACTCGCGGATGGTGATGGGTTCCCACCGCTGCAGCCGTTCATTCCACACCTCGACCGCGCGTTCCGGGTGCCCCACCCGGAGAACAAACGTGCCCTTCACGGCCTCGACCCAGGCAAAGAACTTACGGTCATCGCCCACCGCATCCAAGACGAAGCAGAGGCGCTTGTCGGGGAAGAGGGCGCGTGTCATCCGCACGGCGCGCTGAATCTCCCGGTTTTGGCTGCGAAACGTTCCGGTTTGGTAAGAAAACCAATGCGCATAGGTCGTGGCCGGCCGCGAGAGATTCACCACCGTGGCCGTAATGGCCGGGTATCCCCAGGTCAAGCGGGCCTGCCCTTTGAGGTCAGGTGGCGTGCTTTTATATACCTGGCTCACCCCTTCCACTCGCCGTGCATAGATTCTCTCATGCTTGTCAAGAGGTGATGGTGAGCCAGTCGTTTTCAAACTGGACAGGGTCAATGGCCACGACCAAGGTGTCCGCCTTCTCTTCCCTCACGGTACGTTGCGCCAGACGGTAGAGGCTCTTGGTCCATTGCCAGGTGGTCACTCTGGGATTATGAAGCAGGCGGTAACCTCGTTTCGCCTGCGCCCAGGCGCTGGTACTCTGCTCGCCTCCTGTCCACATGGCTTTGGTGATGTGGGGGGACTGGCCGACAATCACCCCCCGGATCAACTCCTCGCCATTGCGCTGCAGCCGTCGGTCTGGAAAGATGTCGATGAAAGGACGGATAAACTGCTTCAGCGCTCCCCGCGTGGCTTGAGCCAGTTCTTGTCCACTTTGTGGTACACTTTCCATGGGCTCTGCTCCGGATTGGATTGGGTTTTCTACCCTTTGTTATACCAAAAGAGCAGAGCCTTTTCCTATGGAGAGATCTGGGTAATCACCAGACCTGGCGCCATCCCTTGCCCCGTTTGTACACCAGGAAGGTGTTCTTAATCCGAATCCGCCAATGCCATTCCAGTTCCCCCAACAAGCGGAACTGGTCCAAGTCACAAAAGCCCCGGTCGGCCAGGAGTACCACCTCCCGCTCCGGACCGATCATCTCGGCCGCTGTGCGGATGACCTCCTTATACACGGAGAAGGCCACCCGGGTGCTCCGATGCCGTCCGATCTTCCAGGCCAAGGGCAAGGCCCGACCGCGATACACCAGCCCAATGCGTATCCAACAAAACTCGTTCCACAAGGAAGTGGTATCCAGGGCGACGTAAAGACGCCCTTCGCCCACATGGGCCAATATGGCCCGCACGTAAACCTTCCAAATGGCCATGGGCTTGATACGAGAATTGCGCAACCAACGGCTGAAGCGCCGAACCGTGCTCGCCGATTGGGTGGCCCGGCTGCGCACGTAGGGCACCTACACTGGCAAGGCAACGTCCATTTCCTCGATCAACCCCACGATCATCCAGATAAAGGTCCTCAAGTGACGCTTGTCCTTCCAGACATCTCGTTGTTGGCCCAACAGGTCCATCAAGATATCATACAGCGGGGGCATGGCTTGTAGGTGTTTTATTTCAATTGGAAAAGTTATGTCGCAACAGGACCATGCCCTCAAGTTTTGTCAGTCAATCGAGGAAAAGCTCGGAGGAATTTGACAAGGCGTTGATTGTCGGTTAAGAATGAAGGGGGTCCCCGGTACAACTCAAGGAGGAGGAGATGGACAGTAAATACCGTTCTTTTGCTAAGGCATTGTCCTGGCGTGTGGTGGCGGTGGTCGTGTTGGGTACCATCTCTTACTTGTTTACAGGAGACTGGCAGGAAACGGCTTGGATCACTCTCGTATATAACGTATTGCAAGTTTTCGTATATTTCATGCATGAACGTTTGTGGGAGTCTTTTACCTGGGGCCGGAGACGAGATGTGTCACACTTGCCCCCGGCTGAGTTGCTGAGCCATGAAGAGGTGACGATGATCCGAGAGAAACTGCGCCAGCTAGGTTACTTGGAATGAGCAAGAGGGGGCGGGAAGGGAACATCTGGGTGCCCGCTTCTTGCGTACCCAAGGTGGCGAGAACGGGATACTTGGAGATGGTTGTTTCGGACGAGAGAGAGGATGCCAGAATTTAAAGTCGTTGCACCATACAGACCTACAGGTGATCAACCTCAGGCCATTGCCAAATTGGTCGACGGTATTCGCAAAGGTTACCGTCATCAGACCTTGTTGGGTGCGACGGGCACCGGCAAGACTTACGTTATGGCCAAGGTGATCGAGGCTGTACAGCGCCCCACGTTAGTCATCGCTCACAATAAAACGTTGGCTGCTCAGCTCTATTCGGAATTCCGCGAATTCTTCCCCGACAACGCGGTTGAATATTTTGTCAGCTACTACGATTATTACCAGCCCGAGGCCTATCTCCCCCAGCAAGATTTGTATATTGAGAAAGATGCCGATATTAATGAGGAAATTGAGCGTCTGCGCTTGGCTGCCACCTCTGCCTTGTTCAGCCGACGCGACGTGATCATCGTGGCCTCAGTTTCTTGTATTTATGGATTGGGCAGTCCGGAGGACTACGGACGGGTAGTCCTTACTTTGAAACAGGGGGAGCCGGTGCGACGCAACACCGTGCTCAAGCACCTGATCAGTATTTTTTATGAGCGCAATGATTACGATCTTCGACGGGGCGCGTTTCGCGTCCGGGGCGACACGTTGGAGCTGATGCCTGCATACACAGAAACCGCGTACCGGGTCGAATTCTGGGGGGACGAGATTGAACGTATTACGGAAATTAATCCGGTGACTGGCGAGATCATCACCGAACATCAGCAGATAGACGTCTTTCCGGCCAAACATTTCATCACTCCAGAGGATCGTTTGCAGAAAGCGATTGCAGATATTGAAGCCGAACTGGAAAACCGCCTGGCCGAACTCCGACGTCAGAACAAGCTGGTGGAGGCTCAGCGCCTGGAGCAGCGCACCCGCTATGATATGGAGATGCTGCGTGAAGTAGGATATTGTAACGGTATCGAGAATTATTCACGACACCTCTCCCAGCGTCCTCCGGGAAGTCCTCCCTGGACGTTGGTAGACTACTTCCCTCCGGATTTTGTCACCTTTATTGACGAATCACATATGACCTTGCCCCAAATTCGAGGCATGTACAACGGCGACCGGGCCCGGAAAATCACGTTGGTTGAATATGGGTTCCGGCTTCCTTCGGCTCTTGATAATCGTCCCCTAACTTTTGAGGAGTTCAACGAACGTATGAACCAACTTGTGTATGTTTCTGCCACACCTGGGCCCTATGAGCGCGAAGTATCCCGGCAAATTGTGGACTTGGTGATCCGGCCGACCGGCCTTCTGGATCCCAAGGTGGAGGTGCGGCCTACTCAAGGCCAGGTGGACGACTTGGTCGATGAAATCCGCAAGCGGGTGGAACGCGGAGAACGCGCCCTGGTGACCACATTGACCAAGCGCATGGCTGAGGACCTGAGCGAGTATTTGCAAGATCTGGGCATCCGGGTCCACTATTTGCACAGTGAAATTGATACCCTGGAACGAGTGGAAATCTTACGCGATCTCCGCCGTGGTGCCTACGATGTTGTAGTGGGGATAAATTTGTTGCGAGAGGGGTTGGACTTGCCCGAAGTCTCTCTGGTTGCGATTCTGGATGCGGACAAGGAAGGCTTCCTGCGTTCGGAAAGCGCTCTAATCCAGACCATCGGGCGTGCAGCCCGGCACGTCAACGGCATGGCGATCTTGTATGCAGATCGCATGACAGAATCTATGAAGCGTGCCATTGACGAGACGACCCGACGTCGGCGTATCCAGGAGGCCTACAATCGCAAGCACCACATCCAACCGCGCAGCATTGTGAAAGAGATTCACGATTTAACGGAGCGGGTTCGCGCAGTGGCTGAGGAGCAAAGCACGTATGCGACAGGAACCGCGCAAGCGGGGGGAACGGTGGAGTTTCACGCTCTGCCCAGGGACGAGATCGAGCATATCATCTCCGAACTGAAGCAAGAGATGAGAGCAGCGGCCGAGGCTCTCGAATTCGAGAAGGCGGCTGCCCTGCGAGACCAGATATTCGAGTTGCGCAAGGCCTTGCTCGATCAAGAAGGAATACCTGCTTGGCAACGCACGGATACAGAGGGATCCTGAGATAAAAGGAGTCAAAGGAGTGAGTACAGATATTCTCGTGGTCGATGATAGCACCCTCAGTCTTCGTATGCTGACGACCATCTTGACCCGGGCCGGCTTCCAAGTGGAGACCGCCATGACAGGAGAGGAGGCATTGGAAAAAGCTCGTGCCTTGCACCCCCGACTCATTTTTCTCGATGCGATTTTGCCCGCGAAGAATGGCATCGAGGTTGCCGAAGAGATCCGTCGCGACGCGGACTTCATCCCCCAACCCCATATCGTTCTACTCACCGGCCTGGATGACAAAGCTCGGCGAGACATCGATCGGCATAGTATTGATGAAGTGGTTGGGAAGCCATTCCGGCCTCAACAGATCCTTGATATTGTTCGGCAAGTGCTCGGGCGGTCATTTTGAGAAGTGGACGAAGGTGGAGGGCAAGGGGGCAGTTGCTTGTTGATTGCCAGGGTTACCTCCACTCGCCTGCAAGGGAGCGCCAAACCCTTTGGTGGTTTTGCGCTTCCACCCTATCCTGGTTATAATGGACGGCTGCGGATAGAGACGATTGCGCGCGCCCTCTGCGAGGGGGATTCTGATTTTGAGGATAAAGGCGATCTGGAGTGAGTTATGGAGCGGCATACGCAGACAGAAACATACTGGCAGCACTTTGGACTTGTTGAGGAAGATTTAGACCGTATTTTCAATTATCTTGTGGAAGCCAAGCAGCCCGTTCCGACAGAAACATTGGCTCGACTGGTGATGGAGGGGCGGGTCAAGGAAGAGGAACATCGTTTAGAAGAGGTGCTCTCGCGTGGCAAGCTGTATCGTCCTAAGGAGCAGTATGATGTGGGCGATATCGTTGTTTTCCCAGCATTGGACTATGCGGTAGGGACCGTAGTGGGAAAACGCGCGGGGCATAACCCGGCCTATCGCGAGTTTCAGGTTATTCAGGTTCAACTAGAGGGAGAATCGCGCCCTCGCGAATTTGCTGCTGGCCTGGAAGTTCCACATCGGCTCAACGAGAACGGCGGCGGCCGACCGACGGCGGGGGGGCGTCTCTCTGTAGATGAGCTCTTCGAGAAGTATGGACACATTGTCATCAAAGCGTTAGCTCGGGATTTGGCCCAACGGGACGATGATTTTGTCTACCTGGAAAGCGGATGGTTTCTGCGAGACTCCCTGGCTGAGGTTCATGTAGGCCATTTGAACATTGCCGAAGCCGTCATTGACCTGCGCGGTGAGCCCTTAACCTTGGACGAGATCTTGCCAGATCTGGAGCTCCCTGAGGAGATTCCCTTGGAGATTCAGCGTCTCTCTCTCCAATACGCCCTGCGTCAGGATGACCGTTACGTTAGCGTGGACGTGAACGGAGAGATACGCTGGTATCTACGCCGTCTTCTCCCAGAGCCTTTAGTCAAGGAACCCCGATTGTTGCGCTACGATCCGATTCCCTATCGTCATGATGATATCCCGCTGACACTCCTCCAAATCGAATGGGAGTTAGATGACGAGTGGACCTCGGGGACAGAAGCAGAGACGGGTGTGTCCCTTGTGCCCAGTGCGACACTCGTCCTTATTTACCCTCACTGGCGGTACGGTACAATTCCGATGACGTCTCGGGTACGAGGCCTTCTGCCGACTGTAGAGGCTGACCTGGCTCAAATTCAACTGATCGACGGCCGTTGGGGTGAGCGATTTATCGGTTGGGTGTCCCCTCACCATCGGCTCGTTGCTGGTCTCGGCGACTGGTATCAGCAACATAAGATACCCGTAGGATCTTACATCATCCTGGAGCGGAAGGTGGAGGAAGCCAACACTTATGTCGTTGATTTTCGCCCACGGCGGATGAAACGGGAATGGGTACGGACAGCCCGTGTAGAAGGAAAAGAGCTCCGTTTCGAGATGCGTAAAGTAGAGGTGGCGTGCGAAACGGACGAACATCTTCTCCTGGCTGTGGCCGATACGGCGGCTGTGGACCGTCTTGTGGAAGCTCGTTCCAATCCCTTGCCGCCCATCCGGGAGGATGTGGATAAGCTTTTTCCTGAGTTGGCCAAACTGAATCCGCAAGGGACCGTGCACGCGAAGACGCTTTACAGTGCCATTAATGTGATACGCCGCTGTGCTCCGGGTCCCATTTTTGCCACACTAGCAACCAGTGAGAAATATCAGGACATGGGGAATGGCAATTGGGCAGAAAGGCTGGTTTAATCGCAGTCCGAGGATATGACTGAATTGAGAAGAGGGGATAAAAACCATGCAGTGGCAACGAACGGATGAACACACCCGCTTCAAAATCGACGAAAAATGGTGGCAACGACGAGGCCTGGATTACCGCCTTTTCCTTTGGGAGCAACTCTGTCCGGAGTGCAAAGAGCAAATTCCTACCCATATCGGCACGCAAGAGGTGGACTGGATTGATCCGATGACGGCAGAGGTCATCAAGACAGACGCCATTCTCCAGTGTTTGGAGAGCCTGTGTGCGCATAAGCCGGATTACATTCACGCCGGGTTGCCTTTGACGATGGCCATCTTTCGCGTGCTTGTGTTAAACCATAATCGGCCCATGAGCGTTACCGAGTTGCAGGAGCATATCACCTGGAAAGGGGCGGAATTAATTTTGGCTGCTTTGCGGCGTGCCCAATTTGAGCTCGGCATCTTTCCAGAGTGGACCCTTGCAGAAGAGACGTCTCTTTCCGCAGCAGCCTGACGTGAGGAAAACGAGTGGGCCCGGAGACTGAACACTGCATCCCCGGACTCACTGTTTTGCCCCTCTCGTTTTCAAGTGAACCAAGCGAGCGCCATAAACAGTAGCGGTACGCGATGCCCTACCCCCAATGCGTGCGACCCCAGATCGATCGTTTCATACCGGATACGGCCTCGAGCCTGGTCTTCCCCCCGATCTCTGGATTTTGTGATCATCTCCCCTCCTGAATGATGGCGGCGCCAAGCGCGTTGCTGGCCCATGCGGGGCGTTTCTGTGCATCGTCGATGAACCTGGCAAACTGAAGGAATTGGACACACCTCCACCGGCGTCATGCCTTCCAGGCAGCATGCTCCCGGCCGGGTCGCTGCGCATGATGCATGTCCTGAGTTGTCTGCATATTTGACGCCTGCCGGAATACGGGTAGAATAGGAATCCATGCCCTACCCCCCTGGGGGGGGTAGACAGAAAGACATGTCGGAACAAAAAACAAGCGTGGGAGCAGATTGCATGGAAGCAGAAATAAAGAAAGATGTGTTACGACGGCTACGGAGCATTGAAGGGCATGTACGGGGCATTACCCGTATGGTGGAAGATGATGCCTATTGTATCGACATCATGCGTCAGGTTCACGCTGTACAGCAAGCTCTGGAGAAGGTTAATGCCCGTGTGCTGGAAAACCATCTTAATACATGCGTCACAACAGCCGTCCGCAGTGAAAAACCAGAAGAGCGCGAACGAGTGCTCAAAGAAATCGTGAGTGTGTTCGAGGAAACCGGCAAACTGTAATTCACAATTCAAAGTCAGAATTAGAGGAGGTTACCATGACGAAGCGAGTATATGTGTGCCCGGACATTTCCTGCCACCATTGCACCATGACCATCGAGCGGGAACTAAAAATGGTCCCTGGGGTACTGGCCGTCCAAGGAGATGTGGACACTAAAAAGGTGGTTGTTGAAGTGGCCGGGGAAGATATTTTCCCCCAGGTAGAAGCTACTCTGGTTGAGATCGGCTATCCACCTGCGCAAGATGCGGCCGTGGCGTAAAACCAGATGTGATGAAGTGGTTCCATCGCATCCCCAAGACGGTCCTGTTATGACGCGTGTTCAAAAACCCACGCACCCGCATGCCTGCAAACGTCGCTTCATCGTCAATACGGCTGATATGAAGTAGGAGGTCGAAGAATGAGTAAGACAGTAGAAGGAGAGGGAGTATCACTTCCGAAGGTTGACGGACATTTGGAGGGAGAGGAAAAACAACAGGTTGAGATCACGCTGCCCGTTCTAGGCATGACGTGTGCGAACTGCGCGCGTACCGTCGAACGAACGCTGAAGCGGGCTGATGGGGTAGTGGATGCAACCGTCAACTTCGCCAGCGAAAAGGCCGTTGTTTTTATCGACCCGGCGCTTCTGAAGTCCGATTTGCTGGTAGAGCGAGTACGTGAGGCAGGATATGACGTGGCTCTGGCCCATGTCGAACTTCCCATCCTGGGCATGACGTGTGCGAATTGTGTGCGTACCGTCGAACGAGCTTTGCGCCGTGTTCCAGGGGTCGTTGAGGCCAATGTCAACTTTGCTACGGAAAAGGCAACTGTCTCCTACATCCCTACTGTTTCCACATTAAGTGATTTGAAAGAGGCGGTGCGTGCTGCGGGGTATGATGTAGTCGAGGTCAAAGATGAGGGTGAGGATGCGGAAAAGGTGGCGAGGGAGCGGGAAATTTCCCACCAGCGCCGCTTACTTTTCTTTGGCGTCCTCTTTACGGCTCCCCTTTTCCTCCTTAGCATGGCGCGCGATTTTGGGCTGCTAGGGGCATGGGCCCAAACTTTCTGGTTCAATTGGTTGCTCTTCGCCTTGGCGACGCCGGTTCAGTTTTATGTCGGCGGGTCTTACTACACTCACGGGTGGAAGGCCTTTCGCCAAGGAAGCCCTAACATGGACGTTCTTATTGCTTTAGGTTCTTCTGCTGCCTATTTCTACAGTGTCGCCGTATTACTTGGCGCAGCCCCGGGGCATGTCTATTTCGAGACATCCGCCATGATCATTACTTTGATCCGGTTAGGGAAATTCCTGGAGGCACGGGCCAAGGGGGCGACCAGTGCGGCCATCCGGGCGTTGTTAGACCTGCAGGCCAAGACGGCACGCGTTATCCGTGACGGGAAAGAGATCGACATTCCCGTTGAGGAAGTCTTGGTGGGGGATTCGGTCCTTGTACGACCAGGTGAGAAGATTCCTGTAGATGGGGTGATCTTGGAAGGTCATTCGGCGGTCGACGAATCGATGTTGACAGGGGAATCCATGCCCGTAGAGAAGTCTCCAGGCGACACGGTTATCGGCGGTACGATCAACAAGCAAGGGTTGTTGAAAATGCGTGCTGAACGTGTGGGCAAAGAGACGGCTCTGGCCCAGATTGTTCGCTTGGTGGAACAGGCACAAGGGTCGAAAGCCCCTATCCAGGCCCTGGCCGATCGAGTGGCTGCGATTTTCGTTCCCGCGGTCGTAAGCATCGCCTTACTGACATTCCTCGCCTGGTATTTCATCGGCCAGGCGGGATTCACGCGTAGCCTTATTGACATGACAGCCGTCCTGGTCATTGCTTGCCCGTGCGCTTTGGGCTTGGCAACTCCGGCCGCGGTCACAGTTGGCATGGGGAAAGCCGCTCGGCTGGGTATCCTCTTCCGCAGTAGCGAGGCGTTAGAACGGCTGCGGGCCGTGACGACTGTCGTTCTCGACAAGACCGGTACCATTACTCAAGGAGCACCTGCCCTCACCGATCTTCTCCCGGCCGCGGGGGTGACAGAGGAAGAGCTTCTCTTTTACGCAGCTTCGTCAGAACGAGGTTCTGAACATCCTTTGGGGCAGGCTGTCGTTCAGGCCGCCCAGGAACGGGGATTATCCCTGGCTGACCCGCAACGGTTCACGGCCATTCCAGGCAAAGGTGTCGTCGCCCTGGTCAACGATCATCAGGTCGTGGTGGGAAAACAGAGTCTGCTGCAAGAGATGAGTGTTTCCATCACCTCTCTTTTGGAAGGGGAGATTCGGTTGGCTGAAGCTGGTAAGACGGTGATGTGGGTGGCCGTGGATAATCAAGCGGCTGGCATTTTGGCAGTAGCGGATACCATCAAAGAAGGATCACGAGAGGCCGTTGCGACCTTGCGACGCTTGGGGTTGAAGGTGGTCATGATTACGGGAGATAATGAGCGCACTGCCGCTGCGATTGCCCAGCAGGCCGGGATTGATCACTTCTTTGCCCAGGTTCTGCCCGAGGAGAAGGCCGACCGGGTGCAGGCCCTGCAAGCCGAGGGAGATGTCGTAGCTATGGTGGGTGACGGTATCAACGATGCGCCTGCACTAGCGCAGGCAGACGTAGGCATTGCCATCGGCACCGGTACGGATGTGGCCATTGAGGTTGCGGATGTCACTTTGGTCGGCGGGGATCTTCGCGGCGTTGCGCGAGCCGTTTGGCTCAGCCGGGGAACGATGAAGACCATCAAGCAGAATCTTTTCTGGGCGTTTTTCTACAATATTCTCGGTATTCCAGTGGCAGCGCTGGGCATGTTGAATCCCATTATTGCTGCCGGAGCGATGGCGTTTAGCTCCATTTTCGTGGTCACCAATAGCTTGCGTTTGCGCGGGTTTGACCCCGATGCTGTTTCCATGTAGAATGAAACTCGATGAGAGTTGGATGTCTGGAGCGGAATATGGGGGATGGCGATGACTGTTGCAGTGTGGCGTTGGTTTCACACCCTGCGATTATTCCCGTGGCGCGAGCACTCTCGTGAGGTTGCTGCCGACACGACGCCAGGAGGGGAAGAGACCGTTCACTGGGCTACTGTCTATGTGGCTGCGAATCGGACGGAGGCGGAGATTATTCGTTCCCATCTGATGGCAGAGGAGATTCCTGCTGTTTTGCAGGGTGAGGCTCTGGGGCAGGTATACGGCTTGACAATGGGGCCTTTGGCTAAAGTGAATGTTCTCGTCCCGGAAGAGTGGCTGGAGCAGGCCCGAAAGGTGTTGGGGGGAGAAGGAGGCGCGCCTGGCGCTCCTGAAGGGCGCGAAGCATGAGACAGATCATGTCAGGAATGAGAAGCATAGGTTATCTTCCTAAAGTAATTGAGTCATCGCAGTCGTTGCGAACATGACAGGGCTAAAGGGACATATTGGGGAGGAGGGTGTTCATGGCAAACTCGGCCGTACAACCATTAGCGCGTCCCCAGAGGGCGAATAAGCGGCTCAAGTTCCTCGTTGGGGGAATTCTTATCCTGGCAGCCGTCGCTTACTTGACGATTTCTGCCCTGGGGTCTACAAGTTCATATTATCGTACGCCCTCTGAGGTTTTGCAACAACGTGACCAGCTTATAGGAAAGCCCGTGCGCGTGTCGGGCAAGCTTTTGGTCAATACTATTCGCTGGGATGCAAAAGACCTTAAGTTAGATTTCGTTATCACCGATAAAAACGGAGCTCGTTTGCCCATTCACTTCGAAGGGGTGAAACCGGACAACATGACTGAAGCAGCGGAAGTTATTGCAGAAGGCAAATTACAGCCTGATGGGGTGGTCCATGCCAACTCTTTGCTTTTGAAGTGTCCTTCCCGGTATGAAGAGGGCAAAACGAAGGTGATTCGCGTACAATCGCCCTCCAAGTAGAGCGGAAAGGGTAGATTTGAGGATTTAGATATTTGAGTCTGCGAAATGGCGATCGGGGGACGGCGTTCACCGTCTCCCTTTTGTTTGTCGACTTCGCTATTCACGTCAGAGAGAGGAGTGGTCGCTCGTCATGACAAAGGCGTGGTGGAAACGTTATGCGGCCTTCACGGCGGTTGTCCTTATTCTTCTTGTATTGGTATCGTCATCTGCGTGGGCGTCAGTGGTGAACCAGGCCGGAACTCCGACTGCCGGGCCACCACAACGTCCCTCTGCGGGGGAAGGACAAAGTATTTATGCGGAGAGTTGTGCCCCCTGCCATGGTGCGCAGGGAAACGGAGATGGCCCCGCGGCCAGCGGCTTGCCACAGCCACCGACGGCGTTTTCTCATCCTGGGACTTTGCGCAACCTCTCCCCGCGCCAGATTTTTCAGATTGTCAAAGAAGGGCGGATTGATCGGGGGATGCCCCCTTGGAAGAATCGATTGAGCGATAACTCGATCTGGGCGGTCACGTCTTACCTGTATGACCTGAACATTGGGGCTAAAGGATATCGGCAAGGTCAGGCCATATACCGACGCTCCTGTGCTTCATGTCATGGCGAGGACGGACGGGGAAATGGCCCTAAGGCTGCCGGCCTTAAGGTCCCGGACCTCACTCAGTGGCCCGACCGGGTCGACCTTTCCAATGCGGACCTCCAGCAGCGGGTCTTGCAAAGTTCGCCCCATGCTTCGGTGGTCTCAACTCTGGACGCCGACGCCTTGGCCCAGGCGATTGCCTATGCCCGTACCTTAAGTTACAGCTCCAGTCGGGCCCCTCTTACCGGAAAGGGGCTTCTTCTGGGCAGCGTGAAAATGATGTCGCCCGGGGAAAAGGCAAATTTCAAAGGAATGGCCGTCACATTGTTTGGCTTTCGCGGGAACATGACCCCCCGGCTTGTTCTGACCGCGACGGTCACAGCGACCAACACATTTCGCTTCGAAGGCCTGAGCACCGAGCACGACGTGCTCTACTTACTCAAAACCACGTGGCAAGGAGCTCCTTACGGTACTGACGTGTTATCCTTTCCCCCCGGGAAAAAGGTGATTACGACTACGCTTCAAGTTGCAGCTAGCACCACAAAAGACCCGGGTATCCGAGCTGACCAGGTTCACTGGTTTATAGACTTCAATGATAAAACTCTGACCGTAGGCGAGCTGATCAGCCTCACCAACCCCGGAAACAGAACGTACAAAGGGACAGAGATCCCAGGACATAAAGACAAACGTGCCGTAATTCGCTGGTCGTTACCGGCCGGGGTCACCAACATTCGCCTCGATGGAGGACGTCTGGGCGAACGTTATCTGCTGATAGACGGCGATCTCGTCGATACTCTGCCTTTGCCCCCCGGAACAGATGTGCGACGACTTCTCTTTCAATATCAACTACCTGTCGAACACCGTCAGGCGGTTATCGCTCACCCGGTAAGCCTTCCCATTCGTTTTTTGACGGTGTTCATTGCAGATCGAGGGGAGCACGTTCAGGTTCCGGAGAAGGCGGTCAAAGGGGAGAATCGGGATGTGAGCGGCACCCCGTTTTTGATGTACACTATCAACGGCGCTACTCCCGGTGAGACCCTTACCTTCCGCCTATCGAACATTACAAATACGGCCGGAAAACAGGCCATCCGCACAGTCAAAGGTTCGCCGGTACGAACGTTGGGCCTCGTCCTTGCCGCTTTGTTGGGGCTCGCATTGTTCGCTGGCATGCTGTACCTGGGACAGCGTCCCAATCGTCCCAGACCACAGCACCGGGACGACCTCCTGGCCCGCCGGGACGCGATTTTGCAGGATATTGCCCGTCTGGACGTGAGTCATGGGGCAGGCCAGATTGATGAGGCGACGTATCAGGAAGAACGGGAAACGCTCATGGCCGAGGCCGTCGAACTAACCCGGCTGTTGAATGCCCTGGAGACGGAGGACGTATGATTCAAGTGCGGGGGTTGGTCAAACGTTTCGGCTATACCATCGTGTTGCGTGGGGTTTCTTTGGATGTTCAGGCGGGAGAAACCGTCGTTTTGTTGGGACCAAATGGGGCTGGGAAGACGACGTTGTTGCGTATCCTGGCTACGTTACTCAAGCCCAATGCTGGCCGGGTGATGATCGATGGCCGAGACATCGTCAAAGAACCTCATATGGTGCGACACTTGCTGGGCTATGTGAGCCATCAGACCCTGGTGTATCCGGATTTATCGGCCCGAGAGAATTTACAATTCTATGCCCGACTGTACGGTTTGCTTCGCGCCGACGACCGCATCCAAGAGATGCTGACACTGGTGGGGCTGGGAAAACGCGGCGATGATCTGACGCGAACTTTTAGCCGGGGAATGGTGCAGCGCCTGACCATTGCTCGAGCGTTGCTACACAATCCTCCTATCCTGCTGCTGGATGAACCAGACACCGGGCTAGATCCCCAGGCGGCAGCCATGTTGGCGCGGCTCTTGCGCCAAGTTGCCGGGGCGGGACGAACTATCCTCCTGACCACGCACAACATCTCCAGGGGAATTGACTTTGCTGACAGGGTCGTAATCCTGAGCAGGGGGCGCATCGTCGAAGATCGGCCGAGTGCTGGTCTGGGACCCAAAGAACTCTCCGAACTCTATCTGGGCTCGGTGGCCCGGGAGGCAGCATGAGATTTTGGTCGGCCATGTGGGCTATTTTCTGGAAGGATGTACGAGCAGAGTTTCGTACAAAAGACATTTTTACGGGAATGTTGGTATTTGCCCTCCTTGCCGTCCTTATCTTCAACTTTGCCTTCGATCTGCGTGTGGGGCGAGCAAAACAGGTTCTGCCCGGAGTGATGTGGGTGTCTATCGTCTTTGCGGGAATGTTAGGGTTGAATCGCTCTTTCATTTTGGAATATGACCGCGGTAGCCTTTCGGGTATTCTGTTGGCCCCCGTGGATCGGAGTGCACTTTATTTGGGCAAAATGTTAGGCAACCTGGTGTTCATGGTGGCCGTTGAAGTGGTACTCTTGCCCATTATCATGGTTTTGTTCAATGTAGATGTCCTCCAACCTACCTTGCTGGTATTTGTACTCTTGGGCACGTTGGGATTTGCCATTGTAGGAACCAGTTTCGCGGCTATGGCTGTGAACACGCGAGCGCGTGAGGTCATGTTGCCGGTATTGTTGTTGCCGGTCATGGTCCCGGTTCTTATCGCGGCAGTCAAGGGCACGGCCAATGTGCTCGATGGCATTCCCCTAACGGAGCAAGCCAACTGGCTGCGTATTCTGCTCGCGTTTGATGTGATTTTCCTGGGCATTGCCTATGTGACTTTTGACTATATTCTGGAGGAATGAGGGTGGTGAGGGATTGTCATCCCGGAGAGATGGCGCCGGCGGACGTCAAAGTAGAGAGCAAAATGTGGGGAGGGAAGAATGAGACGAAGATTCGGTCTGACAGAAGGGTTGGTGGTGTTGGCAGCCGTGTTGGTCGCCCTGAACATGTATATGGGCTTGCTCTACGCGCCAGACCCCTCCAATTTGCAAACGGAGGTGACCCGCAAGGCTCAACACATCTTCTATTATCACATGGGCATGAACACCATGGCCGGCCTGGGTTTCCTTACGAATTTTGTGGCCGGTCTCGTCTATTTGATCACGCGACGCCGCTTTTGGGATGCTGTCGCCCGCTCGGCCGCTGAGATAGGTGTCATCTTCGGAATCGGCATTCTGGCATCAGGCTCGTTGTGGGCGCGGCCGACCTGGAATACCTGGTGGACCTGGGATCCTCGTCTAACTACGGCGACAATTACGGTGCTGCTTTATATCGCCTATTTGATGTTACGGAACGCTGTGGAAGACCCAGAGCGTCGTGCCCGCTTTGCTGCTGTTTACGGGACCTTTGCCTTTGTAAGCGTCCCCATCACCTTTATGTCCATTCGTCTGTGGCGGACGATTCACCCCACCATCTTTGGCGGCAGCAACCCAAACGCCCAGGGGGCTTTCGTGTTGGGCACCCATATCCGTCAAGCGTTCATGTTTTCGATGACGACGTTCCTCGTCGTCTTCTTCGTTTTTCTCATCGTGCGGGTACGCCTGGCTTTGTTGGAAGAACGAGTGGCTGCCGCCCGTCAAATGCTTGATGCTCATCTAAGCCAGGGAGCAGATGTGGAACCTGTTGGGAGGTGATGTGATGCTTTATCTGACTGTTGCCATGATCGTCATTTGGTTATTGGCCTTCGGCTATGTGTTCTACCTGGTACGGCGTACGGACGAAGTTGAACAAGAAATACGAGCGCTAGAAGACTTGATGCAAGAACTCGAGCGCAAGTAAAAGGGGCTCACGCCAAGGAGATCCAGATGTAACGTGCGGATTTCTGTTGCATCAAATGAGACGTGATGTCTGACGCCGTTTGCCCCCTTTTGTCCCTGACGTTTCGTGCACGTCCTGGTGCTGGGGGTACGGCGGTGGTATCCATTTACAGGGTCCTCGAGCAGCAACGAGATGATCGAACCGTTTGCGGCGCGTCGGGAGGCTTGTATGAATTCTTTGACTCGACAGACGTTTTCACATGCATTGGCGTTAGTTCTAGGCTTTACTCTTATCTTCACCATCCTGGGCGCATCGGTGGGATTTATAGGCTACGCCCTTTATGATGTTACCCCTTTATTGGTGCGCGTAGGAGGGGTAATGCTGGTCGTTTTCGGCTTGCGAGTGGCTTTGTTGCGTCTCAAACCACTGGGATGGGTGGTTTTGGCTGCCGCAGTTGCCGGCGTGACTTACTGGCTGGATGGTACACAGCTGCCCGCATTACGTTACATTGATGCGGCTTTGTTCGGCTTGGCTGCTCTGGCCGGGGGACCCTGGAAACTGTGGGTGCATGTGGTCCTTGCTGTTACGGTGGGCGTTCTGGACTGGTTCAGCACACTTACACCCGTAGAGTTACGCATTCTGGAAGTGGGCCTAATCGTTTTGATCGTGCTTTATGGGAGCCGAACAGAAATGTTCGAGAAGGAATTCCGGATTCAGATTGATCCGACACGAGGTCGTAATTACCTAACATCATTCTTGGTTGGTGTCGTCTTTGCCGCCGGTTGGACGCCTTGTGTTGGACCTATTCTGGCGGGCATTTTATTGTTGGCAAGCACGCGTGCCTCTGCCGTTCAAGGAGCGTTGCTTTTGGCCGTATACTCCGCCGGACTCGGCATTCCTTTCTTGTTGACAGGGGGGCTCTTTAGCTGGGCTACCGGCTTCCTGCCCCGCTTGAAGCGCTATTTGCCCTGGGTGAGTTTGGTCAGCGGAATGCTGTTACTCCTCATTGGCTTATTGATTTTCACGGACAGTTTGCGTAGTCTAGCCCAGATGGGCTTCATTGTGGATGTAGAAGGGCCTTTGGCGCAGAATACGGCCGGGGGAAACATTTCTTTCTTATTCGCTTTCCTGGCTGGATTGGCCTCGTTTTTGTCCCCTTGCGTCTTGCCCCTGGTGCCTGCATACCTGGCGTATTTGAGCGGCGCTGCTGTAGGAGGGATGGCTGAGGGTGAAACGGTGGCCCTAAGAGCTTCATAAATGGGAGGGTAGAAAGCGATGCGACGATGGCAAGTGGGCATCCTCGTGTTCATTGCAATCATAGCTCTCACCGGATGTTCCCAGGGCAGTAGAGGAGAATCAAGAATCAAGGGGAATGCAGGAGCACTCACTGATGGAATCTACTTGATTGACAGTGCCAGAGTTCAACGGGCCGCTTCTCCCCCTGTTCAAGGGGATGAAGCCCCCAATTTCGTCTTTGTCTCAGACAAGGGAAAGCAGTACGCCTTGAGAGATTTTCGAGGCCATCCTGTGGTGGTGAATTTCTGGGCCACCTGGTGCCCCCCTTGTCGCATGGAAATGCCTTCCTTGAACAAAGCTTATCATACTCACAAAGTGAGTGGGCTAATCATGTTGGCGGTCGAAGAGATGGACAAGCGATCCGATATCCTGACATTCCGTCAGGCCATGAAGGTCTCCCTTCCCATGGTGATGGACACTGAAGGGGTGGTCGGCCGCGCTTATCTGGTGCGTGGACTCCCCACTACGTTTTTCATTAACACTAAAGGACGAGTAGTGGTGCGTTGGACGGGCATGTTGACCGATAAAGCTCTGCAAAAGAACCTCTCTCTTCTGTTGAAATAGAGTACTTTTGTGGCATTGGTTCAGAAGGAATGGGGTCTGACGCCTCGGTTCTTGCGGCTGGGACGCTGAAACGGGAGTGTGAAGAGATGGCAAAGGAGCGGGAGGGGGCGTGGGCGCTGCGTGTTGCGGCAATCGTCGATCGCTGGGTGCGATGGGGCGTCAAGCACTGGCTGCTCTGGGTGAATGTCGCTTTTTTCCTGTATGTCCTCTTCCCCTTGCTCGCACCTGTGTTTATGCATCTGGGCTGGAGAGAGGCCGGGAGGTTCATCTACCTGGTGTACACACCTTTCTGTCACCAGCTACCCGAGCGCTCCTTTTTCCTTTTTGGGCCCAAGGGGATAGCCGCTTACACCCTGGGCACCCTACAAGCTCACGGGCTCGACCCCGCTTCTTCTCCCTGGCAGCGGCGCTTTTTTGTGGGCTCTCCGGATCTCGGGTACAAGATGGCATTTTGTGAACGTGATTTGGCCCTCTATGGGGGATTTCTCCTCATGGGCCTGATCTACGCACTTACACGCCGTTTTTGGCGCCCCTTGAGCTGGCGTCTTTATCTCCTCTCTCTGCTGCCGATGGCTCTGGATGGGGGGACGCAGCTGGTCGGTCTGAGAGAAAGCACATGGGGATTGCGTGTGACTACAGGGCTGTTGCTCGCCTTTACCACGATTTGGGCGTTGTACCCTCGTATGGACAACGTGATGATGGATGCTGTAGAGGACGGAAAGGATCATCAGTCGACCACTTTCGTTTCCTGATTTGGCAGGCTACCCGAGATGGATTAAGATAGGTGTCGCGATTACGCAGTTTGCTTTTGGACTTACGGAATTGTCCAGTGAAATTGCATGAGGAGGGAAAGACTTGCCGAATACCAGATCTGCGACCAAACGAGTACGACAGAATGAAAAACGCCGTCTGCGCAATCGTATGCATAAAGGACGAGCGCGCACCTTCGTGAAGAAAACACTGGCGTTAATTGAAGAAGGACGTCTGGAAGAAGCAGAAGGCATGGCTCGCCAGGCGGTCAGCGCCTTGGACCGGGCGTGGGAACGGGGGGTTTTGCACAAGAACACAGTTGCTCGTAAGAAATCCCGCTTGATGCGGCGTTTGAATGAAGCGCGGCGAGCAGCTCGACAGGCATCCTGAATTTGGGTGCCGGTAGAACGTTCGACGAGCGTCTCTGGACCCAGATGTTACACTGTAACACAAAGCCTTGGGGAGAGAAGATATCTTCTCCCGAAGGCTTTGTCGCGTTTCCGACCTCTTTGTTCCGAAAACCAGGGTTTGGGTTCTGGTTCTAAAAAGGATAGCCGTTACAAAACCCGAATCGGTATTTTGGCGTATGGATAAGTAGCGTTTTTCTGCGCACGTGGTTCGTGCACAGTACACTTATCACACCTGATGGCAAGGAGGTCGGCAATGAGGCGTTTGTCACTCTTCGTCAGTTTGCTTCTCCTGGTCGCTTTGCTTCTCGGCGGTTGTTCTGTGCCTGCGCTGACAACTGTCTCACCTTCCGGCGTTACTCAGCAGGCAACCCCAACATCTCTTCCTACTCAAAGTCCAAACCCGAGCCCCGGTTTGCAGGGACATAGTGTGGAGGCCGTTGCCGCACTGGAAGGAACCCTTTCCTCCATTTACCAACGCGTGAATCCTTCTGTCGTGCATGTACGAGTTGTCAAGCGTTCTTCCGGTGTCCTCCTCCCTGGACAACCTCCGGAGCTGGTTGGCTCGGGGTCCGGGTTTGTCTGGGACAAGCAAGGACACATTGTGACCAATAATCATGTGGTAGAAGGCGCTGAAGATATACGCGTGACCTTTGCCGATGGTCGTACCGTGCCCGCCAAAGTGGTCGGTACAGATCCGGACAGCGATCTGGCCGTGATCCATGTCGATGTAGCTGCTTCAGAGCTGCATCCGGTTCGAGTGGCCGATTCTACTCGGTTGAAAGTTGGGCAGCTAGCTATTGCTATTGGGAACCCATTTGCTCTGACCGGCACGATGACAGTTGGTATCGTGAGCGCTCTGGGACGGGCACTCCCTACGGAAACGAGCGCGGCGATGGGAGCCCATTATGTGATCCCTGACGTCATTCAGACGGATGCAGCCATTAATCCCGGCAATTCCGGGGGACCGTTGCTGAACAGTCGAGGGCAAGTGATCGGAGTGACCTCGGCCATCATTTCACCGGTGCGGGCGTCGGTAGGCATTGGTTTTGCCATTCCCTCTGTCATCGTGAACAAAGTGGTTCCAAAACTTATCAAGGAAGGGCATTACGATCACCCCTGGCTAGGAGTCTCCGTCGTCACGCTAGACTCGGAGATGGCAAAAGCCATGAATTTACCCCAGGATCAGCGCGGAGCTTTGATACAGCAAGTTATCCCCAACAGCCCGGCGGACAAAGCGGGACTACGCGGCAGCGATCGCACGGTGACGGTTCAAGTCGGTGGCCAAGAAGTACAACTTCGGGTGGGGGGCGACGTAGTTATTGCTGTCGATGGTCGCCCGGTCCGTACATCGGATGACTTGGTGACGTATCTGGCCCGATATACAGAGGCTCACCAGAAGATCACGCTGCGTATCTTACGTGATGGGAAGAAGATGCCCATCAAGGTGATCCTAGGCGTTCGTCCAACCCAACCTCAGCGAGGAGCGCAAACAGCCCAGAAGGAGAATCCACCCCGCCACCAGGCGTGGCTTGGCATCCTGGGGGTGACTGTCACCCCGGAGATTGCCCAAACTATGAACCTTCCAGCCGACCAGGGCGGTGTCTTGATTGAGGCCGTCGTCCAGGGAAGTCCGGCGGACAAAGCGGGTCTGCGCGGAAGCTATAAGCCTGTGAACATCAACGGCCGAAGTGTCCTCATCGGCGGCGATATTATTATGGGCATTGATGGGCAGCCAGTGAAAACACTAGACGATTTGGTTGGTTATCTGCAACAGAAGCGTGCCGGGGACCAGGTTACCTTGAAGATTTTGCGTCAGGGAAGCAAGGTGAATGTCAAGGTCACGCTTGGTGAACGCCCTGCGAACCCGTCCGGCCAGCTCGTTATGCCCGGCAAATGACCTGGCCTTGTTACTCGTTTACACTCCCGAGTGCTCAAAGGGCCAAGATGGCCGTGGGACCATGACATGACCACGTGGCATCTCCTCCTTTCCGACAGGGGGACCGGACGCCAGAGCGTCTTGGCCCCCTTGTTTCGTTTCCCCGCTTCCCCTGTTGCTCCCAATATCCGTATAATAGAGTCACTCCTATACTAGGTGTGGCAAACATGACCACTGTTCGCATTATTGGTGTTCCAATGGATCTAGGGCAAACCCGTCGCGGCGTGGATATGGGCCCTTTTGCTCTACGTTATGCCGGTCTGGGAAACACTCTGTCCGCATTGGGACACCACGTCATTGATGGGGGCAATATCCCCGTCCCCGTGCCGGAGGAAGAGAAGCCTGGGCGCTTATTAGGAGTACGTCATCTTGAAGCTGTGGTAGCGACATGTGAGGATGTCTATCGTCGGGCGCAGAGTTGCCGTGAACGAGACGAGTTCATCCTCTTCCTGGGAGGGGATCATTCCATCAGCATCGGAACGGTGGCGGCTGTTGCCGAAGGACGTGAAATTGGCCTGATTTGGATCGATGCTCATGGCGATTTCAATACACCGGAGACCACGCCCAGCGGCAACATCCACGGAATGCCAGTGGCGGTTATCACCGGCACCGGAGAGCCAGCGTTGGTAAACATCGGCTACCCTGGTGCTAAGGTGAAGCCAGCCCACATCGTCATGGTCGGCGTACGCGACTTGGACCCTCAAGAGCGAGAGGCTTTGCGGCATAGCGGGATCACCGTTTTCACCATGCGGGACATCGACGAGTTCGGTATGGCCGCGGTTGCCCGACAAGTGATCACGCGCCTGCACGAGCTGGGATACGTGCACGTCAGCCTGGACATGGATTCCCTGGACCCTGAGGTGGCCCCTGGAGTCGGGACACCCGTTGCAGGTGGGTTGACGTACAGAGAGGCCCACCTGCTTATGGAGATCTTGGCCGAATGGGGTAAAATAGGCTCGCTTGACGTCGTAGAAGTAAATCCAATTCTCGATAATCACAATCAGACCGCAAAGATGGCGGTCGAGTTGACCGCTTCTCTGCTGGGAAAGCGGATTTTGTAAGGAGTGTGAGTATATGGGATCTGCTGACTATCGCCAAGAGCTTGTCGATTCCCTTGTTCGACGCTTGCACGACCTTTCCGAGGAGAGCCTGGCTCAACTTAGCCACTACATATCTTTCTTGAAGTGGCAAGAGGAACAATGGCGTTCTATTGTTGGGGATGAGACGCATCCGGAGTTACAGGTGATCTGGCAATATGATTTCATCGAGCACTTTGATGAGGCATCCAAAGCAGGGACCACAACAGAAGAAGGCATGGAGATCAAGGTGGGGTTGGCCCAATGTGGCATGATCCAAAAGATGGCTCTTTGGCAACATCCTCCGCTCAAAGGAGAGGCTGTTATCGAGTATCAGCCTCTCATCCCTCTTGAAGTGGAGATCTTGCAACTGCGATTCGCCGTCGGTGTGCGCGATGGTGCCATCCTTAGGGAGGACAATCCCGTTGGTTTCCGCATCCGCTTGAACGGACGTCGGATTTGGAGTCGGATCAAACACACCAATACCTGGGAATATATTACCGTGGACTTGCCCAATTTGGCCGGGACCACGCCGATTGTCCAATTTATCACCGACGCGCTGGGACAGCATCATTGGAAGTGGGCCGTGTGGGGTGAACCCCAGTTGCTCGGCTTCGTCGAGTCTGAGGAGTAAAGCATGTCCTTCCCTCTAGAACGTTATCTAAATGTGCGCATGGCTTATGCTCCTAGTTGGAAACATGATGGCAGCGGTGTAGCTTTTTTGACGAATATTACTGGACTGCCTCAAAGCTGGCTTGTCGATCGAGCAGGAGGATGGCCCAATCAACTCACGTTTCGCTCCGATCGCGTTAGCTTCCAGGCATATAGTCCGGTATCCTCTGCGTTGGTTTTTGGTGAAGACGCTGGTGGCAACGAGCGTACTCAGTTTTTCCTCCTGGAAGAAGGAAGAGTAGAAGTTCCTTTGGTCTATCAGCCCGATGCCTTTCATATTTGGGGCGATTGGTCCCCCGATGGAGGGGCCATTGCCTATGCCGGCAACGACAGGGACCCTCGCTTTTACGACGTCTATCTGCTAGATATGGAGAGTCGTCAGACACACCGGGTATGGGAGTCTGACGAAACGCACTTTCCCCTCTCTTTTTTCCCGGATGGGCGCTATCTGTTGACGACCCGGCGCAACACGAATCTGAACAACGATTTGTTCCTCTTGGATCTGGAGCGGGGGGAGCGTTACCTTCTCACCCCTCACGACGGCGAAGCTCTTTATACATGGCCCTATTTTGCGCCAGACGGCCGATTTCTTTATTTGCTCAGCAACCAGGGGCGGGAATTCATGGCAGTCATGCGCCTGGATCTCGGTAACAATCAGTGGCATATTCATGCAGCTCGCCAGGCGGATGCCGATGTGTTGGCCTTGAGTAAGGACGGCCGCTGGTTGGCTTACGCTTTCAATGTGGACGGCCGTTCTGAACTGGTGGTGGAGGACCTGAAGCGGGGAGCGCAAGTGGAAGTGGTCGGGTTGCCCATCGGGGTGATCATGGAGCTCGTTTTCCATCCTCACGCCTCATATCTGGCAATAACTCATACGGGGCCGCGACACACCCATGATATTTGGTTGATGAATCTGCGTACAGGTGAATGTGGGCCCCTGACGCATAGCAGTTTGGCTGGCATTCCTAGAAATCACTTTGTTGAACCTCAGCGGGTGCGCTACGCTTCTTTCGATGGATTAGAGATCCCCGCTTTTCTCTATCTGCCGCCAAAGTCTAACACGGGTAAACGGCCACCAGTCCTTGTGTATGTTCACGGTGGACCAGAAAGCCAGTATCGCGATACATTTAATCCCCTCATCCAATACCTGGTTGCTCAGGGATATGCCGTCTTTGCCCCCAATGTGCGCGGTTCTTGGGGATATGGTAAAACATATGTCCATCTGGATGACGTAGAAAAACGCAAAGACGCGGTGGCTGATCTGAAATGGGGCGTCCTCTGGCTACGGCAGTCTGGACAGGTCGATGGCAAGCGTGTAGGAATCATGGGAGGGAGTTACGGTGGCTACATGGTTCTGGCTGCTCTGGCCACATATCCTGATTTATGGGCGGTAGGCGTGGATATCGTGGGCATCGCCAACCTTGTGACGTTTCTGGAAAACACAGCTCCCTGGCGTCGCCACTTGCGCGAAGCCGAGTACGGCCATCTGGAACGAGACCGTGCAATCTTGGCAGCGCTTTCACCCATTAATCGCGTGGACCGCATTCGCACCCCCCTCATGGTCATTCATGGAGCCAACGATCCTCGCGTCCCTGTGGGTGAGGCCGAGCAAATCGTAGCCGCTTTGGACGCTCGTGGCGTTCCGGTTGAATACTTGCGTTACGAAGATGAGGGGCACGGTTTGGTGCGACTGAAAAACAAATTGGATGCGTATCCTCGGGTCGTGCGTTTTCTGAACCGTTGGTTAGGCGGTAAAAGACCGGTGTGAGGAGGGAGACCATGGATTTTGCGTTCAATGAGGAACACAGACTCTTTCGGAACATGGTGCGCGACTTTGTGGCCAAGGAAGTGCGTCCCAAGGCCCGCCACATTGACGAGACGGGCGAATTTCCATGGGATGCTATCCGTAAAATGGGGGGGCTGGGCCTTTTGGGCCTGGATGTGTCGGAGACCTATGGTGGGATGGGGGCCGACAGCATCAGTGTGGCTATCCTATTCGAAGAGCTGGGCGCGGGTTGTGGTTCGACGGCTCTCGTCGCGGAGGCACACCTGTGCCTGGGCACCGCTGCTATCAACCTGTTTGGCAATGAGGAACAAAAACAGGCTTATCTGGTGCCCCTGGCGACAGGGCAGAGCCTGGCCGGCCTGGGATTGACAGAACCGGGAGCAGGATCAGATTTGAAGAACGGGGTGCGTACCACGGCACACAAGGATGGTCAAGAATGGGTCATTAACGGGTCCAAGATGTGGCTGACCAATGGGGGAGTGGCCGATTATGTGGTTTTGTTGGTGCGTACAAACCCGGAAGGGGGATCGCATAGCCTGAGTCAGATTATCGTTCCTACGGATACACCGGGCTTCCAGGTAGGGCCTCCGGAGAAGAAAATGGGGCTACATGGGGCTTGGTCCCATGCGGTCAGCTTGGAGGACGTGCGTGTACCCTTGGATAATCTTTTGGGAGAAGAGGGGCACGGTTTGCAACAAAGCCTGGCGGTCCTGGACGGCGGACGTATCGCCATTGCAGCGCTGGCTCTAGGCCTGGGAAGGGCTGCATATGAAGCGGCCTTGCGTTATGCTCGTGAGCGGCAGACATTTGGCCAACCTATTTTCGAGCACCAGGCTATTCGTTTTAAGCTTGTGGACATGGCCACACGATTGGAAGCGGCGCGTTGGCTCATCTACCGGGCCGCTTGGTTGAAGGATCAAGGACAACCTTACACGTTAGCGGGAGCCATGGCAAAACTGACCGCGACTGAGGCCGCGGAATTCGTCACCCGTGAAGCCATCCAAATCCATGGGGGGTACGGCTATAGCCGCGAGTACGAAGTGGAACGCATGTATCGCGATGCGCGCTTGATGAGTATTGGGGAAGGTACGACAGAGATCATGAAATTCGTCATTGGAAAACACTTGGGTGCATAGGGAGATAGGGACGAACTCTCGGAGGCAACCGTCTCAAAGCAGCCAGGTTACAGAGACTATCTCTCCACGGACCCTTACGAGCAGATGAAACACCTTCGACTCGCAATAGTTATACCAGCCGTACTATTGCTGTTTTCCTGTGGTCGCGTGATCACGCGGCCTACGCCCATGCCTCCTACGGCGACATCAACCCCGACACGAACGCCGACACCTACGCCACATCAGGCCACGCCCACCCCCCGCCCTTACAC
>CAZAQA010000011.1:82370-99494 GCA_964487375.1 uncultured Anaerolineae bacterium | reverse complement strand
GGGGGCGGGGGGGGCGTGGTTTCCCCGGAGGGGCGGTGATGTTGGACGCGCCTCAAGGGGTCATTCGGAACCAGGGAGAGATCCGAGGAGGATATGGCGGCCCGGGGGGTCGGGGCGGAGATGTCCAATTGTGGGCGGCTACGGTGGATACGTCCGAAGGACGAATTCTGGGTGGAAGCAGTCCTGAATCCGTGTATGGAGAGGTCACGTTAGGCGCGGAGAATGCCGTGCTGGCCTCCGGACGTCGCACCCGCTTTTCCGGGCGACGACTCTCTGTGGCCGTTGCCGACGGGGTGCTGGACCTCCACAACCTGGAGACTATGGGGATTCTGGGGCAGCCTGGCGACGTCTGGCTGGTCGGACAGCCCGGTGCCCGCCTAGATCTGACGGCCAATCAGGCCCGGTTCCCCCCTGTTCAGGTGCCGGAAGGTCAAGCGCATGTCTGGTTCGACGCGGAGCAGCGTTTTCTGGATAAGGGCATGCCCTGGACCGCTGTCATCAGCGGCACGCTCGATCTGGCCAACGGACGCGCCCTGGCTCTCCCTCGTGTTCGCCTCCTCCGCTGGCAAGAGGGCCGTCCGGGGGATACGTTGTACTGGCAGGCTGACGTGGTCAACTTGGGGAACGCGGCGGCGCCGGTGCAGGTGCAGGTGAAGGACGCTCGCCGTTGGTCCGTCCATCTGGATGCCCCCGCGGCTCGCGTGCTGTCGCCGGGGGGCCATTGGCCTCTCACGGTGACCGTGACCATTCCCGTAACCGCTTCTTTGGGAACTCGGGATGTCGTGACGCTGACGGCGCGAGCGGGAACGGAGGCCCCGCTGCAGGACGCGTACGCGTTGCCCCTGGCCGTCCGTGGTCGTCCGCTGTATCTGCCATGGGTGGGCCGGCAGGCCGTCTGGAGGGCTTCGAGACGTGCAGTCGTCCTCGCACCGCGCGCTCAGGCGTTGCACGTGGAGCTGACGTGGCCGGGCGCGAAGCAAGGGCGGGGCCTGGCGGGCAGAGCCCTCCTCCTTGTGGTCAATCGGGGAGGAGGAACCGACGTGGTCGGCGGAGATATCGCCTACTGGGACGGATCTCACTGGGTTCCCTTGGCCACCACGTCCGACATGGAGAACCTGGTTGAAGACGGCATCTGGTCGGCATTTTGGGATACCGGAGAGATCCCGCTGACCTCGGTGTATCTGCGGGCCCGGTTGTGGACCGCGTCGGGGCAGGTGGGAGAGGTCGTCCGTTCGGTCATTATCCACCACGCGCCTATGGCTCAGGCGCGTGCTACATTTGAAAGCGGCGGTAAGGTGCTTTTGGACGCAACAGGCAGCACGGACCTGGACCAGGATATCCGTGAGTACCGATGGGATATGGGCAATGGGCATGTCCTGGAAGGGGCCCAGGTGGAATATGCTTTTACGCCGGGTGTGCACACGATCCGGCTCGTCGTCACGGATGCCGAAGGACTCAGCGACGAGGCTGTTTATCGCCTGGACACGACCACTGCCGCCTGGAAGGAACAGACCGGCTGTGGGTGCCAATCTCTTCATTTGCTGACTTCCGGAACCTCCCCCCTGCCGCTTCCCTGGGAAGACGTGACGCACAGCCGCCTGGGAGTGGACGTTGATCCCCTGGGCCGGGGACGGATGGCCCGCCTGAATCTGGGGGTTTCGGTGTCCCTGACGCCGGACAGCAATGTTCGTTATTGTCGGGTGGCTCAACTGGGACGGCTTTCCTGGCAGTGGACGCAGAACGGCTCCCCTCACTCCGGCACCTGGAAATGGGCCGGACAGAGTTTCCCCGCCTCCGCCCAGAGCTGGGGGATGATCGGGGAGACGCGGCCATCCTCGTTGATGGTTGGACGGGGTGAGACGCTGCAGTGGGTCTTGGGCCTGGGCTGGGGATGGCGTGGCGTGAACCAGGGATTGCCCGAAGCGGTGCTCGCGGAGCAGGGCATGCGTCTCGTCGGGACGTATCGGGCCCAGGTGAGCGGTCCGGATGGTTCCTGTGCCTGTACCTGGATGGTCACGGTTCATATCCCCGCTACAGGAGCCCCCACGGTTGACGTTCAATCGAGCTGTCCGTAGAATAAAAAAGCAGTTGAAGGAGACTGCGGCCAGAGCGTGATGCTGCGCGCTCTGGCCGTTTGCGTATCCTGAGGAGGAAACAAATGAAACGGACTCCTGTGCGTGTGGGTATTTTGGGGGCCACGGGCGCGGTGGGGCAGCGATTTGTGCAGCTTCTGGCCCATCATCCCTGGTTTACCATCGGCGCCCTGGCGGCCTCAGATCGGTCGGTGGGGAAGCTTTACGGGGAAGCCACTCGCTGGATACTCGGCACTCCGATGCCCGAGCCTGTGGCCGAGGTGACAATCCGCGCGGCAACGCCGGAGGCTCTGGCCGACCGGTGTGATCTGGTTTTCTCCGCGCTCCCGGCCAGCACGGCTCGTGACGTTGAGCCCGCGTTTGCGGCCGCGGGCGTGCCCGTGTTCTCCAACGCCTCGGCCTTCCGCATGGAGCCGGATGTGCCCCTGGTTATCCCGGAAGTGAATCCCGATCACCTGGCATTGATCCACACACAAAAGGAGGCCCGTGGCTGGTCGGGCTTCATCGTCACCAATCCCAACTGCTCCACGATTCACCTGGTGTGTGCACTCAAGCCCCTGCACGATGCTTTTGGACTGGAGGATGTGATGGTGACGACGTTACAGGCCCTCAGTGGCGCCGGATATCCCGGTGTTCCTTCTCTGGATATCGTCGGCAATGTCATTCCTTATATTGGCAATGAAGAAGCGAAAATCGAGAGTGAGCCTCTCAAATTGCTGGGGACGTACACCCGGGCCCAAGTCGAACTGGCGAACATCACCATCAGTGCGGCGGTGAATCGGGTTGCTGTCGTTGATGGACATACAGAAGCGGTTGTCGTTAAATTGCGCCATGAGGCCCGCCGGGAAGAGGTGATCGATGTGCTGCGTTCGTTCAAGGGCATTCCGCAGAACCTGCAGCTTCCTACGGCCCCCCAGCCAGCGATTATCGTACGAGAGGAACCGGATCGCCCCCAACCGCGGTTGGATGTGTACGCGGGCAAAGGAATGGCCACGGTGGTAGGCCGGGTGCGCCCGGACCCCATCCTCGATTACAAGTTCGTCGTTCTCGGGCATAACACCATTCGCGGCGCCGCGGGGGCCTCTATTCTCAACGCCGAACTGGCCCTGGCGCTGGGGTATTTGGATGAGTACACAGGAAATCCTGCGTAATTCGTTCCTTGTCTCTCCCGAGCGCCCTTCCCTGGGTTCCTTGAACGGATGAGGAACGACGAAAATGAAAGGAGGTCGTCCATGACCACGGACCCATTTTTGCAGTCGGAGGCCGTTTATGACGCTTGGAGCATGGGCTCACAACAAGAGCGCTTTTTGCCTTTCCGGGGGTGGCGTTATGCCCCTCGATTCCCACTGGAGGATGTACTGTCTCCCCCTTATGATATCATCGAGCAAGCGGCGTGGGCGATGTATCGGCAACGGCATCCCTTCAACATCGTCCATCTTGTTTTGCCTGGAGGTCCTCTTGATGGGGCTGAGCCGGACGTATCTCACTATTACCGGGCAGCCGAGCATCTCCATGGGTGGCAACGGCAGAAGGTTCTGGCGCGCGAAGGACGGCCGGCCCTCTACGTCTTGAAGCAGACGTTCGAGACTTCCGGCGGTGTTCATGTGAGTCGGATCGGGGTTATCGGTCGGATTGCCCTGCATTCCTGGGGCCGGGGTATGTTGCCCCACGAACGGACGTTCCCTTCGGCCAAAGCCGACCGTCTGGCCCTGTTGAAGGCGACCCGTGTGCAATTCAGTCCTATCTTTACGCTGTACAGCGACCCGCAAGCTGTCGTGCGTTCCCTGCTGGAAGAAATCTGTGCGGCGCCTCCCCATGTGAGCTACCGGAACGAGGAGGGGGTGGTTCAGCGCCTGTGGAAAGTTGAAGAAGAGGATCGGATACGCGCTTTAGTGCGTCAACTGGGGAGCAAGACCTTTTATGTGGCCGACGGTCATCACCGCTATGAAACGGCTTTGAATTATCAGCGCTGGCAGCGTCGCCGCCATCCGCACGCACCGCCGGGACAGCCGTATGACTATGCCATGATTTACGCCGCGGCTCTGGAGGACCCGGGGGTGACCATCTTGCCCACCCACCGCGCGGTGCATCGAACCTCGGATGTCACGCCGGAACGTGTGCTTTCTGCTGTGATTCGCTCCTACGACGTTTCTCCTATGCAAGATGATCAGGAACTCTTAGCCTGGATACAGCATCTGACGCCGGGTTTGCCCGATATAGCCCTGGTTTTCCCTGAGGGGCCGGCTTACCGCCTCCACCTGCGCCTGGACCGACCTCATGTACAGCAGTGCCGGGCTGAGACTCCTCCCGAGATTTTTGACTTGGCCGTCTATCAGCTCCAGAAATTTGTCCTGGGTCCAGGGGTGGGCATCAGTGACGATCCGGTCATGCAAAAGAAGCAGTTACACTTTTCTCCCGACGCCGAACAGCTTCTCCGGCAGGTTCGGGCGGGGTTGTGGAAGCTGGTGGCGCTGGTTGCCCCCACCAGTCTGGAACAATTCCAGGCGTTGGCGGAGGCCCGTCAGGTTGCTCCTCCCAAAGCGACGTACTTTTACCCCAAGTTGCCGTCGGGATTGGTCATGTACGAGGTGGGAGGGTGAGTCGGTTGCAGGTGCGGTCCTGTTGGCCGCTTGCCCCTCGGCCGGGTTATTTCTCTCCGAGCGTTTGGGAGAAGCCAAGAAGCGCGTAGTAGCCTGACGTCGCACCCGTTTGCAGGATGCGACGGGCAGCCGCACGCATCTGCTCGATGTCTGCTGCCTCCCAGGCCCGGGCCAGCTCGTGCCACGGCTGAGAGTACTGCCCCTCCAACGCGTGCATCAGCCACAAGGCGCTAAGCCGGGTCGTGTGCCCCAGGATTTGCCGCACGGCAGGAAAGAGAAGCTCCTGAGCCTCTTCCGTCCCTTGAGCCTGGAGCGCGGCTATGACCCCCAGGAGCACGTCGTCCCCGGCGGGGGTCAGCCCGGGGCCCAGGCCCATCAGTGTGTCCACTCCTCGGTGCACGGACTCGGCACGCCTTGCTTTCAACCCGGAGAGCAGGGATTGCAACCCGGCTCCAATGCGGTCGCGAATCAGATGAGACCAGCGATCGCTCTCCCTCCTGGCCAGGAGGAGGGACCGAAGGACCCGAATCAGGGGAGCGTGGTTCCCGGCCGGCCAGCGGAGTGTGGGGCTCCACCCCTCTCCTTCGGTCAGGATCACCCGGCATGTCCCCAGGTGAATTTCGTGCGGGGTCAGCCAGATCTCCGCCCGAGGGGAGATCAGATCGGAGCAGACGACCTCTTCGGAGAGGAGCACGTGGAAGGGGCCGGCGCCAACGGAGGGGGTTACCACGGCGACGATATGCTCGTCGTCCGTGATGACGTTGCACACATGCGTGTGCACACTCAACACGTGAGCCTTGAAGGGCCCATTTTTCAGGAAGCGTCGGACGGGGTGGCTCACCAACCGAGCATGCACACGCATGGTTCATGACCTTGTTGAGCCTGACGGCTGCGATTTCTTCCCTATTCCTTGAAGTAGGGCAATCCCAAGGCTTCTGGCTTGGCCGCGCCCCATCGCGTTCGGAACCAATCTGTGGAGATAAGGATCAGCACCAGAATGGTGACGACGAAGGGAACGGTGCGCCAAAGGTATCGGGACATCAGGCCCGGGACGAGGAGTTCGGGATTCAAAGACAATTGCCAGAGGGAGCCGAACAGCAAAGAGCCTCCCATTAGGATAACGGGATTCCACATTGAGAAGAAGACCAGGGCCAGGGAGATGAACCCCCAACCCATCAGGAAATTATAGTTCCAGACAGGGTTGTAGTAGAGAGAGTACACAGCCCCGGAGAATCCCGCCATCATGCCGCCGAATATGACGGCAAAGTAACGGGTTCGGGTGACACGGATGCCGGATACTTCGGCTACGGAGGGGTTTTCTCCCACAGAACGGAGGCGCAGGCCGAAGCTTGTTTTGAACAGCATGAACCAGAGGAGCGCCACCAGTACCAGGGAGAGGTAGAAGAAGGGAGAAACGTCCAGGATAGTCGGAATTCGTTTCATGCCTAACGGTCCCGTGTAGGGGTTGCCGATATAGGTGGTGAGGCCGAATCCCAGGATCCAAATGCCCATTCCACTGACGACCTGGTCTACTCCCAGGGTGATGGAGAAGAACCCGTGCATGGCTCCCAAGAGGGCCCCAATGGCCAGGGCGACCAGGAAACCGATGAGATAACTGTCCGATATTTTTGTCGCCACGAAACCCAGTGTGGCGCCAAAAAGCATGATTCCCTCCACGCCTACGTTCAGAATGCCCGCCCGTTCATCGACCAGCTCACCGAGGCCGGCAAAGGTGAAAATCGTCGAGGCATCAAGGCTTCGAGCTATAAACTGCCACATGGAGTTTTTCCTCCCTCGTTTCCCACGTGATGGTATATCGGTAAAAGAATTGGAAGGCCACCAGGGTGATCATCAAGACCCCTAGCAACGCGTAATCCAGGCCGAAGGCCATGTGAAGCTTCCCCTGAGCGAAGCGGCCTCCAATGGAAAGCCCACCGAATAACAGGGCTACCGGGATGGCAGCCACTGGGCTGCCCAGGGAAATCAGGCCACAGATGATGCCGTAGTTGGAGATGTCACCGAAGTAACCGTACGTGCGGGCGATCTTGTACACACCGGGGACGGCTCCAAAGTAATGATATCCGGCGAGGCCACCAAGTGCTCCCCCCAAGAGGAAAACGACCATGGATATCTTGAAGGGGTCAATGCCGGCGTAACGGGCGGCGGCAGGACTCTTGCCAAACGCCCGGATCTGATACCCTAACTTTGTCTTACGGAAGACAAATTCCAGCAGGACGGCCAGCAGGACGGCCAGGTAGCCGGTGTAAGGAATGCCAAAGATCTGCGGGGCGTGTAAAGATGTAGGCAACGCGAAACTCTCCCCTCGCCCCTGCGGGTTCATGAAGGGTCCCCCCTCTTTAATCATGTGAGAGACCAGCCAAAAGGCGATGAAGTTCAGCAACATCGTAACCACGATCTCGTCGACATCCAGGCGGCCCTTGAGGAAGCCCCCGATGAGTCCCCACAGAGCACCGCCGACTGCCGCGGCCAGAAGCATCAAGGGAATAACCAGCACGGGGTTCAGGTTGGCGTGGAGGGACACCTTGCCGCCGAGTGCATCCACCACAGCAAATGCCGCTAGGGCGCCCATGTACAATTGTCCCGCCATGCCGATGTTCCACAAGCCTGCTTTGTAGGGGAAGACGAAGGCGAACGTGGCGAACAGCAGGAAGATGGCGCGGTTGAGCGTCAGCAAGAGGCCGTACTGGTTGACGAAAGCGTAAGAAAAAATGCCCTGGTACGCGGCTATAGGGTCGACGTGTGCCAGGATGAAGATGAAGCTGAACAGCACCAATGCCACCACAATTGCCATCAAGGAAATGAGAGCAGCTTGCCAGCCGGAAATGCTCTCCCGTTTTGCCAGCCTGACGCTGTAAGGTCCAACGGTCATAGCGGTTTCTCCTCCACGGGTAAGCCTGCAATCATCGCTCCGACCTCCTCCTTCTTCACTTTCTCGATGTCGAAAATACCCATGAATCGTCCCTCGTAGATTGGCGCCACCCGGTCGCTAATGGCCATCACCTCGTCCAGGTCTTCAGAGATGAGCAGAACGGCCGAGCCCAGGGTTTTCGTCTCCAAGAGTTTCTTGCGCACGAATTCCATGGCGCCGATATCCAGCCCCTGGGTAGGCAGGGCGGCAATCAGGAGTTTGGGGCGCCGGGCCAGCACGCGTGCCAGGATGACTTTTTGCAAGTTGCCACCGGAAAGCGTTCTCGCCTTGGCCTCCGGGCCGGGGGTAGAAATGCCAAACTCGATGATGAGTTCCCGGGTCAGGCGCAGAGCTCGGTCGTAGTCCACCAACCCACTCTTGACCATGTTCTCGTCGAAGTAAAAGTTCATCAGCACATTTTCCACCAGTGAAAAGTCGCCGATGGTTCCCACGTCCTTTCGTTCGGCCGGGATATATCCTATCCCTCTTTGCCAGCGTTCCAGGATAGAAGCACGAGTGATGTCCTCATTTTCGAAAAGGATGCGTCCACCGGTCGGCTTGCGCAAACCGGCCAACACCTCGGCCAACTCTCGCTGGCCGTTTCCCGATACGCCGGCAATACCCAGAATTTCCCCTTCCCGGATGGTGAAGGAGGCATCTTTCAGGGCCACGACCCCTTTGTCATTTAAGGCCGAGAGGTGCTCAACTCGCAAAACAGGCCGGCCCAACTCCACCTGAGGACGCTTTAGGTCGAAGAGCACCGGGCGTCCCACCATCTTCTCGGCCAGGAGTTGCTCGGTCGCCTCCTCCGTTTTCAGCCGGGCCACCACCTCGCCCCGGCGCAGCACGGTGACCCGGTTGCTGATGGCCAGCACCATCGGCAGCTTGTGGGTGATGAAGGGGACGATGCCGAAGCCGCTATGCGCCATGTTCTCGATGGATTCCAGCAAGTGCTCCGTCTCTCGCGGTGTCAGGGCCGATGTCGGCTCGTCCAGGATGAGAATACGTGCCCCGCGGTAGAGGGCCTTCAAGATCTCGACCGCCTGCTTCTCCCCTTCAGAAAGTTGCCAGACCTTGGCTCTCAGGTCCACGTGGAAACCGTACTTGTCGGCCAGGGCCTGGATTTCCTCTTCCGTCCGTTTCAAGTTGAGCACTTTGCCCGCACGGGGGTGTCCCAAGACAATGTTCTCAATCACTGTGTGGGCGGGAACCAATTTCCGGTGCTGATGCACCATACCGATCCCCATGTTGATGGCATCGAGGGGCGAGCGGAACGTGACCTTCTTGCCGTAGAGATAAATCTCCCCTTCGTCCGGCTGGAGCAACCCAAAAAGAATGTTCATCAGCGTCGTTTTGCCGGCACCATTCTCTCCCAGGATGGCGTGGATCTCCCCCACCTTCAGTTCGAAGCTGATGCGGTGGTTGGCGATTACTCCCGGAAAGCGCTTGGTGATATCCCGCATTTCCAGAATGGTCTCCCCGGGTTGGAAGGATGTGGTCTGCTGCTCGGGATACCTCTGCCCCTTTTCCCCAGAACGACGTAAGCCCGGTAAACTGCCCATATTCTCCTCCACTTCGTCATAGCCTGACCGCCGATCTCTGTGAGCCTTTGCTCACGACTACGTAGCGTCTTATGGTTCAGATTGCTTGTGAGGGGTCCCAGGAGAGGGGGCATGAGCCCGTTTGGACCCATGCCCCCCGTTCATCTCCACACCCGAGAGGCGAATTACTCGAGGATATGGATGCCTTCCAGGTCGAAGTTGAACTTGGAGAGAAGCCATGTGGCCGAAGGCATCCGATTCGCGGGCTTGACCACCTTTCCCTTGGCAGGGATGGGCAGTCCTTCCAGAGCTAGGCCGGTTCCGTTGCTCACGAATTGGTGGGCAAAGAAGGGATCCCACACCCCTTTGAGCATCTCGTCCCGGCGCTCCTTGATCATCTGGACGATTTCGTCAGGGATCTGCTTGCGCGCCTTGGGGCTAATGGCGTCCACGCCGACCTTGCCGTTGTTCATGATGTCAATGGTCGGCTCTTTGGTTCCGTCGGCTGTGATGAAAAATTCATCCATGCCGGGGTAAAGAATGGTCTCTGGCCGCGGATCGCCGGCCATCCAGTCCTTGATGATCTTGTCGTACCCCACTTCCCAGCGGGTGTCGAACGAGATGGCGACCGTGTCCGTAGTCGCCCAGTGGTATTCACCGACAATGTCCATGTCTTTGCCGATGAACCAGATGCCCTTTTCCTTGGCCACGTCCAGGGGAGAACCGGAGTCCGTTTGCTGAGTCAGCACGTCCACTTTGTACTGGTCGACCAGCGTCTTGGCGATGTCTCGCTCTTCAGTGGGCTTGTACCAGTCTCCCACATACTTGACGTACACGTTCACCTTCTTCTTGAGCAGCTTAGCCGCGTCCATCACGCCCAGATAGAACCCGGCCTGGCGGCGGATAACCTGGACGGAGGGGAACGCGGAGACGATGCCGATGTTTCCTGTCTTGGTCAAGGCGCCGGCCACCAATCCTTCCAGGTAAAGCGCCTGGTATTGCCGCGGGAAGAAGCGAATGAAGTTTCTTTTCGTGCTCAGGTCACTGGCGATGATGGAGACGAAATACTTGTTTGGGTATTTGTCCGCGATGTCCTTCAGAGGCAGCCCCATAAACTCCGCGTTGCCGACGATGATGTCCGCCCCTTCGCTGTTGATCAGTTCCTGGGCGTAAGGAACGGTGGAGTCGGGCCCGACCTCCTCACGGTAGACGTACTTTACCCGCTTGTACTTCTTGGCGATGCGCTTGCCTGCCCGGTCGTGGGCTCCTGACCAGGTGGTTCCCTGAATGACGCTGAAGTGCAGGATGGCCAGGGTGGCCTGGTTTGAGTTGCTGGCGGCGGCCGGTTTGGCTTTGGGTGTTGGTGTGGGGGCTGCCGCCTGGGCTTTTTGAGGAACCGGTGTGGGCGTTGGCGTGGGTGCGGCCTGGGAGCACATGCTCAACGTCAGGGCGCTGACGATCAACAGGATGACAATGAACAGACGTCCAGATTGGGCGCTCAACACGTTTCGTTTCATGATACTCTCCTCCTATCCGGAATCGTTGGGGGATGATGGACTGGACTGTGTGTGGTCCTGTGTGAATTGTTTGGGAATGTCCTCCTCCTTTCAGCCTCTCTCAGCCAGAAAACGCCACTCTTCCCACTCGGCATCAGGCGGGTTCCGGGACGCGTGTCTTCAGCAACTCGAAGAGCCGGTTGGGACTCAGGGGAGCTTCCAAAATCTCGATGTGGGTGTCGGCCAGAGCATCTTCGATCGCCTGCACGAACGCGGCCGCGGTGGGGATTGCACCGGCCTCGCCCGTGCCTTTGGTGCCCAGGGGGTTCAAGGGCGAAGGTGTTTCCAGGTGTCCTACCTGGATAGAAGGGACCTCCAAAGCCGTCGGCACCAGATAATCCATGAAGGACGCGGTCAACATCTGGCCGTCCTCATCGTAGACAATCTGCTCGTAATAAGCATTTCCAATGCCTTGCGCCACGCCACCGTGGATTTGTCCGTCCACAATCAAGGGGTTGATGACTCGGCCGCAATCATGCACGACCACATATTTCTTGATTTGCACTTGCATGGTCTCCGGATCGACTTCCACGATGAGCGCATGGGCTCCGTTGGCCGTTGCCCCCCGCTCCGGTCCAAAGTACATGGTGGCTTCCAGGCCCGGCTCGGTGCCCGGCTTGACCGCCCCGCGCAGAGGGTTGGCCTTACGGGCCAGCTCGGCAAGGCTAATGGACGCACTCCCATCCCGAGCCCTCACATACCCTTCCCTCAATTCCAGCGCTTCGACGGGGACATTCAAGATCTCGCTCCCCAGGTTAAGGGCTTTCTCCTTCACCTTGCGCGCCGCGGCTGCAATAGCGTTCCCGGCAACGACGGCCCCGCGGCTGGCAAATGTACCTGTGCCCCAGTGAAACTCGGCCGTGTCCCCGGTCACCACCCGAATGTTGCGCACGTCCACATCCAATTCCTCGGCCACGATTTGGGCAAAAGAGGTGAAATGTCCTTGTCCTTGCGTGCCGACGCCGGTGGCCACCGTGACTTTGCCCGTCGTTTCCACCTGAACGCGAGCTCCCTCGTAGGGACCGATGCCGGTCCCTTCTACATAAGCTACCACGCCGATGCCCACATGCCTGCCCTCGGCGCGCAGGCGTGGCTGTTCCTCCCGAATGAACTGCTCGTAGCCGATCATCTCCAGGGCCTTGTCCAGGGTGGGTTCGTAGTTGCCGTTATCATATACCAGGGGAGCGAAATCCTGATAGATGATTTCGTTGTTGTAGGGGAACTTGTCCGGCGGGATAAAATTGCGCCGTCGGATCTCGGTCCGGTCGATGCCCAACTCTTTAGCCGCGATGTCCAGCAAGCGCTCCATGACGAAGACCCCGTGTTGGCGGCCGGCACCCCGGTAGGGAGTGACAATGGTTTTGTTGGTGAATACTGCGGTGAACTCGGAATAGTAGTTGGGCACGTCGTAGGGGCCCAATAGCGTGCACTGACTGTTGATAGGGACGGTTAGGCCGTAGGGATCGTAGGCGCCGTTGTCGTGGAGGAAAACATCCTTGATTCCCAGGATGCGTCCCTCACTGGTCAGGGCGATCTCCGCGTCGTGAATCTGGTAACGCTCTTGTGTGGTCCCCGTGAAATTCTCCCGTCGGTCTTCGATCCACTTGACCGGGCGCTTCAGTTGCATGGCCACCCAGGGAATAAGGACTTCCTCCGGGTAGAACATCATAATCTTGGGGCCGAATCCACCACCGATGAAGGGGGCAATGACCCGCACCTGGGACTCGGACAGTCCCAGCATCCCGGCCAGGCCATTGCGGATGACGACCGGGGCTTGGGTGGTGTCCCAGACAGTGAGAGATCTCATTTTCGGGTCCCACTGGGCCACAACGCCGCGGTTTTCCATGGCCGCGGCCAGGCCATGGTCGTAGAAAATGCGGCGACGGATGATCGTGTCGGCCTTCGCCCGGGCCGCTTCGTAATCCCCTTTGCGCTGCACCACGTGCGCGGCCACGTTGGACCCCAGATCCTCATGAACCAGTGGGGCATCGGGTTCCAGAGCTTTCTCGATGTCCACCACGGCCGGAAGCGGTTCGTAGTCGACGATGATATCGTCCAGCGCGTCCTCGGCGATGTAGCGACTTTCTGCTACGACCATGACCACCGGTTCCCCGACATGGCGAACTTTGTCCTTGGCCAGAGGAACCTGTGTTCGCTCGTTGAAGACGATGCCCTCGACGGGAGGAGGGGAGACCAATAAAGGTCCCGGCTGCCAGTAGTCTCCCAGGTCTTGCGCGGTGTACACGGCGATTACACCGGGACGTTCTCTCGCCGCGGAGACATCTATGCTGCGAATGCGTGCGTGGGCGTAGTCGCTGCGTAGGAAGGCCACATGAACCATGCCGGGCAGATGGACGTCATCGGTGAAGAGAGCCTGCCCTGTGAGCAGGTAAGGGTCTTCGTTGCGTGTAATGCGCTTACCAAAATATCGTGTTGCCATGATCACGCTCCTAACAGAGTTCCCACAAACGACAACAAAGTCCAGAAGGGAGGGCCCTTCCTCGTATGAGCAGAAGATGGCTCAGGAACGATGAATGTTCTCTGCAGCCAGTTTGACCGCTTCGACAATGTGCTGATAGCCGGTACAACGGCAGAGATTACCAGAAATGGCCTCCCGGATCTCTTTCTCAGAGGGCCGGGGATGGGTTTCTACGAAGGGTTTCAATGTCATGAGGAATCCTGGCGTGCAGAAGCCACACTGGAGGGCATGGGCTTCGTGAAAGGCTTCCTGCAGCGGGTGCAGTTGACCGTCCGTGGCCAACCCCTCTACTGTCATAATCTCGTGACCATCTGCTTGGACGGCGAACATGAGGCAAGAACGTATGGGTTCTCCGTCGAAAAGGATTGTACAGGCCCCACAGACCCCATGTTCACAGCCCACATGCGTCCCGGTGAGTCCCAACTCATGCCGGATGAAATCGCTCAGTAACATCCGTGGTTCAACGGTGCGTTCGTAAGCGACGCCGTTGACCGTCACTCGTACAGGTTGTAGTTCGCTCACGGTAACCTCCTGCGAATCGGTCCGCTTCTCTCACGTCACGATCGTTGTTGAGCTCGCTTGATGGCGCGGCTCAGAACCCGGCGTGCCAGGACCGCGGCCAGGTGACGACGAAAGTCCGCCGAAGCGTGGACATCGCCGAAGGGATCGATGTCCTCCTGGGCCGTGCGCTCGGCCGCAGCTTCGATGGCCTCCTCACTGGGCGTGTGCCCCACCAGGATGTTTGCGGCCGCCTGACCCATCATAGGCCTGTCACCTACCCCCATGAAAGCGAGGCGGACGTCTTCCACAGCCCCGCGTCCGTCAAGGGTGACCGTTGCGGCCGCTCCGACCAGGGCAAAGTCCCCGTGTCGCCGCGAAACTTCGTCGAATGCCCATCCGGTACGGGCCGGCAAAGGAGGCAAAGCAATCTCCGCAACGATCTCGTCCGGTTCCAGGGCGGTTGTGAAGAGCCCCAGAAAGAAAGACTCTGCGGAGAGTTGGCGGCTTCCACGGACACTGCGCAGACGAATTTGCCCACGCAGAACAGTGGTCACAGCCGGCAACTCGGCCGCGGGATCCGCATGGGCCAGGCTGCCTCCGTAGGTCCCACGGTTGCGGATCTGGGGATGGGCGATGAAGGGCATCGTTTCGTGCAGCAGGGGAATACGGGCCTCGATCAGCTCGGACTTTTCGACCTGAACGTGTCGCGTCATGGCGCCGATGAGGACCCCTCCATCCGCCGCCGGACGAATGTACGCCAGTTCGTCCACCCGATTCATGTCCACCAGGATCCCCGGAGCGGCCAGTCGGAAGTTCATGGTTGGGATGAGACTCTGACCTCCGGCCAGGGGTTTGGCGTCATAGCCATACTCGGCCAGATAGGCCACTGTCTCGTCTACCGTGGCTGGCGATAAATATTTGAAAGCAGGCGGTTTCATAGTAACCTCCAAAGTTGGTATCAGGGATCAGGTATAGGGATTAAAGACCAGGTATCAGGAGGAGGCGAGAGATGAGGAGCAACACCAACACCTGATACCCGGTATCTATGACCCGACACCCGACACCTCACAACCCAACACTTGACATCTTGCTCTACTTCCCTTCCTTCATCGCAATGAATCGTCCCCACATGGACGCGGTCTCCATCCCTTTGGGCAGGTATGCGCCCACGTAATAGCGTCCACTGGGAAGCCGGGTGATGTCGGTGCCCAGGTTCTCGGCGTGGACGATACCTTTGGGGAACAGGTTTAGATGGGTGTCTTGATAATACTTGTCCAGCGGATACATTTCATCCCAATCCTTACCGAAGCGGGCCTTCAACTTGCGATTGGCTTCTTCGAATGTCTTAGGATGCCACAGGCGCTGGATGGTGTTCATGGGATGGTCTTGACTCACGGCGTCGATGCCTATCCACTTGATTTTCTTCTTCAGGGCCCATTCGGAGAAATCGGGCGAGGGGCCGGGATGGCGGACCATGTAGCGGAACTCGTCCGAGTCCGGGCTGTTCCAGCCGTACTTGTGCCAGCCCGTCTTCAGGAGCAGGATGTCCCCCTCGCGCACCTCGACGACGTTCTCGATCATCTCCGGAGTATACACGTCCAGGTCGGTGACTTGATCGGAGATATCTGCCAGGGCCGCCGGGCCGATCCAGTAGTCTAGAGGAACCTGACCAATCGTTCGGCCACGAGCCCAGAAGTGCTTCTCCCCATCCATGTGCGTGGCCAGGTGGAAGCTGGCCCGACAGAGGTCGGTGTTGCGGCCCAGGCCGTAGTTCTGGCCCCCGACCCGGCGGATATACTTGACAGAAAGGGGCTCGTAGTTGGCCCACTGGGGGACCTGAATGCTGAACGGCAGGGTCAGGTCGTAAACTTCGGCCGCGCTCAGGGTGTCCATGAACTCATCCATGGCGACCCCGTCCGGGGGTTGATACGCCACGACACGGGCCCAGGCCATCGGTGTTTCCATAAAGGGAATGGGCATGGCCATGATCCAGGCCCGTTGGTTCTTCAGTTCGTCGATCTGGCCCACGATCGATTCGACGAAGAGCATGTGCGCCTTGGGCAGGGTGATGTGTGTCAAACGGTAGTATTCGTCAGGCGGAAAGATCTCCTCGAAATTCTTGCCGTACTTGGCCTTGAGTTTGGCTTCCGCCTTTTGGAACTCGCCGGGATGCATCCAGCGGATGGGGGTGTTCATGGGATGCTCGGCGATGCCGCAGTCCACGCCGACCCACTTGAGTTTCATGTCCAGGGCCCACTTGTAGAATTCCATCGTGGGACCGGGATGGCGGACGAAGAAGCCAAACTCCTTGTTCTCGACGCCACCCTGGGCATGAGGATTGGTCACATCGGGCTGGTCCCAGGAGTAACGATGGTAGCCTGTGTTGATGATGAGAATGTCGCCGGGGCGTACGTCCGCGCGGCGAGTGATCATTTCGGGCGTGATCAGGTCGTAGTCCTCGACCTGGTCGGAGATGTCGACGATGACTCCCGGACCCATCAATTCCTTGGGAGGAATGTCCGAGATGGCTCGGCCGGCAGAAAAGTAGGCCTTTTCTCCGACAAGATGGGTGCCCGTGTTGTTGCTCCAACTGATGAGTTGGCCGTTGGCCCCTTGACCTCCGCCATAAGCACCGGTCAGTCGCTTGAAGAAATGGATTTCCAACGCCTTGTCCCCGGGCCAGGGCGGCGTGAAGATGCTCAGATCTTGAGTGAGGTCATATATTTTTGCATTCGCCAATGTGGCGATGAATTGGTCACGGTTCATGTTGGACCTCCTTGATTCATCAGGACCTAGGACGTGATCACGTGCACAACGGGTGTTAGAGATTCTGCAATTCAGAGATTAGAAATACAGAGATTAGAGATTGACAAGAGATCAGAGATTGTCGTCAGGCCAGGGCATAAGAACGGTGTAAGGGACCGAAGATTCTCGGATCTGCTTGCCTTGCCCACCATTTTTTTGCTGCTGAATACTCCTCGCGAAAGCATTAAGTTGACGGGCTACAACTTCAATGGAATCTGTCCACATTGTGTACATCTCATGGTCAATGAGCTTGCGCTTATGAGCCCGATCCAACCAATATTTACTCTCAAAGACACTTCCGCGAGCATAATAGAGGAACCGGAGCTTCTCACCATAATGGAACCGCCCAAACGCTTCCGCAATATTTGCCCCAACCGAATCCACAGCCCGTACTAATTGGAGACCGACAGTATCCTTCTGAAAGCCGGTCCACATTTGTACCTGGCCCCATACTTGATCGGCCAATTGCTCCGCCTTCCTCAACACACGCAGATCTTCTATCCCTACCGCCACCCCATCCTCCAATCTCCAATCTCCAATCTCCAATCCCTAATCCCTAATCTCCATCCTCCAATCCCTAATCCCTAATCTCCATCCTCCAATCCCTAATCCCTAATCTC
>CAZAQA010000011.1:65060-82270 GCA_964487375.1 uncultured Anaerolineae bacterium | reverse complement strand
AATCTCCATCCTCCAATCTCCATCCTCCACCTAGCCGTTAAAACCCATACTTCTTCCCAAACGCCACCAGGGCATCCTCGAACATCTTCATGGGCGGGCGGACGAGGCCGGCGCCGATTTGGCCCACACCCGGGTTCTTATGGGCGATGCCCGTGTTCACCCGCGGGGTAATGCCCGTTTCTACCACCTTACGGATGTCGATGCCCGTGGGCGTACCACGGAAGTCCAGGTAGGGAATGGAGAAGTACTTGTGCTCGGTCGTGGTGATTTCGTACATCTCCAGGGTCGTGTTCATCGCATCTTCCGGTTTGCCGCTGACGAACGTGACGATGGCGGGAGCCGCGGCCATGGCAAAACCGCCGATGCCGGCCGTCTCGGTAATGGTGCTGTCGCCGATGTCTCCGGCCGCGTCCTCGGCGCTGAAGCCCGAGAAGTAAAGCCCCTTAGGAACGGCCACCGGTGCGGTGAACCAGCGGTCCCCCAGTCCGCTCACACGGATGCCAAAGTCCGTGCCATTGCGGGCCATGGCCGTCACCACCGTGCTTCCTTCAACACCATGCGCGGCATCGGCCATCGCCTTACACGAGGCCATGACCGGATTGAGCACGCTCAGGGCGTTGTCTCCCAAGAATTTGATCACGTCGAAGGCCACATCCGTGTTCGGCGCCACCCTGGCAATGTAGGGGGCCAGCTTGGTCGTGTAGATGATGGAGCCGGCCTTGTTGCGGTTGTGGCCCTCATCCCCCATGTGCAGCGCCTCTGCCATGAGCGCTTTGATGTCCAGCCCGCCGGCGGCATCGATGGCTTCGGCCAGAACAGGAGCCATGACGTCGTTCATCCAGCGGAGCTTGCTCAACACATCATCGCTGTAGGCGCCGTAGCGCAATACCTTGCCGTACCCCTCGTTCAGGTTGGAGTACGACTTGTTGCCGTGCGTTTTGTTTTCGATAATGTACACTGCCATCGAGGGGGAGGTTACGCCCGCCATCGGGCCCACAGCCTGATGTTCATGGCAGGGCTCCAGGTCAACCTCGCCCCGCTCCATCATAGCAATGGCCTCCTTCTCGTCCTTGGCCCAGCCTTCAAAAAGCAGCGCCCCGATAATTGCACCCCGCATGGGGCCGCCTGCCCGTTCCCAGGTGATGGGAGGCCCCGCGTGCAGGAGGAGTCCGTCCCGCATTCCGGGGATCACGTCACGTGCCGTGCCCACGCCAACGAGCACTGGCCGCGCTTCCATCATGCGTTCAACTGCGGTTGCATTCGCCTGCTCAATGTTTACGGTCATAAGTGCACTCCTTTTGTTGGGTGTTTGGGGAAGGGGAAGGAGATACGGAGCATTGAGCATCGGCTACGGGTGTTCAGCATTACCGACGCTTCCGCCCACTTCCTGCTCGCTGCTCCCTATCCCTCTACTTCCCCTTCATCCTTGCCAACAACGCCATGAGTTTTTCGTTCCCCCCTGCCGGTGGACGCCAATCCACCTGTACAACCGGCGCGCTTTGTGCTGTCAAACTCTCGGCAAAAGATTCCACACCCACATTGATAGCCGCCAGAGGGTCGTGGAACGCGGTCAGCGACACGGGCACGAAACCTGTCTCCGAATCCAATGTGCGGGCGAGATACCCGGCATAGCGCACCGCGGCCACGTGATCCGTATACACGTGAGCGCCCGCGGCCTCGAACGCCATGACCTGGGCGTCCAGATTCTGTGGATCGTCCTCCGTGCCCACCACCGTGACTACCACCTCCAGGGCCCGGCCCGCCGCGTGTGCCTTCTCCATCACCTGTTCCACTGCGGGAGCCAGCTCCGATGCAGGATCAGGATGAGCGCCATACCCCAAGACGACGTCCATCAAGATGACGGCCACCTCTGGGTCCGCGGCCTCCTGTTGCAACCGTCGAATGCGCAGATCATTGTCCATCATCGGGTGTAGACGTCCGACGGTGAACACGTCCTCACCCAGGTCCACCACCGTGTGTCCCTCACTCTTCATCGGGTTCTCGAGTTCCTGCGTGCCCGACATGTGCAGGTTGGTGTACACGGTCGGCAGCATGTCTCGCAGCAGGAGCAACGCCTCATAGGCCAACGTGCCGCCCGAGTAAAGGCCGCGCAGATAGCGCTGCCCTTCGGCAAAATCGCGAGTGGCCATCTCCGTCAACGCATTCTCACGCCCTCCCTGGTCCGTCAGGGAGACGGCCAGACGGGCTGCTTCGTCCAACGTGGACGCAAAGTGCACATCGCCCCCGGGTAGCCCCTGGGGCGTGTAGCCGATGAAATTCAGAACCACCGGCTTGCCCGCGGTGCGCGCCGCCCGCAACACCTGCTCGGCCACTTCCGGTGCCGGAGGTTTGGAAATAAGGACGATCACTTTCGTTTCCGGATCTCGCATCAGCACGTCCAGGCCGGCCAGCGCCGTGCGGGCCCCCACATCCTTCGACAAATCCCGTCCGCCGGTACCGATGGCCTGAGAGATCCCACTGCCCAACTGGTGAATGCGCGAGGTCACCGTCTGCAACCCGGTCCCGGCGGCAGCGACCACCCCAATGGGACCTCGTCGCACCTTGTTGGCAAATCCGAGACCGATTCCGTTCACCATCGCGGTACCGCAATCGGGACCCATGACCATTAGCCCCTTTTGGGCCGCTTTTTCTTTCAAAGAGATCTCGTCTTCCAGGGAAACATTGTCGCTGTAGAGGAAGACATTTTTCTGCAAGCGCAGGGCATCGCGAGCGACGCCGGCTGCGTAGCGTCCGGGGACTGAGACGAGCACCCAGTGGGCCTCGGGCAACATCTGTGCGGCTGATTCCAGGGTCTTGGGACGGAACTGTTGGCTCGACTGGGAACGGCGCCGCCTCAGGAGACCATCCACCTGGGCCAGAGCCTCCCGGGCCGCGCTTTCCGTCTCTGCCTTGACCACGATCACCAGGTCGTCGGGGTTGGCGGCCTTTGCCTCCGGTGTCAGCAGGTCCACTTGAGCGAGGAGCTCTTTGTTGGCATCTGTGCCCATGACCACCCCCGCGTCAAGCACATCGGGCAGGTCTATCAAAGCACGCTGCAACTGCATCAGCACGACTGAATCATGATACGCTCCCGGGCGTATTTCCGCCAAACGAACTGCCATTTGTTTGCCCTCCTTACTTGTGGGTGTTAGGGGGAACAGGGAAATCGCTTAACGACCAGAACGGCCGCTTAGCCATCCGACCAGGAAGGCCAGAACGCCGACAATCGCTGCCAGAACCCAGGGGCGTTGCTCTTCAGGGATCATGTCGGAGGCCACATCGCGCAGGACCTCCACCGCTACGCGCGTCATGCTGGGAGGTTCGACCTCCGGGCGGGGCGCGGTGGGGGCGCTTCCCCCGGCTTTGTTGGAGACTGGGCTGGGCCCACCCTCTGTTACCTCGGGTTCCGGCCCGCGCATCCTCGCTTGAGCCTGCCGGTTTAGGGAATCGAGGGCTTGGCGAATGATGGAGCGGGCTGTGCTCTCGATGAGACGTTGGCCCACCGCGGCAATGCGCCCTCCGACCTGGGCTTCCATGGTATACCTCAGCTCCGTTTTCTCTCCGACCCCGGTCAGGGTCAGATCTCCTTCCCCTGTCATGAATCCCTGGGGTCCCCTCCCTTCGACCCGCAGGTGATAGCCTTCAGGCGGGCGAATGTCGCTCATGGTGACCGTCCCCTGGAAACGGCCCTGGACCGGGCCAACGCGAATATTCATCATGCCCCTATACTGATTTTCGCCCACCTTCTCCAGAGATTGGACCCCCGGCATGGCTTTGGCCAGGGTGTCGGGGTCCTGCAGGATGTTCCAGACAACGTCCTGAGGAGCATCGAATGTGTACGTGTCTGCCAGATGAGTCATGTGGGGATTCTCCTTTTATGAGCTCTGGGTCTTCACTTTATCGTACGCTTTATTCTCGACGCCAGATGTGCCCGAGTTTGGCCTGCCGACGTGTCCACCGAAGTCACATCCACCGATCACGGTGACCAAGGCCTTGGGTTGTCATGAACGAACCAGAAGTCGCTGCTCTGTTGGATCTCCCGGTACGACGATGAGTATGGGGGATTTGCACTCTATTCTACGTGCCTCTCGTGTGCCTGTCAAATTATTTGTCTGACAAGAGGCGCCTTCCTGATGGACTTGCTCCTTTAGAGAATCCTTACTAAAATAAGAGGGTCGATGATGCCCACCTGCCACCTTGTTGGTGGCGGTGGGCTCTTTTTGTGGAAGTGCGATCGACTCTACTCCTTCGGAGGTGTTGCAATGACGACCATCAAGCGAATTGGCCTTTTGACCGGTGGTGGTGACGTGCCTGGCCTGAACGCGGCCATCAAGGCCGTCGTCCGCCGTGCTGCCGAACAACATATTGAGGTTCTGGGATTACGTCGAGGTTGGATGGGGCCTATGGCCATCAATCCTGACGATCCTCAAACCCTGGAAAGATGGACTATTCCCTTGACGCCAGAGCGGGTGCGCAGGATCGACCGCTATGGCGGGACCATGCTTCACAGTTCCCGCACAAATCCTTCCAATATGAAGCCCGAAAAAATTCCCTCCTTCGTCCGTTTAGCCGATTGTGCACAGACCGAACAAGGGACTCGAGATTGTACGCGTCACGTGCTGAGGGTATTGGCCTATTTGGATCTAGATGCGCTGATCGCCATCGGCGGGGACGATACCCTCAGCTACGCGGCTCGACTGCATCAGGAAGGCTTCCAGGTGATGGGTATTCCCAAGACGATGGACAACGACGTCAAGGGAACCGAGTATTGCATTGGTTTTTCCACGGCCATCACGCGGGCCGTGACCAACGTGACCAACTTTCGCACGACGGTGGGCTCCCATGAGCGTATCGGCGTCATGGAGGTCTTCGGTCGCAATGCGGGCTATACGGCGCTTTACACCGGCATGCTGGCCGATATCGACCGGGTGGTCATCCCCGAAGTTCCCTTCGACATGAACCGACTCCTTGCTTTGCTCCTGCAGGACCGAGAGAAAAACCCGTCGCACTATGCCATCCTGATCATCAGTGAGGGGGCTTATCCTCTCGGGGGGCACATCGTGGAAAGCGGAGAGCCGGACGCGTACGGTCACCGGAAGTTAGGAGGAGTGGGGTACACGGTCGCGCAGGAGGTCAAAAAACAGGGCGTGAACATCATGTATCAGCAGTTGGGGTACATCATGCGCGCCGGTGCGCCCAACCTGCTTGACCGTATGGTCGCGACCAACTTTGGGATCCTGGCCATGGACAGCCTGCTGGCCGGCAAGAGTGGGCGTATGGTGGGCATTCAGAAAGGGATCTATACGACGGTGCCGCTGGAAATCGTGGCTCAGGGAGCTCGCAGTGTGGACGTGGACATGTTCTATAACGCGGAGGAGTACAAGCCGTACATCCGCCAGGTGGACGAGCTCCCCATGTTCCTCTACTGAGGGGCAAGGCCGGGCCGGCAGCCTCTCCCTGCTTCGGATCCGGCGTTCCTCAGGTCGGAAGGAGGCGAAGGGCACCCTCCTTCCCGGTTGCAGATCCCGCCACGCGCGAAGGAGAAGATTCTCGTGAACAACGAACCTTTCGTCTGGCAAAAGGTGGCGGCTCGCCTTCGTTCGGTGGGCGCACCCCTGTGCGTCGGCCTTGACCCGCGTCCTGCCCGACTGCCCGAACGCTTCCGTTTGGCCGCGAATCCTATCCTGGCCTGGAACCGGGCCATCGTCGAAGCGACCGCGGACCTGGCAGCCGCGTATAAGCCCAACAGTGCCTTTTATGAGGCTCTCGGGCCCGCCGGCTGGGAAGTCCTGAAAAAGACTATCGAAGCCATCCCTCGGAGCATTCCCATCATCCTGGACGCAAAGCGGGGCGACATCGGCAGCACGGCGGAGGCATACGCGACAGCCGCCTTCGTCGAGCTGGGAGTGGACCTGGTTACGGTCAGCCCTTACCTCGGTCGGGATAGTATGACCCCTTTCCTGAGCTACGAAGATCGGGGCGTTTTCGTCCTTTGCCACACCTCGAACCCCGGAGCGCAGGACCTGCAACTCCTGCCGGTGTGTCCTCCAGACCGTCCGCCGACGCCCCTTTATCGGGAAGTGGCTCGCCGTGTGTTGCGCTGGGACCCTCGTGGTCAGGCCGGGTTGGTGGTTGGAGCGCCCTATCCTGAGGTCCTGGCCGAGATGCGCCATCTGGCTCCGGAACGTTGGTTTCTGGTGCCCGGTGTGGGGGCTCAAGGAGGGGCGATAGAGGCCCTGGCCCCGGGGTTACGCCCGGACGGCAGCGGCATTCTGGTGAACGTATCGCGCGGGATCGGCCTGGCCGAGGATCCCCGGGAGGCTGCCTTGGCCTACGTGCAGAAATTGCGCGCACTCGAACCGGCTTCCTCCCCTCCTCCTCGCCCGGACACCCTGCAAGCGCTCGTGTCAGCCCTGGCCGAACTTGGGGTCATCCGACGTGGGCACTTTGTCCTTGCCAGTGGACAAACGAGCTCCACGTACGTTGACCTGCGGTCCTTGGTCAGCGCACCCACATTGTTGGCCGAGATCTCCCGCCTCTACGCTCGAGAGGTTCGTCGCCTGAAACCCGATTTGCTTGCAGGCGTGCCATACGCGGCTCTTCCTATCGCCACAGCGGTCAGCCTTCATACGGGGGTGCCCATGATCTATCCGCGCAAGGAGATCAAAACTCATGGGCTGGGCCGACGGATCGAGGGCCGCTATACGCCTGGACAGCGAGTCGTGATCATCGAGGATGTCGCCACCACAGGCACTAGCATCTTGCGTACCGTGGAAAGCTTGCGGGAGGCGGGATTAGTGGTAGAAGACGCGATCGTGTTCGTCGATCGGGAACAAGGGGCTGAAACAAATTTGCGTCGCGCGGGCGTGCGGCTTCACGCCATCCTGTGCCTGCAGGAGATGCTCGACATGCTGGCCCGAAGCGGGTAAGCCTGCCTGTGGCGCGGTGGGGGCACCAAGGCGAAGAGACCGCCTCGGCGCCCCTTACAGTGATTAGCTAACCTGGAAAGCTTTCAGGCCGGGATAATAGGCGTCCTCTCCCAGCTCGTCTTCGATGCGGAGCAACTGATTGTACTTGGCGATGCGGTCGATGCGGGCCGGAGCGCCGGTTTTGATCTGGCCGGTGTTGAGGGCGACGGCCAGGTCGGCGATGGTTGTGTCCTCCGTCTCTCCACTCCGGTGGGAGACGACCACGTTCCAACCGGCCCGATGTGCGGTGTGTGCAGCCGCCATGGCTTCGGTCAGGGTGCCGATTTGGTTGACTTTGAGGAGCAGGGCGTTGCAAGTCTTCTCCCGGATGGCCCGTTCGATGCGTTTCACGTTGGTCACCAAGAGGTCATCCCCCACGATCTGGACTCGGTTCCCCAGAACTTCGTACAGATGAGCCCAGTTCTCCCAATCATCCTCGGCCAGCCCGTCTTCCAGGGAGATGATGGGATACGCGTTCACCCACGACTCCCAGAAGCGGATTAACGCTTCGCCGCTGAGCTCCCGTCCTTCCTTCTTGAGGACGTACACATGCCTTTCAGGGTCGTAGACTTCCGAGGCCGCGGGGTCGATGGCCACATAGATGTCCGCGCCCGGTTTGTACCCCGCCTTCTCGATGGCTTCGAGAATGACCTCAACCGCTTCTTCATTGCTTTGCAGAGAAGGGGCGAATCCACCCTCATCGCCCACGTTCGTGCTGTACCCTTTGGCCTTGAGGACGGCCTTGAGCGCGTGGTACGTCTCGGCTCCCCAGCGCAGCGCGTCGGCAAACGTCGACGCACCGGCAGGAACGATCATGAATTCCTGGACATCGGTGGAGTTCATCGCGTGTTTGCCGCCGTTGAGGATGTTCATCATGGGCACGGGAAGGATGTGAGCAAAGGTTCCTCCCAGGTAGCGGAAGAGTGGTATCCCAAGCTGATCGGCCGCTGCATGAGCCACGGCCAGGCTTGCCCCCAGGATGGCATTGGCGCCCAAACGGCCCTTGTTCTCGCTGCCGTCCAGGTCGATCATCAGTCGGTCAATGCCCACCTGGTCCAGCGCATCCCAGCCGATGAGGGCATCGGCGATGACCGTGTTGACATTTCTCACGGCCTTGAGGACCCCTTTGCCATTGAAACGGCGGGGATCCCCGTCTCTCAGTTCGACGGCCTCGTGTACCCCTGTGGAGGCCCCGGAGGGCACGGCCGCGCGGCCTGTGATGCCGCTCGTCAGGGTTACTTCCACCTCCAGGGTGGGGTTGCCGCGGGAATCCAAAATCTCTCGAGCTTGAATATTTTCGATTGTTGTAGGCATGATGCGCCTCCTCACTGTGAGATATGTGCCTTAAAGATGAAGGGAGGAAGATGAAGAGAATGGACACGCCAGGCTCCCTTTTTTCGCTGCATAACTGGCAAGATGGATTTTCCCAAACTTCACCATCTTTGTCCACGGTGAGCCTCTTTCTGTGTCCCTTGTCCCTCTCATCGCTCATGGGATCGGGCCCAAAGGGGGGAGCCAGGTGTATCGAACGAAATCCACACCGGCAATGAGCAACAGGGCCAGCCCTCCTCCCAAACCTCCGAACAAGAGGACATCCTTCCACCCTCGGGCGCTTTGCTCTCGTCCCAGGGCGAGGCGTGCGGCCACGCTCAGAACCAGGGAGAGGAGCAAGAGGACACTGAAGGTGCTCAAGATCCCCAGCCAGTAACGGATCCAATCACCGCCCTGGTCCACGGCCACAACAAGTCCCGCGCCCAGAACCCCCAGCCCCCCTAATTCTCGTCCATTTTGCAAGACCGGTATGTCTTCTCCCGTTTCCCAGGTGGCCCGGACGAAGAAGGGCCAGAAGAGGAGGGCCAGAACCATTCCTTCGCCAGTTCCCGTGATCAAGCGGAGGATATTGCTCGGTTCGTACAAATGAGGCAGGCGGAGGAAGGCCAGCAGAGAGTTTGTGCCGTCCAGGGCCCAGAGGGCCAGCACGCCGGCACCTCCTCCCAGAATCTTCCATGAGGGCCATCTCATGGCCCGCCCCCGGCCGAGCCATCCCAGATAGGCCAGGGCTGTTGCTGCTCCGAGGTATTGGCCTGTGCAGCGGGCGCACAGGGGCAGGGAAACCCCAAAAGCCTGGTAAGAATGGGAGGGAATTTGGTGGCAAACGGCGTACCCGATCCAGTGCAGACCGAAGAATGGACCTTCCAGTTTCCAGGGGAGAAGGAGGAATAAGAGGCTCCCTCCTGCCAGGAGGAGTCCCGCCACCCCGTGTAGAATTTGCTCTCGCGTCCACCTTCTTCCAATAAGCATGCCCTCTCCTGCCACCTCTGGGAACCGTTGAGCCGGGATTCACCCAAGCGTGGTCTCCGTGTTCGCACTTTTGCCCTTCGTCGAAGGGCACGAAAGACGCCCGATTATACCATATTCTCGAAATGAGGGAATGAACGCGCGTCCTGCCATCTAAAATGTGACCGGGAGGCGCCATGGAAGAAGGACACCATGGAAAAGGAAAAGTGGATGACAGTAGGCGAGCGGTAGAAGTACTTGTGCCGGATGTAGAAGCGGTACCTGAAAGCGGCTCTCCTCGTGCTGGTGGAATGGTTTGGAGGAGTCGAGAAGGCATAGTACAATCTCGGGAAGTACGATGGCTTGACAGCGAGGAAACGGATGGGCGCTTTTTCATCGACTCCAACCTAGTACCTGGTCAATCATGGCGTGATGGATAAACCATGGACGTTCCTGAACCGAGACCTCCAAGGAGGGGGAGGCGAAGGCACTGTCTTCATCTACCCGTGGCCGTACAGGCGAGTGAATTTGGCAGCTCCCGTCCCTTTAGCGGGGTCGCTTTTACTATCAGGTGAGTCTTGACCGAGTACTAGCCGAAACACTTCAAGCATCTGTTGTTCGGCTTTCACGTTTTGTATGACGAAGAGGGTTCAGGCGTCCATTGGCTTCTCCGCGAACACCGCTTCCTGTTCGGCTTTGTCTGCAATATGACCGGACAACTTTCACAACTGTCCGGCAAGGACGCTCATTTGGAACTTCGGCTGTTTTGAACCGCTGAAGCGGGGAAAAAAGAACGGCTGGCGCTCGTCCATGTCTCTTCTGTCATCGTTGTGGAGAGGACCCTCAATCGACGTCACGACCTTGATGGGAGAAGGGGTTTCTGCTTGACGTGTTTCCGGTCGGGCCTGGACTTGTTCGCCCTGTTCATTCCGGCAATTGCGTCATCTCCACGATACCAGGAGGATGACCAGGGTCAAACCAACAGGATACATCAACGACAACATCTTCATTCCCCTGGACGGTACCGGCGCCCTGCACGATGTCCAGCCCAACTTGAAACACTCCCGGGTCGCGGCCCTTACATCTCGCCCCAAGGAGGTTACACGTCATGAAGAAGACAGACGAGTTCGAGAAGCAATCCCTGGAAGAAACCTTTAAGGAGTTGCAAAGCGACCCTCAAAGAGGGCTCAGCAGCGAAGAAGCTCGGAGACGGCTGCAACAATATGGCCCTAATGCCATTGAAGAGAAAGAGGAGCCCCTCTGGCATCGCATCTTCCGTCGCTTTTGGGGGCCGATCCCGTGGATGATCGAAATCGCGGCCATCCTCTCTGCCGTGGTAAGGAAATGGGAAGACTTCATCATCATCGTTATCATGCTGCTGGTCAATGCGGGGCTGGACTTTTATCAGGAAGGACGGGCTCGAAACGCGCTGAAAACCCTGAAACAGAAGTTGGCCCGACAGGCCATCGTACTGCGAGATGGTGAGTTCAAGACCATTCCGGCCAGTGAGCTGGTTCCAGGAGACATCATCAAACTGAAAATCGGCGACGTCATCCCCGCGGATGTGCAGTTGTCACAGGGGGACTATCTCCTCGTAGACCAATCCGTGTTGACTGGGGAATCGCTGCCTGTGAGCAAAGAACCAGGAGATGTGGCTTATTCCAATACCATCGTCAAGCAGGGCGAGATGCTGGCCGTCGTGGTGAATACGGGCATGAACACCAATTTTTCCCAGGTGGCGGCGTTGGTAGCCCAGGCTCAACAGGAGGAGGCCAGCCATTTCCAGAAGATGGTCATTCAGGTGGGCGACTATCTGATTCTCCTGACCGTTGTTCTGGTCATCGTCATCGTCATGGTGGGCATTTTTCGCCATGAAAACGTCCTGGAGGTGATCCGCTTTGCCCTTGTGTTGACTGTGGCTGCCATCCCTGTGGCCATGCCCGCGGTACTCTCCGTGGTCATGGCGCTGGGGGCATTGAATCTGGCCAAGAAACAGGCCATTGTGAGCCGATTGGTGGCCATCGAAGAACTGGCAGGCGTGGATGTGCTTTGCAGCGACAAGACCGGTACGTTGACCTTGAATCAGCTTCAGGTCACCCAGCCCACAGTGTTGAACGGGCGGACCGAGCAGGAATTACTGCTGGCGGCTGTGCTGGCGTCCAAACTGGAAAATCAGGATCCCATCGACATGGCCATCTTCGATTATATGCAAAAGAAATATCCAGACCTGGATTGGAAGGCCTATGAGCAAGTGCATTTCACTCCCTTCGACCCGGTCCGCAAGCGCACCGAGGCGACGATCAGGAAAGGAGAGGAGCGCTTCACGGTCATCAAAGGTGCCCCTCAGGTGGTTATCGAAATGGCGAAGCTGCCTGAAGCGCAAAGGGCAAAGCTGAATAAGAGCGTGGACGATTTCGCCAGCAAGGGATATCGCACCATTGCTGTAGCCAGGAAAACGGACGATAGGGTGGATCTCATTGGTCTCATTCCCATGCTGGACCCACCCCGACCTGATTCTAAAGAGGTCATCCAAGACCTTCGCCAGCATCATGTGCAGGTGAAGATGGTCACGGGCGACAACATCGCCATCGCCCGCGAAATCGGTCGCATGCTCGGCCTGACCGGTCCCGCCATGCGGGCGCGGGAATTGCGTACCAGCAAGGATGAAGGCATCGTTGTGCTCACCTCTATCCTCGCCAGAGCCATCTACAAGAAGCTTTATCCCAACGCTGACAGGGAAACGGTGCGCCGGTTCGCCGAGGAAGTGGTGAAGGAAGTTGAGACCCAATTCGACACCAGCGACCTGAGTAAGGGGCTGGTCAGTGCCCACGAGTCGGAAATTATCGAGCAGATAGAGGAAACGGAGATCTTTGCCGAAGTGGTACCCGAGGATAAATTCCTCATTGTGAAAGCCTTGCAGAAGGCAAATCATATTGTGGCCATGACCGGGGATGGCGTTAACGATGCGCCGGCACTCAAAAAGGCGGATTGTGGCATCGCCGTGGCCAACGCCACGGACGCGGCTCGTGCGGCCGCGGACATCATCCTAACCACGTCCGGTCTGGGAGTGATTAAAGACGCAATCAAGATATCACGCAGCATCTTCGAGCGCATGAAAAGCTATGCCACCTTTCGCGTGGCCGAAACCCTGCGTGTCATCTTCTTCATGACGTTGAGTATCGTGGTTTTTCACTTCTACCCCATCACAGCGTTAATGATCATCATCCTGGCATTGCTCAACGATATTCCCATAATGACCATCGCCTACGACAACACAAAGGTGGACAAAACGCCTGTGCGTTGGGACATGCGGGAATTGTTGGCCGTGGCCACTACTCTTGGCCTGACCGGCGTTATCTCCTCTTTCCTGCTGTTTTTCATCATGGTGCAGATACACTTGTCCCACCCTTTGATCCAATCGCTCTTTTTTGCCAAGCTGGTCATCGCCGGGCATGGTACTATCTACAACACTCGCATCGATGACTGGTTCTGGAGGAAGCCCTATCCATCGCGGATACTCTTCGGCGCCACCTTCGGCACTCGAGTCCTGGGCACGTTGTTTGCCGTCTACGGATGGTTTATGGAACCTGTTGGTTGGAAACTGGCTCTGCTGATGTGGGCCTACGCGCTCGCCTGGTTCGTTTTTAACGATGTGGTGAAGATGGCAACGTATCGTTGGCTGCGCAGTCGTCGCGGACAGGCTTATCTGGCCAGCAAGACGATGCGAGGGGCTTTGCGGCAGTTGATTTGAAAGTGGGCGACATGGGTGTGATCGCATCCCGCCAGGCCATACGCCCAGGGCAAGGGGACAGGAAGAGCCCGTTCACACCGGGAGGAGAAAAGGGATCTGGCGGGCGCGAAGATGCTGCAAGAGAAGGGGCCAGTGCGCACCATCGGGGCGAAAATGCAGGCTGGCCGCGCCAACCTGGGAAGCCGCCGCGGCCACGTGCTGCCAGACCGCCGGCAGCGTGGCCGCGGCCAAGGGGAGAATGGGCACACTGCGTAGGAGGAGCATGGCCGCCTGGGCCGCAGAGTGGGGATACAAGGCCACGACGTTGTCCTGCCGCAGACGGCACATCAACACTGGAGAAGGCGCATAGCTGTGCTGTGAAGACAAGTGGCGCCCAGCCCGGTCGAACGGCGTGGGATACAGTCGCCATTCTCTCCCCCGACGGCTCAAAAGCACCAAATCGTCTGCCAGCAACACCGTGCCGGAAGGCCGTGAACACGCTGCCGTGCTCTTGCCCGCGCCCGATATCCCCAGGAAAAGGATGGCCCGTGCCTCCACCCCCACCGCCGCGGCGTGAAGCAGGAGCATGTCCTCTTGGGGAGCCAGCAGTGCAGTCAGGACACGCAAGGCGTAGTCCACTTCGGCAACAGGTGTTCGACTGTGGCCTACCAATCGGGCTCTGTGCGCGGCAGGAAAAAACGTCAATCTGGCCAGCGGTGCTTCCCACACCCAGGAATCCCTGGCCACACGAGGACGAACCGTCCACAGGCCGGCGAAACTTTCCCCAGGTTGCAAGTGTACATCCAGACAGGCCCGGGCAGTCCTGTCCTCCCACCAGCCCTCATAATAGGAAACAACCTCCGCGGCCACCCGGGGATGATGGAGAGTAACACCTATGCTCAGTTCTCGAACAGCCAAGGTCTTGTGCAACCGATCCCTCACCGGGAGCAACGAATCATGACAGTTGACCCCTCATTTGATCCCCGTGTGCACAAAACTCTGGATGAAGCGGCGTTGGAAGATGAGGAAGGCCAGGAACAAGGGGCCGGCCACGATGAGGGTTGCAGCCATGAGCAGTTGCCAGCGAGCCCCAATTTCTCCCAGTTGGGTGAACCGCACCAGCCCCACGGTCAGGGGCCGACTGCGTTCCGTCAAAGTCACCACCAGCGGCCAGAGGAATTCGTTCCAGTGCCAGGTGACTGAAGAGAGACCGAAGGCCACCAGGGCAGGCATGGAAGGAGGGAGATAGATGTGGCGCAGCAACTGCCACCAGTTGCAGCCGTCGATCACCCCTGCGTCCACCAGGTCTCGTGGGACGCCCAGGAACGCTTGCCGCATCAGAAACGTGCCAAACGCGGAACCGAAGTACGGCAAGGCCACCGCGAACCAGGTGTCAAACAACCCCAGGCGCCGAATGGTGGAGAAATTGGGGGCCAGCAATGCGGTGGTCGGAATCATCAATTGCAGCAAGATGAAGAAGAAAAGGGGTTTCTTTCCCGGGAAGTGATAATTCACCAGCGCGAACGCGGCCAGAGTGATGGTCACGGTCTGCACTGCCAGGATAATCGTCACAATAGCAATAGTATTGAGGTAGTACCGGGCGAAAGGTGCCAATGACCAGGCCTTGGCATAATTCTCCAGCGTCAGGTGGCTACCGAACCACACATCCCCACGCCCCAGGGGCTCTGCTGCCGGACGAAAAGAAACCACGATAGCCCAGATGACAATGGAAGCCCAACCGACCGCCCAGACGACCGTGACCAGCGTCACCAGGACAGAGCTCAGGCGCCCCTGCCAGGTTCTTCTGCCTGCGTAACTAACCTGCATATTCCTCCTCGCGTTCGGACACCAAGAAGTTAGATACAGTGAACACCAACAGGACGATGATGAGAATGACGGTCAAAGCGGACGCTCGCCCCACATCCTGATACTCAAAACGCACCTGCCACAACCAGTAAAGCAAGGTAGCACTGGCCATGCCCGGCCCCCCCTGGGTCAGCACGAAGATGTGGTCTACCGTCTGGAAGGCGCTGATGAAGGCGATGGTGGAGATGAACAACGTGGTGCGTCGCAGCAAAGGCAAGGCGATGTACCAGAGTTGCTGCCACCAGGCAGCCCCGTCCAGCGCCGCCGCCTCGAACACGTCCAGAGGTAGACTTTGCAACCCGGCCAGATAGAAGATCATGTAGTAGCCCGCGTTCTTCCACAAGGCCACAATCATCACCGACAACAAGGCCAAATCCGGATTTGCGGTCCAGTTTTGGGGACCGCGATACCCCAGGAACGTCAGGGTTGTGTTGAAAAGGCCGTAATCCGGGGTGAAGAAGAACATCCAGATGGTGGCAGCGCTGACCATGGGGAGGATCGTCGGGTAAAAGAAGGAGAGGCGCATGAGGCCGATGCCACGTATGGACCGGTTGAGCAACAGGGCCAGGAGGAACGCCAGGGCAATGCTTACCGGCACGGTTCCCAGCACATAAATGAGCGTGTTCAGCAACACGGTGTGGAAATCTGGGTCGCTGAACAGGTGAGCGTAATTTTGCAGGCCAATGAAGGTGGGTTCTCGAAATTTGGCGATGTTCAACCGCTGGCGGTAGAAGCTCTTGTAAAACGCCAGCAAGGTGGGCCAGGCCGTGAACAAGGCCACGAAAAACAGCGTAGGAGAAAGCAACAGATAGGGCAACAGAGAAAATCGCCGCGTTCGAGTCACGTGCATGGAAATGAGCCTCATAATAGACGAATGACGAGTGATGGGCAGGACACCAGGGATCGGGCATGGGACGGGCCAAAGAGGCCGTAGTCAATGCCGAATACCCGATCCCTGATACCGGAGTTTCTTTACTTGAACGGCGCCAGGGCCTTCTCAGCATCGGCCTGAGCCTTCTTCATGGCATCGGCCGGGGACATCTTGCCGTTGTACGCGGCCTGAAGATACTTGTGGAAGATATTGCGAACTTCGCCCAGGTCCTGGGTGGAGAATTCCTTGCCCGCGTATTGGAGCATATTCCGAATCGTTGCCGCTTGTGGCACCTTCTTCAAATGTTCCTTCATGGCCGGAGTGTCATAAGCGGCCTTGCGGGTGGCGATGTAGCCCGTGTGGATGCTGAAATCAGCCACGTATTTGGGCTGGGTCAGGAACTTGATGAATTCGAAAGCGGCGTCCCGTTGCTCCTTGGGGGCCCCTTTCAGGATGTACAGGTTGCCACCGCCGGGCACGGTGGCGTACGTGCCCTTCTTGTGGCCGGGGGCAGCCATCACGCCCACGTCGAACTTGGCTTGCTTGAGGATGCCGGCCAGACTGCCGCTGGAGTGCATGATCATGGCCGCGGACCCCTTGGCGAACTCGCCTGGGGCCTGGCCCCAGTTGCCCTGTACGCCCTCCGGCATAGCCTTGTATTTATGGGAGAGATCGATGTAGAACTGAACAGCCTCGACCACTTTAGGATCGTCGAAGTACACCTGCGTGGGATCGTCTCCGACAATGTTGCGGCCGTTGCCAATGGCCAAAGGCTGGAAGAGCCAGTAGGGCCATCCCGACGGATAAAGCAGCCCCCAGCGCACGACCTTGTCCCCCTCGCGCTTGGTCAACTTACTGGCTGCCTGCGCCCAGCTCTCCCAACTGTCCGGCGCTTTCAATCCCGCTTCTTTGAAGAGGGTCTTGTTGTAGTAAAGCGTGACCACACTCCGCTGGAAGGGAATGCTCCAGATTTTGCCATCATAGCGGGAGTTTTCCAAGAATGCAGGAATGAAATCATTCAAATACGCGTCCTTGTTGGGCATAGCGTTGAGATACTCGTCCAGCGGGGCGATGAGGCCAGCGTTGACCAGATCGTACAGGTCCACGGCCAGCATGACAGCCAGCGCGGGCGGTTTGCCCCCTCCCTCGACGGTTGTCTGAATGGTGGTCTTGACATCCCCATACCCTCCGGAGAAGACCGGCTTAACGGTGATGTTGGGATGCTCCTCATGGAACTTGTCCGCGTAGCCCTGCAAAATTTTAGCAATAGGGGCATCGACGGCAACGGGGTAGTAAACCTGAATGGTAACGGGTTTGGCCGTCGGCTTGGGCGCCGCCGTCGGTGTAGGGACCTTCGTGGGTGCCGTAGTGGCTACCGCTTTAGGGGCAGGAGTTGCTGTTGGTGTGGCCTTAGGGGCGCATGCGGCCAACACCGTGACCAAAACGGACAGGATGACCACAACAACGTGCCTTCGTGTGTTCACGATTCTCCTCCTTA
>CAZAQA010000011.1:0-64960 GCA_964487375.1 uncultured Anaerolineae bacterium | reverse complement strand
TTACGCGAATTACCGAGCGTCATGGTACAATGCCTGGCAAGCAGAACCGAGACGAAGGGGGCGAGAGAGACACCATGGGCAGGCGACTGGTTATCCGCATGTTCGGCACGTTCGAGGTGGAACGAGATGGAGAACTCTTGCCAGAATCGGCCTGGCACACGCAGCAGGCCAAACAGGTGCTGAAGATCCTCATCCTGGCCCGGGGACGAGCGGTCTCCTCCGACCGCCTCATGGAATGGCTCTGGCCAGGCGCCAATCCGGCGGCCACGTCGACAACCTTGCGTTCGACCGTGCACTCCCTGCGCCAGGCTCTCGAGCCCGATCGTCTTCCACGAGTTCCGTCCCGCTATGTCATCACGCGTTCGCCCGGCTACGCCTTTCGACCGGACGAGGGAACACACGTGGATGTATATCGCTTCGAAGATCTCCTCGATCAGGCCGAACGGACGGGCCACCTGGGCAATAAACGACGATTGCTCACCCAGGCTCTGGATCTCTACCGGGGCGATTTGCTCGAGGAAGACCTGTACGAGGACTGGGTCCTCCTCGATCGTGAGCGACTCCGAGAGCGGTATCTGGAAGCGCTGCTCGAACTGGCCGAATTGTACGCGAACGCGGGTGAAATTGACCGGGCTATTGTGGCTTGCCGGCGAGCACTGGCTCGGGACGAATACCGGGAACCCGTCTATCGGGCGCTGATGCGCTATCAAGTGCTGGCCGGTGACGTGGCTGCCGCGTTGAGCACCTATGAGCGCTGCCGTGTCATGCTGCAAGAGGAATTCGGCGCTGAACCCGCCCCGCAGACCCAGGCCCTCTACCAGGCCATCCTGCGCGGCGAATTGCCTACGCCTCGGCGCCAACCCCTCCCCCGGCGGGACACGCCCACCGTGGACAGGGAGGAGAAGCCCCTGTTGCCCCCGTACGAAATGCCGTTCGAGGCCATATTCGTGGGGCGCGACGGAGAACTCCAACGCCTCCTGACGCGTGTGGAGAAACTTCCCGGAGGCCACGGAGGCGTCCTGGCCGTGACCGGCGAGATGGGCATGGGGAAGACCCGATTCGTCCTGCAAGCCTTGCACCGGCTCCCCAGCCCTGTCGAGGCGGTGGGGGTTCGCTGCCTGGCCGTGGAGCAGGACCTCCCCTTTGCCCCGTTGACCCATGCACTGCGCCGATTCCTGGAATTCATCCCTCCGCAACGATTAAACGCGCTCCCCCCATTTGCTCTGGCTCAGGTGGCCCAACTTCTCCCCTCGCTTCACTATACCCTGCCCAATCTGCCGGCCGTGCCCGACACCACACCGGAGGAAAACCGCGGCCGACTCATCGACGGAATCGCCAACATTCTCGTCGCCTTGAGCGACCAGATCCCCCTGATCCTCTTCTTGGATGACGTCCAGTGGGCGGACGAGGCGACATTAGTCACCCTGGGTCGGCTGGCCTATCGCGCCACCCGACATCCTTTGCTCCTCCTGATGACGTATGCCTCCGACATGATGGGACAAAAGGAAGACTTGCGCCACTTAATCCTCCAGCTCCGTCGAGATGGAATTTGGGAAGAGATCGCCTTACACGCGCTCGCAGAAGAGGAGGTGCGCCGATTCTTGAGCCAGGTGTGGGAGCGTCCGCCGGACGAGGTGGCCCCTCTGGCCGCGCACGTCTATCGGCACACGGAGGGCATCCCTTTATACCTGGTAGAAGTAGTGCGGGAAGTTTTCGAGCATTCTCCCCAGTTGCCCCCCGTGGAACGCCTTCCCTCCGTGCAAAATCTAGCTCACATCCGATCCCTGATCCTGAGCCGCGTGGAACGGCTTTCGCAGGGAGCCCGAACTATCCTGCAACTGGCCGCGGTCATCGGTCGGGAGTTTCCTCTGGACATATTGGAAACAGCGGCGTTGGTGGACCCGCTCCCGGGTCTCGAAGAACTACTGCAACACCATTTTCTGCACGAAGAACGGGAAGAACGCCTCCTGTTCACCCATGAAGTGGTCCGGCAGGTCGTCTACGGGGCACTGCCCGCGTTGGCCCGACGCCGGCTTCACCGGCAGGTGGCTGAGGCGTTGATTGCCCTGCACGGCCCTGAAGCAGGGGCCCATGCGGTCAATGTGGCTTATCACTACCGCCACGCCGGCCCTCGCTATGCCCTGGCCGCACTGCGCTACACCGTCTTGGCCGGAGACTACTTGCGTCACACCTATGGATTCCGTCAGGCTTGCGACCACTACCGACGGGCCCTTCGGCTGGCCCAGCACGTCCTTCCCGACGAGCAGGCCCGGGAGTGGGTCCGTCGAGCTTATGTTGGGTCGGGACTGGCTTACGAAGCCCAAGGCGACTGGGAAGGCATCGTCACCACGTACACGGCCTTACACGAGTGGGCAACGCAAGACGGAAATGAAGCCCTGGCCCTGCAATCGGCCCGTCGTCTGATGAGCGCCCTGACCATCGTCGGCCGTCTGGACGACGCGGCAATGATGGCCGGAGACGTGCTGGCTTCGTTTGGCCAGCACGGGGACGTGCCCTTGCGGGAGATTTTCACGCGCTTGCGAGTGGTGTTCGGCACCAACCTCCAGGAGAAGGAAGCACCGGAAACCCCTCAATTCCACCCTTCCCCGCCCGTCGGAGGCACTCCCTGGGTCGACGCCGCCCATCTCCTGGGCCCAGAGTTGGCCCCGCTGCCGCTTAGTCTGTACGGCTGGAGCCTGGCTTTGCAGGGCCATCTGGCCGCAGCCGATGCCTGCCTGGCCTATGCGGCGGACCTGGCCCGCGAAACGCTCCAGACCCCCTACGCGGTGATGGCCCACCACTTCCGTGCCCATGTCGCCTTTTTGCGGGGGGACGTACGCACACTGCAGCAGTATTTGGATGATGGATTTCGCCTGGCCCGCCAGGTGCCCATTGCCGAGTGGAGCACCTTGTGGGGACGTGTGTTCGAGGGCTACATTCATTTGCATATGGGAGATACAGCCGGAGCGCGTCAACGTTTCGCCGCCCTGGAGAAGACCCTCGCGGACCGCCAGGCGTTCCGTTCCCACGACCTCAGCGCGCGAGTCGGGTTAACGCTGGTCGCCCTTGCCAGCGATGACCTGGAAGAAGCCACAGCCCGGCTGGATACCATTCTGGCCCGCCGCGAGAGTCTGGACGTGGTCAGTTCTTTCTGGGTCCATGTGGCCGAAGCGACCGTTGCCCGACATCGACAGGCCTGGGAAGACGCAGAAGAACGAGCTCGGGCGGCCCTCCACTTTGCCGGCCAGCGAGGTCTGTTGTTCGAGTACGTTGCCGCGGCGGAAGAGTACGCTCGCACTTCTGTGGCCCGGGGCCGGGCGGAGAACGCACTTCCTGTGTTGGCAGAAGCCCTCGCTCTGGCCAGGAGGGCAGAGGCCGAAGGCGTCGTCCGGACGGCCCAACAAGCATACGAACGATTGCGTCGCCTGGTGCCGGAAGAACGTCTGGACTTTGATTCAGGGTTGCCTCTCTCTCCCGGCATCGAGAAACAACGAACGCTGAACGAAGGCACAACCCACTCCCCGTATCCTCGATGATGAGGGCGCGAGGCGACACGTGGAAAAAGCACGAGCCCGGCAGAGCCATTACCACCTGGAGAACCAACATGCAAGAACGAGAATCCTTCCTGGTGCGCGTCTGGCTCAACGACAACGGTGATCTTTCCCCGTTGTATGGGGAAGTCCAACATGTGCGCACGGGACAACGACGCCGTTTCCGTGGAGAACAAGAACTGCTCGACCTCCTGCACGCGTGGACGCGCCTGGCCCAGGAGGAACGCGAGGAGTGGGCCACACAGATGCCGGAAGTGGACGAGGAGGACACGACGTGGAGTCCTTTTTGACCTCATCGGGCACTCGTCTTTTACGCTTGCCTCTGCGCGTCTTCCCCGGCCTGACCGGATACGCCCACCTGGTCATCGGCAAGGACGGCCTGATTCTGGTGGATGTGGGTTCAGGGCTTCCGGAGAGCAACGCGGACTTGCTGGCGGGATTCAAGGCAGCCAGCCGTGAGGTGGGCCGTCCCCTTACCCCGGCCGATGTGACCCTGATTCTGATCTCCCACGGACATATCGACCACTTTGGAGGACTGCCTTTCCTGCGGGAACACACCGATGCTCCGGTGTACGTTCACGAGCTGGACCGACGGGTGTTGAGCCATTTTGAGGAACGGACGGCCATCGCCACTCGGGATCTGGACATCTTTCTGCAACGGGCCGGAGTACGCCCGGAGCGCAAGCGTCAATTACTGACGATGTATGGGTTCGCCAAAGGGTTCTATCGCTCGGTGCCGGTGGATGGGGTGCTGCGGGATGGCGACCATGTGGCCGGTTTCGAGGTGCTCCACATGCCGGGGCATTGTCCTGGACAGGTCTGTCTGCGCCTGGACGACGTTCTTCTGGTGGGGGATCACGTCTTGCCGCGGACGTCCCCGCACCTGTCGCCGGAACAGATCACGCGCTACACCGGCCTGGGCCATTATCTGGATTCACTGCGCCGGCTGGAAGAGCACCTGTCTGGAATCCGCCTGGCGCTGGGTGGACACGAGGATCCCATGGTCAATCTGGCCGCTCGTATTCAGGCTCTCCAGGCCTCTCACCGGGAGAAACTCGACCATATTCTCGACATCTGCGCGCACCCCCACACGGTTGCTGAAATCTCGAGACTCTACTATCATCGTCGACATGGATACGATGTGCTGCTGGCTTTGACCGAAGCTGGAGCCCACGTGGAATATCTGTACGATAGAGGGTACCTGAAGGTGGCCAACCTGGATGCCGTAGAACGTGATCCCGCGGCTCCCGTCCTGTACCAGGCCCCCCAGGATCGTTGAAGGGTCTGGCGTTGGATCGCTCGCAGACCATGGAAAAGGGGCGGACCGAGGGAGGAGGCCCCTTCACAATCGATTCCCAGAGTCTGTACTTTATACAACGCGAAACCACATGACAAGGAGGCAATCCATGAGCAAGCAACAACCCACGGCCAAAGAACTGATCGAGTCCATGCCGGAGTATTTCAAGCCGGAAAAAGCACAAGGGGTGAACGCAGTCATCCAGTACCACCTGGCCGGTGAAGGTGGGGGGGACTGGGTCATCCGTATTCAGGACGGCAAATGTACCGTGGAGGAGGGAACCGTGGAGAATCCGACCCTCGTCCTCCGCATGGACGCGAGCGATTACGTGGACATGATCGCAGGACGACTGGACGGGATGACCGCGTTCATGACCGGGAAACTCCAACTCGAGGGGGACTTTACCCTGGCCACACGGCTGGCCTCTTTCTTCGGACTCGGCTGATCTTGCTCCGGGGTAACCGTTCAGGCGGAGGTATGGCACGCGCTCCATGGGCCAGGAGGCGAAGTCCCGGGTGGACTTGGCGTCAACTTGAACAGTTGCCCCGGCCGAAAGACGTCCTTGCCGTCGAGGAAGACCTCACCGGTTAATGGTCCCGGGGTGAGGGCCTAATCGCCGCTCACCCCGCCCCTGGTCGTTCGGCCCAGGGTTATTTTGTCGTCAGATCTCCTTGCCTTCCCTCCTCCGGCAAGAGGAGGATCTGGAGATGACTTCCGACGGGCAGGAAACGCGAGGCCTGACCGGCCCGAAGGGAGAATTTCGGCCCTGACGGGCCCTCGGGTATAATGGAAGCCACGTACAAGAGGTCCCGGGGCATGACGAAAGGGCTCCGGGCGAGGCAGACCAAAAGAGGAGTTGTAACGAGATGGCCACCTATCTGTTCATTGTGCAAATTCTCCTGGGCATTGCCCTCGTGGTGCTCGTGCTGGTTCAGACAAAGGGCTCGGGACTGAGCGGCGTGTTTGGCCAGGATACAGCCGTATATCGAACTCGCCGGGGCCTGGAAAAGACCCTCTTCAACGCCACCATCATCATTTCCGTGGCTTTCTTCCTGATTTCCTTGCTGACTGTAATGATCTCGGGATAGGCTCGGACGTTGGCGCGTATCCACCGCTGGCAGCTCTCCGTCGCCCTGTTGGGTGTGCTCCTCCTGGTGGGGATTCTGAGTTTATCTTCGTATCATTACAGTACGGCTCTTATTCCCACGTACGGAGGGACCTATCGAGAAGGCATGGCAGGCGCCCCGCGCACTTTCAATCCCCTCCTTTCTTCGTTTAATCTGGTCGACCGGGATGTGACAGCTCTCCTTTTTCGCGGGTTGGGGCGTCTGGATGAGCAAGGGCGGGTAGTGCCTGATTTGGCGAGTGGCTGGGAGATTTCCCCGGACGCGCGAGTGTACACCGTGCACCTGGGCCTCGGTCACCGCTGGCAGGATGGAACCCCAGTGACGGTGGAGGACGTCCTCTTTACCTTCAGAACTCTGCAAGATCCCAAATTTCCAGGAGATCCGGCGCTGAAGCACGTGTGGCAGAGCGTGATTATCGAACGCGTGGACGCACACACCGTCCGCTTTACCCTGGCAGAGCCGTTCGCCCCATTCCTGGATCAGTTGACCATGGGCCTGTTACCGGCACACGTCTGGCAAGGAACCTCCCCGGCAGCGATGGAGCGCTCCCCCCTGAATCAACATCCCGTGGGCAATGGCCCTTTCGTGCTCAGCGCGCTGACGCCGGTCAGCCTGACCCTCAAGCCCAACCTCCAGGTCCTCTCGCCCAAACCCTACATCGCACGGGTACGCTTTTTATTTTACCCGGACGAATCCTCGGTTCTGGAAGCATACCGGCGGGGCGAAATTGACGCCCTGACACGCATCCGTCCGGCCGATTTGCCGACCCTGGCGGCTAGAAAGGACACGCAACTCTTTTTCAGCCCGATGCCGGGCTACACCATTCTCCTCCCTAACTTGCAAAATCCCAATGTGCCCTTTTTCCAGGAAAAGGCTGTTCGTCAGGCCCTTCTGTACGGGCTTGACCGGAAACGCCTGGTCCGGGAAATCCTGCACGGGATGGGCGTTGTGGCCCACACCCCTTTCCTGCCCCACACCTGGGCCTACACGGACGCGGTGGCCACGTACGCGTATGACCCTGATAGAGCCCGCCACCTGCTGGAGAAGGCCGGTTGGGTGGACCAAAACGGGGATGGCATTCGGGAGAAGAAAGGGGTCGCGCTTCGCTTCATTCTGGTGGGAGATGATACCCCTGAGCAGAAAGCCATGTTGGCCGCTATCGCCGGGATGTGGAAAGAAATCGGCGTCCAGGCCATCCCGCGGCCGGTCACATTTGCCGGCCTGGTACGCGATTTCCTGGTCCCCCGCACATTCGAAATGGCCCTGGTATCCTGGACTCTGGGCGGGGATCCCGATCCCTATCCCCTCTGGCACTCGTCCCAAACGAGTGGGCGGGGACAGAACTATGTCGGTTGGGTGAATCCGGAGGCGGATGCATTGATGGAAGAGGCGCGACGCACCCCGGATTTGAACCGGCGCATCCCTCTTTACCACCGCTTTCAACAGATTTTCGCCCGGGAACTGCCTGGCTTGCTTCTCTATCATCCTCTTTACGGGTACGCCGTGCGAGATCGAGTGAAAAATGTGACGGTGGGGCCCCTCTACGAACCGTGGGACCGTTTTCGCACCTTCCCAAACTGGTACATTCGGGTCAAGCGGGTACCTGTGACCGCGGTGACACCAACGCCCTGAGCGGGGTTCGTGGTTGCGCCCCGGAGCCTCTCCTCACTTCTTGTCGGCTCTCATCTGGAAGAATTCCCACGTCAGGCGAGAGATGTCGATGAATGTGGGATCGGAGACGTTCCACACCAGCCATTGGTTGGGGGTGGAGAGAAACAGGCTGATGACATAAGGCCCCTCCGGCCCCCAGATCGCGGCCACGTCTCCATGGGCGTCGCGTGAGTACCCGTGCTTGTGGACGTAATGAGTGCCCGGGGGCAGGCCAGCCGGGAGGAGAGCCGCTGTGACGGGATTTTGGGCCAGCAACCCGAGAAGGTCGCGACACTCATCAGGTGTGAAGTCCCCCGGATAGGCAGCCAAAAGCGTGCCCTTTCCCTCAGCGCAAGAGACGACCATGCCCAGGACGAGGGCAATCTCTTCCGGGGTCGTCTGAACCAGCACGTCGGGAGAGGTGGGCCGCGCCGGGTGCCGGTTGGCCGGCGTGTGCACGATTTTCGGTGGAGGACGACGCCAATCGTAGGGGGCCACGATGAAGCTGTTCTTCAACCCCAGCGAGCGGAGGAACGCGGTCACCCGGTCCGCACCCCGCAAGGCATCACCATGGCCCAGAAAAGCCAGGACCCGGTCCGCGGTGTAGTTGCCCGCGCCCGTCGTGCTGGTGATGGTCTCTCGCATCCACGTGCGCAACTCTCCTCGGGGCAACTGGTCCAGGTCTTTGTACACCAGGAGCAGGATGGGAATCTTCATTGTGCTCATGCCGGAAAAGGGAATGTCGTTCGCGTCCACGTTGGCTTCTTCGCCGGTGGGAAGGAGGCGAACGAACGCGGCTGCAATGCCGGGAAAGGTGCTCAGCCGGATTCGGATGGCGGTTTGTAGATCCTGCATGGATGGCGGTGGAGGAGGACGCTTCTCCAGCACCAGATGGGCGACTCGCCTATCGCCGATGCGTTTCATGGCAGCAATGATGGGCGCCACGGAGGCCCCTTTGTTCAGCCTTTGGCCGGCTGTGCCCGGATGCCAGCTCGTCTTTCCCCCCCGAACGGTGACGGTCGGGGCTCGCGGGGGGCGGTCATACCGTCTGGCCACCTTCTCGAGCCAGGCATCGAGCTTCTCCGGGTCCCACTTCACCAGGAGGGGGACGTCGTGAGGGGTCATGGGAAGGCCCAACAGGTCCGTGAAGAATGCCCGGATCAGATACAGTTGTGATCCCATCTGCCGAGCCTGGCCGATCATCACTCGGGCTTTGACCCGAAAGCCGATGTCCCGCGGCCGCAGGAGGAGGCGTTCGTCGCCGTAATAGACGGCAACCGGGTCATCGAAAGGGGCTTCGAGTCGGGCTGCTACGTCACTGAGTGTTTTCCCATTGATGGACAACCCGGCCAGGGTAACCCCTGGGGGAATGATGCCTTGTTGAGCGACCCATTTTCGATAGATGGGGAGGAAAAGCGTGCTCAGCAAAAGGAGTAGCAAGAGCAGGGACGCACTGCGCCGTATCATCCTTTTTGCCCCTTCCTGATGAGTTTCCAGAAAGATAGCCTCCAGCTCTGGAGCAGCCCGTTTATTCCCATTCAATGGTACCGGGAGGCTTGCTGGTCACATCGTACACGACGCGATTAACACCGGGTACCTCGTTGACGATTCGACCGCTCACCCGGGCCAGAAGGTCGTCCGGAAGGCGAGCCCAATCTGCGGTCATGAAGTCCTCTGTGGTCACCGCTCGCAATGCGATCACATCCGCGTATGTGCGCTGGTCCCCCATGACACCCACAGTGCGTACAGGCAGCAGGACGGCGAAAGCCTGTGCCGTGGCGCGGTCGAGTCCGGCTGCACGCAGTTCTTCCAGGAAGATGGTGTCGGCCAGGCGCAGCCGCTCCAACCGCTCCGGTGTGACTTCACCCAGACAGCGGATGGCGAGTCCCGGGCCTGGGAAGGGGTGACGCCACACGATCTCCTCAGGCAACCCCAACATGGCGCCAACCGAGCGCACTTCGTCCTTGAACAAGTAGCGCAAGGGCTCAATGAGTTGGAACGTCATGTCGGCCGGCAAGCCCCCCACGTTGTGGTGTGTCTTGATGGTGCGGGCTGCGGTGACGTCCGCACTGGTGGCGCTCTCGATTACGTCGGGGTACAAGGTGCCCTGGACCAGGAAACGAGGCCCTTCTCGAGGGCTCAGACGGAGGGCTTCTCTCTCGAACACGCGGATGAAGCGGTGTCCGATGCGCCTGCGCTTCTCTTCGGGGTCGGTTACGCCCTTCAGGTCGTCCAGGAATTGCGCTCGGGCGTCGACGACCCGGAGCTGCATCTTCAGGTTCCGCCGAAAGGTCTCCACGACCTGTTCGGCTTCGCCCAGGCGCAGTAGACCGTGGTCAACAAAGATAGCGGTCAGCCGATCGCCCACCGCGCGCTGAACCAGGGTGGCTGCCACCGCGGAGTCTACGCCGCCGCTAAGGCCGGCAATGACCGTTGCCTGCCCCACGCGCTCCTGTATCGCGGCCACCGACTCTTCGATGAAGGTCGCCGGGGTCCAATCTCCTTGGCACCCGCATACTTCGAAAAGGAAGTGGGCGAGCATTTCCTTTCCCTGGGGGGTATGGGCCACTTCAGGGTGAAATTGGACGCCAAAACGGCGGTTTTGGGCATCTGCAATGGCCGCATAGGGGGCGTTGTCCGTTCGGGCTACGGCCCGCCAGCCGGGGGGCAAGGCGTCGATGCGATCCCCGTGGCTCATCCAGACAGCCAGGTCCCGAGGCAGGTGGAGGAACAGGGGGGATTCCGGTTCCGACACGTGAAGGCGAGCCGAGCCATATTCCCGTTCTTGCGCCGGAGCGACTCGGCCTCCCAGAGCATGGGCCAGGAGTTGCATCCCATAGCAGATGCCCAAGAGGGGCACTGACCCCGTCAGCCAGCGTTCGTCCAAAGTGGGTGCATTCCTTTCGTACACACTGGCGGGCCCCCCGGAGAGGATGATCCCCTTAGGGGCCAACGCGGGGAGCAATTCATCCGCGCGTTGCCAGGGCACGAGTTCGCTGTACACATGAAGTTCGCGCACACGCCGGGCGATGAGCATGCTGTACTGAGAGCCGAAATCAACGATAGCGACGAGTTCATGGTTTGCACGCGTTGCCGACATTTTCCCGTGCCTCACTTTCTCCACCATATGCTCTACCGGAATCACGTCGACGGAAGTATAGCACAACCCGAGCCTCCTTGCTCAGGCTCAGCCCGCCGTTTTCGACGCCTGGGATCCCCCTGGAAGGCCGAGAAATTTGAGGATTCCCCGGAGCCTGTGGTATAGTAGCCAGGAAAGAGGGGCCGCTAGCTCAATTTGGCAGAGCAAGGGACTTTTAATCCCTGGGTTGCAGGTTCGAGTCCTGCGCGGCTCACTGGAGATGAGGGGACGGGCTCTCAGACCCGTCCCCTCATTTTTGGAGGACAACCAAGAAAGAGCACGATCATCCGTTGAGATTGCAAGTTCCCCCAACCACCGGACCCGAATGGTTTGTGTCAGCGGCGTGCTTTGTCGGCTCTCACGGGAGGAATTCGTTCGGGCCTGTCCGCTTTTACCCTGAAGATTTTGTACAACGTCAGGGCATGCCACCCACGCGACGAGTTATCGAACCGTTTGACCGGTTTCAAACGGTTGAGGAAGGTTGAGGAATCATATCCTCCTCTTGTTCGCAGCCTCTTCGACGAGAACATATTTTCGAAATCGAGGATGTAGTCGATGCCCTTCTCGTCGATGTATTCTGGCAGTCGGTTTTGCCTCGCGTATTCGTAAATATCGTTGTTGACGAGACCGTCGAGGTTCATGACATGTCCGCCCTCGTAGTAGCCGATGATTCCCGCATTCCAGCTAGCGACGCGTCCGGAGAGGTCATGCTGATGAAGGTAACGCCCTGCCCGAAGCATGAATGCTTGATGCGGCCACTCTGGGGAATGGAGTTGAGCAGGAGTAAAGGGAATCTGCCTGGCCATCAGAGCAAGCACCAGGACCACAGCAGCCATATGGGCTACATGGGCGGGGCCAACGTCGAGAAACGGTAGGACAAGCAACAGGAAGACGGGGGCAATCAGACCGGCTGTATACCAGTTCTGCATGCCTGCCGGATTGAGAGAGTAGAAGACCATGTAGGCGACAACGGTAACCCCACTTCCGAGCCAAAGCACATCGTGAGCTGACTTCGCGTCTGCAGCGGCCTCATCGTGGCTGTAAGCCCAGAACCATGGTCTGACAAAGCGGTGCGTCCCGTAAAGGACCGTGATGAGTAGCAACAGGGCCGCGAGCCCCTCGGTTGTGCGCGAGGCGGTTCCGAAAAGGGTGAGTGTTTTCCGGACGATCGGCACTGGAGAGGGTCCATAAGTAGCCAGCCAAAGGCTCTTGATTCTTGCGCTTGACTGCAAATATTGACCGGTAAACACGTAGTTGTGTCCAAGGCTGAGGAGTACACCAAGCACTGCACCCGCGAGCCCTACGAGTGCGGCCCACACACGAGGCTGGTCTTCGGGTCTGCCTGGGACAGCCAGGGTGACTAAAGCGAGGGCCGCGGGCAGAATCCCGAAGTCTGTTCTGGCAAGACTGCCCAGGCATCCGATTAGAGCGAGCACAACCAAATTTCTTTTCTGGCACGTGGGCCACAGATGTCGGAAAGCTAAAACATACAGAGCTGATAGCGAAACGACCCAACTCCATTCGACCACCGAAACGGTGTTGAGCATGATGTTTCTTGAGCTCACCAGCAATAACAGCAGCATCGCTGAAAGTAAGCGACCCGAGCGTACAGCAAAGAGCATTGCCAGCAGGACAGCCGGCAGGGTGGTCCAAAATGAGAGTAGCAACCCGAGACGAACGAATCCTTCCGTCGATGGGCGTACCAGGAAATAGCCTGCGGCCAGTACATAGGCGTGGAGGAGGTGGAAGCCGCTCGTCAGGCTCACGCCCGAATCAAACGACCACCGTCCTAGATTCACAAAGTTGCGGGCCAGAGCCAGATAGTAGTAAGCATCATCCGGGATAAACTGTACACGTATCTCCGGCGGAAAGGTTCCAATGACGTATGCCGCGTATACCCACCAACATAGAGCGATAAATACAACGACGCTTGCTGCAATCCTCTCCCTTGATTGCATGAGTCGGTCCATCGTCTCACCCCTAAGCTCGGGAGCATCAGTCGGACGTCGCGCAACGAAGCTCCTGCCCTATTGTGGCATCACCTCTAGTGTACTCTCGGTGATTTCTCCAGCGAGGCTCCCTGATCGCCGCCTTGAACATGCCCTTCATGGGGTGGACCGATAGGTTACATTCCTGAGCTCCCCGGTTGGAGCACTTTTCAAGGTCACCATAGGACACTTTTAGGTTGTCATCCATAAGGGGTACGCTATCCCGGTACACCTTCTGGGCATGGCTCATGTTATCTCTCTACAACAGAAAACGTCCTCACCTCAGCTCTGCTTAGGTCTACCCTGAGTAGTAGAAGGAGGGTCCGGCAGCCGTTACCCTCGGTTCTCCTTGGCTCCGACTGCCCGGCCCTCGGTTCTTCCTTTGCCGACGAACGTCCTCTTTGCGTAAACGTACTTCAGGATTGGGTCGCTACAAAGCGCTGCTCACTTCCACGCTCTTTCTACAATGGACTTGGCTTGTTTGTAAGGATACTTCTTCACAAGTCGGTCCACAGCCAGTTTGTGATCGTTGTTTCGCATGGAGTGCATGAGCACGACCGCAGCCCAGTAGTCCTGTTCGTAGGGAGTCCCCCGGAGTTGGACGGGCACGCCGTACTTGTTCACCACGTGGCAGGCCGCACAAGTGACAGGTCCTGTATACTTGCCATCAGGACTGTACTGCAACGCCTGCTTATATGTGGTCAGGTCTGCGCCTCCTTGTTTGGGGGGCACCACGGGATAGAGACCATGGGTGGACTCGTGACAAGACTGGCAGGCCAGATTGGCATGGGCCTTAGAGTAACGGTAGAGAGAGTACTTTCCCTTCTGGTCGATGGGGAAATACACGCCCCCCATGCTCTCAACAAACGGTGGTGTGTGGCAATCCGCGCAGTGGGGCTCAGCGGCCGCCAACCACCAATCATGTCCCGCGGACGCGTCCGCGTAGGTAGTGCCTTTGCCCAGTTCGGGCATAGGGGCGGGCTTGTGTTCGGTATAATAGGTCACCAAGGGGTTTCCTTTTACCCCCACTTTGGGATCCACGTAGTGGTCCAGGTAGGCCTGAATGTCATCCGAACCGGTGACTGCCTTGACAATCTCTTTCAGCGACAGAGTGCGGACTGTCTCCCCATCGCCTGGGTTCTGGGCTGTCTTCAGGTGATCCAGGCGATAGAGCGCCTGGGCATTCTTGTTATGGCAGTTCGTGCAGTAGAGCCCACGCAACTTCCCGTCCACGGTGGCCACATTCTCCAGCAAGTATTTGCCCACCGCGTTGAGGAAGAAGGGAGGTTTGGCGTTCGGATTGGTGTGGGCATCGCGGCGGAGGTAGCAGCCGCCGCCCCCCAGCCGCACATCACTGTCCGAAAAGCGGGGATGTCCGTTCTGGTTGATGGGACTGTACCCTGAGCCTGTAATGTTCTGGGCGGGGTCCTGGAAGTGAGTCGGATGACACATCTGGCAGGACTGGGTGCGCCCGAAGGAATCGGGGTCAGGGACGGCGGAGAGGTGCACCTGATGAATGGCCACGGTAAGCGGTTCGGCCTGGTCTTTGGGCGTCTCGCCCTTGACCTTCAAGCGTCCCTGGATGTTGTCACCATGGCAGTCAGAGCAGTTAACCGCGCCGATTGACCCCAGACGGTTGCTGGACGCGTTGGGATCGTATTCGGCCAGGAAATGAGTGCCGTGCTTAGCGTCGTGAATCTCCAAAATGGAGATGGACGCCGCAGCGAGGCGAGCCATATATTCACCCATATCGGGGTAGGTTTTCATCCAGTAATCGTACTCTTGCTTGTACTTGGTGAAGTTGTTATCCCCAAAGGTATTGGCCCGTTCGGAACTGTGGCACCAGATACAGTTCGGGATGTCCACAGGGTTGGTGCCGATAAAAGAAATTGTCTTGCCGCCCACTTTGATGGGTTCCTTTGTCTTTGCGTTGTACAGAGTTACCCGCGCCACTTGGTATGGCTGGAAGTCGGGTTCGCCAATGCTTCGATGAGAGCGGCCGGAGAGCACATTGTCGTTGAACGCGGTGAGTGGCAGGCCAAGTGCGTCCCAAATATAACTGGCCGTGAGCACCAGGGGCACGTCGGCCACCGCACCGTAGCGGGACTCAGTGAAGACGATGTTACCGCCTTTCTCGCCTGAGTAAGAGGCGAATCCTTTCATCGGCTTGCCCGAGGGGCCGTGGTCCACTTGTATAGGGATCTGCTTGCCCAAGTAGAGGCGATCTTTGGGTTTTGCTCCCTTGGGAATAGTGCCTTCCAGGTCTTTGTAGATGTACAGGTGACTCCAGACGTAGTTGGCCAGGTTGTCGTTGGGGTCATTCATGTCCCCATCACCGTTCACGTCCTTGCGCACGGACCAGTATACCATTTTGTTGCCTTCTGAGTAAGTATTGTTATCCACGCCGTAGCGCAAGGCGACGCCATCCTCTGGAGAGAGAAGTTTGGGCCTTGTATCGTTGATGCTGGCACAGCGCACGGCCTGGGCCTGAATGCTGTTATAAGGCGGAATGACACAGCAATAACTCATATCGAAGCCCACGCAGTGCATGCCCAGTTCGTAGTTGGTGAAAATGTTGTACGGATTGACAGGTAAGTATACGCTCTGCCCGTTCATCTTCGCACTTTTGAGCTTGCTCAGACGGAAGGGCAGGTTCCCTGCTTCGGGGGCAGCTTCAGTAGGTGTGGGTGCGGGAGCCTCTGTCGGTGTAGGGGCCGGGGCCTTCGTCGATGTGGGCGACGGAGCCTCGGTTGGCGTAGGTGGTGCCTTCGTGGGAGGGGAGGGCGGAGGAGGAGATGTTGGTGGTGGCGGGGTGGGAGTGGGAGTAGGCGCGGGTGCGGCACACGCGCCTACGAGTGCCGCTAATAGGGCGACGAGACCAACGATGTAAAACCACCGGGGGTACGCTATCGCTCGCCAGTGCATGGGTAACCTTCTCCTTTCCTAACATTTCTGCGTTCACTAATGGATATTAAGGGGTATTTTCGCCCTTGATATTTTAGGGCATAGAGTCACCCCTTACTCACCCCTTAGAGGAGGGGAGGAAGGGGTGAGGGAATGGATCATTGGGTTAGACGATGTAATCGGCCAACAAGTGTTCTGGCTTGCAAAAAAGAAATAAGGAGGCAGGGCTCGTGCACCCCTAGGGGGGACTCCGTCCTCCGAGGGGAATGCACACGCAGCGCTTTATGTCGCCTGTCACTCTGGCGAGTGCCCGACACGCGCGTATGACGCCCAATGAGCAGCCTCCCCTGACGCGTGGACGGCGCACTTTGACACCGTCATGCCATTCTATGTGAACCGTCACGCCTGTCGAAAACGGTATTTTCCTCAGCACGGGTTTACGTCTCTTCCGACGCAAGCAGGACGACGTTGCTCCACAAGGCCCAACGAGGGGTTGAACAGGCCTTCTAACACACCGGCGTCCTCATGATGAACATTATTGTGGCCCAAAACAGGAGAAACTTCCTCTTCTACTTCGACTCGGCCAGGAACTGGACGATGGTATCCAGGTCATCTGGGGAAATTTTGTCCTTATAGTCTTTGGGCATAATGTCCCGATAGCCCTTGACTACCTTGGCTGACGGGTTGACGATGGACTCGCGAATGTACTTCGCGTCCCCGCGCGCGCCCACCTTGTCCAAATCGGGGCCGGCGAAGTTCCCTTTCCCCGCGTACCGATGGCATCCCAGACACCCATACTTCCGGAGTAATTCCATGCCCACCTGTTTAGACACGCCCGCGACTGGCGCCTTGCCCGACGCCAGGGAACGTAAGTATGCTACCAGTTGCCATCGTTCCTCCTTGTTTAACATCTGCTTCCAGGCGGGCATGGCCGAGAGGAAGGGCGGCTGCGCCCCTCCCTCGCTGAGACGCCAAAACAGATAGGCATCGCTCAACCGCTGCATCAGCGCGGCGTCCGTGAAGTCAATGGGACGCGGCGACAAGCCGGGGCTAAAAGGTCCTTGCCCGTTGCCCTTCTTCCCGTGACACATCCAGCAATTATGCTGCATGTACAGGGTTTGCCCCTTCGCGATCTCTTTCGCATCGTCCAGGGCAAAGGACGGTGTTGCCTTGGCATACGCTTCGGGGATGCGAGCACTCCAGCGCGCCCGTTGCTCGTCCGCGAAAATAACTAACGCCCCTCCTTCAGAGGGAGTGGGGGTAACAACCACAGTAACCTTCACCTCTCGAGTCACCACCACTTCCCGCGGGGTACCATTGCATCCTACGGCCACCAGGAGAGTCAATAAGGAGAGTATAACTCCCTTCAACACGGTAGAATGATGAGGAATGTACATGATGTCACCCCAATGATTTTAGATCTTCATGCGTCCAGTATAGGCCATCTGGCCCATGCGATCATCCCCCGCGAGGGGGAAATGCGCCTCCCTCCCAGGTAGGAATTTTCACGATATCCATGGATACTATGGATGTGCTTTTTCCGGATTCTGCCGCCAGCGTTCGTTCCATCATGCTTTACAAAGACAGAGGAGAGACTTGGATAATGCTTTCTCCCCAAGTGGGGACGCTCATCCGATTCATCTTCGCGTTCTCTCCGCGTAACCAAACATTACCTGCATGCGTTTTACATCTTGAGAAAAGGCATATCACCGTTTAGAAAGGAGAAAACTATGTCGCGCCGCCCAACGTCCCATCGTCTACTCCTTCTCGTCGTTGTTTTAGGCTTGAGCCTCATCGCTGGATTCTCACAGATCCACGCCGATGCCGGTATTCCTGAACACATTCCCCTCATCCTTAACGGCCCCCAGACGCGCGTAACGCCCGCCCCCCAACATCCAGGGGCTCCCCTTACTCAAACCCAAAGCGCCGATTTCAGCGGATCTGGCAACTGCGCCCAATGCCACAGCGATCTCACCGACACCACAGGCCAGGATGTCTCCATCGACACCCATTGGCGCGCCTCCATGATGGCCAATAGCGCGCGGGACCCCCTATGGCAGGCCAAAGTCCGCGTAGAAATTCAGCGCGCTCCCGCGCTGCAAGCCACTATCGAAGGGAAGTGCGCCATCTGTCACATGCCCATGGCTCGCACACAAGCCGCCGCCAACGGCATGGCCGTACGCATCTTCGGAGATGGCTTCCTCAACTCCAACCACCCCTATCACGACCTGGCTATGGACGGCGTCTCCTGCACTTTGTGCCACCAAATCCAGGACGCCAACTTGGGAAAGCCCGCCAGCTTTAGCGGCAATTTCACCATCGACACCATCACTACGTCACCCAACCGTCTCATCTTTGGCCCTTACCCCTCTCCACTCCAACAACCCATGCGCAATTGGGTCGGTTTCACCCCTGTCTATGGCCCTCACATCGAATCCTCAGAACTCTGTGCCACCTGTCACACCCTTTACACTCCTTACCTGGATGAAAAGGGAAACGTGGCCGGCACGTTTCCCGAACAAACGGCCTACCTGGAATGGAAACACAGCACTTTTGGCAACGGCACCACGAATGAGACAGACTGCCAAGACTGCCACATGCCTGTAGCCGCGGGGCCTGTGATCATCGCCAATCGCCCCCGCCGTCTCTCCCCCCGTTTCCCTTTCCAGCGCCATACGTTCGTCGGGGGCAACGTGTTCATGCTCAATCTCCTCCGAGCCAACATGGAGAGTCTGGGACTCACCGCGTCCAGCGATGACTTCGCCTCTGCCGTCCAACGGACGAAAACTTTCCTCCAACAGAACACCGCACACCTGCACATCCAGGAGGCGCGTCGCACGGGGGAGACCCTGGAAATCCATGTCCTCGTCCAGAACATGGCGGGACACAAACTGCCCACCGGCTTTCCCTCGCGACGAATGTGGATTCACCTGCGCGTGGGAGACGCGACCGGTCGCCCTGTTTTTGAGTCGGGCCGTCCCTTGCCCGATGGGTTCATCGTGGGTAATGACGCAGACGCGACCCCAGGGAGTTACGAGCCTCACTACGACCTGATCACCCGTCCTGACCAGGTACAAATCTACGAAGCCATCATGGGGGACACGACCGGCGCCGTCACCTACACCCTGTTACGCGGGGCCGGTTACTTGAAGGACAACCGCCTCCTGCCCCAGGGCTTCGACAAAGCCACCGCCCACGCCGACATCGCTGTATACGGAAACGCCTCCACAGACACGACCTTCGTGGGCGGCCAGGACACAGTCACCTATCGCATCCCTGTTGTGGGCTACACCCCTCCCTTCACCGTCACCGCGGACCTCCTGTTCCAAAGTGTGTCCTACCAATTCGTCCGAGATTTGGTGCGCACTCCCACCTCGGAGGTCACGCGCTTCCTGAGCTTCTACAACCAGGTGGATAATGTGCCGGTGCGTGTGTCGGGAGATGAGGTCCAGGTGCCGTAAGCAAGGCATCCATATGCTCGTGTGGGCGCACTGAGGGAACGGACTCATATCGCCCTCAGTATTGCGCCTGTTTCATGAAAGTAAAATGGCTAGTACTCGGTCAAGAGTCACCTGAGAGTAAAAGCGCCCCCGCCAAAGGGTCGGGGGCTGCTGAATTCATTCGCCTGTACGACCAGGGGTAGACGAAGGCCCTGCCTTCGCCTACCACCCGTTTGAGGGTCCTGGTTAGGAAAGTCCGTGGTTTATCCATTACTCCGTGATTGACCAGGTACTAGGAAGCCGTCTGCCAAAAGGGATTTCTGCGGGTAGAAGAAAAGGGGCTCGCCCTCGCCTACTTCACGCGTGCCAACGCCTGGTCCAGGTCTGCTATCAGATCCTCGGCATCTTCGATGCCGGCCGAGAGCCGGACTAGGCCGGGGCCAATGCCCATAGCGGCCCGTTCCTCCTCGCTGAGGGTGTGGTGGGAGCTGCGGGCGGGATACAGTACGGTCGTGTAAATGTCGCCCAACGTGGTCACGGGCAGACACAACTCCAGGCTTTCCAGGAGACGGAAGACCCGCTCCTTGTTCCCATGGCGCAGGTCGAACGCCACAATGGCGCCATAGTGAATGCCCCCGAACAATCGAGTGGCCAACTGGTGATAGGGACTATCCGGTAGACCCGGATAGTACACTCGTTCCACCGCAGGATGTTCGGTGAGGAATTGGGCAATGCGCATGGCATTGTCACACTGACGGGGAAAGCGCAGGGCCAGGGTTTTTAGTCCCCTGTAGGTCAGCCATGCCTCCACGGGACCCAGGTTCGCCCCTGTCTGCTTCAAGAGCATGTCCACCCGTCCGGCCAACGCCTCCCGTGCCAGCACCAGCCCTGCCAGAGTGTCTCCGTGGCCCGCCAGGTACTTGGTCGCCGAGTGGATGACGATGTCCGCGCCGTGCTCAAAGGGCCGGAAGAGAAGAGGGGTGGTGAAGGTGTTGTCCACCACCACACGCGCTCCGACGTCGTGAGCACGCTCGATAAGCCTCGGCGCGTCTACCACCTTGGTCAGGGGGTTGGTCATGACCTCGAAGAAGAGAACTCGTGGGCGCACCTGCTCCAGTGCTTCTTCCATCGCCGCGGAGTCGGTGACGTCTACCGTATAGACAGGTACGCCCAAGGGAGCCAACACCTGCTCGGCCAGGGCCAGGCTGGCCCCGTACACGTCCTGGGCCATGAGCACCGGTCCGTCCTGGGCCGCGCCCGCGGCCAACAGCGCGAGATGGACCGCGGCCATGCCCGAGGCTGTGCTGAAGGCCGCGTCCGCACCCTCCAGCTCGGCCACGGCCTCCTCCAGGGCCCGATGGGTGGGGGTACCGTAGCGCCCATAGACCACCCCTTCCCGTTTGTGGAAGAAGATGTCATCCATCTCCTGGTAGGTGTCGTAAGCGAACGTCGTCGTCAAATATACCGGTGGGACCGTCGGTGAAAAATCGGGGCGCGGTTGCACGCGCCCCGCATGGACCACTCGGGTTGCTACATGGTGGTGTTTGTTCATCACAACCTCCTACTGGGGCTCACTCCACCCGCTCCAACCCCATCCTTCCCTCAGCTCCTTCTGACCCGCTTTCATGGCCCGCAGGAGCGCATCCTGGTCCACAGGTAGGGTGTAGATGCGCACGCCAACCGCGTTGTAGATGGCGTTGGTGATGGCCGGACTGGTGGGAATGCTGGCAATCTCACCCACACCTTTGGCGCCAAAAGGCCCGGTGGAGACTTCATCTTCTACAATGAAGGTGTGCATCTCCGGCATGTGGGCGATGCCCGGCATCTTATACTGGCCCAGGCGGCGCACCCACGGCTGGCCTTCCTCGACGATGAAGTGTTCGGTCAGCGCGTTGCCCAGGCCCATGACCACGCCTCCCTCGATTTGTCCCAGCAGGGCCAACGGGTTAATAGCCCGTCCCACGTCATGGGCGGCAATGACGCGCAGAACACGCACTTCGCCTGTTTCTGTATCCACTTCCACTTCCGCGGCCTGGGTAGCAAAGGAGAAGGCAAAGTGCATGTCCCCACCCTCTCCCAGGGGTTTGGTCTGGGGCGCCCAGTACTCATATTGAAGCCGAGTGTCCCTCCCCTCTTCCTGAGCCCATTGGACGACCTGGTGGAATTCGGCCACGCGACCGTTGTAGCGCACCACCCCCTCCTCGAAGGTGAGCGCGTCCGGTGGCGCGTTGAGGTATTCAGCCGCGACTTGGGCCAGGACGGCCCGCAACTGACGGGCAGCAAAGCGACAGGCGTTGCCGCTGACAAAGGTCTGGCGGCTGGCCGTGGTCGGCCCCCCGTCCGGGGTCAAATCCGTGTCGGAGAGGAGTACGTTTACCTGGCTGATAGGAAGGCCCAGTTCTTCGGCAGCGATTTGAGCGAGGACGTTAGGCAGGCCCTGCCCCATCTCCGCGGAGGAGATACGCACTTCCACGGTGCCATTGGTGAACGCCTCGACCTCGGCGGTGGCCTTGTCCGGCGCGCCTCCGCCCAGGCCGGTGTTCTTGAACGCAAGGGCCACTCCCCAGGAGCGGACCTTGTTGGGGTGATCGGGGTGCACGTGAGGCAGGAAATAGGGACGCTTGTGGTCGCGGGACTCCTGGCTTGGGCGCCAGCCCTCCTTCAAGGATGCCTGGTACAGTTCATCCAACTTGCGTTCCACGTGTTCAAGCGTGGGTAAGAGTCCGACCGATTCCTTCAGCACTTGCCCGGTAGCTGTGGTCGCCCCCACTCGCAGCGCGTTCTTGCGTCGCAATTCGATGGGGTCCATGCCCAGTTCCTCGGCCAGGATATCAATGGTGCTCTCCACGGCAAACGCGGATTGGGTGACACCAAAGCCGCGGAACGCGCCGGCGGGTGGGTTGTTGGTGTACATGGCAAAGCAGTCGATCTTGGCACTGCCCACCATGTAGGGACCGGTGGCGTGGGTGGTGGCGCGGGTCATCACCTTGTCGCCCAGGGACGCGTAGGCACCGGTGTCCCCGTAGAGGGTGGCCTTAACCGCGGTGATGGTGCCGTCCCGTTTGGCGCCGATTTTGACCCGGATTTGGGTCGCATGTCGCTTGGGGTGTACCCGCAGGCTTTCGGCCCGGGAGTAGAGGAGCTTCACCGGACGGCCGGTGGCCTGGGCCAATAGAGCAGCGTGGATTTGGGCGGCGATGTCCTCCTTTCCGCCGAAGCCTCCGCCGATGAGTGTACCCCGAATGCGCACGTGGTCCTCGGGAAGGCCCAAGGACGCGGCCACTTGTTCCCGGTCCTCATAGGGAATCTGGGAGCCCACGTAGATGGTCAGCTTGGGATGCTCATCGTCATACCCCGCGGGTACGGCAATGCTGCACTCCGGTTCCAGGAACGCATGCTCGGTGCGCGGGGTGTGGTAGAGGCGTTCGACGACCACGTCGGCCTCCGCGAAGCCCTTATCCACATCTTGGTGGCGTACCTTGATGTGCTTGAGTAGGTTGCCCGTGGGATGTTCCGGGTGCAGGACAGGCGCGTCCGGTTGGATGGCTTGCAAGGGGGTGGTGACCGGTGGCAAGGGCTCGTACTCAACCTCGATAAGTTGGAGTGCCTGTTGGGCCAATTCGGGGGTCTCCGCGGCCACGATGGCAATGGCATCTCCTACGTAGCGCACTTCATCCCAACAGAGGACGGGCCAATCCTTGTAGATCAGGCCGTGTACCTTGCGTCCGGGCACATCCTCGTGGGTGAGGACCGCGTGGACGCCGGAAAGGGCGCGTGCCTTGCTCACATCGATGCGTTTGATGCGCGCTCGCGCGTGGGGGCTGCGCAGGGTAGCGCCGTAGAGCATGCCCGGGAACTGGTAGTCGTCCGCGTACTTGGCCCGACCGGTGATCTTGTCCACCGCGTCCAGGCGGGGCAGGGGGTGTCCGACGGCGTGTAGAGGGCGGTGGGGTCGTTCGGGCAGCTCGGGCGCAGGCATGACGCCGGTGCGCATGGCTTGGGCCGCGGCCTTGACGGCATCGACAATGGCGTCGTAACCGGTACAGCGACAGTAGGTATCTTTCAACGCGTGGCGGATGTCTTCGTCCGACGGGTCGGGGTTGTGGTCGAGGAGCCACTTGGCCTGCATGATAAAACCGGGCGTGCAGAAGCCGCATTGGGTGGCGCCGTGGAGGACGAAGGCGAGTTGGAGAGGATGGAGTTTTGATACCTGATCACTCATATCAGAATCCAGGGATTGGGTATCGGGTATCTGGATATCAGGTACGGATTCTGTTTTGGACAGTCCTTCTATTGTAATGACCTCCGCCCCTCGGGCTTTCAGGGCCGGGTAGATGCAGGACAACACCGGTACACCGTTCACGTGGACGGTGCAAGCGCCGCATTCAGCCTCGTTGCAGCCGATTTTGGTGCCGGTGAGACCCAGGTCGTAGCGCAGGACGTCGGCCAGGGTGCGATGGGCAGGCACATCGAGGGTGACAGAGGTCCCGTTTACGGTAAACGACAGGGTTGGCATCACATAACCTCCTGGAGAGTTCTCGTCGCTCGACGAGAAAAAGCTGGAACCCGGCCCGGAGTAGACCGGATTCTCCCTCCTTTTCTCGGAGACCTTAGGGTATAGCGTTGGAGGCATTATAACCAAGAGAGTCTGGATTTGCAACCCCACGGTGTAGTAGTCAGATGTCTAACAAATAACCCGCGCGGCGCGGACTGTTTCAGAAATAAGGTCAGGAGGGGAAGCAACGGGGGATCTTCAGAGTTCTTTCGAGGAGGGTAGGCGAGGACACTGCCTTCACCTACCCGACGACATGGCCGGAACAACGCCTCCGTAATTCCCTCGGACGGGAGATAAGATTATAATGGGATAACCATACGTGAATCGAATTGTTTGGAGGTCTTATGGCCGCAGAACGCCTGAATATACTCGTTACGACTGCCTGGCCGTATTGCAACGGGGATCTGCACATCGGCCACATTGCCGGCGCGTACTTGGGCGCGGACATTTTCGCCCGCTATCAGCGCCTACGCGGGCATAACGTGCTTATGGTCTCCGGCTCCGATACCCACGGCACGCCTATCACCGTGCGCGCGGAGGAGGAGGGCATTACGCCCCGCGAGGTGGTGGACCGCTATCATCCCCGCTTTCTCACCCTGTGGCAGAAGCTGGGCATCACCTACGACCTCTTTACGGAGACGGATACGGAAAATCACTGGGCGGTGACCCAGGACTTTTTCCTCACTCACTGGAAAAACGGGTATATCTACAAGGACACCATGCGCCAGTGGTATTGCTTGGACGATCAGCAGTTTCTTGCCGACCGGTATGTCGAGGGCACATGCCCCTACTGCGGATACACGGAAGCCCGAGGGGACCAGTGCGACAACTGCGGGCGCATCTTGGACGCGATCGAGCTCATCAACCCGCGCTGTCGCATTTGTGGCGGCACGAACCTGGAAATTCGAGAGACCGAGCACTTCTTCCTCGACCTGGGCAAGCTGAACAAGCCCCTGTTGGAGTGGATCAAGGAGGACAAGGAGCACTGGCGGCCCAAGGTGCTGAACTACACCCGGGCCCAGTTGGAGAGCGGTGAGCTCCGCGGTCGTCCCATCACGCGGGACATCGAATGGGGCATCCCCGTGCCCCTCGAGGGTTACGAGCACAAGCGCATCTACGTCTGGTACGATGCGGTGATCGGCTACTACTCAGCTCCTCTGGAGTGGAGTCAGGTTACAGGGCAGCCCGAGGCGTGGACGACCTGGTGGAAGGACCCCGACGCGCGCACGTACTACTTCATCGGCAAAGATAACATTCCCTTCCACACCATTATCTGGCCGGGCATGCTCATCGCCTACGGGGGGCTCAACCTGCCCTACGATGTGCCGGCCAATGAATACCTCAATGTAGAAGGCCGTCAGCTTTCCAAGAGCCGTCGCTGGGTTATCGAAGTGCTGGATGTGCTCGAGCGTTACGATCCCGACCCGTGGCGCTATACCCTGGCCGCGATCATGCCGGAGGCCGGTGATGTCAACTTCACCTGGGAGGAATTCGTGCGCCGCAACAACGATGAGCTGGTGGCTACCTGGGGCAACCTGGCCAACCGCGTCCTCACATTCGCTTATAAGAACTTCGACAAGCGGGTGCCTGAACCTGGCCCCTTGGACGAGCGTGACCGAGAACTCCTGGCCGCGTCTGAGGCCGCGTTTGAGGAAGTGGGCAATTACATTGACGCAGTGCAACTGCGCGCGGCTCTGCGCGCGGTTCGGCGTCTGGCCGAGGATGCGAACAAGTACCTGAACGAAAAAGAACCCTGGAAGCAGATCAAAGAAGACCGTCAAGCTGCCGCCACGACCATCTACGTCACCCTGCAGGTGGTGGACCGCCTCAAGGTCTTGTTCACCCCCTTCCTTCCCTTCTCCAGCCAGAAATTGCACGAGTACTTGGGCTACGATGGGAACATCATGGGACGCCAGTGGGTGGAGGAGTTCAAGGAAGAGCACAAGACTCACTTGGCCCTGCGGTATGACCCCTCGGACATTCCCATCCGCTGGGAACCCACCACATTGCCGCCAGGGCAGCCCCTGCGCAAGCCCAAGCCCCTCTTCCGTAAGCTGGACCCGAAACTGGCGGAGGAAGAGGTGGAACGAATGCTAGCGAAGAGCAAAGGATAAGGAAGACGTGGGCAAGAGGCCAAGGTACCTACTCTTTGCCCACGTCCACACTTTACCATGATTGCGATGGATGAACCCCTCTTTGCCGGTCGATTTACCGATAAATTTCCCACCCGTTGGGTGATTCCCACCCTGTTGCTGCTGTTGGCGATATATCTTGTGGTGGGCAGCCTGTACGCGCTGCATACCCCCCTCTGGCAGGTGCCTGATGAGCCCGCGCACATGAATTACGCACTGCACGTGGCCCGCACGGGCACGCTTCCCGTGCTGCAGATGGGTGATTACGACGCCACCTATCTGGAGAAGATCAAGGCCGCCAAATTTCCACCGGACATGTCCGTGGCCTCTATCCGCTACGAGTCCCATCAGCCGCCCGCCTACTACGTGCTGGCTGCAGGGGTCCTGCGCGCTCTCGTCCCTGATGTGTTGGTCCCCAATCCTCCGCTTCCGGCCCTGGCCCGAGCCGTGCGCACGTTGCGGCTTTTCTCCCTCCTCCTCAGCCTGGGGACCCTGCTGGCCGCGTTCGCCCTGACTCGACGTCTGTTTCCTCACCATCCCTCCTTCAGCCTGGCGGTCGTCGCCTTCATCGCCTTCATCCCCCAGCACGTCGCCATGATGTCCGGGGTGAACAACGACGCCCTCGCCGAGCCCTTGCTGGCCCTCTTCTTGTGGGTGCTGGTTCGACACCTGAGCGACGAAGGAGGAGGACGCTCAGGCGTGCGGGGCGTGCTTCTGGGCCTTCTTCTCCTCACCAAGACGACGGTTTACCTGCCGGCACTTCTGGCGTGGGCCACGTACCACGTCCTGTCCGCGCGTACTTACGACCGTGCGCTCCGTCGGGTCGTCCGGGATGGGGTGCTGGAAGGGGGCATTGGCCTGCTGCTGGCGTTGCCCTTCTACGCCCGCAATGTGGCCGTGTACGGCTGGCCGGATATCCTGGGATTGGGACGTCACGCTCAGATTGTTGTCGGGCAAATGACGACCGGGGAGTTCATCGCCCGGCACGGGTGGGCCGCGTACTGGGATCGGGCCATCACCTGGACGGTCCACTCCTTTTGGGGACAGTTCGGCTGGATGGGCGTGTTGATGGACGCGCGGGTGTACCGGGCCCTGGCGTATTTCTCCATCCTGCTTCTCTTGGCTGTGCTGGCGCTCATCGCGTGTGGCCGCCGGGACCGTCATGAACGGGCCTTGCTGGGCCGTCCGACCCGCTACGTTTGTCTGACGCCTTACCAGCATAACGGGCTGGGGATGCTGGCTATGGCAGGTGTGGGAACGATCGTCTCCTATGTGGGCTACAACGTGTCCTTCCTTCAGCACCAGGGCCGTTATCTCTTCACCGGCTTGATCCCCCTGGCCCTGTTCGCGGTGCCCGGGCTCTGGCTTCTGCTGCGCCCCCGAGCATCCCGCGCGCTGACGCTGGTTCTGGCCGTCGGGGCGGCCTTGGTTCTGGTCGCCGCCCTGCTCGATGTGGGGGGATTCACCCGCTGGGATGTGTTGGACCTGCTGGCTCTCTCTGTGTGGACGGCCCTGGCGTGGCGGGTGCCCTACCGACGCTTCCTGTGGCTTCTGGTGCCCTTCCTTTTTTTCATACCACTGGACGTGTGGGTGCTGTACAGGTTTATTTTGCCGGCCCTGGCCTGAGGAAGGATGCGGGGCCACAGGGAAAGATCGACGGGCGTTTTTCAGCGGAGACGGTCTTTCAGCTCGTAGAACAGACGTTCGTAGGCGTCGGTTACCGCGTCCCAACTGTAGTGGCGTCGGACGCGCTCGCGGGCGCGAAGGCGATACTCCTCCACGATATCCGGATGATCCAACAAGTGCTGTAACGTCCGACGCAGCGCCTCACCGCCTTGTCGCCCCTGGTAGGCGACGCCCGCGTCACCGATGGTCTCTAAGTTTTCCGCCGTATCATTGACCACGACGCAACTGCCGAAAGCCATTGCTTCTAAGAGGGCCGGGTGGGTCCCGCCTACCTGGGATGTTTCGACGAAAATATAAGCGTGGCTGCTGATCTCCTCGTAGCAGGGCCCAAAACAGTAGCCGGTAAAGACGACGTTCGGACCGGCGAGAGAGCGCAAAGAGGCCTTGTACGCTTCTGCGTAAGGGGCGTCGCCTACGATGACGCACTTCATGTCCGTGTCCAGGCTGTTGCACGCTTCCACCAGATGATGGGCGCAATTCTCGGGCACGAGTCGTCCTACGAAGAGGATGTACTTCCCCGGTTCCAGCCCATATTTTTCCAGCACCGGCCCCGGAGGCCGAGGGGTGACCTCCGCCCCATAGGGGATATAGGGAGGGACCACACCGTATCGCTCCCGGTAATAACGCTGAACTGCTCGAGAATCGGTGATGAAAGCGTTGGGCAGGTGTGTAGCCAGACGTTCGGTGAACCGAATGTAGGCCTTGGCCCAGCCCGGCCACTTGTCCCGCTTCCAGTCCAAGCCATCTACGTTGAGAATGCTGATTGTCCCACGCAGGCGAGGAATCCAGGTCACCGGGCTATTGCCCACGATGAAGTAGAGGGCGACATCATAATTCTGGGTCAGCGCGTGCAGGCTGGAGACGAAGGAATGCACGATGGTGTCCAGGTACTTATTGCGCACCGTGGGTAGCTTTACCAGGCGCATGCCCTTGTACGTGTCCCGGGGATAGGTGATGTGGTGACTGCGTGCGTATACCGTCACCCGGTGCCCGCGCTCAACCAGCCGTTGGCCCAGTTGCTCTACGCAGGTTTCGAATCCGCTGTACGACGCGGGCACCCCCCGGGTACCCAGCATAGCAATGTGGAGCGGCCCCAGCCGAGCCCGCAATCCTTCCAGATCAAGAGTCACGCAGCACCTCCCGATAGAGTTGCTCGAAGGCAGCGATGTGCTTTTCCAGAGTATACCGGTCCTCGATGCGGGCCAATGCAGCTTGTCCCATACGTCGTCGCAGCTCTGGAGCTCGTCCCAGGGCGATCATGGCCTGGGCCAGGGCTGTCGGCTCCCCTGGGGGCACAAGAAGGCCTGTCTCCCCCTCCTGGACGATCTCTACGGGGCCGCCGTGTGCGGTGGCGATGACCGGTTTGGCCGTGGCCATCGCTTCAATCAGCACCCGGCCGAAAGGTTCGGGAGACGTCGAGGCCAGCACGAGCACGTCCAAAGCCGCCATGACCTGGGGAGTGTCACGGCGGTACCCTGCCCAAATGAGTCGAGATCCCAAACCGAGGCGCTCCGCCTTTTCTTGCAACCGTCGCCTCAAGGCCTCCTCCCCGGGCACGACATCCCCGACAATGACGAAACGGGCATTCGTCATCTGCCGCTGGACTGTGGCCGCAGCCTCCAGAAACACCTCCTGGCCCTTCCACCAGTGCACGCGCCCGACCACTCCAAAAAGCACTTCGTCGTCCCGAATGCCCCACTCCTGACGGATGGCTTGGCCGTCATGGTGAGGATGAAAGCGATTCATGTCTACCGGCGGGGGAATGATGATGAGTTTGTCCTGCACGTAGGGGACATCCGCAAGCAGGTTCTCAGCCACCGCGTGGGAGTTGACCACAACGCGAGTGGACCCGCGGGCGATCATATGAGCCAGTATCTGTCGGACGAGCACGGGCTTTTGCACGATTTCACGTACGTACCAGATGTGAGGGACGCGCATGAGGGTACTGGCCACCGTGCCACAGAGGACGGCGCTGCTGTTGGAGTGGACCATATGCACATTGTAGCGACGCATCAGGCGGATCAGATTGGCCGTTCCCACCCACAGACGGGCAAAAAGGGAGACCATCCCGGGCAGTGTGGTGTAACGGCGTCGCAAGATGGCCATGTTGACCCCGTGGGTGGTCACGCCTGCGTCGGTCAATGCCGCTTCCAACTGCCCTTCGTAAGGGAGATCGGTGGGCAGGGCCACGACGGGAAGATAGTGCTCGCGATCGAGGCGGCGGAGGAGTTCCAGCAAGCTGACGTCGGAACCGTACAGTTCGTTGCTCGAGTGGACAAACAGGATGGTCGTTGGTTCAGTCATCATGAAGCCATATTCCTTCCGGCCGCACGGAGAGCATGCCCAGCCAAACCCACATGAAAGCCAACCAGGTTGCGTCGGTCGCGTGATAAGCCAGGAACAAGACGGCCCCTCCCAGGGCCAGGGCCAACACCGGCCCTCGTTCATCGTACTCAGGATGCCTCATGGCTCCCAAGAGTCCTTCCCCTACCGTCGTCGCCCACAGCCCGTAGAAGAACACCAGTCCAAAAAGTCCTCCTTCTTGGAACGTCTTGATCGTGAGGGAATCGAGCCAGGCAGGCGCAAAATGGGTAATGCCGTGCAGTTGGGCGAACGTTCCCGGTCCCCAGCCGATGAAGGGCCTGAGCGCGATGTCTTCGAATGCCCGGGCCCAGCGCCCCAAGCGCAAGTTGAATGTGGGGTCGGTGGACAGTCGGACCAGTGTACGCAGCCGTGCTACAAAGGGAATGGACGGGGGAGCGAAGAGGATCACCCCGGCCAAAACCAGGAAAGCCAGAGGCGCCATGACGAACAGAATTCCCGCATGGACGAGCCGCTTTTCCTTTTGGCGGGGGTACGCGATCCAAAACAACGGCAGGATCAGCAGGACCGAGAGCCATGCGCCTCGCGTCAAGCTCAGAATCCAACCCAAAGCCGTCAGCACGGTCCCCGCCCGGACCCATCGCCGGGAGACGACCGATTGAGGATGGAGCCACAGGACCAGAGAGGCCATCAAGAGGGCGCCCATGGTGCTGCCGAAGATATTCCCCTCTTCCAGAGTGCCATAAGGGGCCGGAACCGGCAACGAGGTCGTCACCTGGACCCCCAGATTGATGGGACTATGTAAGGTCATCCCCCCTATGTGGAGGATGCCGAAATTCCAGACATAGAGGAGGCGGGCCAAAATGCCAAAACTCGCCTCCAGAACGCCTCCAATATAGAGGAAGCGGAAAAGCATGCGCCATTCTCTTCGGGTTCGCGCCAGATTGACCGTGACTAGTAAAGCCAGCACCATCAAACCGAGGCGAATGAGATTGCGAGCGGTCTCTCCCCGGTCAGGGGCATTGAGAAAGCCGCTCCACGCCAGAGCCCACCACCAGCCGATGGCGTACAATCCCGGCACGGTCAAACGCAACCGATCACCTTTCCAGACCGCGTGCAAGAGGACCAACCCGGCGAGGGTCAGAGCAGCGACCTGCTCCAGACGAACGTTGACGGGTCCGACGGCCAGCTTGTAGTGATTGGTGTAAATGGCCAGGATAAGGAGTCCCATCGCCGCTGTCGGCCAGGCGCGCAGGGAGAACAGGGTCAGAAGACCTACCCCGACCGTCGTCACCATGAGCAATGCGGCAATAACCGTCATATTCATACGTTGATGCCCCGACCAGAACGACCCATATGTTGGAGACAAGCCCCTAAGGGGTACGCCTCCCATCCTCCGGCTCTTTCCTCCACTTGAGAACGCGGGCAGGTACCCCCCCCACCACGGCGTATGGCGGCACGTCGTGGGTGACCACAGCCCCGGCGGCGATGACCGCGCCCCGGCCGATGTGGACCCCGTCCAGCACCGTCACCCGCGCGCCGATCCAGACATCATCTTCCACCACGATCCCCTGCTCGCTCGTTCCCTGATGCTTGATGGGGCGGTTCGGGTCGTCAATGATGTGATTTTGGGGATGAAAGGAGACGTATTGGCCGATGAGCACATTCTCTCCGATGGTGACACCTCCGGCTCCTCCCACATAGTTGTAATCCCCGAGATTGGAGTTGGCTCCAATGCGCACTCCCTTTCCCAGCAGACTGAGAAGCCCCGTGGCCTCGATCATGGTAAAACGCCCTACCGAGACATTGTCTCCCAGCCAGACCCCTTCCCGGCTAAGGGCATCGATGCGCACATCGTCCTCGATGGTGACGCTGCGACCCAGGTGCAAGTGGTGAGCGTGGTAAAGCTGGACGCGTCGACCGAGGAAGAGTGGTCCGCTGCACTCAGCCACACGCCAGCGCCACAGGAGCCCCCGGATGAATGCCCAGCCGCGCCGCCACAGGATGGCAAGGATGTCCTGGGTGCCCAGATGCGGATCCAAGGTATAGCCAGGGTCATGTTTTAAGCGGCGAATCAAGGACTCTACCCATTTTCTCATCGGTTCCGTTCCTTGGACTGTTCTATCATCTCCAGGTAAAGGGCCTGGAATTGTTCCACATGGTGTCGGAGTGTGTAGCGGGCCACAACCCGGCTGCGGCCGGCCCACCCCATCCGGGCCCGAACATCCGGGTGTGTCGTCAGATACACCATGGCATCACCCAGGGATTTCGCGTCACCGGGAAGGACGTGCAAGCCGGTTTCACCGTGGATGACCGTCTCCAGAGGCCCTCCATGAGCCGTGGCGATAACGGGACGCGCGGTGGCCATGGCTTCGATGATCACCCGGCCGAAGGGCTCCGGTTCTGTAGAGGGCAGGACCAGCACATCCAGCGCGGCCATGACCTGGGGAATGTCACGCCGGTAACCGGCCCAGATAATGCGGTCGCCGATGCCCATGTGGGCGATCTCCCGCTGCAGGGATTCCCGTCGCCACTCCTCCCCGGGAACCACGTCACCCACAAGCACGAAGCGGGCCTGGGGCACACGGGAGGCAATGCGCGCCGCGGCCTGTACAAACACATCCTGCCCCTTCCACCAGTGAATTCGACCCACCACGCCAAACAAAACCGCATCAGGAGGAACCCCCCAGGCCCTCCGCAAACTTTCCCGGTCCTCATCGGGGTGAAAACGTCGGACATCGATGCCGGGCGGGATGACCACCAGCTTCCTCTCGACTGCAGGCACATCCCGGACCAGGTGTTCACCCACGGCACGGGAAATGACAACGACCCGGTCGGAAAACGCATGAATAAACCAGGCCATAGCCCGTCGGGTCAACACCGGCCGTTGGACGATCTCCATGACGTAGTAGAGATGAGGAATGCCCAGCCAACGACTTGCCAGCCCCCCGCTCCAGACCGCGCCCGTTTGTGAGTGGACAAGGGCGACCTGATGCTGTTGCAAGAGTCGGCGGAGCGCGTAGGTTCCCTGGAGGAGTCGACGGGCAAAGGCAAAAAAGCCCAGAGGCGAGGTGTAACGCCGCCGCAATACGGCCATGTCGACCGTCGTGTTAGGGATGCTCCGGGTGTTGAGCGCTTGTGAGAGAAGTCCCTGATACGGGATGTCTTCCGGCATGATCACCGTTGGTGAAAAGCATGCGCGGTCCAGGTGCCGGACCAGGTCAAAGAGAATGATGTCCGACCCGTAGAGTTCATTGCTGGCGTGGATGAAGAAAATCGGGTGCGTTCCTCGTTCGTTCATGGGCTGTGCGACGCCTTTAGCCGGATGGGATAAGCCCTGAACAAACAGTGTAGGCTCGTGAGCGTACAAGTCCGCCACAGCTCCTGGGCGCCGACACTATGCCCGGCCACACGACGTCGGCGCAGGAGCAACGTGATAAGCCAACGCATCCCAAATCCGAGCGCCCCCATGCCGTGGAGCAAGAACACGGCCGGAAGTGAATATCGGGAGCGATAGTCCCGGTCCAGGGCCAGGATATTTTGGGCCAATCCTCGACGACCTGCCTGACGCACACTTCCTCCGATGTGATGGAGGACATGGGCCTCCGGCAGGCAGACAATACGCCCTCGACGGCGCAACCGTCGACAAAAGGCTATATCCTCGATGTAGAGGAAGTAGTCCTCCGGCCACCCTCCCACCCCTCGCGCGACATCGGTGCGGACGAGCAGGGCAGCCCCTGATACCCAATCGACAGGGATGGGACGCTGGGGTTCGTACTGACGTCGAGCCAACCACAGGGCCGGAAACCTCGTGGGGGAGAGGAGATAAAGCCCAAAGCTGAAATTGAACACCGTCCGCAGCGTCGGTTCATGTCCGGCGGCTCCCCCCTGGACAACTCCGGCCGCGTCGGTCAGTCTGGGGCCCACCGCCACCACGTCAGGATGCTGACGTAGATAGGTCAGTAAAGTTCGAATGCTGTTGGGCCGGGCTTCGGTGTCCGGATTGAGGAACAAGGTGAAGGGAGTGCGAGCCCGGCTCAGCCCCTGATTGTTGGCCGCAGCGAATCCCCGGTTCTCCCCGTTGCAAATGATCCAACGTCGTTCGCCCTTCACCCCCTCATCGCCCGGCGGAACAAAACCGCGCTTAGCAAGCAGGGCGCACGTCCCATCCCGGGACGCGTTGTCCACGATGATGACGTCATAAGGCTCCCCACAGGAGACCCGTTCTAGCGCGTTCAAGCAGGCCCCGATGTCCTTGGCCGAATTCCAGGTTACGATGACAATGGTCAATTGGGGTGACGTGAATGCGTCCCTGTCCATGGTTTACTCGATATACCCCAGCGAGCGCAAGTGTTCCTCGATGAGTCGGCTCTCTTCGTCCGTGTAGGCGACGGCGTCGATCTCGGTGACGGGCGTTTCTTCGCTTTCAACCGCCGTGTAAGAAGGGGCCACAGTTTTGAGAACCTGTCCGTCCATGAACGCAGTCGGCACGGGAATCCCCATGCGTCCCAGAATCGTCGGGGCCAGGTCAACGATGTGGGGGGCGGTCTTGAAAGCCCCCGGTTTGATACCCGGCCCGGCGATGAGGATGATCCCCTGTTTGCGATGGGTACCCTGGCCTCTGGGTTCCACGGCGCGCCAGGGGCCTCCTTTGGGATTGCGCAGGGAGGTGAAGCGTATTCCCTCGTTTAGATCGAGGATGATATCCGCGGCTTGCTCCACGTACGGCCCGCTGTACGCCTCCTCACGACGGTATACTCCCCGGCAGAGGGGACGGCCATCGGGCGTTCGAACTTGTCGCAAGGCTGCCATCACCTCCTCCCGGATGTCCTCATACTGCTCCGGCGTGACGATGCCCGCGGGTTCGCGGCCGCGCACGTTGAGCCAGATCCCATCTTCCATGGGGCCGCCGCTATACGCCACCGTGTGTGCCCAATCGATGGCTTTCAGCCCGGCTATCGACTCCTTACCCCGCCGGAAAAGTGACCGCGGAAGGAACCGCTTGACCCGCTGCGCCAGGGGACGCAGGGGACGGTAGAGCGCACTCGGCCCCTCGCGAAAGCGAAGCCACCCCTTCTCCAGGAGCCATTCGTTGGCGCAAAATTCCTGATGCAGGGGAGCGAAACCGTGGTCGGACATCAGGATGATGGTCGTGTTGTCGTTGCACATGGAAAGCACACGCCCTAAATCCTCGTCCAGGCGGTGGTAGTAATCCCACACCCAGGCCCGACGCTTATCCCACTCTGCATCCGCATCATCAGGCCGGACATTGGCGGCATAGCTGTAGAGTGGATGCTGGACCCGGTCGCTGCCCTCGAAGACGATCATGGCCAGGTCAAAGGGGCCGTAGTGTGTCCAGAGGAGCTCCCACGCTCGCACACGCTGCTCTGTCGCCCGGAAGACCTCGTCCAGATGCGCCCGCATTCCCCTGGGAGACGTGCGGTCCTTGTCCGTGTGCTGCATCTCCACGTCCACCTGGTAATCGGGCATGTCCGAAAGCAGCAGCTCTCGCACGTCGGCAGGATGAGTGAACTGAACCTCTGTTCCTGGGGTGAGCATACCGCCGACGAGCACACCATTGAAAGTGGCCGGCGGAAAGGTGAGAGGGACGTTGAGGAAAAGGGATCGTTTTCCCGCCTGCGTGAGCCAGTCCCACAATCGGGGGGCTCGGACGTCGCCGGCATCGAGGAAAGGGCGTTCGAAGCGGCGGTTGAGGGGGCCCTGCCAGGTGAAAAGTCCATGCTTGCCCGGGTTGACCCCCGTAAGAAAGCTCGTCCAGGCGGGGGCCGTGACCGGCGGCAGGGTGGAGAGCAGAGGCCCCATCCGTCCCCGAGCCACCAGCGAGCGCAAGTGTGGTAAGAGGCCAGCGTCCATGAGAGGACGCAAAATGCGCCAGTCTGCGCCATCCCAGCCGATGATGCACACCTGTGGTCGATTCACGATCCCCTCACCGAAATTCGACTTGCAAACTGGGCCTGTACCGACTGGACATCTCTCCAGCGAATGACGCCGACGAGAAACAAACCGCCGATGTAGGCGACGAGAGGAATGAGCAAAATTCCCCACAGGGAGGTGATGGGCGCCAAGAGAACGACCACGGCGCTGAGTGCGATGACGCCTCCCGTCTTCACCCAGAGGCCCAGTCGGGGCACACCCTGAGTAATCCGCTCAACAGCCCACACGTGCAGCAGGACAGAGATGCCGGAGCTGACAAGGATGCCCACCGCGGTTCCCGTGAGTCCGTCCAGCAACGTGAACACGGGGATGAGGATCACGAAAGCGAGCACCTTTCCCAGGGCAATGTAGAATGTCAGGTCCTGTCGGTTGGCGGACATCTCGATGACGCCGAGAACACCGTTGAGAACGAAAAGGACCGCCTGCCAGACAAGGATACGCAACAGGGGGATTGAGGCGCTATACTCGGCTCGCCCGAAGACCCAGTCTACCAGCCAGGGAGCCCAGGCCATCATCATCAAAGAGAGCGTGGCGCTGAACACCAGTCCATAGCGGATGGCGAGGCGAACTCCGGTGCGGAACGTGTTCCGATCTCGTAGGAAGAGACGGGAAAGCGCGGGGTAAAGGGCCTCGGAATAGCCTGTGCTGATGAAAAACAGCGCTCGGGCCAGCACTTGGGCGGCGTTGAAGAGGCCGCTGGCTTCTTCTCCCAGGAGTTTGGCCACGATGATAATCGTAATCCGGTTGGGGACGATGGCGGCAACCGGCAGCCCGTAGAAGTGTGGCGCCTGGCGTAGCAGGGCGCGAGTCAAGGCCAGGTCCACCTGGATCCGGCGGATGCGTCGGGTGAAGAGCAGGTAGGAGACATAGAGGGTGGCTCCAAGAGTCTGCAGAAGGACCATGGCCCACCCCAGCATGACCACCGACGCTTTGAAGTAAACGACGAGGGCAATGCTCACGGTGTACGTCGTGTAGGCAATCGTCTGGACGGTGGGGATGATCTCCATGCGTTCCAGGCCTCGCAATGTGGCCTCCGAGACAATGACGAGACCATAAGGGATCAGACTGAGGCCGGAGATAACCACCATTTTGTAAGTGTCGGGGGGATGTCCCCAAAATGTGGCCACAGCGGCCTGCATTCCCCAGGCCGCGGCGCCTGCCCCCAGCAACACGAAGGCCGTACTCCACCAGTATCGTGCGACCTCTTCCCGATGGCGCGCCGTCTCTCGAACGAGTAGGTTGGGCAGCCCTAGCTGCATGACGACCTGAAAGATGGCGATGTACGCGGTCATCACGGCAAACTTGCCCAGGTCCTCAGCCCCCATCAGCCTGCCGATGAGGATTTGAACGATCATGCCGAAGAAAATGCGGATGCCGCCGTTGACACTCAAGGCAATCACGTTCTTGATGATGTTTCTAATCATACGGGCGGTTCTTTCCCACAGTCATGGATGAAAGCGACGTCGGATCCCACCGTCTCCATCGACCTAAACGGCCGCTCAGGGAAACGGTCCGACCTCGGCTCGTGGCGAAGTCCAGACGCCCTCTTCGCCGCAGGCAGGCACAGTGTAACATAGGGCCTTTCATTGCTCAAACGGGAAAGGGACAAGTTTCCCCCATCACCATTGTCCGGCTGCTTATGGGGCTCGGGGGCATCGAAGGGTCAGGTGACCTCGATGGTGAAGGGGCTTCGACGCAAGGTGGGCTTGGGAGGGCGTCGGTACGTCTGCCAAAGTATGCTCCCGGCCACGGTGCCGAAACTCAGGGCGTAGAGAATCAGGAACGGAACGACGTAGATGTGGCCGTGGAACCACGCCCAAACGGTGGCCCCGAGGGCGTACACGGCCAACATTCCCTCGCCCCAGGGAAGGTCGCGCAGGCTGTCGCTATAACGTCGTCCTTGCCAGCGGGCCTCCCGCCCTTCCAGGCGAAATTTCGGTGTCCTGCGGAACGCGGCACGGCCGCCGCGCAGGCCGCGCCACACGGCCCGGGATGAATGCCAGGCAAGGCCCAGGCCCAGAAGCGTGATCACGGGGAAGCCGAGGAGGCGGCTCGCGCCGCGGCGCAGACGCCGTTGCCCCAGAAAGTAGACCAATGGCGGCCCCAGTGTGGCCAGACTCAAGTATGTCAGGGGCAGGCTGAGTTGCCGTTGGGCCCACATCATGGGCAGCGTAAGCAGGAAGACGAGGAGCATCAAAGGGTGAACCAGGTAGTTGGTCATGTGGATCATTCCCTGCACGCGTGCCAGGGGCGAGAGGGTATGGGCGTGTAGAAGCGCTCTGGCATGTTTGCGAAAGGTCTGGATGGAGCCGGTGGCCCAGCGGGCCTGTTGCTGGCGAAAGGCACTGACCAGAGGCGGGATTTCTCCAGGGACCGCGGTATCTACCAGGATCAGGCCCTTCCAGCCGCGCAGATAAGCTCTATAGGAGAGATCCAGGTCTTCACAGAGGGTGTCTGCCTGCCAGTTGCCGCTGTCCAGGATGGCGCTCCGACGCCACAGTCCGGCGCTGCCGTTGAAGGCAATCGGCCATCCCACGCCGGCCCGGGCCGGCTGTTCGACCGCGAAATGCCCGTCCAGGGCCAGACTTTGGGCCAGCGTGATGGGCGAGGCCAGGGCATTGAGGTGCTCCCAGCGTGTCTGCACGAAGCCCAGATGGGGGAACGCGTGCAGGTAAGGGACGGTGCGTTTGAGCCAATCACGCGGGGGCACGAAATCTGCATCGAAGACGGCGATGTAGTCTCCCCGGGCGCGTTGGGTCCCGTAGGCCAGCGCACCGGCTTTGTACCCCTCACGTCGTGGCCGCCGGATGTGTTCGATGTGGACGCCTTCCAGGTGCAAGCGTTCGACGAGGGCCCGCACAAGGGCTGTCGTGTCATCGTTGGAGTCATCGAGCACCTGGATGTCCAATCGCTCCTGAGGATAATCCAGGCTGGCCGTGGCGCGAATCAGTCGTTCAGCCACATTCACTTCGTTGTAGAGAGGAAGCTGCACGGTGACGTGGGGCCACGCTTCCGGCTCAGGCGGACGAGGAGGGTCCTGGGGACGACGCCAGAGGGTGATGAAGCCCAGGATAAGACTGTTGAAGCCGTAAAGGGCCAGCAGCAATGCCGTTGCTGTGTAGACCCATGCCACTAAAACCACGTTCGTGCCTCCTACCGGTTGACGCGCCTGGAACAAGCGCGCGCAGCGTGTCCATTACGGAATTCGTGCCCGCGCGGGCACGACGGGTCAGTATAGCACCGACCGGAGAGGGCATCCAAGCTGCTCACACGCTTGGGATGTCGATGTCGATGACCAGGGGATAATGGTCGGAGGCCACGGGGGCCAAGCCGGAGTCCCAACGACGCGCTTTTTGCAAGGTAGGCTTCAAAGAGGGGTCGAGGAAGGCGTAATCTAAGCGCAGCGTGGGTTCGGCTGTGGTGTACGTACGCCCCTCTCCCGTGCCCACTTCGGAAAATGCGTCCACATAGCCGGCCTTGAGAATGGCCGGGATGGCTTTGGGTTCGAGAGGAGCCTGGGGAAACTCCTTCTGGACACGCTGTACGAAGTCCGGCCAGTGGATTCCCTCGGCCTCCATGCGAGCAATGTCTTGAGGGTGGACGCTGTTGAAGTCTCCCAAGAGGAGATGAGGTTTTCCCCGGTCCCGGGTCGTCCACTGGAGAAGTGCACGTGCCTGTTGCAGGCGCACCTCTTCCCAGCGCCACTCCAGGTGAGTGATGTAGACGGTGAGGAAGCGATCGTCAGCGAGGGACAGGCGGACCTCCAGCAAACGACGAGGGGGATCTGGAGGGCGCGAGGGGAGTTTGTGGATGGCATGGGCGAGAATGGGCAGGCGGGAGATGATGGCCACCCCCAGCGGTCCGGGAACGTGTTCGAATGTGCCTGCCGGCCAGATGACGGCAAACCGGAAGTCTCCCCCCAGGGCCGCGGCCAGACGGGCCAGGGGCGCGGCGCCTCCCTCCCGGTCCGCCGGATGGACCACTTCCTGCATGGCAATGATGTCCGGGGCGATCTCCCGCACGGTGTCGATGGTCCGTTGCGGATTCCATACGTTGTCCATGCCGGTCCAGAACTGGATATTGTAAGTAGCGATTCGCATGGTCTTTTCTCCCCGAGTTGAGTGAGGCGCGGAGTCGCTATCTCAACGAGTCCTGCAACCAGGCCAGGGTCGTCCGGATGGCGAATTCCTCCCAGGCGTGGGCGCTAAACGTGTGGTCCGCACCTTCGACCCACACCAGTTTGGCCCGGTTTCCCAGCGCTTGTGCGTACATGGTGGCGTGTTTGGGGGGCACGGTCGGGTCCTGAGTGCCGTGCAAGATGAGAGCGGGGCCGGTATACCCGTCGAGTGCGGCCAAAGGATTCACGCCTGCCAGGGTGGTCATGAATTGTTGGCCAATGAGATGTCCTCCGGCGTCGAAGGTGCCGTCCTCCTGCCAGCCCAAAGGCGGAGGGGTGGGTGTGCTCTCAGAGAGCTCCTGGAAGAGGCCGATAGGATCGGCTACGGCGCCCCAGAGGACGAGGGCTTTGACTCGCGAGTCGGCGCCAGCCACGTGGGCAGCCACGCAGCCTCCCATGCTCAGGCCCAACACGGCCAGCCGTTCCCCGTCCACGTCCTCCCGCCTCGCGAACCAGTCGAACATGGCCAGTGCGTCCTCGATTTCCCCGGGAATGGTCACGTCCTGAAAGCGGCCTTCACTCTCGCCGCTGCCGCGGAAATCGAACCGCATGGCCGCAAGCCCTGCCCGAGCCAGGGCTCGAGCGGTTTTGATGAACAAGAAGTGGCTTTCCACCTTGTCACCGGTGAACCCGTGCAACATCAGCACGCCCGGGTGGGGTCCAGGACCCTCGGGCAGGTGAACCATGGCGGCGATGCGTTGACCCGCGTTTCTCAGCCAGTAAAAGGTTTCTTTCATGGTTGTTGTCCTTGTCCATGCGTTGGCTGATGGTTGCTTGATATCGAATTCAGAAGGAGGCCGGGACGCTCTTCGCGTGCCATTTGGTGGGAAGGCGTCCTTTCTGCTCCTCCGGGCGCAGACTGAGATGGATGGAATTCCAGTGCCAGTGCAGACAGACAGGCAAGTGGTCGGAAGCGTCGCGAGCGACGGGGGTGTCGACGACGCGGGCCTGGGCCAGGGCCCAGGCCCATTGGGCAGGAACCCACAGGTAGTCAATGCGCGCCAGGGGAAAAGGAGCAGGGTAAGAGTGTCCCTTGTCTGTCCCCACGCGGACGTACGCGTCCACATACCCCAGGCGGCGCAGGCGACGAATGACCTGTTCCCCTTTCCAGATACGGGAATGGATGGGCGTGTGGGTGTTGAAGTCTCCCATAAGGATGTGAGGTTCGTGGGTGTGCTGCAGGACGCGCACGACTGTTTCGAACTGCATGCGGCGTACCGGCGCCAGCAAGTGGTCCAGGTGGGTGACGAAGACGACCATGGGCTGACCGTGGACGTTCAGACGGGCCAGGAAGAGCGTGCGCTGCTTCCGTGTGGGCACGAGGCGTAGCAGGGTATTTTGCTGACTTTGGATGGGGAAGCGGCTGAGGACAGCGTTGCCCAGTGTGCCTGGCCAGAAGCGAGAGGCGCTCTGTTCGAAGCTGGGGCCAAAGGCCCAGTACATGTTCAGGGACTTTGCCAGCTCGATCAGCGGGTAGCGTGGCCCGTCCGGTGTGAGCAGTGGGTGGAGAACCTCATTGAGCCCAACCACATCCGCGCCGGTCGTTTGAATGACATCGTGCACACGTTCCAGGTTGATTTCACCGTCCAGGCCGGCCCAGTAATGAATGTTATATGTAAGCAGTTTCATTTCATCCTGCGTACAGAACCGGCCCCTCCGCCGGTCGGGTAGTTTCACGCAAATTATAGCACAAGCGCGAGCAAATAGAGGAAACGGGCGGACGAAGGGACTACTTCACCTATCTCAACCTACGCCTACCTTCTCACACGGATCAGTCCTCGGCAGCCTCGCCGCCGGGGCAAGGCGTATGAGTTCCAATCGGTCGTCCCGGAGCGGGGCGTTTGGCAGCGGGGGGCGCTTGTGATAGCATCTAATGCCGGGTAATCGATTTTCGAAGACCGCCACGGAGGTGCTATTCCATGCCGGAGAGTCAGATTACAGGAGTGGAGATCAAACCTTTGGTCACCCATCGCGATGCGCGGGGCTTCTTCCGGGAGATCATTCGCGTGACGGACGATTTCTTCAGCGAGGGGTTTGGGCAATGGAGCCATAGCCGCATGTTTGCCGGAGTCGCCAAAGCCTGGCATATCCACCAAAAGCAGGTCGACTGGTGGTACGTGCCCGTCGGCAACGTGAAGGCCGTTCTCTACGACTTGCGCCCTGATTCCCCCACATACAAAACCCTGCAGGAAGTCTACATGGGCGACAACTACGAGCCCGTCGTCCTGCGCATCCCCCCCGGAGTCGCCCATGGGGTGAAGGTGTTGAGTGGCGAGGCTCACCTTTTCTACATCACCTCCCAAGTGTACGACCCGTCGGATGAGGGACGTATCCCTCACGATGACCCGGACATTGGTTACGACTGGAACGCGTTGCCGCCGATCAAGTGAGGAGGTTCATCATGCGCGACGCCTACATTGCCGCTGCCGTGCGTACTCCCGTAGGCAAGGGCAAGCCCGGAGGGGCGCTCAGCACCATTCATCCTGTAGACCTTTCCGCTCACGTCTTGCGTGCCCTGTTGGACCGTACAGGAGTGCCCGCGGCCGACGTAGAGGATGTCATTTGGGGCTGCGTGACTCAGACGGGAGAGCAGGGTGGCAACATCGCTCGCCTCTCCTTGCTCAAAGCAGGTTTCCCGGTAGAGGTGCCCGGCGTGTCGGTCAACCGCATGTGTGGGTCCAGCCAGCAAGCCGTCCACTTCGCGACTCAAGCCGTGCGTGCTGGGGACGCGGAGGTGGTTGTGGCCGGGGGGGTGGAGAGCATGAGTCGGGTGCCGATGATGAGTGATTGGCCCCGAGACGCGTGGCCCTCCGAATTCCCTTATCCCATCCTGCACCAGGGCATTTCTGCCGAAATGATTGCTGAAAAATGGGGCTTGACCCGTGAGGAATTGGACGACTTGGGATACGAAAGCCACCTGCGCGCGGCTCGAGCCACACGTGAGGGCGCGTTTCGTGATGAGATTGTCCCCGTACAGGTCCGTGGGGAGGAGGGGAGTCACGAGGTCACGGTGGACGAGGGCATTCGCTTCAACCCGGACCGGGAGAAAATGGCACAGCTTCAGCCCGCATTCAAGGAAAACGGCGTTATCACCGCGGGCAACGCCAGCCAGATTAGCGACGGCGCGGCGGCGCTCCTTATTGCCTCCGAGAGCGCTCTGGCGCGCTACAACCTCACGCCCCTGGCCCGCATTTTGGCGGGGGTGGTCGTGGGCAGCGACCCCGTGCTCATGTTGACAGGGCCCATCCCGGCAACGTACAAGGGGCTGAAGCGCGCCGGTCTGACCCTGGAGGATATCGACTTGTTCGAAGTCAACGAGGCCTTTGCGTCGGTGGTGCTGGCCTGGCAGCGGGAGACAGGGGTTAGCCTGGAGAAGGTGAACGTCCACGGGGGAGCGATCGCCCTGGGCCACCCCTTGGGGGCCAGCGGCGCCCGCATCATGACGACGCTTGTCCACGCCATGCACCGGCATGGCGCCCGCTACGGCTTGCACACCATGTGCATCGGCTACGGCATGGCAACAGCCACGGTGCTGGAGCGGGTATGAGTCCTTCGGTGGACGTGGTACGGGTGGGTGGGGAGCAGGATTGGGATCGAGGTCTGTTGCAATTTCCCCTCCCGCACCCGTTGCAGACCTGGGCCTGGGGCGAGTTGAAAAGGCAGACCGGGTGGCGGGCTCATCCGTTGCGCGTCCTGGTGGACGGGGAAAGGGTGGGACAGGCACTGTTGTTAGAACGTCGCCTGCCCGTGTTCCCCTTCGCGGTTGGCTATGTGCCCAAAGGGCCCATCCTCGACTGGTCACGGCCGGAACATGTGCAGGCTGTCCTTGCGGCCCTGGAGAAGGAAGCTCGCGACCTGCGCCTGATGTTTCTTAAAGTTGATCCAGACGTGGACCCCCGTACAACGGACGGCCAACGTGTGCGGGCTGCTCTGCAGAAGGCGGGTTGGGTGCCCTCACCACAGGCCATCCAGTTCCGCAATACGGTCTTGTTGGACTTGCGCGGCAGTGAGGAGGCGCTCCTGGCCCGGATGAAATCCAAGTGGCGCTACAACATCCGCCTGGCGGCGCGTCGCGGTGTGCGGGTGCGAGAGGGCACCCGCGCGGATTTCCCCGTGTTCTATACCCTGTACGCGCATACGGCGCGCCGCGATCGATTCCTGATTCGTCCGTATGCGTACTATGAGCCGATCTGGCGGCGCTTCTGGGCGCAAGGGCGGGCCGTCCTCCTCCTGGCCGAGTGGAAAGAAAGAGTGGTGGCCGGGCTGTTTCTCTTCCTGTTCGGCGCTCGGGCCTGGTATATGTACGGTGCGTCCGCGAGCGGAGTGGCGCGGAAGCACATGCCGAATCACCTGCTGCAGTGGGAGGCCATGCGTGTGGCCCGAGCGCGAGGGTGCACGGTGTACGACATGTGGGGGGCTCCGGATGAGCTGGTGGAGGAGGATCCCATGTGGGGGGTGTATCGGTTCAAGATGGGCTTCGGCGGTGTGTTTCAGCCCTGGATTGGGCCCTGGGACCGCCCGTTGATGCCGCGCTTGTACTCTTTGTACGTGCGTATCCTGCCCCGGGCGATGCACGCCGGCTCACGGGCCCTCACTCGACTGAGGCGTTGACATTGACGTCCCTGTTCGGGACCGTTCCCCCGGCCGTTCATGGTCGAACGCGGAGGGGAAAGCGCTGTCTTCGCCTACCGTGGGCTGGTCCCTGAAAACCACTCTCTCGCTGAGTTCCCAACCGTGGACAATGTAGGGTATAATAGGAATGTGGCCATAGGTGGTGGGACAGTCTTGGACAGGAATTTGATTCACGCAGTCAGAGAGGTTAAAAATCAAGGGCTACCGAGACCTTCCTTCTTCACGAGCGTTGGACCTGGTGAGAGGTGGGTATTTCCCCTGTTTCCTCGCGGGAGAAACACAAGTGCTGAAGGAGAAAGGTCAGCGATGGGCGGGCTATCACACACAAGGGGTTCGAGCCATGACAGCCAACATCGACGCCGCCGTATCCGAACACCCGTTGTACGACCTGGTACACGCGTTCATTCACTACCTGAATGTAGAGAAGCGGGCCTCACCTTACACTGTTCGCAATTACTCACATGAACTCTACGAATTTGCCGATTTCCTGGCGCAAGGCGGCGTGGCCACCTGGCAAGAGGTGGGTCCCCGTCATTTGCAGAAATGGTTGAGTACCCTGGCGCGGCGAGGAATTTCTCCAGCCAGTGTATCTCGTCGTTTGTATGAGGTGCGAGCGTTCTTCCGCTTTCTCGAGCACCGACAAAGCATCGACGTCAATCCCATGGATGGGGTTCGTGGCCCTCGCCTTCCCCAGCGGTTGCCCCGCTACCTGACCGTCGATGAAGTCTTTGCCCTGCTGCGAGCCGCCAACGGAGATACGCCCTACGCGTTGCGCGATCGGGCCATCCTGGAGCTACTGTACGGCTCGGGCATCCGGTTGGGGGAGCTGGTGGCGTTGGACGTGGAGGATGTGAACCTGGAGCGCCGAGAAGTGTGGGTCCGGCATGGGAAAGGGGGCAACGAGCGACTTGCTCTCTTCGGCCGGGCCGCGGAATTGGCACTGCGCACGTACCTGGAGAAAGGCCGTCCGGCGCTGGTCGACCCCAGCCGGGCTTCTACGGCCCTTTTCCTGAACCGTGCGGGGCGGCGGCTCTCACGCGTGAGTGTCACCCACGTCGTCCACGATTATGCCCGGCGAGCAGGGTTGGACAAGAACGTCACTCCCCACATGCTCCGCCACTCCTTTGCCACCCACCTCATGGAAGGTGGGGCGGACATTCGCATCGTGCAGGAGCTGCTGGGCCATAAGAGTCCGCAGACCACGCAGATTTACACCCATGTCAGCCAACGTCATTTGAAGGCTGTTTACGACCGACATCATCCCCGTGCAGGAGGAATTCCGGATCATGACCAAGACCGCTCCTGAGGTCATCTCGTCCCGATTGACAGCGCTGCGGACCCATTTACAAGAAGAGGGGCTGGCCGCTATGGTGGTGGTCAATGCGGCCAACCGCCGCTACCTGAGCGGCTTCACGGGAAGCACTGGCTGGCTACTCATCACCTCTGAGAAGGCCCAAATCATCACCGATGGCCGGTACTGGGAGCGGGTGAAGGACGAGTGTCCTCAGTTCGAGTTGGTTCGCGTGCGGCAACGGTACGATGAGCGTCTGCGGGAAGTCTTTGCCACACTCACCGGTCGGGTGGGATTCGAGGCGACCACGGTGACGGTGGACGAATATGAACGGATTTTCCGTCCTGTGACCCAAGTCGAGTGGCAGGCCGCGGACACGCTGCTGGCCGCGCTGCGAATGGTCAAAGGGCCGGACGAGATGGCGCTCATCCGACGGGCGGCAGCGGTTACGGATACGGTCATGGCTCACGTGCCGGCCCTTTTGCGGCCGGGCATGACCGAATCTGAGCTGGCCTGGGAGTTGGAGAAAGCCCTGCGAGAGCAGGGGGCTGAAGCTCTGGCTTTCTCCAGCATCGTTGCTTTTGGACGCAACAGTGCACTTCCTCACGCGGAGCCGGGCGAGCGCCCTCTGAAGGAAGAAACGGCTGTGACCATCGACATGGGTGCGCGCGTGGACGGTTACTGCGCGGACTTGACGCGTTCCTTCTGGTACGGACGATCTCCGGAAGAGACATATCTGCGGGCCTGGCGAGCCGTGCGAGAGGCCATGATTGCCGGGCTGATGGGCTTACAGCCGGGAAGATCGGGCCGCCTTGTTGACGCCCTGGCCCGGGATGCCCTGGGACACCATGACTACAAAAAGGCGTTCCTCCACAGCCTGGGACACGGGGTGGGCCTGGTGGTCCATGAGGGCCCTCGTCTCTCCCGTTTGAGTGATGATGTGTTGGCCGCGGGGCACGTGGTGACGATAGAGCCAGGGGTGTACTTCTCCGGGCATTGGGGTATCCGGCTGGAAGATCTGGTCATTGTGTGGGATAATGGACCCGAGGTCGTCAGTCAAGCCCCCATGCCGGCCGTGGTAGAGCCATAGAGCATCCGATGGATTTCGAGTTCACGTGGGCGGGCACGATGAGGAAATGAGAGACGTTTTCGTCGCCTGCTGCAGGGAAAGGAGGAGGCAGCATCATGGCGGATATCCTGCGCCACAGACTTTTTCTGCTTGGGGCAGTTGTGGGTCTTATTCTCGGTCTCCTCATCGGCTGGGTTATCTGGCCGGTTCACTATGCTAATGCCTACCCTTCGGACTTGCGCGCTGCCGACAAAGTCGATTATATCCTGCTCGTTTCTCGAGAGTTTCAACGGACGGGTGACTACGAGGCGCTGGCCCGGCGTTTGAGCACTTTTCCCAAAAAGGTGTTGCCTCAAGTGTTCACCATGGCCAAGAAGGCGTACGCGGCCAATCCCCAATATGCCAGGGACATCGAACAGACATGGGCATTTGTCCGCACCAATTCCGCCAGCCCGATGCCTACCCCGTCTGCGGCGACCGCGACCGTTGGACCGACTGGGGGCATAAAGGGCAAGATCCTTCCCTGGCTGGGCGTCCTGGTGGGCCTGGGCATTATTCTTTACGCGCTTCGACGGCTTTATCAGTGGGTGACGCTCATGCGAGAAGCACCACCGACCCCACTGAGTCGCGAATACGAGACGGATTCCTATCCCGAGGAAGGAGAGGAGGGGGGTGAGGGCCCGGTCGAGAGAGAGGAGCCTGCCCCTGTGGCGGCTGAACCTTCTCCGGCACCGGCAACGTCCACGTCCTCCGTGGGTGCGACCTCTCCACCGGCCTCTGAAGCGCCGACGTCGCTCTCTTCCCCCACACCCGCTCATCGTCCCCCCTTGCGGGTTCTGACGGAGCCGGCGGCACCGACGATTCGCCTGGTGCAGGTCTTCCAACCGGTGTACATGCTTCAGGCCCAGGAAGAAGAGGCCTATGATGAGGCCTTCACCGTTCGCGATGAGGCCGACAAGAACATCGGCGAGTGTGGTGTCGGCGAGGCAGAACAGTTTCAGGATCAGGCCGGGCGTCCGACCGTCATGGAAGTATGGCTTTTCGACAAGTACGACACGGTCACCCGACAGGGGTTCATCCTTTCTCCCTGGGCGTCCAAACAGCCCGATATCCGCCGCAAGTACGAGGAAAGTGGCCGGGTGCTGGTGGCGAAGCCAGGGGCCGTCGTGCGCCTGACCGCCAAGAGCCTTTACCTGGAAGGGGAGATCAAGGACGTGGCTTTCGCTCAGTTGGGGAACGGGGATGAAGTCTTCAGCAAGCTGGCCCTGGAGATGAAGGTGTTCAAACGTCTGGGCGGTCAGGGGGATGGCCGCAGCCAGTAAGAGAACCGGTTTCTGCGGACAAGGGACGGTTGCCGTCAGAAGTCGGTTCTTCCCTTTCACACCCGAGTCGCCGGGTCGAAAAGTTTGCGGTATTCTTCCAAAGCGTAGCGATCGGTCATGCCGGCAATGTAATCGCACACCACTCGATGCAATCCTTCCGGGTCCTCTCGCGCCTTGCGTTGTGTTTCCAGAGGGAGCTGTTGGGGCTCGGTCACATAGGCTTCAAAAAGGGCTGTGAGCAACCGGTGGGCTTTGGCGGCCATGCGCATCACGCGGTAATGACGGTAGAAATTGTCCATGAGGAAGCTTTTTAATTCCAGGTTCAGTCGGGTCAATTCGGGCGAGTAATCGGCCAGATTGTGCTCGAAATTGCGCACGTCTTCCAGTGAGCTGATGGCGTATTTCTCCAGCCGCCGTTGGGTCGTGGCGATCACGTCGCGCACTTCGATGCCCACCAATCGGCGGATGGCCCGATGTCGAAGCATATCGGTGATGGGAGCCTCGTAAGATTCGTTGATGCTGTCCATTACATAGCGCCAGATGGTCAGTTGCTGCACATCTCGGGGATGAAGAATGCCGCTGCGCAGTCCGTCATCCAGGTCGGCGGTATTGTAAGCAATTTCATCGGCCAGGTTGGCTATCTGACACTCCAGTGTGCCCCGCCGTTCCGGTTCGTACCCTTCTGCATGGACGACATCGTAATCGGTGTCGTGCTTGACCAGCCCTTCCCGCACTTCGTAGGTCAGGTTAAGGCCGGGAAAATCGGGATAGCGGCGTTCCAGCTTTTCCACAATGCGCATGGTTTGGCGCTGGTGGTCGAAGCCGCCGTACCCGTTCATGAGTTCGTTGAGGGTGAATTCCCCTGTGTGGCCGAAGGGCGGATGTCCCATATCGTGGGCCAGACAGATGGCCTCGGTCAGGTCCTCGTTCAGGCCCAGCGCCCGCGCCAGGGAACGGCCGATCTGGGCCACCTCGATGGTGTGGGTGAGACGATTGCGATAGTAGTCTCCTTCTCCAAAGACGAAGACCTGAGTCTTGTACTCCAGACGGCGGAATGCCGTGGTGTGGATGATGCGGTCCCGGTCCTTTTGGAAGGCTGTGCGGTGGGTGTCCTCGTCCTCCGGGTGCACGCGGCCTCGCGATTCCCCACTTTTCATGGCGTATGGAGCCAGGATCCGGCGTTCACGTTCCTCCAGTTGTTCGCGTGTGACAATCATGGCAACACTCCTGTCCTTCGAAGGATCTCATCGCTTTCCAGGCGCAAGAAGTGGGCCGGACACCCGGCCTTGCAGTCACCGTTGCCCATGCCCATAAGGGGCACCTCGGTGCCGGGTTGCCGTAACAGGGCCTGAACCCAGCGGCATTCCTGTTTCTCCGGCCCTGTCATTATAATCACGTTGTTTGGCGTGAGCTTCGCCGTGACATAGTCGATGTGCCAGTGTGGGCGCTTGTTCTGGCGCAGGTGGCGTCCCACGCGGGCGGCTACTCCTCCAGGACCATGGGCGCTGCCCACATAGACGTAGGTGCCCGGCTTCAGCTTGAGCATCCCTCGCCTTCCCACCTGGATGATCCTTTCTTCCCGCACTCGGAACACCAGGACATATGTCCCCGGTTCGCGCGGCAGGGGCTCAGATGGAGATGTCAGGCGGATCGGGTGCATCCTTTCCCTCCTGTAAGGCGTGTAGGAGCCGGTAGGCGTACGCGTGCAGTGCGGCCAGATCGATGTTTTGGCAACGGTCGGGGAGAATAGTGAACTTGCCCAGTGCCCGCAGGAGCACACGACGTGCCCCTCTCCGGTTTCCTCGGCCCAGGTGATAGAGGGTCACGCCTAGCTGCAAGATGGCCTGTAGCATCTCCCGGCAGGGGCGAGGGTCCGCACGCCAGGCAGATTCCAGGAGCTCATGGCATTCGTAGTACTGGCCTCGGTTGAATGCCTCAATGCCCTGCCGGGTCAACGCATCAGGGGCGTCCTCACAGCCCTCGAGCGTGTGCGGTCGTTTCAGATAAGGGGCGATCTGAATCTGAGGGGAGCGCAGGAACTTCCCTCGGGCAAGCACGCGCCGGCATCCCAGACGCCGGGCTCTCTCCAGAGCCTCCCGGTCCACGTGAGGGCCAAACGCAACGATAGGCACATGGCGCAGGTGGCGTCGAACGTCCTGGACCACCTTCTCCCAATCGGGCGCGCTCAGGTCCACAATGACCAGAAGTGGCGCATCGGGCACGCGCCGGAACAGCGACTCATCTCTTTCCCTGATGTACGGCCGGGCCTGCAGAAGACGGACCGCGTCGGCCACGCGGGTTTGAGTGAACACGTCGGGCACGTGCAGGAGGACGAGCGGTTGAGGGCGGATGCGATGATCGGTCATGGCGTCAGTCCGGTGTCCTCCATGTGCGGCAGATGGTGGCCCTCCGCGGCCCGCTGCCAGGCATCACACCAGCGGCTGGCCGGGATGAGCCGGTCATAGTGGGGGGAGCGTTCATTTTGGCAGACCACGGTCAGACGGGGAACCTGCCCATCGCCGGTGGCTCGGAAGGCCCTGGCAAAGGCACAGGTGTAACAGGAGTGTCCCCGCAGACGGTACCAAAGACGCTGGAAGTGGTTCATGCGTTTTTCTCCCTGGGGGGAGTATTGGCCCGGCGCACCTGCAAGTGGAGTCCCTGATAGCCCTCGACGATCACCCGCTCGCCCGCGGGGATGGGAGGATCCAGGGCATCGGCCTGCCATACTCCCTCGATATACACCAGGCCATGAGGATTCAAGTCGGTGCGCGCCTCTCCGATTTGTCCCACCAGGGCTTCTATCCCGGTGACGGGACGACGTTTTTGGGCGCGCACGACCTTGGCGATGACGAAGGCAAAGAAGGCCGCCGTGAAAGCGGCCAGGGCGATGATCGTGCCCCAGGGGATGCTCATGAACGGCTGGTAGAAGAGTAAGGCAGCGCCCGCGATGAAGGAGATGATGCCTCCGGCCGTGAGCACGCCGTGGGTAGGGGCTTTGATATCGACGATGAAGAGCACGAAGGCCAGGGCGATGAAGGCCAGGCCGGTGTAATTGGCGTCGAGCACGCCCAAGGCATAAATGCCCAGGATGAGGGCGACGGTGCCGGTGATGCCGGCCACATACCCTCCGGGCTGGGCGAATTCCGCAATGATGAGTTGAATGCCCAGGGTGATAAGCAGGATGGCCAGTGCCGGGGTGATGATCTGATTGAGGAAATTATCCAGGGGGCTCAGAGGGTACTCGACCAGGCGGGCGTTTGCGGTGTGCAATACCCGAGTGCCGAACGCGCCTTGGACCTTCCGGCCGTCGATGCGCTGCAGCAAGTCGCCAGGGTTATCGGCGACGAGGTCGATCAGGCCCAGCGAGAGGGCTTCGTCGGCGTTTGCGGCCGCGGCTTCCATGACCGCTTTGCGGGCCCACTCCGCGGCTTTCTTCCCACGGCGTTTGGCCAGTTGCTCCGCATCCTTCGCCAGGGTGTTTTCGATTTTCGCGCGCAACGTCTTGGGAATTTCCTCACCACTGGGACCTACCGGACTGGCCGCACCAATGGTAGTCGTGGGGGCCATGGCTGCAATGTGTGCGGCCAGCGTGATGAACGTCCCGGCGGAGGACGCATGGGCGCCCGGTGGGTACACGTAGACGATGACGGGCAGCGGTGCGTTGATGATGTCCTGGACCAATCGTTCCATCAGGTTGATACTGCCCCCCGGGGTGTCCAGGAGAATGAGCACGCCCTCGGCTCCGGAATTCTGCGCGTGACGGATGCCGTTTTCCACGTATGTGACGAGGATACCGGAGAGCTGCCCGCGGAAGGTCAGCACCACGATGTGGTTCCTCTGATCTTGGGCCCGAGTTCCGGACACAGGCCATACGGAAGAAAGCAGCATCAGGAGCGTGAGGATGAGCAACCATGCTGCGTGTCTTCGCTGCACGACATCGCCTCCTTTTCCCCAAGAGTCACTATACAAAAGAATGGAGAGGAGGTCAAACGGAGCGAGGTCGGGGACGGAAGGGGGGCTCGCGGGGTGCATGTCTCCTCGCGCTCAGGAATACCCTGGCGGAGACGCTTACTCTCGCGAACGTACAATACGCCCTAGCTCTTGCAATGTGAGCTCCGCCCGTTCGTCCCGCAGAAGGGGCAAGCGCTCACGCACCCGACGGATCTCTCGCAAGTCGAGTACGGCGTGCAGGCGATGTTCTTCAAAATAAGGCGCTTGGGTGACCAGGGAGCCATCAGGGCCGTAGATGGCCGATCCGCCCCAGAAGTTGATGCCGTCCTCCAGACCAGCACGATTGCAGTGCAGGACGAAGGTCGTGAACAAGGCCGCGTACGTCTGGTTCACCTCCTCCACGAAACGGCTGCTGTCCAGCTTCCCTCGGCCGGTCAGACCTCGCCCCGGGCTGGCCGAATGGTGGATGAGCACGTCGGCCCCGTCTAGCCAGAGAAGATAGGGGGGGCTGGCGTGCCAGAAGTCTTCACAAATGAGCATCCCTGTGCGTCCCCAGGGGGCGTCGAAAGCACGTATCCTGTTGCCATGGGCCAGATCCCGGCCTTCCTGGAAGAGTCCGTATGTGGGGAGATAGACTTTGCGGTGGATGTGGAGGATACGGCCGTCGTGAATGTAAGCGGACGCGATGTGGAACCGGTGCCGCCGATCCTCTTCTACAAAGCCGACGACGACGTCCGTTCCTTGCTGCCGACTGGCCTGCCGCAAAGGTTCCAAGATGGGATCGTCGGGATCATCTGGGTGCAGGGCGACTTCGGGCACCAGATCCCGCAAAGTATAGCCGCACAGAGAAAGTTCGGGGAAAACCACAAGATCGCTATCCCTTGCGGCTTCCTCGATCCAGGCCAGATGTTTTTCCAGATTTCGCTTCACGTTGCCCAGGATAGGACTGATTTGTGCCAGGGAGACGGACAAGGTATCGGTCATGGGGGCTTACTTCTCCCATACTTTCCAGGGCGTACGCCCCTCTTCCCACATGCGATTGAACTCCAGCCAGTCGCGGTAGGTGTCCATGCTCTTCCAGAAGCCCTTATGTTCGTAAAGGGCCAGTTCCTGATCCTCGGCCAGGCGGCGTAGGGGCTCTTGTTCCAGAACGATGTTGTCGTCCAGGTAGTCGAAAATTCGAGTGTTGAACACGAAGAACCCGCCGCTGACCAATCCGTCCAGTTGGGGTTTCTCCCGGAATCGCTGCACCAGCCCCCTCTTGTCCATCTCGACGACACCGAAGCGGGAAAGGGGACGCACGCCTGTGACTGTGGCCACACGCGCCATGCGGCGGTGAAACGCCAGCAGATCATCGATATTAATATCGGCCACCCCATCCCCGTAGGTGAGGAAAAAGGTGTCGCCGGGGATGTACCGGCGAATGCGGTAGACGCGTCCGCCCGTGTTCGTCTCCAGGCCGGTATCAACGAGGGTGACCGTCCAATCCTCTTCGGGATGGTGGTCGTGCAGCGTCACCTCATTGCGGCGCCCCAGACGCACGGTGAAATCCCGGTGCATGTACTCGTAGTTGAGGAAGTACTCCTTGATGATGTAGCCCTTGTAGCCAAGGCAAATGATGAAATTGGTAAATCCGTAGTGAGCGTATATCTTCATGATGTGCCAGAGAATAGGACGTCCCCCGATCTCCACCATGGGTTTCGGCCGGAATTCCGTCTCCTCCCGCAAGCGGTATCCGCGTCCACCGGCCAGGATGACGACTGGGATGTTCTTCGGGTCCTCACTCATATTACAGTTCTCCTTGCAGGCGATACCGAATCATGTTGCGAATGAACTCGAGCACCGTCTGCCAACGCACTTTCGATTTACCAGAGGGCCTCGGGTAAAAGATAACCGGGACCTCCACAATACGCAAGCCCAACCGGTGAGCTTTGATCATGATCTCCGGGTCCAGAAACCAGTCCTTGCTTTGTGGTTGAATGGCCTCATAGGCCTCACGAGTGAAAATCTTCGGGCATCCGTTCACATCTTCGGAGTGAACCGGGAAGAAGAAGGGAAACACCGTGTTGTAGATACGGGTGATGATCAGACGCTGCAAACCGTCGTAGCGCTGTACACGCTTGGACTTTGCCATGTCCACATCGCCGCTCTTCAGGTGCTGAAAGATGCGGACCACATCTTCCGCCCGCACCTGATTATCCCCCCACGCATAACCAAGATAGCGGCCCCGGCACTGACGTAGTCCAGAGATGATGCCCCATCCGTAGCCCTGGTTGACGGGCACATGGACGGGGGTCAGACGGGAATTCTTACGGGCCAGTTCATCGACGATTTTCCCCGTGGTATCGGTGGAGCCATTGTCCACGAGGACAAGTTCGTAGTCGACTCCCGCTTCCTCCAAAGCCCGCACCAGTTCAGATACGACCAGACGGACATTATTCTCTTCGTTGTAGAGGGGAATTGCCAGGGACAATTCAGGGGAGGATCCTTCCACCTCAAGTGCCGGCGTCGTCGCCGAGACAACCTGTGCGTGTGCTTCCTCGTTCATCTCCCTCACCTTGGCCATCACAGATGCCGTATGGTACCACAGCAGCAAAGGGAGAGGCCAACTCCATTTGTTGACTGGGCCCTGTGCGTGTGGGCGTATCCTACGACCTCTTCTCCCGTCCTCATTGTTTGAGGGAATGCCCTCGGGCACGGGATGTGGCAACACGTCGAGCCTGACGGCCTGGATTGAGAGCATCATAGCGTGAACAGTTGGACAAAGGGTAAGAAAGAATAAGGAGGACCGTGATGATTCCAACGGAAATCATCGATATGAGCGCGTTTGACCAGTTCGTTGCTCTGTGGGGCAGTGATGCCACGGAGATCATCCAGGAAATAGTGGGTATCTTCCTCGACAACGCCCCTCAGTTGCTGGCGGACATGGGGACAGCTTTGGATGCAGGTGACATGAGAGAGCTCCGGCGGTTGGCACACACGCTTAAATCGAATAGCGCTACTGTGGGAGCCCGCTCTTTCTCCGAACGCTGTCAAGCCTTGGAGGACGCGGCAAGACATGGAGACATCGAAAGGGCTCATTGGCTGCTAGAGCAGATCGACGATGCCTTTCCGGCCGTACGAGATCGGCTGAGCGTGGTGACTCAAACGTTTAGGGCCTTTCCCTGAGACCAAGGCAGGCGAGCCCCGTGATCCTCTATCGGGCCCGGCTGGGGTCGGCGTGCCGATACCAGTCCACTGCCTCAGCAAACGCTTTTTCCAGGCTGGATTGGGGAAGCTCCAGTTCCTCGATAGCCTTCGCCGGGTTCGCAGTGAGCGAGAGAGGGGCGTGACCTCCAGACCGGCCCCGACGGCGCAACGTTCGCATCCATTGTCTTAGCCACACTCTCCTTGCCCTCCTCCTCTCCCCTGAATGCTCGAGACGGAGTGGTATAGGTTTTCCCCTTGCCCGGACCACCCACTGCACAAACATTTCCAGCGTGATGTTTCCTCCTCGGTGGCCCAGGATGTACCGCTCTCCCGGCCGTCCTTTGAGCGCGGCCAGAATCATGCCTTGGGCTACGTCGCGCGCCGGCACCACATTCATCCCGCCAGGCGGGAACGACGGCACACGCCCATGGAGCACATCCACAATCCGGCGTCCTGTTGCCGTGGGACGCCAGTCGTACGCGCCCACCGGCGCGGTCGGGTTGACAACAACAATGGGGGCCCCCATGGCCGCCCAGGTGAGCGCGACCACTTCCCCCAGGTGCTTACTGCGCACATAGTGGCTGGCCCGGTCCCACAGGTTGAAGGGCACACGCTCATCGGGAGGGCGACCGTCCTGCCGACGGCCAATGACGCCGATGGTACTGGTGTGGACGATACGCGGCACCCCAACATCCCAGGCCAGCTTCATCAGAGCCCGCACCAGGCCCACGTTGATCCGATACATGAGCCCAATGTCCTCAGGGCGTTGGCTGTACACCGCGGCCAGATGAAACAGGACATCTGCACCGGCCAGGATCTGACGCATCCATTCCCTATCCTCGAGCTGACCACGCTGTATCTCCACATCCAGGCCCTCGAGAACTCGGGTGTCGGACGTAGGCCGAACGACCGCCCGCACATGCGTCCCACGGCGCAATAACGCCCGCACCAGGTGCGCCCCCAAAAACCCATTGGCGCCGGTGACCACGGCTAGGCGCAGCTTCGGCAAGGGGGAAGCCCGCCGGGTTATCGGGTGATAGCGGCGCACGTAGAGGTCCCGGTCGTAAGGACTTTCGCGAACGGCCCCGGGCCTCGGGTGGACCAAAAGCGTGTGCTTTTGGAAGGTCATCGTCGTACCCACCGCAACACTTGCCGCCACAGGGAAAGATGCATGGGATAGGAGATTCTGTTTAATCGCTCTGCCCACCGCTGGAGCACGGATTCCGGCAAAGGAGAAACCTCCACCGGCTGGACGCCGGGATAGAGGACGAATCGCTTGGCACTGACGTAGTGCGGCTTGTGTTGGCGGATGAAGGCTTCTGTTCGTACCAGGTCTGCTTCGCTCTCCCCGACGCCAATAACAATAAATGTTTTGCAGAGAATGCCCAGCCGTCGGCAGGCATCGATGACATCGGCCGCGGCTTGCTCGTAAGCGCGTGCCGCCCCTTCATTGGGCACGCGGCCCCAACGGATCAGCAATTCGGGGTTGAGCACTTCCAGGCCCAACTTGACCTGAGTGCACCCGGCAGCGGCCATTTCTGTCAGCACATCAGGCGTCAGGTGTTCGGGACGGTCTTCGATTTCCCAGGGCGGGGGTGGGTCCCCTTTTGTACGCAGTGTCCGGCAGAAGGAGAGGACCCATTCTCGGTTGGCGGCGAATACCGGGTCACGGAAGATGTGCCGGGGCTTGTGGAATGTCTCTCGGAGCCATAGGAGCTCTTCTGCCACCTCTTCCGGTGGACGCTCACGACGCCCGTGGCCCCACCCAATCACATACGGGCACCAGCGGCAGTTGTCATTGCAGCCACGGCTTCCCCACAGGCTGAGGAAGGGATACGTATCCGTGGGTAGAGCATCCCAGGCAGGACGGGGAAGCACGGGTCTGTCGGGAATACGCACCGGCGGCGGCGGATCTGGTTGGTCGGGCCGCCAGAGGCCGGGAGCATCCTTCCCGGCATGTAGGGCATCTACGGCCTCGACCAGCCCCCATTCGGCGTCGCCTGCCAGGACTGCGTCGGCAACGACGCTCCATTCCTCCCGAGGAAGAAAGCGCACTCCTGTGCCGATGAGCAGCCGGGGTACCTGGGGAAAGTCCCGTTTGAGCGCGTCCAGGAACAGGTAATCCGCGTTCCAGGTCTTGGGTGCGGCTTGGACGACGAACAGATCCGCCGGATGGCGGCGCAAATGCCCAAGAACTGCCGGAATGGTCATTTGGACGCCCACCGCGTCCAACGCCCCCACCGTGTATCCGGCTTTGCGCAGAACGGCGACACCGTAGGCAATGGTCTGTGGGGGGTAAAAAAACGCGGCCTCGGACGGCATGGTCAACCCCATGACCGCGGTGCCCTCACGGTTGGCGGTGGTTCCCGGTAGAGAAGGTGGGTTGATCAACAAGATGGATTGAATCATGCCCCTCCCACTGGCAACGCCCAATGACACTCTGGAAGATTAATTTGGTGGTACTACGCGCTCATATCCCCGCGCCAGACCCCATTGTACCTTAAGGCGATAGAATCGCTCAATCTCCTGGACGAGAGGCGCAGGAGGATAGCCGAATACGAGCAAGTGACTGTACGCAGCGACCACGTCAGGACGGATGTGAGGCCGCGCTTCCGGGGGCACCGGCGCGGGCCAGGTATGCAGTTGATAGATGCCGTAAGGACCAATCTGCCCCACACGCACAAATCCATGACGGCCGATCTTGGGCAGAGTCACCTTCTGCATTAGAGGGTCGTCCTCGCGCACCCAGAGGGTGGCCCGGTTGTGCGCGTGTTCGGCAAAGAAACCGTCCTCGTAGTGTAGGGGATAGGGACGGGCCACCGTCGGACGATACTGGACAGGATGGTAGCTCTCCGCGAAGACCATGGGGATGAACACGTCCTTTCGCATCATGGCATAGGCCCAAAAGTGACGGGCCGGACTCAGCCTCCCCTGCTGATGGTAGGTGAAGGGAAATGCCGTTGCCCCGTCAGGCAGAGCGTCGAGCACCCGGTCGTAATCGCGCAAATAACGGTTGGCAATACGGTAGTCGTTGGTCAGATTGACGAGGAAGAGCAGGGCGGGAAGGAGCAGCAGGATGAACACGACCGCCGCCAGAACCCGAGCGCGATTCGCGCTCCAAAACCTCGCCGTGAATCCCCGCAGGTTTGCCACCCCGCCGGTGAGATTGGGCAATGCCAGCGCGCCCAGGAGCAGGGTGAAGAGCCAAAAGCGCTCGTAGATGAAGAAGGGCACCCAGAACCCCATGGGCAAAATCACATAGGCCACAAAGGCGATGGGGGCAGGCAAGTGCCAGATGCGGGGGCGACGCAGGCTCGCAACCCATCCGACCAGATAGATGATGGCCATGGGCAGCAAGATGAACTGCTCCCGCCGTGGGGTGTAGTTGAGCAAGCCGTAACGGAGCTCAGCGATTTTCTTGCTCAAGGGCACCCAGACGATGAACGGCGGGGTGAGAAACGCACCCGCTTCCCCACCCGCGTTGGGGCTCAGCTTGCCGGAGAGGATCACAAGCCCCCCCAGGATCAGGAAGGGGGTCAGGGCTCGCCCGACGTAGGCAGCGGCTCGTCGCAGTCCACCGCGCCGAAGGAGCCGGGTACCGATTTCGCCCAGGGCAAATCCGGCCACCCCGGTCATGACCAGGGCCAGCCCCAACGCGTGGGCCAGGTAGGTCACATACGCCAACAGAGTGAGCAGGAGATAATCGCGGCTGCGCCTCTCTTTCCGTTCTCCCAACCAGATACGCGTGTGCACACCCAAGGCCAGGGTGAACAAGCCCAGTCCGACGCTGAAGCTGAAGTTGAGGAAACCCTGGTTGAAGAACCAGGTGTAAGCCAGGGGAATGCCCAGGGGAAACCAGAAGCGAGCATACGAGCTCCCCCGCAGCGCGCGCATCAGCGCGTAGAGTCCCCAAATCGTGGTCAGCACAATCAGCGAGGCGAAAACCCGCAATGTCGTCTCAGGACTGAGGCCCAGGCGCAAGAGCGCAATCATGATGTAGTGCCCGAAGATGTTGCTGCGCGGGGTCAGATCCAGGGTGAAATGGGCGGGGAAGGAAAAGCGTGGGTCATGATAGTGGACGATAATGAACGCGGCCAGGAGGTGGTTGGGCGCGTCGGTCATGGGCACATATCGGAAGACCCACAGGGGGGTAACCGAGATGAGACTGAGAAGGAGCGGATAGGCAACGGACGAGAGAGGGTCGCGGCCTATCATCCTGCGCACGTGCCCCAACATCACAGCTCCCCTCGCCGCATCCGTTCGACGATGTGCTCGGCCGTGCGCGTGGCCAGGGCCATGATGGTCAGGGAGGGATTGACGGCCGCGCCGGTGACGAAGACGCTCGAATCGGCAATGAAGAGATTGGGCACATCGTGCGTCTGTCCCCAGGGATTGACCACAGAGCGGACAGGGTCGGTGCCCATGCGACAGGTGCCCATGTAGTGGCTACTTCCTCCCAGGACAAAGCGAGGGCCCTGGAGAAACGTGGCGTCGGCCGCTTCTGCCAGTTCGCGCATGCGCCGCATGATAGCGTCAATCATGGCGCGGTCGTTTTCCCGCGGCTCGTTGGTGATGTGCGGCACGGGCAGGCCGTACATGTCCTTCACCTTGGGGTCCAGCTCCACCCGGTTTCGCTCGTCCGGAAGCTGCTCCCCCACCGAGCCCAGGCCGGCTGTGCGCCCAAACGTTTCCAGCATCCTCTTCTTGTGCTCCCGCCCCCAGCCGGGGATGCGCCGGGCGACGGAGACGGGCCACTGCCAACCGTTGTTAATCTCGATGGCAAAACCGCGGGCGAACGCGTTGCGCTTGTCCGTCTCGTAGAAATCGTGGATCAGCCCGCCCGCGGGAATGCCCTTCCACGCGTCCACGCGCTCCGGCAAGACCAACGTGGCAAAGACGGCAATGTGCTCCATGAAGTACTTGCCGACCACGCCCGAGGAGTTGGCCAGGCCGTCCGGGAAAAGGGAAGATGTGGACAGAAGTAACAGGCGCGGGGTTTCCACCGCATTGCCCGCCAGAGCAATGACACGAGCCGGTTGTTCCTGCTCGTTGCCCTCCTCGTCGAAATAGCGCACACTGCGCGCCCGACCGCTCTTGTCCACGGTGATCTCGAAGGCCGTGCAGTTGGGACGGATCTCCACGTTGCCGGTCTGCTCGGCCAAGGGGATGTAGGTGACATCCACGCTTCCCTTGGCCCGGATCAGGCACCCCAGGCGGCAGGCCCCGCAGCCGATGGAGTTAGGACGGCCCTTCCAGGGCAGGCTGGGGAGGGCGACCGGTGAGGGGGCGAGATGCCAGCCCAGTGTCTCCGCAGCCCGTTTCAGGTGCTGACTGGCACAGTTAAAAGGGTGGGGCGGTGTGGGATAGGGGCGGCTACGCGGGGGGGCGAAGGGATTACCGCTGTCGTCCCCGGCCGTGCCGATGATGTATTCAACCCTGGTGTAGTAGGGCTCCAGGTCCTCGTAGGTGATCGGCCAGTCCTCCCCCACGCCGTCCAGGCTACGGGTGCGAAAGTCGGAGGGATGATAGCGGGGCGTCACCCCCACGTAGACCAGTGTGGAGCCTCCCACGCCCTTCACCCGGCTGTAGTTGAACCACTGCTTACTGCCCCATGTGTACAGGTCCCGCCGAGGATCGGCCGGCTGGAAGACCTTGGGCGCGGACACTTCAAAGTCATAACGCCAGGTGGGATATTTGCCCGGATTGAAGCGGGGTCCCGCGTCCAGAACCACCACCTTCAACCCGGCCTCGGCCAACTCCTTGGCCAGCACCGCGCCACCGGCCCCGGCTCCGACGATGCACACATCCACCGGGGTCTTCGCCTTTTGGAAGAAAGCACGCCACCTAGCCATGATGCCCTCCTCCCCCCGCGCGCGCGGTGGTGGCCGGGTTGGTGCTCTCTCCACCGGGTGGGAAATCCTTGCGTTTGGTGGGAGGGCAGTCGTCGATGATGTTCCAGTTTCCCTGTGCTCCGTTCCAGTAGCCCAGAGGTTGAGGCGGCCCGTCATAGCCGAGCACAGCCCACATCTTGGGTTGAGTGTAGACCGCTTCCAGCACGTCATCACGGGCCACGTGCACGAACGAGACGCCCGCCCCCAGGCCAAACCGGGTCGTCACCAACCGATCCCAGTAACGCCACGCCCGGTCCAACAAGCTGGTCGGCGGACGCTTGAGCTCGTTGGCGATGGCTTCCGCCTCTTCCAGGAGGGCAATCCGTTGCACTTCTGTCAGGTCGATGAAGTAGGTTCCCGGACCGTACACCTGGGCGCTGGCCTCGTCCAACCAGCGCAACCCGGCCCGATACCGTTCCAGATGTCGCTCGTCCCGCATCAGCCACTGTTCGATGGTGTCAGCAGCACCCAGCTCCTCCGCGCCCGGTCCCAGGTCATCGGAAGGAACAAACACACTCGCCAGGGCGCGCAAGGTGGCATACTCATGTTCTGTCAGGACACGGCCGGGACGACGCTTGCGGGGGGCGCGTACACTGTGGATTTTCCATTCGTGCCATCCCAGCTTGCCGAGGATAGCACCCACTGCCGCTGTAATTCCCACTCCGGCAGAGCGGGCGAGAAATTGTCGGCGGGTTAATCGTCGGTATTGCACACGCTCGGTCTCACCTGCTGCATCCTTTTGCTCGCTCATGCATTCACCCTTAGGTTCCGCTCCGCGTCGCTTACCCACTGTCCACTCGTCCTCCTGCGTGGCCAAGGCCTTACTTTAGCAGATCATTGAGGGCGCTGTCTATGTCCTGGAACAGGAAGGTGTAGCCCGCATCCAACAGGCGGCGCGGGATGGCTCGCTGCCCTTCCAGGAGAACGGTGGCCATCTCGCCAAAGAGGAGGCGTAAGGCCCAGGCCGGCACCCGGAACAGGGTAGGACGGTGGAGTACTCGCCCCAGGGCACGGGCAAATTCAACGAAACGAACCGGATTCGGCGCTACGAGATTGTAAGGCCCGTGAGCGCGCTTGTTTTCCATCAAAAAGCGGATAGCGCCCGCCTCGTCGGCGATGTGAATCCAGGGGAACCACTGACGGCCGCTGCCCATAGGACCGCCGAGTCCCAGCTTAAAGGGGAGCAACATGCGCGGCAGCGCGCCCCCCTCAGTGCTGAGCACGACCCCTGTGCGAATAATGGGACGGCGCACGTTCCACTGCTCCACCTCCGCGGTCGATGCTTCCCACTCCACCGCCACCTGCGCCAGGAAGTCGTTGCCGGGCGGTGTGCCTTCCGTCACCACCTCATCCCCTCGCGGTCCGTAATGGCCCACCGCCGACGCCTGAATGAGAACGCTTGGTTTGACGGAGGCGGCTTGGATGGCCTCGACAACCGCACGTCCCGCGTGGACGCGACTATCACGGATGAGCCGCTTGCGCGCCTGAGTCCAGCGACCGGCCGAGATGTTCGCTCCGGCCAGGTTGACGACGGCATCGGCGCCATCGACCAGATGCCCCCACCCCTCGGCGGTGCGGCCATCCCAGCGCACCAATTCGCACCCAGCAGGCATGTGGGCACGATAGCGCTCTGGGGTGCGGCTGAGGACGAAGACCTTATGACCCTCCTGCAAAAGTTGGCGCGTCAGCGCCCGACCGATCAATCCGGTGCCTCCGGCGATGATGACGTTCATAACGCCCTCCTTAAGCCAACCCCACAACGACCGATACCCTATACCTGTGCCCGATACTCAATACGCGGATATCAGGTATCCGGTATTATTCCCCATTCTCCCTCTTAAACACATAAATCCACGGATGGTCAAACAGCTTGAAGGTCAATTCGGCCTTATCGTCCACGATCTGGATGCCCATAAATTCTGGGTACACTTTGAAGGTTTTGATCAACTTGAACCCAAGCTCGCCGTTGCGCAGCCGGGTATAGAATTCGTATTCAACCGGGAAGAGGTCCGGCAGTTCAAGGTACCGGCCCATCCAGGTGTCGCTGATGACGATGTAGTCCACCCCTTCCAGGCTACTGTACATCTGTTGACGCACTTCTTTGGGACGGGGCGGGGTGGGGTTGAAGAACTGAGGATCGGTCTGGGATACCTGGCCGTAATGGTCCAGTACTTTCAGGTGGTACTGGGTCAGGCCGTAGCGGGTGTTTAGCTGATTGAATTTGAGGGTTGAATCGCGCTCGACCAGGATGGTGCTTCCCGGAGGAATGTTTTCCCGAATCCAACGCAGGGCTTGCAGCCGCGTGTCCGGTTGGCGGTAGATGTTCATGTACGCAAGGGCGTAGAACGTCGTGGTTGCCAGGGTGAGCACCATCAGCCCTCGGGCAAGGTGGCGTTTCCATGTCTCCCTGTGACGTGCCCAGGGCACCAGCCATCGGGCAGCCAGGAGAGAGAGGAAGGGCAGCAGGGGCAGGACATAGCGCACAAACTTGGCGTACCACGAGCCGATAATCAGGCCGTAGGGGATCACCCAGGCCAGAACGAGGAGATCGCCCTTATCCCCTTGCCAGGCTTTGTAGATGCTGTACCCCACCCCAATCAGCGCCACGAGCTCCAGTAAGGGCCCCAGCCCCCAAAGCAGGGGATTCGTCAGATGATAAATGTAGGGCAGGGTGTGTTCGAAGTGCATGGTGTAGAAGGGACGGTAGGCCCCGCGCACGACGTCGAATTGGGTGGCCAATGCGTAGTTGGCGTTATGGGCCCAGTAGTTGCGCGCGTCCACAATGGGCCAGGGGTTGATGACCAGGAAGAGCCCCACCGCCGTGCCCAGCATGATAGCCAACTGACGGTCAAGGATACGTCGCCATTGGATGCGGAACGGACGCAGGGAGAAGGCATCCACGCGCAGCAAATGGGCGGTGACAAGGGGCATCAGCAAGGGCAAGCCCGCGGCCTTGGTGGAGAGGGAAAGCCCAGAGAGGACGCCCGTCCACAAGTAGTCCCGCTTTCTGCCTTGTTTGAGCACGCCGGCGGCGAAGACCATCGCCAGGACGGCCCAAAACACCATCATCGTGTCCACGGCGTAAAAGTGGCTCTCCCGCAGTGGGGAGACGGCCACAGCCAGGAAAGCCGCCCCCAGCAAGCCGATGGGCCGGTTCCACAAGCGCTTGCCCAGCCAGTAAAGCGCGGGGACGGTCAGCGTACCCAGCGTGGCCGAAATCAGTCGGCCCACCAACATCATCGGAGCGGAGCTGATGCCCTGGGGGTGGCCCAGCAGGTCGAGCAAGGCGTTGGCTAAGCGCCAGGTGATCCACAAGACGTAGAAAGGAAGGGAACCGTAGGTGGAAACCTGGGGATTCCAGGACCCTGTGGCCCGAAAATGCTCGTCCAACCGCGCCGTCATGGTGAAGACAAAGGACTCATCCCCGTGAAAGGAGTAGGGATAGCCCCACCAGAAGCCGTAAAAGCGAAAGACCGCTGCAACCAGGGTGACGAAAAACAAGCCCCATGCGTATGGATTGCGTTTGAGAGAGTTCATTAGGCTGTGTCGCGTTCTTCCTCAAAAGTAATTGGGAGGGAGGGAGAAACGAGGAGGAGCGAACTCCCCACAGCCCACAGCCCACTCCCCACTTCCCACTCCCCACTCCCCACTTCCTACTTCCTACTCCCTACTCCCTACTCCCTACTCCCTAC
>CAZAQA010000010.1:56113-101560 GCA_964487375.1 uncultured Anaerolineae bacterium | reverse complement strand
AACCTTGTAATCCAATCTGGCAAACCCTCTTGAAAAATCAGCGAAAGGTGCGTTTTGCTCAAGCGAGATGCTCGGGGTCAAAGCAGATTACCCCTCACGCGCAACGATTGGTATGTCAAATAGTGGAAAGGCGAAGGGGAGAAGGGAAGCCCCTTCTCTTCTCTCCACCTTCCCTTCCCCCTTCTCACTTACCGTACATTTTCCCTTCTCTGGCAATGATAGCCGTGTGGCCACTATCGTGTAGTTTTTGTTGGAGTGCCCCCAAAGCCTGTTCTTCACCATGGACGAGAAGGACGCGTGCCCGGCCTGCGGCCCGAGCCCAATCAAGTAGCTCCGCCTGGTCGGCGTGGGCGCTGAAACCGTTGATGGTGTAGATCCGTGAGCGGACGACAATCTCTTCGCCGAAGATGTGGACTTTCCGCGCTCCGTCCACCAACGCCCGGCCCAACGTACCCCGTCCCTGATAGCCGACGATAACCACGCTGCTCTCCTCTCGCCAGAGATTATGTCGCAAGTGGTGGACAACCCGCCCTCCGGTGCACATGCCGCTCCCGGCGATAATGATAGCCCCTCCTTCGATGTAGTTGATCGTTTTGGACTCCTCAGCCGTGGGGGTCAGGTAAACGCCAGGGAAGAAGAAAGGATCCTTGCCCCGGTCCAGGAGGTCGCGCACGCGCGGGTGAAGGGATTCCTGGTGGCGACGGTAGACATTGGTTAAGCGGATGGCCAGTGGGCTGTCAAGAAAAACAGGGCCTTTGGGGATACGGTTTTTCTCCCGCAGTTCTCGCAGGTAGAAAAGGACATCTTGGGCGCGTTCCAGGGCAAACGTGGGGATGATGACATTCCCGCCCCGCTTATGAGTTTCGTTGATAGCATCGGCCAGCTCATCTACCGAGGCCTGGAAGCTGCGATGGAGTCGATCTCCATAAGTGGATTCCATGACCAGCCAGTGTGCTTTGTGTGGGTACTCCGGTTCGCGCACCACGTGGCGGGCGTGGTTGCCCAGGTCGCCGCTAAACGTGACATGGTAAGTATTCCCACGCTCTCGGATGGTCAACTCGATGAATCCCGATCCCAGCACGTGCCCGGCCGGACGAAACGTAGCCGTCACCCTCTCGTTGAGCGAAAATGGTCGGTCCATCTGGGCTTTGGGAACCACCTGGTCCATGGTCACCAGCACATCGTCCTCGTCGTAAAGAGGCTCGTGCGGGGTTTCTCCATGTCGTTTGGCCTTGCGCTTGCGCGTCATGTACTCCTCATATTGGACTTTGGCTGCGTCCAAAAGGATGAGTCGGGTGATGTCACGCGTGGACGCGGTGGTCACAATCGGACCTCGGTATCCTGCCTTTACCAGGACGGGCAGACGGCCGCAATGGTCCAGGTGTCCGTGGGTAAGGAGCACCACGTCGATAGCGTTGGGTTTGAAAGGGAAGTGCTGGTAATTGCGTTCCTCCAGTTCTCTTCGTCCCTGGAAAAGACCGCAATCGACTAAGATATGATACCCCTCCGTCTCGACCAAATGACAGGAGCCGGTGACCTCCCCTGCCGCGCCGTAAGGAATAATGTGCATGTTGGGCCTCCATACGAGTTGACTCCTTTGTGGTTACCCGTTGCTTTGGAAGCGAAAAATGTTCCGTGTGTTGAGTCCGGACGAGAAAGAACACACGGAACCGAGATGTCTCTGTCGGCCTGGAAAAGGTGACGGTGTCGGTAAGGCTGCCTTTTCCTAGAAATTACTCTTCTACCGGATAGAAATACACATCGGTAGGTTTGAACTTGCTCCAACGGCGGAAACGGGCCTTCACTTTCTTACCGATCCAGTCCAGGCTGGCTTCCTCCGGATCCACCCCAACGAGGCGAGCGAGAAATAGAGTATCTGCGCCCTCGAACTCGACCAGAACCAGCACGTATGGGGTCTCGGGTAGAAACTCTTCCGAACCGAAATAGCACACTGTGAAGGCGTGAATTCGCCCTTCGTTGGGCAAGACCACCCAATCCGTTTCGTTGCCTGTGAACATGTCGTGGCCGCGCGGCGTGGCGTACGTGTAGCCCGTTTCAGGGTCTCGAGTGCCTAATAATACCCGGTTGGCCAGGCCGGCAAAGAAGGGGCTATCCTGCCCGTAGGAATGGATATAGTCAATCTCATAGTGCTGCCTGATGATGATAGGGGCGGCCTTTTTCAGCGAGCGGAGAGCGTCCTCATCGAGCTCTGTGGGGAAGGGGACGTTGAAGAGGGTGGTCCCTTCCAATGTCTCTTCCATCTTCGTGGGAAACGTTTTCTTTTCAGCCATGGTCATCCTCCGCAAAGTGTCCGTGTTGACGTGGGTGGAGTCATTCTTCTCGTTCCAGGATGCTCACAGTCACGTAGGTGCCCGTGCCCGCGTGGGAGTGGATCGCTCCTCGCCTGGCATTTTTGACCTGGAGTTTGTCGTGACCAAAATGCTTCCCGATCGTCCCTTGCAGTTGCCAGATGGCAAAAACGGCTTGCATCAATCCGGTCGCGCCCACCGGGTGCCCGCAGGCAATCAACCCGCCAGAAGGGTTCACCGGGCAAGCCGGATCGTCCGGCAGGTCCAGGCCGTAGTCGATACCGGGCATGAAGGCCTTGCCGCTGGCCGCAAAAGGACCGCCCTCGCCGTATCGGCAGAGCCCCATGTCTTCATATGTCTGAATTTCACTGGACGTGAAAGCATCGTGGAGCTCGACGAAGTCAATTTCTTGCAAGGGATCATAAATACCCGCTTGTTCATAGGCCATCTTGGACGCGACACGTCCGGCTCGGAAAGAGTGGACTCCCGGATAGCGGAATCCTCTGTCCCAGAGGGCCTTGTAGTACGCTCGGGTTTCGGGATCTTCTTTCTCTCTGGCCAGAGCGTAGTGTTCCATGAATTCTTCATAGCCGAGGTGTGGTCGATCTGCCATCCGCATGGCATCCGTGCCACGTCCCACGCCTGTCACCCGGACCTGCGGGAGGCGTCGCCCCGTCGCTTTTTCCAGCTTCTTCAACCCTTCCTCGCTAACAAGCAGCACGGCGGCTGCCCCATCGGACATGACGCAGATGTCCAGGCGGGTGAGGGGCCACGCGACCATAGGGGCTTTGCGGACATCCTGGAGGGTCAAACGCAAGCGTTTTTGGGCGTAGGGGTTGTAATAAGCGTTCATGTGATTCTTGACCGAAACGTGGGCTAACTGCTCGACCGTGGTCCCGAATTCCTTCATGTGGCGGGTGACCATCATGGCGTAGTAACCGGAGTAGAAGCCGCCCACCGGATAATCGAAGGAGGTATCTGACGCCAGGGCAATGAACTCGTTCCCCTTCCAGGTCTGGACGTGACTCATCGTTTCGAAGCCATAGGCCAGAGCGACGTCCATTTGGCCACTGGCTACGCTCTTCCACGCCTCCTGGAAACAGATCCCGCCCGTCGCTCCGCCCCCCTCCACCCGGTGATTCGGCTTGGGAAGCAGCCCGAGGTAATCTTGAACCATGATGCCGGCCATGAGCTGGCGGGCGAAATGGTCGGAGAAATAGGAAGCTACGGAGCCGTCGATCAGTTCGATGAGTCGAGGGTATTCCAGGTCCAGATCTTTAGCGATGTAGTCTACGGCTTCTTTGACGATAGCCTGAAAAGTTTTGTCGGGGCGAGACTTGGCAAATTTACTCACCCCACCGGCAACGGCATACACGGGTCGCATCTTCGAGGCCCTCCTTGTGAGAATGGGTTGTGTAACAGGATGAAATCGAAAGTCACTGGTAAAACAGCCCGACCGGGTCATTCGGCGGAGGTTTGAAGTAACGGAGATGACGCTGTGCCTCCGTGAACCCGCCAAACAGGTACCCCTATTTTAGGCGACAATGGGAAAGGAATCAATTCTGGGTCCGGATGCCGTGAAAACAGGCGAGTTTGCTCGTTCGGAACATGTCCGCGAGGGGGGGGAAGAATGCCTGAATGCCGGGTGCCTGGAATTCGGCCAAAGTTGACGTAGGGCTACGTGATGATTATCATATGGGGCATCCGGTCCCGTGAGACACGAGGTGGCATTCCGCAAATTTATGATGCTGTTGGTAACCCGGACGGCCTGCAACTCGAGTTGCGGCCTTCATTTGTAATCTTGTGTAATCTTGCTTGAGGTGACCGGTTCTAATCGCCTGCAGGGGGGCTTTACAACGGAAGCCCGCGGTTTCCAACTGTTGGGCAAAGCAAATCGACCATATCACTTGTCCACATGCTCCTGTTTTGCAGCCCGTCATGCGTGGAAGGCGGCTCCACGGCTCGTGTTTCCACGCGCGCGATTTGAGAAGTAGTCTAAATGGTGTGATGCTCATCCCCCAGTGAATGGTTTAGTCTGACCAGGAGGAGAAGAATCATGAACAAACACGCTTCTTTCGACCGTACTCATCTGTTGCTCACCTCCCGCCGCGGTCGTAGACCTTACGTGTTGCTCGTACTGGGCCTGGTACTGAGCATGCTCGTTGTGGCCTGCGCCCCGGCAGCCCCGACGCCTACATCGACTCCACGGCCCCAGCCCACCAAGGTTTCGCCCACCCCTACACCCAAGCCTCAGCCCACGAAGGCTTCGCAGAAGGCCGGAAAACTACCGGTCGGTGTCCTCCTGCCGTTTAGTGGCCAATACGCCTGGGTGGGTGGCAATGTGTTACCCGTCGCTCAAATGGTTGCCGACGAAGTGAACAGCAGTGGCGGCATCAACGGCGGAAAAATCGTCCTGGTTCAAGGGGACACGGAGGGAACCGTGGATGCCGGTACGACGGCGGCCCAAAAACTGGTGAATGTGGACGGTGTGTTGGCCTTCTTGGGCCCCACGTCCCTCTCCTTTTCCGGGGTCAAAAGTATCATCCAGGATTTTAAAGTGCCCATGATCTCGCCCACAGCAGGTACGACCCAGCTGGACAAAGCGGGCAAATTATACTTCTACCGCACGGTCCCTTCGGACTCTCTGGGCGGGCGAGCGATTGCGCGGGCCATCACCGCGCCTGACAAATATATGGGGACGAAGGAAACCTTTTCGAAAGTGGTGCTTATGGTTGGACAGGCGCCGGCGATGATCTCTTTCAAGGATCCCATTACCGAGTCCATGCAGAAGTACGGAGGGTCCCTGGCCGCGACGGTTGAGTATAAGACCGGTAAGCAGTCTTACCGGACCGAAGTACAAGAAGCAATGAAAGCCAAACCGGATATCATCATCCTCGTAGGAACCCCTGAGGACTCCGTACGCATTATGCAGGAGGCGTTCGAGGCCGGATACCAGGGCACGTGGTTTGTGACGCAGGACCAGACGAATGATGATTTCATCAAACTGGCGACTGCCAAGTTGGTCAACGGCATCTACGGCTTGGAAGAGGTTCCTGCCAAGGAGACGGCGAAACGTACCCAGGCTTTCAAAGCGCGCTTCAAGAAATACTCTGGCCAGGATGTCAAGATCTTCGGTACGAACACCTATGATGCTGCCAACATCCTCTTCTTGGCCATGCTGCGTGCCTCCCTCCATAACGGCAAGGTGACGCGAGAGGCCATCGCCCACAACATTGCCATCGTCGCTAATCCGGATCCCGGAGATGTGGAGGTGACAAGCTACACGGAAGGGAAGAAAGCCCTGGAGGCTGGCAAGGAAATCAATTATCAAGGGCTCGTGGGGCCTGTGGACTTTGACGAATACGGCAACATCACGGCTCCCTTTGCCATCCGACAGGTACAGAAAGGCGCCTGGACCACGGTAGCGACCATTAGCGCCAAGGCTTTGAAGTAGAAAGCGGGTTGGGCCGGTAACGGCCACACGGTTACCGGCCCAACGAACTTTTGCCCGAGGGAAGGCGTTGACAGAACTGCTGCAGACTCTTGTCTTCGCATTGGCGACGGGAGGCGTCATTGCCGTGGGAGCCGTCGGTATGACGCTCTCCTACGGGGTGACGCGCTTCATTAATTTCTCCTATGGGGAGTTGTTAACTCTGGGGGCTTACACCACCTTTGTGTTAGTGCATCACGGCATCCCTTTGGCCCCGGCCGCCCTGCTGGCCGCACTCATTGTAGGAGGAATCGGGACCCTTGTCGCTATACTTTTCTTCGACCCCTTGACGTCACGTGGCCCATTTCCTTTACTGATTACCAGTGTGGGCGTGGCCTTCGTGCTGCAGAATGGCTTGCGCATGGCGTTTGGCTCCGATCCGAAACGGTTCCCCCTCCCGCCCATGCGTCCCTGGCATTGGGGGCCTGTTTTCCTACCCAAGGCGCAAGTGGGTATTCTGCTTGTGGCTCTTGGTGCCATGATCCTGGTTCACGCGCTGCTGAAATACACCCTTTTAGGGAAGATGATGCGAGCGGCCAGAGATAACCCTTCTCTGGCTCGCATTTCTGGCGTCTCCCCGCGTCGGATTACTCGCCTGACCTGGTTTATTAGCTCCGCCATTGCCGGCCTGGGCGGGGTGCTGTTGGCCATTACAACGGTGGCCATTCAACCTGCCATGGGATGGGGATTCCTCCTGGTGATCTTCTCTGCGACCCTCTTGGGGGGCATTGGTCGACCTTATGGGGCCATGTTAGGGGCTTTGGTGGTGGGGGTGGGAATGGAGGTGGGCACGGCTTACATTGCCGCTAATTACACATATGCCTTTGCTTTTGCCATCCTGGTGGCCGTGCTGGTATTTCGCCCTCAAGGCATCATGGGAGGAATAGAATGAATTCAGGATGGCTGCTGTTCCTGACAGGACTAAGCACTTTGGCTCTGATTTACGCCCTGCTGACACTGGGCCTCAACATTCATTACGGATACACAGGCCTGCTCAATTTTGGCCATGTGGCCTTTTTCGCGGCCGGAGCATTCGCCAGCGCGTTGGTCACATTGCCCCGTCCGGGCTCTCCGGCCTACCTGGCTTTGCACGCCCGTTATCACGTTGGGCTCGGTTGGCCTTTTCCGACCGGACTTCTGGCGGGTGCCCTGGCCGGAGGACTGCTGGCTTTCCTCATCGGTCTCACCAGCATCCGCCTGACGAGTCACTACCTGGCCATTGCCACTTTTGCCATGGCCGAGATCTTCCATGCCTTTTTAGCTAATGAGGAATGGTTGACCCGAGGTGAGTACGGGATCAACGTGGTCCCACAGCCCTGGAAGAACACACTTGTGCCGGTGTCTCACTATGCTTACTTTTATTTCGCCCTCACGGCCCTTGTCGTCGCCGTCCTCTTCCTGTTCGTCCAGAAGATGCTGGAATCGCCCTTTGGACGGGTATTGCGCGGTATCCGTGAGGATGAATTGGCCGCCCGTGCTTTGGGCAAGGATACCCCTCGTATGAAGCTCAAAGCCTTTGTCCTGGGCGGGGTGCTGGCAGGGATCGCCGGAAGTCTGTGGACACACTCTATTGGCGCTGTTCATGTGGACCAGTTTGTGCCCATTATCACCTTTCAAGTGTGGCTGGCCATGTTGATGGGCGGGGCGGGGAACAATGTTGGGGCTATTGTGGGGGCTTTTCTGCTCATGGTGATTCGAGAGGGGACCCGCTTCGTGGGCAATGTCCCCGGCCTGGAACACTTTACGGCCGCGAACCCCACGTTCGTTCCTTCATTGCGCTTTGTGCTCATGGGCCTCCTCCTTATCCTGGTGGTACGTCTTTTCCCAGAGGGCCTGTTTCCGGAGCGGCGGCGTCGGGCTTTGCGTCATAAGCATAAATCCCCGGGAGGCGCGTCATGATGTCCGCCTCTGGTCCTCCTATTTTGGAGGTCGTCCATGTGGAAAAGCATTTCGGTGGCGTCGCCGCGGTCCACGATTGCTCCTTCGCTGTGGCTGAAGGACGTATTACCGGGCTCATCGGTCCGAACGGCGCAGGGAAGACGACCACGTTCAATCTGATTACCGGGGTCCTCAGGCCGGACCGGGGCGAGATTCTCTACCACGGACGAGCCATCGATGGAATATCACCCGATAAGATCGCTCGCCTGGGTCTGGTACGCACCTTTCAAATCCCGCGCGTGTTTGAACGTATGACGGTCTGGGAGAACGTCATGTTTGCGACTGCATCGCACCCGGGCGAGGGGGCTCTGGCTGCAATCTGGCGTCCCCTCTGGCACCCTCACGAGATGAAGATGGCCGAACGTGCCCACAATATCCTGCATTTTGTAGGGCTGGACCACTTGAGCGATGAACGAGCGGGGGTCCTTTCTGGTGGTCAGCGTAAGCTCCTGGAGCTGGCTCGCGTTCTCATGCTAGAGCCCCGGATGATCCTCCTGGATGAACCCATGGCGGGGGTGAATCCGGCCATGCGCCGCATCCTGGTGGAACGTGTTCAGGAGTTGAACCGTGAGGGAATCACGTTTCTCATCATCGAACACGACATGGAGACAATCATGTCCATCTCGCACGCCCTTATCGTCATGCACTACGGAACGGTGCTGGCAACCGGGGAACCGGAGACGGTCCGGCAAGATCCGCGTGTGTTGGAAGCGTACCTGGGGGGTGTGACCCTATGAGTGCGGCACCCATCCTGCAAGTCGAAGAGCTGAACGCGGGGTATGGGGATTTGCAGATCCTCCACGATATCCGTTTGGTGGTTCAACCGGGGGAACGGGTACTGGTTTTCGGGCCGAATGGTGCCGGCAAGAGCACGCTGATGAAGAGCATCGTCGGCCTTGTGGCTCCTTGGAAGGGTCGAATTTTGTTCCAGGAGAGGGATATAACTGGATTCTCCCCCGAACAAGTCGCTCGGCTGGGTATTGGCTATGTGCCTCAGTTAAACAACGTTTTTCCCACACTCAGCGTGGAGGAGAATCTGGAAATTGGCGGCATTCTGGCTCGCGAGTCGACACCTGAACGGATAGACGCGATGTTTCGTTTGTTTCCCATCCTGGCCAAGCGTAGAAAGCAGCCGGCACATGTCCTCTCTGGAGGTGAGCGCCAAATGCTGGCCATGGCCCGGGCGCTGATGACTCGGCCGGCCTTGCTTTTGTTGGATGAACCTTCTGCCGGGTTGGCACCCATTTTGGTGGCTGAGATTTTCGAGTTGATTGCCCAGATCAGCGAGAAAGAGGGTACAGCTATTCTCATGGTTGAACAGAATGCCAAGCAGGCCTTGAATATTGCCCACCGGGCTTACGTGCTGGAGATGGGACGCAATCGTTTCGAGGGCACGCGCTCTGATATCCTGGACAATGAGAATTTGGCTCAGGTCTACCTGGGTAGGAAATGAAAGAACCTTTCGGTTTCGTGTAAGCACGACGGACGGGAAATAATCGGGTTGTTGCCTCCACTGTAAGTGTCTCCTTACCGTTTCTAATGTTGAAAGCACCGAGTTCATCTCATCCCCGTCCGATGTACTCACGTGGATGTCCGTTTTATTGCCCGTGGCCATCTGGATAACCGCGTGATCGGACCCGGCTTTCAGGATGAGAGGAGAAGCGGGTTGACAACTTTCAAGCGAGAGTGGTACTTTTTTTGTACAGAAGTGAGGAAGTAAGATATGCTCATACGTCAGACATTTAGGCCGGGCAGTTGAACTGTCCAGCCTGAAAGGCCCGACAAATACTTCAACCTGGAGGGGAAGGATGGTAGGGAACGAACAATGGTACCTGGCTGCTGTCGTCGGCGCTGGCCCCGCGGGACTCTATGCCGCGGAGACCCTGGCCAAGGAGAATGTTCATGTTGTCGTGTTTAATCGAGACATCCGGCCTGGCGGTCTGGCCGAGTATGGCATTTATCCGGACAAAGTGCGCATGAAGGAAGGTCTACGGCGGCAGTTTCGCCGTATCCTCGAACGCCCGAACATTGAGTACTACGGCAATGTGATTATTGGCCGCCAGGGGGATATCCCTCTGGACGACTTGCGAACGCTGAGTTTGCAAGCTATCCTGGTCACCACCGGCGCCCAAGGAACGAAGTGGCTTGGTATTCCCGGAGAAGACTTGCAAGGAGTTTATCACGCCAAGGATATCGTCTTCCACTACAATAAACTTCCTCCTTTCAGCACCATGACGTTTCACATTGGCCGCAAAGTCGCCTTGATCGGGGTAGGCAATGTGATGGTCGATGTCGCCCGCTGGCTTATTCGTGAGAAACAGGTGGACGAGGTGGTGGCGGTGGCTCGGCGGGGTCCGGCAGAGGTCAAATTCACACGAGAAGAGTTTGAAACTATCGTCGCCAATCTGGACGTGGACGCGCTGAATCGGGAGATTGAGCGCGTGGCCCCGGTCATGCGGTCTGTAGGGCAGGACCCGGAACAGGCCCGGTCGTTTATCCTCTCAGCGTTGAAGCGTGCATTGCCTAAGGTGTCCAATACTCGCTTCATGTTTCGCTTCCTTTCCTCCCCCCGGCGTATTCTCGGTAATGAGGCGGGGCGTGTGGTGGGACTAGAGGTGGAGAACACCACTTTGGTGCGTACCAATGGAGACACAAAAGCCAAAAAACTGGGAACCACAGAAGTACTTGATGTGGATACGGTGGTTTACTGCATTGGAGACCGGGTAGATCCGAACCTGGGGTTGCCGGTGAAATGGGGGGGCTATGTCACCAATCCTCAGCCTCGTTTCCCCGTCGACGGCGAGTCCTATGAGGCGTTTGACCCGGAGGCCGGGAAGCCCATCGAGGGCATTTTCGTGGCCGGATGGGCCCGGCATCCGAGTAAAGGGCTCGTTGGCATGGCACGGAAAGACGGGACGCGTGGGGCCGCGGCCGCCCTCGCGTATTTGCACACGCTTCCCCCATTGGCTCAGGAGCAGATGAACACCTACCTGAAAAGGATCCGAGAACGTCTCCACCGGCTAGGAAAGCCGGTGGTCACCAAAGAAGACTGGTTCCTGCTGCTGGAGGCAGAACGCCAAGAAGCTGAACGCCTGGGCGTGGATATGTTCAAATTTGCCACCAATGAAGAGATGCTCCACGCCATCGAGCGGGCCCGGAAGGAGAAAGCGGTTTCGATGTCAGAGTGATAGCCCTACGGGCATTCGCTAGAAGCCTCAGAACTCATCCAGCGTTTCCTTGTTCTGAGGGCGCTGCCGTCCCTGTCCAAGCAAGCGGTGAAACCAGCCGGAACTCGTGTTCCCGGCTGGAGGTGTTACTTCCTCCATGGCCGGGCGGCTGTTTTTCCCCTCCGACGGCGGGGCGGTGGAGCCTTTTGTTGCCGATTCTTGCTCTATGCTCTTGATGACTTGAGCTGCTCGTTCCAGCTCGGCTTTGATCGTGGCCCACATAGACGAGGGGATCTCCCCACTCTCGCCCGCGGTGTGATCGGACACAGGGGGGGGAGCCGATGGAAGGGATGTTGCCTCGGCCGCTGTCGACGGAACGTCATCTTGTTCAGAGGAAGAGGAATTGGTTTCCGGAGCTTCAAGCTTCGGTTGGCCTTTTCCCGCCGCACTTTCACCCTCAGACTTGAGCGTCTCCCTTGTCTCTAGATCGGCGGGAGGGACGCCTGAAGGAGAGCCGTCTTGGTTTGCCTCCGAGTTTTGGGATGATGCAAGCCCGTCGGTGTCTTGTGGGGGGGAGGGGCGTTCGCCCGAAGATGGCGTATTGGCTGCTTGAGAGACAGAGGCTTCTCCTCTCTCCGCTTCTTCCGCCGCCGTTCCGGGTAAAGCGCCCTGTTGTTCAGGCAAAAGACTAACGCTCTCATCTTGTAGAATGCCCGCTCCGCCTCCAGGCGTTGTCGTTCCCTCCTCCTCGGCTGCCTGGGGCGCGTTGGGTGCTTCCGGCGGAGGTGGAGGTGGTTCGTGCCCCTCTTCCATCTCTGTCGCTGATTCCTCTGACGCGACCTCTGCTCTCTCTTGGGTTTCCTGCACTCCTGGTGCCGGGGTGGGAGAGGCCTCCAGTCCTGGGGCGGACACGGGAGGTGCCTCCGGTGGAATGGTTGAGGTTTCCGCGGCCAGGGCTGGCGGAACATTGGGCGGGAGAGCTTCCATGGCTTCTTCTAGCGTCGTGCGCTGGCTGTACAGCGCTGCCAAAACAGGGCCAAGTGTGTCCACAGGCAGGCGGCGTCGTACAGGGATAGGAGCTTGGTCCCAGTGGGCGTGCAATGCTTCGAAATCCCAGCGCGCGGTCAGAAGTACCTCTGCCGTGGACGTACCTGCCTCCACGATGATGGCATTTCTCCGGGGCAACATGCCAGGAGGGGCCATGACCAATGAACGCCCGCGGTAAGGAGCAGCTTCTTCGGGGGCAAATGGATCGGGCCCGACAGTAAAACCCAGGGCGCCGAACACTTGGTTGTCCGTTACACGAGCGTGCAATCCGTCTCTGAGCAAACGCACAATGACCTCATCTCGGGTGGCCGCCAGGACAATCAGCGCTTCAACCCCTTGGTATGCGAGCAATCGACCAATCTCTGGGTACATGACTTCCTCGCCCATGAGGATGCCCAAGCGTCCCAAAGGGGTCTCGATGGCTTGCCAGCCGTTCCCTGTTTCGACCCCTTGTTCGGCCGTCGCATCCGGCAATACCCTGGCCTGTTGGCCGAGGATATTGCCGTCAGGGCCGAATACTGTGGCCGTCTCGCACAAGATGCCACTGTCGAGATCTTTGAAGTAACCGCTGCCGGCAACCACGGTCATTTTGTACTCATAAGCGAGGGATGCAAAAACGTCCACATAGGTTTGCCAAATGAATTCCGGTATCTCGCCCAGCGCTTTATGTATTTCCTGCTGGACATCTGCCCCCAGCAATTTGGCCGTTCCTCGCATCATGTGGGTGCGCGTGCGTTCCCACCAGCCGCGATAACGCCCACGTGCCACGTCGGCCTTTTTGAGCAAGCCGGTACGGAAACCTTCGACAAGAGGAGGAACGACCATCAAACCGGCGCGTTCAGGAAAGACAAGAAGCCGCGCATGTTTCATCTCCGCGAGGCGAAAGAATCGTTCTACGTCCCGTTTGTAGCTGTCCAGGTCGGGATACAAACGTAGGGATTGCTGGGCGACGGCAACAATGGCATAGTGCATGATGTGCCCTCCTTGACGTGACCCCACCAGTACACAGTTCTGGGTCGGTCGACGACATTGCAATGCGGACCAGATGGTTTATTGTAAAAGAGATGGCCGCTTCAGGCAAGCTATTGTCTTCCTTATAGGGCTTATCAACGCTCAAGTTCGCCGGAGCCTGGCGCACGGGGACACTTTTTTCCGTGAATGGGATGAGGTCATGTTCCAAAGTCAGGCGATGGCGATGGCCTTGCGCAAAGCGCGGACGTTCTCGATCACCGTGGCCCGGTCATTAAAGATAGCCGAACCGGCCACGATGGCTGTCGCTCCGGCCCGGACGATTTCAGCTACATTCGTGGGCTTCACCCCGCCATCCACCTCTAATTCCACATGGGAAAATCCACGTTCATCCAATATCTGCCGTAAGCGTGCTATTTTGGACGTGCTGGTCGGGATATACGATTGACCACTGAAGCCTGGATTCACGGACATCACCAGTACCAGGTCAACAAAGGAAAGGATCTCTTCCAAGGCAATCAGAGGGGTGGCTGGATTGAGCGCCACACCGGCTTTCGTACCCAGTTCCTTGATCTGTTGCACAGTACGGTGGAGGTGTGGGCAGGTTTCCACATGGATGGTAAGAATGTCAGCGCCTGCTGCCACGAATGCCGGAATGAGGCGTTCCGGCTGTTCGATCATCAGGTGAACGTCCAGCGGGAGAGAGCTTACAGGGCGAAGGGCTTTGACGACAACCGGACCCATGGTCAGGTTGGGCACGAAATGGCCATCCATCACGTCCACGTGAATCCAGTCCACCCCTGCTGCTTCGGCCTCTTGTACAGCCTCTTTCAGGTTAGCGAAGTCCGCGGAGAGAATGGAGGGCGAGAGTTTGATCCGTGATGTCATGATTTGCGCTCCATAATACGAACTCCGGAAGAGGTCCCAACGATAACCACTTCGGCCATATTGAGGAAGAGCCCGTGGTCGACCACTCCAGGCCGGGCTTTCAAGCGGCTGGCCAGAGCATGGGGTTCGACGATGCCCTGGCTGAAGTGACAAAAAAGGATGTAGTTGCCGTTGTCGCTCCGATAGGGGGTGCTTCCATCCTCGTTAAGTAGTAACTCAGGTGAGCAGCCAAGGCTGGCGATCCATTGAGCTGTGGCTTTCGCTCCAAAGGGCACTACTTCCACTGGCAAGGGGCCGTGAGTGCCCAGGCGCTCCACCAGCTTGGATTCATCGACGATAATGACCAGCTTCTGGGCGTGGACTTCTACGATCTTCTCCCGCACCAGCGCCCGCCCTCGCCCTTTAATGAGATTCAGGTGAGCGTCCACCTCGTCCGCACCGTCTACGGCCACATCCAGATGGGGATGATCGTCCAGGGTCCCCAGAGGAATGCCCTGCTCTCGGGCCAATTTGGCTGTTCGGGTGGATGTGGGTACGCCGATGATGCGTTCCAGCGTGTGTTGGCGCAACGCGGCTCCCAGGTATTCGACGAAGTAGTGCGTCGTTGTCCCGGTGCCCAAGCCGACGGTCATTCCGCTGCGCACAAAGGAGAGGGCTCGACGTGCGGCCATGCGTTTTTCTGGTTCGTAGCCCATAGACCTGATCCTGTGTGAGGTCCCCCCACCACATGAATGTTTTTCATCATAATCCAGACTTTCATGGGAGGCAAGAAATGGGAGCCCGACAGACAGTCATCTGGGTCTGGTCGGATCACCAAAAGTTCTCCCCAGATGCCGTCGTCCCAGGGATGAGGGCATCTGGGGAGGCCATCAGGGTTTCTTTACATCCACCTGAATCGTCTTCCGACCACTTTTTTCGAACTCGAGGACCACAGAGAAACGGTCTCCGGGCTTGAGCTCTCGTTTCAGATTGATGAGCATAATATGATAACTACCGGGCTTGAGCTGGACCTGGCCGCCGGCCGGAATTTCAAGCCCGCCCTCTACGGGCTGCATGTGCATCACATTGTTCTTCATGATGGTCTGGTGCAACTCTACATGGCTGGCTATATCCGATTTCACTCCCACCAGTCGATCGCTTTGGTTGCCTCGGTTGACGAGAGTCATATAGACGGCGCTGGTTGCCCCCATGGCGGCATTCTTGCCTTGGCCCATCGCATTGTTGTTTCCCGTGGTGACGCTGATTCTCGATGGCCGAGCCCACACATTTTGAACCTTGATCTGGGGACCGGAAGGACGGCTTAAGTTGCAGGCTGCCAGGGCCAGGGCCAGGAAGACGAGACTGACGATAAGGCGATAATAGCGCGTGGAATTCTTCATGGTTAGACCTCCATGCCTTTGGAATCCTGTGCATGGGCCAATGTCACTTAGCTTCACGAGAGAGCGCGATTTTGAAAGCGCTCGGGAGGGAGGCTCTCACGTCCTCTCCCGAGCGCAGGCTAGTTAAGCCCCAGTTTCTACTTGAGAGTCTTCAAGAACGCGACCAGATCGGCAATTTGCTGCGCATTTAAGTCTTTGCCATAGTTCTGGTACATTATGCCCTTTGGGAAGCCCTTGACGACGAACTTATCCGGGTCGACGATGGAATCATGCAGGTACTCATCGACGCTGGCGGCCTTTCCTTGCTTGACATACGTTTCGGCCTCTGTGGCCACGTGGGCAAGGGAGGGCCCGACGAGTTTCTTCCCCGGCTCCAGGGAATGACAGGTGCTACAACCGGGAGCCTGGCCGATAGTCGTCTGCTTGAAGAGGGCCTCGCCCCGGGTTGCATCACCTTTTACCGGCCCTTTGGCGCTTGTCGTGGGTGTCGCCTTCTGCTGTCCACCACCGCCACCACAGGCAGCCAGAACCAGGGTTAGCACAATCAGGACGAAAACGAGCTTCTTGAACATGGCACATCCTCCTTCAGTTCATGGCGTGATTTGCCTATTGATTCGTCCACCTTTCTCTTATGGCCTTTTGTAAGGCCTCTTACGACGTGCAACGTAGCGTACAAAGTATACCGGATAATCCTTGTCCGGTGTAACTGTGACTCGTTGTCGGAACAAGGTCACCACAGAGGTCCCATCGCTCGTGGCTATTACCACGCGCATCTTGTGGCTTCCTGGCGTAACGGGCCATTCGTGGAACAGGGCGCGTCCTCGACCGGAACGCAATGTGGAGTGCGGGATTGGCTCCACCACGAGGACACGACCATCCACCTTTACAATCAGTTGAATCGGGGAGTTGCTCCGGACCATAGTCCGCAGCCCTCCTGTACGCAGTCGGGAGACCGGTTGCTCGATAGCCAACTGGATCATTCCCACATTGGCGCCATAGGCCACAAACGAACGGTGGCTTAAGAAGATCAGCAAGATCAAAGGGAGGGCGAGCAAGACGATCGCCGCGGCTACTCGGGGCCAGCCTCCGGGAGGAAGTACATGAATGGCACGGCCTGATGCCGGCGGCAGCACGCCCCACTCCTCGGCCGGATTTTCGTTGAATGCGGCGTCTTCAAACATGTCTGGAGGCACCCAGGCTGTGCGGATGGGAGCATTCGCGTAGGTCTTATCCAACCGCGGGGCTCGATGACGTTCTACCCGCTCCTGGAGCCAGACGTTGCCTTCACGGTGGGCGCAATCATCGGCCGGACACCCGACCACCATCACTTCGTCTGCCCCTGCATCAAGGGCCGATGTCAGGACCTGGGGGTGAATGGCACCGGCACAACGTATGGCTTCCACCAGGACGGCGGCGTGGTCGCCCTTTTCCAGGGATACTGTGTGTCCCACGTAAGGTTTGGCCCCTTCATCCGCGTGCCGTTCGCAGGCGAAGGCCACGCGCAGTCGCCGGTTTGCGTGTTGTGTTCGGGCGTCCTTGACTCTCTGCCGGATCTGGTTGGCGAGGCGGCGAGCAGAGAGGCCGTCCCAGTCCAGCGCGTCATCGTCACACGATCCTAGACAGATACTGCAAGAAACGCACAATGTGGGATCGACAACGGCCAAGTGCTTATAAGGACCTTCTGAGCGCGGCACCATTTGAATAGCCTTATAAGGACAGTCCAGAGCGCACAAGTGACACCCGGTACATGCATCTTCGTGGATGGTGACTTCCGGCTTAGGCTTGCGCACGCGCGTGATCCAGGGTAGTGCGGTGACGAAAAGAGTGCCTGCAACGACAATGGACCAGAACCAGGGGCCCAGGCCCCGCAGCGCCGCCGGTACGAATGCCAGGTACAACAAATCCAAGCGCAGGATATGGGGCAACCGGGTGAAGTCTGCTTGAGGCAATAAGTAAGCGGGGATGACAATGGCGACGGCCAGAAGAGCGCTCAAGGTAATGTAGGACCAATGGGCCCTCGGAAGATACTTGGGACGCTGAAGACGACGTACGTGTAGCCATACAAACAAGCCCATGACCAGGAATACCAGCAAGTGGAGAGTGAAAAGACCCAGCATGAACGCCCAACTGCTCTTGCGGACGCTCATGGCTACAATGGCGACGGCTACTTGATCACCCCAGGGGGTGTAACGGACGAACGCATCAATGAGCAGACGGGTCAACATGTGAGCATTCTGATCCCAGACCAGCCAATAGCCGCTGATCCCCCCGATCCAAGCCAAAGCCATCAGCCCTACGCCGGTGACCCAGGCCAGCCAGTAAGGCCGACGAAAACGGTCAGTCATCACCATGCGCAACGTGTGGACGACGGATGTGGCTATTAGCACATCGGCCGCGTATCGGTGGATAGCCCGCATGAAGTGAGAGACGCCCAAATGGTTCATGCGGGCAACCGAGACGTAAGAGCGTTCGAAGCTGAAATCATAGAACAGCGTCACGTAGATGCCCGTCAAGCCCAAAATGATGAGCAGGAATACAGCTATAGGGCCGGCCGCGTAAAGAGGGTTCAGCAGACTGCTGCCGACGATTCGGTTTACGACTCTCTCAGGGAGGAGGAAAAGTCGTTCTATCCCTCGTAAGATGGGATGCCGTCGCGGCCATAGGATTTGCATATCGGTCGTTTCAGTGCCGTGTTGCGACAAGCTCTCTATCACCTTCCTTTCTCGAATAGCGGAGTAAGGGGGTGCGACGTTCGCGCCGCACCCCTGTCAAAACACCTCGTTTCACCGGAAGCGGACTCTCTGACCGAATGATCTCGAGATCCAGGTTCCAGTGGGGGGATGCCTTCATAAAAAATTATCGAATTATCACCACACCCGGAATCCGGGTGAGACGAATTGGGCAGATCGAATCATTTCGAAAAGGATGGGCCCATAGGCGATGGCCAGCAAGAGAACAGTTGCGGCCAGCCAGGGGCGCCACTGGTCCAGCCAGGCTGGCGTGAGTTGCGGGCTCTGCAGAGATTCAGCTACGGGCATCTCCACAGGCTTTTCTACCGGCTCAGAAGCGAACACAGTTCCCACCACATTGACCAGGAACATCAAGAAACTGAGCAGCAAGATGAAGCCACCAATGGCAGCTTCAATCTGGAAGGGGCGCCATTCGGGTGCGTTGTAGGGGGCTGCCCCCATAGGGGTGCGCCGGGGCACGCCGAAGTGCAGGCCTAGCAGATGCAGACTGTTGGAGAACAAGATCATGCCAAAAAACCAGAACCAGGCTTGCCATAGGCCTAACTTTTTGCTGAACAGCTTCTTACCGGTCAAATGAGGTAGCAGCCAATACAGAATGCCGATGAAAGTGAGGGTGACGCCGGTACCGACGGTCAGGTGAAAGTGACCGGGCACCCAAACAGTGTTATGAATTACCAAGTTGACGTTGTAAGAAGCATTAGTCAAGCCACTAATGCCGCCGAACGCGAACAAAATCATGGCCAGATTTTGAGCCGCGTAGGAGGGGTCCTTCCAAGGAAGCTTCCGGACCCAGCTCAGGAGTCCTTTGCCCCCACGAGCACGCGCTCCCATTTCCAGAGAAGCGATGACGGTAAAAGCAGTCATCATACTGGGGAGGAAGACGATAAAGGTGAGGATAGCGTGCAGAAACTTCCATCCGGGGGGAACGCCCGGGTCCACATACTGGTGGTGAAAACCGACAGGCAGAGAGAAAAGCATAAACATCCAGAAAGCGAGACGGGCCAAGGAGTCGCTAAAAAGCTTGCCCCCCGCCTGTTTGGGCATCATGCCATACCAGGAGACATATGCGGGCAGAAGCCAGAAGTATACCAAAGGATGTCCCGTCCACCAGAACAGGGTGCGTGCCAGCTCGGGGTCCGTCCCCTTGACCAAGCCGAAGGACCAGGGCAAGATTAGACCCAAGATTTCCGCGGCCACCCCTAGGGTGGCGAATTGCCACATGACCATGGTCAAGACAGAGGCGAAAGCAATAAAGGGGGTGCGTACACCTGGGTTTTCTTTCCGCCAGCTATAGAGGGTGAAGTAGAACCCGTATCCGGCAATCCAGGAACCGACGACGACCAACGTCAATCCGATGTAGAAGAAGGGGTTAGCCCTCATCGGCGGATAGAAGGTGTAGAGAACGCTGGCCTGGTTTAACAGCAGGGGGATGGCGGCCATGATAAGGCCGACGAGCATGACAATGAAGGCCAGGAGATTCACTTTAGGATAGCGCAAATTCTTCTTCAGGGTGTACGGGATGGTCAAGGTGAAGAATCCCACGATGAAGAATGTGGTCCACACGAGGGCGTTGAGCACCGCGTGCAAAGTCAGACCCTGGTAGTAAGATTTGATGCCGGGTGCCAGCCATTTATACAGGTCCACACCCGCGTGTTCAAACGCTTGTAGGGGGCCAAACCAGGTCCCAATGGCCAAGGCGGCAATGGCTACACCGATGTTCCATGCAGCCAGCTTCCGCTCGAAGGCAAACGCTTTCACGTCCATTGGATATCCTCCTCAAATACTCGTCGTGTGTTATGGGGAGCGGGGATCAGCGCGGTTCCACGATGATCCGGCCGTACATTGATTGATGTCCCAAACCGCAGTATTCATTGCAAACGAATGTGTAGGTACCCGGCTTGGTGAAATGGTACGACAGAGTCGACACGTATCCAGGGATCACCTGCGCGTTCACGTTGGTCCCCTGGAGCAGGAACCCATGCTGGACATCTCGGCTGGTGACGTAAAAGGTCACTCTCGAACCTACCGGCACATGCATTTCGTTAGGTGTGAACGCCCAAATGTGGGCGAGGATATACGCTTCATATTTGCCAGGTGCCAGTTCACGCAGCCCCGGATGGGCAAATGGGCCGCTCGCCGTGATCTTCATGGGATTCACTCGCTGTTCGGGAATGGGGACCTGGTAACCGAAGGCGAACGCGCTTACCCCCACGGCGAGAGCGAAGAAGAGCAGCAGGATAATACTTAACTTGATCCAACGTTTCTCGTATGGATTAATGTGCAGACCGCCGGGTGTAGAGGTTTGCACTGTCATCGTGTCACCCCCCTTGACAAGAGCGTAAAGTACACGTTCCCCCACAAAGCTATAAGGATAATCACATAAATGATGAGGATGGTCCACGTTCCGATGGGTTTGAATTCTTGGTTATTGTTCGGATTGTCCATGATTCTCCCTCCTCTGTTTTTTCCCTTCATCCTTTTGATGATCGTTCCGCTTGCGGGTGGGGAACGTTCTCTCCTTCCTTCCTGAGCGTGTACCAGAGCGTGCGTTCGCATTGGCAAGTCAATCCCGACCACATGAGTCCAGACGGTGGAAGTAGAGCGAACGAAACTCCCTTTTACCCCTATCCTGTTTTGAAAGAGTATCACCTCCTTTCTAATAAGCGATTGTCGGCTCCGTGTCCCCGGCAGGGATCGGCAGGTCGGTAAAGGGCGCTATGACCGACGAACCGCCCTTGTGGCTGAAACCCAAGACAGCCTCCCCACTTCAAAAATCCGAAAGGCGGCACACCCCTCTCTGGTTCCCCCCCTCCCCGATCGGAAGGGGGGAACCGGGGGATGGGGGACAGGTGATTAGCGTAACATGTAGGCCAGATCGTCCGCGATTTGCTCGGGCGTTGTTCCGAACGTGAACAGAAGGCGAATATAGCCCTTTTGGTCGACGACCGTGACCGTGGCTGTATGGTCTACGATGTATCCGGTGGCCGCGGTGCCCTCGTGCTTGTGGTAATAAATCCCGTATAAAGTGGCTACCTGAGCGATTTCTTTTTCTGTACCTGTTAAACCGATGAAATGGGGATCGAAATGGTGCACATATTCGTCTACCCGGTCAGGAGTGTCGCGTAACGGATCGACCGAGATCATAATGACCTGAACCTGGCGTGCTTTCTGAGGCCCCAGAATCTTCATCGCCTGGGCCAAGTCTCGCATGGTGGTCGGGCAAACGTCCGGGCAGAAGGTGTAGCCAAAGTACAGAAGGACTACCTTCCCCTGAAAATCGTGGAGATGCACTCGCCGGCCACCGGCACCCGTCAATTCGAAGTCAGGAGCCGGTTGAGACTTTACCACCATTCCGTGAAAAACATGCGGACGGAATTTCTGATATCCCACCCACGCTCCAGCGACGACAACGAAAACAATGAGAACGACGTATAGCAATTTTTTTAGCATGCGGTTCCCCCATTTATCCCTCGTAAACTCATCCAAATGCGTTATGCATTCGTCCATCTCTACTGCTCGAGAAAGAGTCCAGCTTCGCCATTCTTCCTTCCCGGGTTAGTATCTCTGCTTACCGCTCTCCCTTTCCTTGATGCGCATTTATTGAGCGTAGCACAAGAACAAGTGGGCCGCTTCATAAGCGGCTTTAGCAGCCCCCTTGCTTTTCTGAATTTCTTCTGCCAGTACGCCAATGTGGCGCACAATCCTTTTGGTGTTGGGGAGCTGCGTCTGATAGCGATACTCACCTCGAATGATGCCCTTGTATACCAGGGTGAAAACCGGGTCGAATATGAACGTTCCATCTTTCTGCTTTTTGTAATAAGCTTCGAATCCTCCGCCGATAATGTACTTCAGCAAGGTGGGCTCTCCAGTGACAAACGTCCAACGCTTCTGGTCAACTCCCCACTCTTTGGCGAACGCGCGTAGGCGGGCCGGCGTGTCGTATTCCGGATCGAAGGAAATGACTACAAAACGGAAAGGGATGTCCCCCAGATTGACCTCATTCAGGCCCCTGTCCACCCCCAGAAGCGTACTCTTGACGGAATCGCATGTGGGACCCTTGCATCGAGTGTATAGAAATGAGTAGAGCACGATGCTGGTCCGAAGATCCTCACTGGTCAGCACGTTGCCGTTTTGGTCTGTCAGGGCAAAGCCAGGGGCCAGCCGGATTCGAGGTAAGACTCGGATGGGTTTCAGTGTGGCAAAAATGAAGATACCTCCGCCGATAAGGCTCATCAGCGCGTAGAGAATCCACCGCAGCCGGAACTTAAACCCTCGAGTGTGCTCACGTGTCGTTGCGGATACAGCCGTCATTTGTCCCCCCCCGGTCGGATCTGGGCACAGCTATCTTGCTCTTTGACGGGATTCTAGAAAGCCAGCTACACACGCCCTGTCAATTTTACATAATAGGAGGGCGGCCAAGAGCTGTCAACGAGCGTTCGGATGATCTCCGATTCATCATTTGGAATGATCTGGCTTCGTCCAAATGGGTGAAGCCAGGGGGGGCGAGGGGAAGAAACCACTGGAGTCGTTCGACGGCCTTCTCGAACGTCAGGTTGAGACTAGGCCCGTTCGTACAGCAAAAGCAGCAGCCTCCGCGCGACTGCGAGCGTTCAGTTTTGTCAAGATCTTGCGCACGTGAGTTTTGACCGTATTTTCCGATAGGCCCATGGCCGTGGCAATCTCCTTGTTGCTCAGGCCCCGTACAATGTAATGTAAAACTTCCTCTTCGCGCTCGGTCAGTTCCTGAGTAAGCATTGCCGGATGGATCAGGTCATCGATGAGGCGTGCCGTCAGTGGGGGGGGCAAGACGATACCGCCCATCATGACCTGACGGATGGTATCCACAACTTCGTCCGCACTGGCGCTCTTGAGGAGGTATCCACGGACCCCTGCATGAAGAGCCTCCTTCACATCTTGAGGTCTATCCGAGACGGTCAACATGACGATGTGGGAACGCGGAACCAGAGCCCCCAATTTGCGGGCTAACTGAAGTCCATCTATGTCCGGCAAATGAACGTCGAGCAGGACCACATCTGGGTAAAGGGACGGGATGCGCAAAAGCGCTTCTTGCCCCGTTCCCGCTTCGCCGATCACGTCAATGTCACTCGCGGTTTCCAGGAGCAGGTGCAGGCCTTGACGCAATACCGCATGGTCATCGACCAAAAACACTCGGATCATGGCGATACCCTCACCTTGGGAAGAGGAGATTTACCTGCGGGAACGGTCACCAGGATGTGGACCCCTTCTCCTGGCTGGCTGGCCATGGTAATGCTGCCCCCCAATTTTTGGACTCGTTCCCGCATGCTGGACAGTCCCACACGAGAACGTGCCAGGGGGACGCTCATATCGAATCCCAGGCCATCATCATCAATGCGCAATTCGATTTCCCCGGGACGCTGCTTGATGTGTACTTCCACGTGGCGGGCCTGAGCGTGTTTTCGCACATTCGTGAGCCCCTCCTGGACGATGCGCAGGAGTTGCACGCCGATGTCGCCGGGGATGGGACCCGATCCTTCGGCCACGAAGCGGGCGTCAATGCCCGTTCGTTCAGAGAAGTCACGCACATATTCAGCCAAGGCCCCTCGGACGCCCTCGGGATGGGTGACTTTCATGCGAAGCCCATCAATGGCCTCACGTACGTCTAAGTAGGCCGCACGCAGATCTTGACGGATGTCCTCTAACTCCTTTTCGAGGGAATCCTGCTCCCCCCTTTTTAAGAGCATGACCACACGGTCTAGCCGCCAGCCCAGCACACTAAGCGTTTGCGCCAGTCCGTCATGAATCTCCCGAGAAAGACGGTAGCGTTCCTCGATGACGGCCATCTGCTCGACCCGCGAACGGAGTTCCGCGTGGCTGAGAGAGAGACCGGCGTGATAGCCGATGGACATGAGGAATGGGGTGTGAGAGGCGCGGAAGTATCCCCCCGTATCGGCAAACATCACCAGGACACCTTTGATCTCCTGCCCGACAACCAAAGGGGAGGCGACGGCGGAATATATCCCGAGCTGCTTGGCCACGTTCTCGTCTAACAGACGGACGTCCGGTACCACGTAGGGAGCGGCATCCTGTAAGGCCTTCAGACCAATCCAATGAGCAAAGCGGACTGCTTCAGAGGCACCTTCACCCTCCAGGTGGCGCTGCACTCGAGGGTGGGATTCCAAGCTCTTGTCTTCCACCAGGAAGATGGCCCCCCGGCGTATGTTCCATCCTTGAAGAGTGATGTCGAGAATCTGAGAGAGCAAGGGAGTGACATCCCGAGTATGTTCTTGCAGGTGTTCTAGCGCATAGATGGCCTCCATTTGCTGGTGGCGCAGACGTGCGCTTTCCAAAGCACTCCCGATTTCCGTGGCTACGATGTTGAGCACTCGGATGTAATCCTCGGGAGGACCTTCTTGTGTGGGAAAATAGGCCGTGATGATCCCCTCACGCTTTTTGCCGCGTCCAAAGGGGAGACAGGCCAGGGAGTGGATGCCGTTTTGCTTTGCTATTTCCTGGAGCCCGTCAAAAAGGGGGCATGTGCCATCTACGTGAGCGGAAAGAACGGAACATGTGCGGCACCGTTCGGCATGGACGCCCTCATCCAGGCGTTTGCGCAATCTCTGTACATATTCATCCCCAAGCCCCCACGCCACATCCAGTTGCAAACGCTCCTGTTCCTCGTCAAACGTGACCACGGTAGATCCCCGGGCATTAACAAGAGAAAGGGGGGCCCGGGCTGCGACTTCCAGGACATGTTGCAGATCTTCGGCAGAAGCGATCTCCTTGCCAATGTCGTGCATGGCCAGGAACTGACGATGGGTTTCCGCCAATTGATCATAGGCGGCCTGCAGTTCCTCTTGGGCCTGCTCTCGTTCGATCGCCATTTGGGCCAGGCGGCCCAATCCCCACCAGGCCACAATGCTCCCCGTGATGCCATATACCAAAACGGGAACCCCCAACAAGCCAGGGACCTCTGTCCGAGGCATGACCAGGGATAAGAGCATCTCGTGGATGGCCGATGCCAGAAAGACCAGAGGGGGGACCAGCCACCGGATATAGATGATGCGCGTGTAAAGGGAGGCGAAGGAGCGCATTCGGCTATCTCGACCAGCTTCCTTCTCTGGCTGAGCCATGGTCATCTCCGCGCTATTTTTGCAAAGTTGGAACGGGCTTAAAAAGCATGGTGGCTCTCTTGCTGACATATCCCCGCAAGGGGGATCGCCGACTCACTACTTATTGTAAAGGGAACCCTTGAATCGCGCAAGACCGCATACCAGCCCATTGCTTTCAAAGAGATGCTTTTCTCTTCCTTTGTAAGCGGTTGACGTGGGTCCTCAGGTGATGTAGAATCGTGTCAATCCGAACACAACGCCGTGGCGTGGCTCTCGAGCCTCTTGGACGGTTCCGGATGGAGGAGGAAAGGGCCTGTGGTTCGATGGAAATTTTGAGGGAGGAGTGGTATTGATGAAGCGTCTGACATCCGCGGAAATTCGTACATCATTTCTGAAGTTCTTTGAGAGTAAAGGTCACACCATTGTATCCAGTTCCTCGCTGGTGCCTGCAAACGACCCAACGTTACTCTTTACCAACGCAGGCATGGTTCAGTTCAAGGATGTATTTCTGGGAGCGGAGAAACGCCCTTACACGCGCGCGACAACTTGCCAAAAATGCATGCGGGTGAGTGGCAAGCACAACGACCTGGAAAATGTAGGGCCATCACCCCGGCATCACACCTTCTTCGAGATGTTGGGCAACTTCTCCTTTGGAGATTATTTCAAACGGGAGGCCATCCACTATGCCTGGGAGCTGCTCACCCAGGTGTGGGAGGTCCCCCCGGAGCGCCTGCACGCGACCGTCTTCCATGATGACGAGGAGGCTTACCGCGTATGGAAGGACGAGATAGGACTCCCTGAAGAGCGCCTGCACCGGATGGGAGAGGCGACCAACTTCTGGGCCATGGGCGACACCGGTCCCTGCGGCCCGACGAGCGAAATCCACTATGATCTGGGACCTCAGGCCTGTACCTGTGGCGACCCTCACTGCTCCATCGAGCTGGACAACGGCTGTGATCGCTGGCTGGAAATCTGGAATCTGGTGTTCATGCAGTACAATCAGTTCCCCGACGGACATCGGGAACCCTTGCCCAAACCGGGCGTGGACACGGGTATGGGTCTGGAACGCATCGCGTCTGTGCTCCAGCAGGTGCCTTCCAACTACGATACGGATATCTTCCTGGGCATTATGGACCATATTCAGGAGCTCCTGGGACATGCGGAGGAGGAACGGCAGCAGCACTATGTCGGTTACCGGGTCATCGCGGACCACGGACGGGCTGCGACGTTTCTCATTGGGGATGGGGTGATGCCCAGCAACGAAGGACGCGGCTATGTCCTGCGCATGATCATCCGCCGGGCCGCCCGATTCGGCCGCAAAATCGGGTTCACCGAGCCGTTCATGGCCCGGGTCGCGGATAAGGTCGTAGATATTATGGGCGAGGTGTATCCGGAAATCGTGGAGCGCCAGGAGTTCATCCGGCGCACCCTTACCGCGGAGGAAGAGCGCTTCTACCAAACCCTGGACATGGGCATGCACATGCTGGAGCGCATCATTGCTGACCTGAAAGCTCAAGGGAAGACGATGATTCCGGGTGATGTGGCCTTCCGCCTCTACGATACCCAGGGCTTCCCCCTGGAGATGACCCGGGACATCGCCCGCGAACACGGGATGCTGGTCGATGAGGAAGGATTCCACAAAGCGCTGGAGGAGCAACGCCGACGGTCCCGTGAGCGTGCCCAGTTTAAAAAAGTGGACCAGACCGAGGCTGCTCGGTACAAAGCCCTGTTGGACCATCTGGTCGCCACAGGCAAGCTGCCTGCGGAAGGCGTCCGCCATCTGATTTATGAAGGCGTTCTCGAAGCGAAGACCACTGTGGCTGCGCTCCTGGTGGGGGAAGAGCTGCGTGAGCAGGTCGAGCCCGGTCAAAAGGTGCGAGTCATCCTGCGCGAGACGCCTTTTTACGTGGAATCCGGCGGTCAGGTCAGTGACACGGGCGTCATCGAGCATGTGCCCCACAACGGAGGCACACTTTGGCGCGTTCGGGTCACCGGCATGGAGAGGCCGGTAGAAGGCCTGATCATTCATGTGGGCAAGGTGGTCACCGGACGTCCGAGGGTGGACGATACCGCGGTGGCGCGAGTGGATGTGGCCCGGCGCTGGAACACCATGCGCAATCACACGACCACCCATCTGCTGCACTATGAATTGCGTAGTCTTCTGGGGACACATGTGCACCAGGCGGGTTCCCTGGTCGCACCCGACCGCCTTCGCTTTGACTACACAGAGACGGTTCCTCCCAACCCGGAGACGCTGGCCCGCATCGAGCGGGAGATCAACCAGGCGCTGATGCGGGATGATCTGGTGTGGGATGAGTGGACCAGCTATCAGGAGGCGGTCAAGAGGGGGGCTATGGCCCTTTTCGGTGAGAAATACGGAGACACCGTACGTGTGGTCAATATCGGCAAGCCGGATCCGTACAGCAAGGAACTCTGCGGTGGCACGCACGTCCAGCATACCGGACAGATCGGCTTCTTCCGCATTGTGGCCGAGGGAAATGTGGGGTCAGGCGCCCGCCGGATTGAAGCCGTCACCGGCGAGGAGGCGGCCCAGTTGGTGACTGAGCGCCTGGACGAGCTGGAACGGGTGGCTCAGCTCCTGCGGGTGCCCCCGGACAAGGTCGAAGAACGGGTTCGCCATCTGTTGGGCGAGTTTACCTCTCTGGAGAAGGAATTGCAGGCGTTGCGAGAGGAACGGGCCAAGCAAGAGGCCTGGAGGCTGGTGGAACACGCCCAAATGGTCGAGGGCATCCCTGTAGTGGCCGCCCGAGTCAGCATAGACGATTCCGACTTGATGCGACGCATGACCGACTGGATTCGGGACCGGCTGGGCACGGGGGTGGTCGTGTTGGGCTCCGTGCGCAACGGCCGGCCCCTGTTTGTCGCCGCGGTGACGAAAGATCTGGCACAGCGGGGGCTGCACGCAGGCCATATCGTCCGTGAAGTGGCCAAGGTCGTCGGCGGGGGCGGAGGGGGTAGTCCTACCCTGGCCCAGGCCGGCGGCAAGGATGCGAGCAAACTCGACTTGGCCTTGAGTATGGTAGGGGAGATCGTAAGACGTAAAACGTGATGCGACATCGATATCTATGATGAATTTGCTGACCACCACAATCGTCCAACTTACGCTTGTCAATACCTGGCCCGGCATCCTGGAAAAGCTAGAACGAGCCCCGGGACGCCGGGTTGTCTTTGTGGTTCCCATACGAAATCGGGTGCTGAGCTCGCCGGCGCGGTTACGCGCCCTGCGTCGGGCAGCGGTAGACGGAGGAAAACGTGTGGCCCTGGTGACCCACGACAGTGAGCTGGTCAAGGCCGCTGAGCTTGCGGGTGTTCCCACCTTCGGCAGCATATGGCGAGCTCGCTGGTTCCTCTGGTGGCACGGAGGTAAACGGCGGTTGCCTAGGCGTCCCACAGAGCCTGCTCTGGCATTGGCCTCCGTTCATGTCCCTCCGCCATTGCCTAAAAAGGGATATACGCCCCGGTCTTCGCTCCCCGGACGGGGAAGTGCCCTGGCCGCTTCTTTTTCCTGGTTTACCTGGTTTCAAACGGTGCTGGTTCTCCTTCTTGGGGGCGGACTGCTTGCTTTGGGAGTTGGATTAATGCTCCTAATCGCTCCCTGGGCCTCGGTCGTCCTCAAGCCGGCACCGGAAACCCTCTCTGCGACATTGAACCTCTCGGCTCAGCCGGGGATTGATAAGGCAGATATGGGACTGGGCGTGGTGCCGGCCCGCCTGGTGGAAGCAATGGTGGAGGACACTGTTTATGTTCCCGCGACGGGGCGACGTTTGGCACCCAACACTCGCGCCACCGGGACTGTCGTTTTCACGAACCGTGTCGACCGGGAAGTCCACATTCCCCAGGGCACGCGAGTGAGCACAGCCACTGGGCGGGCGATTTTCTTCCGGACGACAGAAGATGCCGACCTGCCACCACAGCGAGGGGCGCGAGTGGAAGTGCCCATCGAGGCGGAAAAGCCCGGTCCTCAGGGTAATGTACGGGCTTTTACGATCAGCCAGGTCAGCGGACCTCTTGCTTTGCAGGTTGTAGTCACAAATCCGGTACCGACCAGTGGCGGTGGTCTGAAACGAGTTGCGGTCATCACTGCTGAGGATAAAGAGACCGCACACACGAAGGCGTTGCGCGTTTTGACACAACGGGCGGCCCGGGAGCTGGCCGGAAAACAGAATCAGGGTGAATTTATCCCCGAGCAGTCTATCCGCACGTTTGTTATGGCTGCCACGTATGATCACTTTGCCGGGGATGAGGCTGAACAGTTGGGTCTACGTATGCGGCTGCTCATGCGGGGCGTCGCCGTGGACGGACAGGCCGCACGAATCCTGGCCTTGCGCAAACTGCGCGGGGAACTTCCACCCGCGGGGCGGCTGGTGCGCGACGCCATCAAGGTCAAAGTGGGCCCTGTGACCGCCTGGGACCCGACGACTCAAACGGTGTACTTCTCGGTGCGAGCGTCCGGCATCTACCTGTTGGACATCAACGAGAGCGAGGTGCGCAGCGCCATTGCTGGCAAACCCATTAACAAGGCGGCCGTCATTTTGCAGACACGCTGGCGGTTGGCTGCTCCACCTGAAATCTATCTGGGCCCTGATTGGCTCATGCACCAGACGTGGATTCCACGTCAGTGGCGAGAACGGATGCCTGTACAGCCTGGTCGTATTCTGGTGACGGTAGACCTGGAAGGCGCGTTGCGGGATATGGGGAGACAGTGAAAATAAGAGAAGAGAGAGCGACAGTCAAATCACTGGGGCGATTGCTCGCCCTGGATGTGGGGGAGAAGCGTATCGGCGTGGCCGTCAGCGACGAGCTGGGCATTCTGGCCACCCCGTTGGCCATCGTGCGACACACCAATTGGCGCCAGGACATTGTCCGTATTCTAGACATTGCTTGCCAAGAGCAGGTCGTAGGCATCGTCGTTGGTGTTCCCTATTATCTGGACGGCACCATATCGGAACAGACGAGAAAGGTGCTTCGTTTTGTCGAACGCTTGCGCTCCCTGACCGACTTGCCTGTCCATGAGTGGAACGAGGCACTTTCCACAGAGGTCGCGAAGGATCTTCTGCGGGCGGCGAGGCGGAAGGGACGGCGAGAGGGCGCACACGTGGACGCCCAGGCCGCGGCTGTCATCCTGCAAGAGTACTTGGAACATCATCGAGGTCATCATGAAACGACGTAGCAAACGACAGGGGACACTACCTCCCAGGCCTCATAAGGGTCTGAACCCGGTGCGGACACGGCGGGATGTTCGCCCTCTTTGGCAGCGAGTGCTCTCGCCTCGCACCCCGTTGGAGGTGTTGCGTTTACTTGCACTGGGGGTGACCCTGATGGCCTTGGGTGTCGCTTTCCTTATTGTGCGGACTCGGGTGGAAGCACAACTGGCTGCTACTCCACCGACGGCGCGGCGAGCGGAACCCCCCCCATCTCCGCTGGACCGATTGAACCCAGATACGTTTGAGGATACGGTCATCGGTTGGTATTTGGGTCTGCGCGCGTCTGAGCTCAACACACCCGTCTCTACCTCAAACGAAAGGATTCATTTTGTTGTCAAGCGAGGCGAGACGGCTCGGCAAATCGCAACGCGCCTCAAGGCGTTGGGGATCATCCGAGATACGAGGCTCTTCGAGCTCTATCTGCGCTATTACGGTCTGACGACGAAACTGGAGGCGGGTGATTTCACCCTGCGTCGCAACATGACTATTCCCGAAATCGCGCAGGCCTTACAGCAGGCTAGGGCAAAGGAAGTGGTGATTACCATCAAAGAAGGATGGCGGATGGAGGAAATTGCGGATTACCTGGGAGCTCAGAAGGTGGTAGATACACAAGAGTTCCTTTCCTTGGCCCGTACTCCGGACGCTTTGAGTCCCCGCATACGTAATCGGCACGTTTTTCTCGAGGCCTTGCCGCCCGGCAGTACATTGGAAGGGTATCTCTTCCCGGAGACCTATCGCGTTGCGGTTGGTTCCACCCCAGAGGCCATCATTTCCAAAATGTTAGAGACGTTCGATCGGCGCGTGCCCGTGCAATGGCGGAAAGATGCGGCTGCTCGCGGGTACACCCTGCACCAGATCGTGACCATGGCCTCTATCATCGAACGGGAGACCCCCCTCGCACAGGAACGTCCCCTGGTTAGCAGCGTGTACTGGAATCGCCTCGAGGGGCGTTGCCCGGAGGCAGGGACTTACCTCCAAGCGGACCCGACGGTTCAGTATGCGATGGGACGGCCCGGCCAATGGTGGTGGCAGCCGTCCAGCGTGGACGTGTACAAACAAATCAAGAGTCCTTACAATACCTATCTCCATCCGGGACTCCCCCCTGGTCCCATTGCAAACCCCGGACTCTCGGCTATTAAAGCCGCGGTATACCCGGCCCGAACCCGGTACTGCTTCTTCGTGGCCACGGGGAATGGCGGGCACGCGTTCGCGGTCACTCTGGCCGAGCACGAGCGCAATGTCAAGGCCTACCAGGGTCGTTAGGAGCGTAAAAGAAAACGCCGGGACGCACGCCCCGGCGTTTTTGTGTGCCCCCAAGGGGATTCGAACCCCTGTCGCGGGCTTGAAAGGCCCGTGTCCTAGGCCAGGCTAGACGATAGGGGCATAACCGTCGGCATTCTATCAGATAGCGGCAGCGGTGGCAAGTTTATTAGCCCGAGTGGTGAGGCTTATGAACGCTCAAATTCGTCGGGGGCCAGGCGCGTGGGGACCATTTTCCCATGAACGGGATGGGGTCATACGTGGCCATGTCATGAAAACCGATTCGACGGTGCAAGGGCCGGGGACACCGGGTAGGCGAGGGCAGTGGGGTAGGAGACAGCACTGCCCTCGCCTACCCTTTGACTCGTCTCTCACGCCAGGGCCATCTCCACTGCTTTCTCAGCATGGATGGCTGTTGTATCGAACAAGGGAATGTCCGTGTGTTGTTGCTGGACTAACATGACGATCTCCGTACACCCTTCGATAATGCCCTCAGCCCCTTCCTGTCGGAGCGCGGCCATGATGCGCAGGAACTCGGCACGAGACTCGTCCCTGATCACCCCGAGCACCAGTTCCTCATAGATAACGCGATGGACGATCTCCCTGTCCTCCGGAGGCGGGACCAACACGCGCAGGCCGTGCTTTTCTCGCAATCGGCCGGCGTAGAAATCGTCTTCCATCGTGAAACGAGTACCCAACAGCCCCACGGTGGTGATCCCCTGGGCCTTAATACGCTCGGCCGTTGCATCCGCAATATGCACGAACGGAATCCGGACGGCCCTTTCAATGTACGGCGCCACCTTGTGCATCGTATTGGTGCACAGGAGGAGAAAGTCCGCGCCAGCCGCTTCCACCTGTTGGGCCTCTTGTGCAAGGAGTAGCCCGGCCCTGTCCCAACGGCCCTGATGTTGTAGCTCTTCAATCTCCTGAAAGTCCACGCTAAGAAGAACAATCCGGGCGGAATGCAGGCCACCCAGCCGCTCTTTTACCCGTTCATTGATCCAGCGGTAATAAAGCGCCGTACTTTCCCAACTCATGCCCCCAAGCAAGCCAATGGTCTTCATCGTTCTGCTCCTGGATTAGCTCTATATTGTCAGGCCAGGTGGACCGGAGAAATCGACCGTACAGCCACGACCTCATCTCCGCGCGTGGTCATGACGGTTACGCCCTGGACGGGATTCCGACGCTCCGGCACTTCCCCGGCGGGAAAACGGATTATCTTTGCTAGACTGGAAATAACGAAGACTTCATCTCCTTCCTCCGCGGGTACTACCGCCACCACGTCGTCCGCTTTCATGGCCATCTTCCCTTTCCCTCCGGGACTCTTATTGGCCGTGAAATGGCGCATAGAACGCCTGGCTCCCAGGCCACTCGCGGTGACCATCAGGACTGTGGATTCCTCGGTGAGCTGAACCGCACCCACGACATGATCGTCCCGCATCAGAGAGATCCCGCGTCCTCCTCGACCGGGAGAGGCAGTGACGGGAAAACGGATTCCCATCCCCTTCCGAGTAACGAGAAAGAGATCACCGGACTTGTCACCGGTGAAGATCACACAGGGTACACCCCCCTCTCGCTTCACATCATGAACAATAGAACCTGCACCCAGGCGAGGCCCCACGTAATTGTGGCGTAGCCGTTTCACCCAACCGAACTCCGTGATGATGAAAAGATGGGACCAGGTCCTTTCTACATCCATAACGGTGACCGCGGCCACCTCCTCTCCCGGCGTGAGTCGGAGATGAGGTTTAAGGGACACCCCTCTGGCACGAATATCCGTCCTGGGAACGGCGGAGACAGGCACCCGGAATGCTCGGCCCCGACTGGTGATACAGAAGAGGGTCGCCTGCTCCTCTGCAATGAGCACATGACGAGGGATGTCCCCATCCGGCAGATGAATGTCGAAAACCCCCATTCCCCCACGGTGTTGGGGCGTGTACGCGTTGAGGGGAGTACGCTTTCCTCGACCCTGGGCGCTCACCACAACAACCATCCACGAGTCTGGGTACCTGGGTTTAGGTACAGGTGCGCTGAGAGAGGATTCCTGGCGGCGTTCCCGTCCACCGGCACGGCGTCCACTCAGACGTTCCCGCAAGCCGGCGTTCTCCTCTCGCAGACGCCGGTTCTCTTCCAGGAGCGCTTCCACCAGGCCCCGTATATCGGATGGTAACTCGTGTAAACGCGCGCGCAGGGCCGCGTGTGTCGCCTGTTCCTCGACCATGTGTTCCTCCCGTGCGGATAATACAGCGATGGGCGGTGAGAGGAACCTTCCCTCACCGCCCATCCTCTCTTGTCCCTTGCTTCTCTTAAAAGAGCCCGACGATCTTGCCGTCCTCGTCGATGTCCACATTTTCTGCCGCAGGGTAGCTGGGCAAGCCGGGCATTGTACGGACCGCCCCGGCCAGCGGGTAGATGAATCCCGCGCCCACCGAGGCGCGCACGTCGGTAATGGGGAAGGTGAAGCCGGTCGGCGCGCCCTTCACTTTGGGATCATGGCTCAAGCTCAGGTGTGTCTTGGCCACGCAGATCGGCAAGTTGCCAAAACCCGACTCCTCAAAGCGGCGAATCTGTCGCTCGGCCTGCCGCTCATATTCGACCTCCGCCGCACCGTAAATCTCCTTGGCAATGGTCTCGATCTTCTTCTTGATAGGCCAATCCAGTTCGTAGAGGAAGTGGAAATCGTTGGGTTGCTCCGCGGCCGCGGCTACTGCCTCGGCCAGAGCCACCGCGCCTTTGCCGCCTTCGGCCCAATGGGTGGCCACGACCGCGTCAAAGGCACCGGCCTCCCGGGCAATCCGTTTGATGGCGTCATACTCGGCCTCGGTGTCGGTCGGGAAGGAGTTGATGGCCACGACCACAGGGACCCCGTGCTTGCGCACGTTCTCGATTTGCTTGATCATGTTGACCGCGCCCAACTCCACATCCTCCACGTTTTCCTCCAGCAGTTCGGAGGGCAGAGGCTTGCCGGGCACGATCTTGTACTTGCCCGTGTGGGCTTTGAGCGCTCGCACGGTGACCACCATCACGGCCGCGTCCGGTTTCAGACCACTGTAGCGGCACTTGATGTTGAAGAACTTCTCCGCGCCCACGTCCGCGCCGAAGCCTGCCTCGGTGATCAGGTACTCCGCCGTTCGGATGCCGATCTGATCGGCGAGGATAGAAGAATTCCCGTGCGCAATGTTGGCGAAAGGCCCCGCGTGGACCAGAGCGGGGGTGTTTTCCAGGGTCTGCAGCAAGTTAGGCTTGATGGCTTCCATCATCAGGACCGTCATGGCTCCCGCGGCCTTGATATCCTCCGCGGTAAGAGGTCGGCGTTCCTTCCTCTTACCTTTTGTGTATCCCCAAACGATGCGACCCAGGCGCTGGCGCAGGTCCTTCAGTCCGGTGGTCAGGGCGAGGATGGCCATGACCTCCGACGCGACGGCGATATCGAAGCCAGCTTCCCGGGGCACACCATCGGACTTGCCACCCAACCCAATGATGATATTACGCAATGCCCGATCGCTGATGTCCACCACCCGACGCCAGGTGATGCTATACGGGTCGATGTTGAGCGTGTTGCCGTGGTGGAGGTTGTTGTCGATCATGGCCGCAAGAAGATTGTTGGCCGCAGCCACCGCGTGGATGTCCCCGGTTAAATGCAAGTTGAATTGCTCCATGGGGATCACCTGGCTGTAGCCGCCTCCGGCCGCACCGCCCTTAATACCAAACGTGGGGCCCATGCTCGGCTGGCGGATGGCAATAATGCTGCGCTTGCCCAAGTGCTTGAAAGCCTGCCCCAGGCCCACGGTGGTTGTCGTCTTCCCCTCGCCCAAAGGGGTTGGGGTAATGGCCGTCACAAGGATATATTTGCCCAAGGGACGGTTTTTCAACTTGTCCAGTACATCGAGGTGAATCTTGGCGATGTGTTTACCGTAAAGATCCAGGTCATCGGGGGACAATCCCATCATCTCGGCAATTTCTTGGATAGGACGCAGTTCGGCAGATTGGGCGATTTCCAGGTCTGTAGGCATGATACCCCGCTCCTTCGCGAGAATTGTGGCACGATACACGCCGGATAGTTGTCTGACAACCGACATAGACCATTATAGCCGCGAGGTAGATACCTGAGCAAGAACCGGGATCATAACCGGATTGCAGCCTGGATCGTGAGGGATTGTAAGGAGGAGTGTAAGGAGGAGTGTAAGGAAGGGCTTATCCAAGCGGGAGATCTTTCATCCCTTTGGGCCCATAACCTTCCTCTTCGTCCGGCAACTTGTGGTACACTTACGGTGTTCGTCGAATCGAGCGGTATTACCTGGAGGACGGCCTGAAGAGTGACGCGGGGACATCAACTGCGTCATGAATCGCGTCCCAGATGCTACAGGGGCTGGTATGATACCGGTTCAGTTGCAACTCAAGAACTTCATGTCCTATGGCGAGAATGTGCCCCCATTGCGTTTTGAGGGCATGCATGTGGTCTGTTTCTCCGGAGCGAACGGTCACGGGAAAAGTGCCCTCCTGGACGCAATAACCTGGGCACTGTGGGGGCGTTCACGAGCCCGTTCTGATGACGACTTGATCCGCCATGGCCGGACGGAAATGATGGTGGATTTCGAATTTCAACTCGAGGGGTTGCGTTATCGGGTGCGACGGGAACGAGTCAAACGGAGCAAACGCAGTCAAGGTGCCCTCGAATTCTACGTTTGGGATGCGCAGTCCGGCCAGTGGCGTCCCCTTACCGAGAGCTCTATGCGAGCCACACAGCGACGCATTGTGGAAACCCTGAAACTGGATTACGAGACGTTCATTAACTCTGCTTACTTGAAGCAAGGGCAAGCTGACGAGTTTACCACACGGACGCCCGGCGAGCGCAAGCGTATTCTGGCGGAGATCTTGCGCCTAGACCGGTATGATGAACTGGAGAAACGGGCCAAAGAGAAAGCTCGCGAGGTGGAAGCGGAGATCACTCGCTTATTGGGCAGCATCGAACACATTGAGGAAGAGATCTCTCGTGAAGACACGTATCGACAGGAATTACAGGTAGCTGAGAGCCGATTGGCCTCGCTGGAGAAGGAACGTGAAGCAGCGGAAGCGCGTGAGCGGGAATTTCAAACTCGCCTTACTCTGCTTAAACAACGCCAACAAGAACTACAGCGCCAGAAAAGGCGGATTCAGCAACTGGAACGGGAGATGGCCCATCTTGACGCCGAGCGTATGACCATAGAGGCACGCTTGAAGCAAAAACGGGCGTATTTGCTGCGGGCCGAGACGATCCAGGCGCGTTATGCCGCTCTCCAGGAGGCACGTCAGGAAAATGACCGTCTTGGAATTCTGCTGAGCAAACAAGTCCGTTTACAGCAAGATCTGCAAGATGCGCAGACGGCTCTCAATCGTGCTCGTGTGACAGCGGAGCGCGAAATTGCCCGCTTACAACAACAGCTTTCTGAACTTCAGATTCAGGCCAGAAAAGGAGAAGAAGCCGAGAAAACCCTGGCTGAAGTGACCGAACGACTGGCCTACTTTGCCCAGGTCGAAACACAGCTCGAGCAGGGGCGAAAGCAATTGCAAGAAATTCGGGAAGAAGGGACCCAGACACGGACTCGTTCTGAACGCATGGACCAGGATATTGCCGACCTGCAGGAGCGCATCGCCCGTCTGCAAGACGCGCAGGGGAAACCCAATTGCCCCCTGTGCGGTCAACCTCTTTCCAGAGAACACGTGGCGCGTTTGTTGAATGAGCTGCAGGAGACGTTGTCCGAGCGGCAACGGGAACTGGTGCAAGCTCAGGAACGCCTCAAAGCGCTAACCATGACCTACCGTGCGCAGGAGCATGACATCAAAACCCTGGAAACGGCTCTGCGAGAACGAGAGCGGTGGCAGCGTTTGCAAGCCCGGGCAGAGCAACAGCAGGAACAGGCTCAGCAGGCCGCCCAAACGGCAGAACGTGTGCTGAAACAGTTGCGTTTGAAGGAGGAAATGCTGCAGAACGGTGCCTTTGCCCCCGACTTGCAGGCGAGGGTAACGGCGGTTCGGACTCGATTGGCGGCTTTGGGCTATGATCCCGAGATGCACGAGCAAGTGCGAAAGCGCCTGGCCGAACTGTCTGGTGCAGAGGAGGATTATCGTGAGCTCCAGACGGCCCAGGACGGCGTACGTGATTTGGAGACACGCCTTCAAGATGTGCAGGAGAAACGGACAGCGTGGCAGCAAACACTGACAGAGGAGAAGCAGGTCCTGATCACTTTACAAACAGAGATTGCGGCTCTTCCGGACGTGGAGCGTGCGTGGCGTGAACAGGTAAGCAAAACTGAAGCTCTTGCCAGACAGGAGCGCATGGTGCGCACGGAGGTGGGGGGATTGCGCCAGCAGATCGAGGCCATCAAACAGCAACGAAAGCGCCTGAAGGAGCTCAAACAACACGTAGAAACTTTGCAGGAAGAGCGCATTATTTACGAAGAGCTGGCACGGGCTTTCGGCAAGAACGGCCTTCAGGCCATGATCATTGAGGCGGTATTGCCCGAGATCGAACAGGAGGCCAACCGGATGCTGGCGCGCATGACGGGCGGACGCATGAGCGTGCGCCTAAAAAGCCAGCGAGAACGGAAGACCGGGGGCACAGCCGAGACGCTGGATATCGAGATTGCAGATGATATGGGGGTACGGCCCTATGAACTTTATTCAGGAGGAGAAGCATTCCGCATCGATTTCGCCCTCCGGGTGGCCCTGAGCAAGTTGTTGGCCCGTCGCGCCGGTGCCAGTTTACGCAGTCTCTTTATTGACGAAGGATTTGGTAGTCAGGACAGCGAGGGGCGCATGCGCCTAGTCGACGCGATCAATGCCATTCAAGAGGATTTTGAGCTGATTGCTGTCATCACCCACATTGAAGAACTCAAGGAAGCCTTTCCTGTCCGTATTGATGTTCAAAAAGGACCGGAAGGTTCAACATACACAATCTCGTAGAGGAAGAGAATTCTATGGAACAAGAAGCGTCGCTCCATCGTGAGTGGCATGAGCCCATCTTAAATGCGGCCGTTATCGGTGTGGGGACAATGGGACGCAACCATGCTCGCGTTTTGGCCAGTCTACCGCATGTTCAGTTGGTGGCGATGGCCGACGTGAACGAAGATGCGGTTCGCCAGGCAGCTTACACGTATCGGGCTCATGCCTACACAGATTATCGCCAAATGTTGGACAGGGAACGGTTGGACCTGGTGAGTATTGCCGTTCCGACCCGATTCCACACCACTGTAGCGCTGGACGCCATTGCTCGAGGCGTCCATTGCTTGATTGAGAAACCCATCGCTTCCAGTGTTGAGAAGGGCGAACAGATTGTGATAGCTGCCAGGCGCTCTGGGGTTAAAGTGACGGTTGGCCACATCGAACGTTTCAATCCGGCGGTGCAAGAGTTAAAACGTCGCCTAGACCAGGGGGAGCTAGGGCGGATCTTTCAGATCCATGCTCGACGAGTCGGACCTTTTCCCCCGCGTATTACCGATGTAGGGGTGGTGTTTGACCTGGCTACTCACGAGGTCAACATCATGGAGTACTTGGTCGGCGCGCCCATGGCCAGTTTGTACGCCGAAACGGAGCAAGAGATCCACGCCTCCCACGAGGACCTGCTTTCCGGACTGCTCAAGTTTGCCAACGGGACCGTCGGCGTCCTGGACATTAATTGGCTGACGCCGACGAAAATTCGCCAGATCAGCCTTATCGGTGAGCGAGGAATGTTCCTGGTCAACTATCTGACGCAGGAACTGCATTTCATCGAGAACGGGGAAATTACCGATCAATGGGATGGACTGGTGGCTTTGATGGGGGTATCGGAAGGGCGTCACATCAAGTTTGAACTCCAGCGCCGAGAACCCCTGCGTCTGGAATTGGAACACTTTGTGCAAACCATTTTGGAAGATCGAGATCCACTGATTTCCCCGGAAGAGGCCCTGCGCGCGGTGTATCTGGCACAAAAGCTGGTCCAATCAGGACAGGAACACCGCATCATTTTCCTGGATAACGGGCGCTACGACCTGGCTCTTTTCCACAGTAACGGCCGTGGAACCAGAGAAACACCCTAGCTTCCCTCTTTGCGGGCAACAAGGAGAAAGGCGCGCGTGAGGAGCAGGTCCTCGGGGAATTCGCTGAGCTCCTCCCGAATGTGCGCTGTCAGAAGTGCTTGGCCTTCCGGCTCGAAATCCGGATCTCGCTCTTGCTTGGCGTGCCTGGCATCTACATGGTAAAGGGCTTCGACCCGAAAATGAAGGGCGAAGATGTTCTGGATGGTCTCTGGGCGGAGCGTGTTAAGGCCCCGGGTTGGGTATAGGTTTCGCAGATGGCCCCACGGCTGAGCCGTATAAATATCGGGATGTACGTGCCCGCCGGATAGGCTGTAATAGTTGTGCCATAAATGGTAGGACACTCCACCCGGTCGCGTCACCCGATTCAGTTCGGTGACCAACCGAGGCATATCCTCTACATGCTCAAGCACGGCGTTGGACATCACTATATCGAAGTACCCTTCGGCAAAGGGCATCTGATAACCGTCATACGTGTGCAGAACGTACATATCGTGCTGGACCGGGATGCCAGAGATCTCCTCCAACAGACTATAATATCGAGAATATTTGTAGTGGTAGAGAACGGCCTTGAACAAAGCTTGCAAGCGACTTTCCCCATGGTCCTGTAGATCTCGGAAGGTGGCCAGAAGGCCATCACGAAAGAATGCCCGGGCTACATCGAGTCCGGCCACGAAGTTTACGTGTGGATGATACAAGACGACTTCGGGATACGTGTAGCCACATCCCAAGATGAGCACACGCGTCTCCGAGAGAGGGCGAGGGCTCAACACTCGAAGATCGTCGAATCCTTTGAGAAAAACATGGTAATAGTCATGTCGTGCTCGGATTTCGGGGTCGAATTCCAGTAATCGTCTGGCATTGACCAACATGCGTTGGGCCGTTCCCATGGGTGTGTTTCTCCAGACGTCGAGCCTGGCCCGACGTCAGCGCGATTGGATTCCACTCCGGGGCATTATCTACCGGCGTTTCTACTGTGTCAAGTGAACAGGCTCTCTCGTTCGATGGCGTGCCAGAGGGTTGATGAGTTTGTGAGCCTTCTTTTGATGGGGGGGCAAGTCAATGAGGGTAGCACATTCACCTGAGAATCTCTCTGGCTTCCTGAGAGTTTGACATGGGCCGCGTATGTCCGTACCATGGCCGTGTGATGGGTCAAGTGTGTGCTTCGATCGCTTAACGCGTGGAGGAACAAGCGGCGAGGGAACGGGTGACACCTCATTCGGGCATGCTTACAGAGGACGTAGATGAACGGCTGGAGAGCTGGCTTCCATTTGGATGCGCTCCGGTGTTCTGGGGGGCTGTGCTATTTCTGGGTATCCTGTTGATACTCATCTTTGCCCCAGAAGTGTGGTACGAATTGAGCACCCCAGGGCCAGTGGTTGCTCCTATCCCGGTGCCCACATTCACACCGACGCCAACAGGGACCCCCGCCCCTTTGCCGCGTTCTTCTCGTCCCGAGGCTATTGTGTACACGGCCTACGCGGTGGTGCGTCATGTCGTCCACGCGGAACCTGACAATATCCTGGTAAAGGATGTGGAAGCCCGCTGGAAACAGCCAGCAAGCCGGTCACCAGGGCCTCTGTATTTGACCCAAGATGCCCGGGAAGCGCTAACGGCTTATTTCCACTCGCCCCCTCGCCCTGGCGCGGCTGTATATGCCGTGAGTGGGGCCGTGGATTTGGCTCGACGTCTGCGGGCAGATAAGAGTGCCTGGGGCGTCATCGCTTTCGATCGCCTGATTCCGGCCCTCTATCCCATGAAAGTGGACGGTAAGGACATCCTGCGTCCCGATCTGACGTTAAGGGACCTGGACGATTATCCCTTCACCCGCCACCACATTGTGGCAAACACGTGGCCCCATAGCAACCATGAACGGGATCGATTTGGGATTCTTTGGGTCACCGGGGCCACAAGTCTTACGGGACTATGGCAGCAGGCCGATGAGACGAAAATAAGGGCGGGATTGGAAACGCTCCAGCGCCGATTCCGTGGGAGCACCTGGGTCCACACGCAGATGGATGCTCCTGTTTTGTCGCGATGCCCGACGGCGTCAAAGGCGGAAACCTGTGTCTCCCCTCGACGCATCAAGCTCCTGCATCAGCTTGGCGTGAATCTGGTCAGCCTGGCCGGCCCGAACATGGCTCGTTTCGGGACCGGTGGAGCCCTTTTCAGCGTTCAGGCTCTGGAAAAGGAGGGGATCCGGCCTTTAGGGGTTGGGCGGGTAACGCCTGAGGACATCGGCTTTACCTGGTCTGTTGGAAGAGGCCGAGTGGCCCTGATCAGTCTGGGTGTGCCGGACAATTCGAGTGGGCCATGGGCCACCCCTTCACGCGAGGGAGTACTTGCCTATTTTCCCGGCAAAGATCGGGCCATACTGGACACCCTGGCCAAGGTGACCCGTCACAACAAGAGTGTGGTCGTTTTCATGCGCTGGCATCAGGTTCGCGATCTGGCAGGGAAAGAGCAGGTTCGGGCGTTTGAACGCTTGCGTCGGAACGGCGCCACTGTCGTCATCGGGGTTCAGCCCGGCGTCGTTCAACGTCTCAATTACAGCACGGATGGCCTGGTTGCCTACGGGTTGGGAAGCTTTCTGCATGATGCGTCTACCCTTAGTGTGGCCTTGCGGTTGGTGCTCTACGATGGTCGACTCATTGCTGCCCAACCCTTCTTCTTGCAGCGAGATGGGCTGGCCTGGCATGTCATACGTGGAGAGGAGGCCGATCTTCTTTGGAGCCGCTTCGTTCGCTGAGAGGAAAGGCCGATTCGAGGGATTCGGGCCGGAATGAAGGTATAAAGGGCACTGAGGTGTTGCCTCTCTTAAGTGGAGGGAGGCTCAATGCCCAGCAATTTTTCCAAGATCAGCAAACGCGGTTGAACGTTCCCTATAGGGAAACGGTAGGATTCTCCGGTCAAGTGGTACCCCCTCTTGAGGAAGAATCTCTGTGCTTGGCGCAGGTGTGCGGGTACAGCCGAGCGCACGCGTTCGATGGGCGTTTGAACGTCCAGCCAGGTCTCCCAGATATCCATGGTCAGGGTGCCGATGCCTTGAGCTCGCCACGAGGGTTGAAGGAGCAATAGCCCGAGCTGGGCTGTGTCCGGCGCGGGATAACGCAGTCGGAAATCCAGTATGCCGATGAGTTCCCCCTTCAGGTCCACACCGAGCAAATGTCGGCCGGGTGTCGATTCGGTCTCCCGTATCATTCGAGCGGCCAAATCTGAAGCGACCTGGGCATGCCCAAGGGCTTGAAAGTAATCAGCAGATACGATGAGCATCGTCTGTAGTGCATCCACATCTTCCGCTCCCAGTGGGATTAGTCGGATGTCGTGGATCGGGATCACAGTTGGTGAACCTCCTCGTTCAGCTCCTGCACTTGGGCCTGCAGTGTGGCTGTTTGGCGTGCCATAGCTGCCAGGTGTTCCTCTTCGGTGCGCACGAATCGGCTGTAGGGGGCCAACGCTGCGCGCATGCGCGTTTGAGAGCGCTCCAACTCCTGTGCGAACGTTTTTTCAAGCTCCGTGCGCAGCCGGGAACGGAGCGCATCAATTCGTCGGGCCAGTTCCTTACGCTCCTTCTCACGCCGGGCCGGGAGTAGATAAAGTCCGGCAACCGCCAGGACGCCCGCCCCCAAAACACCACTCACGTCCAGAAGGACCCCATGAAGAATGGCGACCAGTACGGCGCCCAGGCCGACAGCTCCTGCTTCCACTAACGCTGCCTGGGCAAGGGTATTTTGTACGTTTTGGACCAAAGCCTCCACTTCTGCCCCCTTGTCATAAGAGACGACCACCTGACGAGCCACAACCCCGATGGAATCGAGTAAGGCTTGCCGTGTCGCTTCGAACCCCTTCTCGTCCTGTGTGGGTTGCCAGGAAGGGGGGACGTGCTGCCGAGCACGTTCCTGCACCTGCCCTGTGACAGCCTGCCATTGACGAAATTCCTGGTCGACCATCCAATCGATGAGCGCGCTAACTTGACGTTCTACTTGCTGAGGTGTATCGGCGATGACCTGCTGCTCGAATTGGCGCTTCAGACGCTCGTTGTTGAGAAGGTCGAAAATACGGCCCAGGCGCAGGGTTTCGTCGAAAAAGCGGTCGCCGCGACGGCCCATTTCGTAGAGGATGGCATCGACTTTGCTCAGGCGGTATGTAAACTGATGGTGCATATCTTCCTCATACGCCCGCAGTTGTGCTTCGATGTGCCTCAATGCCTCGACGTCTTCCCTTAGAAGCGCCCGGCGGGCCCGGATGAGTTCCCCGGCCTCTTCCAAGGCGCGGCGGGCAATGCCGAGGGGGGTGGACAGTTTGAGCCGCCACCGTTCCTTTTGATCTAACGTTCCTTGGATAAAAGCCTCCAAGGCGTCAAAGCCGCTGGCCTGCCAAAGCCGATCCCGCTCTGCTCCGGACTCCTGGAGGGCGTGTTGAGCCCAACGCGCGGAAACCGGGAAGACTTGAGGAGTGATGGCCAAATGCTGACGAGCATTGCTTTCCACAAATCGGCATACCTCTTCCTGTTCCTCTGGCGCCAGCAAGTCAATTTTGTTAAGCACGAAGACAATCTTCTTGCCCCAGGCCCGAATGCGGTCCAGAAATATCCGCTCACTCTCCGTGAACGGTCGCTCTGCCGACGTGACGAAGAGGACGAGGTCGCTTCGAGGCACAAAACGCTCGGTAATAGTCTGGTGGCGCCGAATAACGGCGTTGGTTCCTGGCGTGTCCACAATCACTATGTGGCGGAGCCAGGAGGCCGGATAAGTGATGATAACGGTCCCCTCCGACGCGTCCGCCCGAGTCGGTGTTTCCGCGTAACGGATGAGATGGATTTCCGCCGTGGTTGGAGTGACCCCCTCCGGCAACACCGCTTCTCCCAGTAAAGCATTGATCACGGCAGATTTACCTGCGTTGAATTCACCCACAACGACGAGGAGGAAGAGCTCGTTCAAGTCGGCCAATGCCTGAGTGACTGCCTCGCGTGTGGTGGGATCACCCTCCACCTGTGAGAGGAGCACGTGGAGGGCGCGCAACAACCGTCCTTCTTTCTCAATCAGGGCCGCTTTTTTCGCATCCACAAGGCTGCCATTCATAACGTTTTTCACGTACTCCTATTCTCCCTTTCAGCCATGATAGCGCGAAACGGGTGACAAGGCGAATCCTCCCTTTGTGTTGTCTCTATGCGTCTGTTCTCCCGTCCCCTCTCCATGAGCTATTAGGGCTCTTCAGAGCTCTTACCCTTACCCTCAAATACCCTCAAAGGGTAGGCGATGGCACTGCCTTCGCCTATCTGGTGGTCTTCCAACAGCACATACAACGACTCGACTGCCGGAACAACGCCTTTGTGCATGTGTCGAAGGTTAAGCCGTTGAAAAGCCCTGGCTCACCATCACCTCTTGACAAGCATGAGAGAATGAGCTGTTGAAACACCTTGCAGACCGGGAGTCTTACCTTTACTTTTCTTGTGTTTGTGATTACAATGGGACCAGACTTCATCATCCCTTGGCCGTTTGAACGTCACCGTTCTTGATGGGAGGGCTTAACGTGGGCATCAACCCGGTCCTGGGCCCTTCCTTCCCGGCATCATGACGTTTCACTCTCATGGGGGTGAAATCCGGAGGAAGTTCATCCATGCGCCTGACCCGAAATGACGTTCTGACCCTGGTGCTCTTTTTCATAGGGATTTGGGCCCTGACAGGGCCGTTCGCGTTCACCTGGAGCGTACTTCCGGCTCATGCCGAACGGGTGCTTGCTCCTCCCCTTCCACCCCCTTCTCATCCGCCTATAGCTACTTCAACCCCTGTGCCTACCCCAACGCCTGCCGCGACGGCGACACCTACTCCAGTGCCGCCCACGCCGACACCGACGTGGACACCTGTGCCCCCCACGCCGACA
>CAZAQA010000010.1:0-56013 GCA_964487375.1 uncultured Anaerolineae bacterium | reverse complement strand
CCCACGCCGACACCGACGTGGACACCTGTGCCCCCCACGCCGACATCGACAGCGACTTCGCGTCCTACAGCAACTCCCACACCTGTGCCTCCTACACGTCCTCCCACACCGACTCCTAGTCCTGTATTGCCTACACGTCCTCCTACACCGACCCCTGTGGCCACGCCAACTCTGGCCGGTAAGGGAGCGGGTACTCCTGGCCTGACGGTAACTTTCACAGCAACGCCAACATCCACAGTGACGTCTACACCTACCGTTACGGCCACGCCCACAGCGACCGGGACGCCTACGGCAACGGAAACGGCCACGTCCACGGTGACTCCGACGGCTACCATGTCTCCGACAGCCACTTCGACGGCCACTCCCACGGCGACGATGACGCCGCCTCCAACGGCCACAGCGACCCCTTCCCCGTTGCCTGCCATCTCTACACCCACTCCTGTGCCGGTTCCAACACCCGCACCGGAACCTATTGCTCCAGGCGCTTTGCTTAAAGGCCTCGGGTTGCTGTTGTTGGGTGTGATAGGCATGGTCGGAGCTGTGTATTTGCTATGGCGTTCCATGCAAACGGGATGAGCCACACGCCGCAAGGGGGAACTTTCTTGATTTGCCCCGTATGTGACACGGGCTTGACCCCCATGCCGTCATGGGAACCCGGAGTGCAGCATTGTCCTACGTGTGGTCTGGGATTTACCTGGCCCCGGCCGGGACGACAGGCTCGAAAAGAGGCGTTTTCCCCCGCCGACCCAATCCGTCCTTTGCCGCGTTGGCGCCGTTTTCTCAAACATCTCTTGCTTCTTTCTCTGCACTCTCAAGCCGGGATTCTCCTCCGGTTGCGACGGGCGTCCGGGCGTGCTGTCGATGTGGGGTGTGGAGAAGGTCATTATTTGCGGGCCTTGAGCGTCGAGGGATGGGAGGCTGTGGGGATCGAGTATGATGCAGGGCGCGCACACAATGCCCGGCTGCGAAGTCACCGCCCGGTGCTCCTTGCGGATGCCCAAGAGCTGCCCCTGGGCTCCGGTACTCAGTCCCTGGTCACTCTCTGGCATGTGCTGGAACATGTGAGTGACCCTCGTCAGGCGTTGGCGGAAGCATATCGGGTGCTGATGTCTGGCGGGTGGCTTCTTCTGGAAGTACCCAATCGGAAAGCGTTTCAGGCTCGTGTGGCCGGTCGACGTTGGCTTCACTGGCATCTTCAGCACCATTACTGGCATTTCGACCACTATACTTTGCGGCATTTGCTCACGGCGACCGGATTCCGAGACGTGAGAGTTCTTTCCTGGCCGAATGCCCCCGGTTGGGTGGACACTTGGGGATGCTCTCGCTTCTGGCGATGGGGTGGGTGGCTGCTGGATGTCCTTCCGGCCATTCCAGGGCGAGGCGGCGTGTTGCGCGTCGAAGCGAGGAAGCGATGATTCTACGCCTGCTCATTGTGACTCGTAATAGCGCCCGTTTCTTACCGGCCTGCCTGGCCGCCTGTGAAAGAACAGTAAGCCATGCGGCAACCGACTTCCCTCTACACGTTCATCAAGTTCTTGTGGACAATGCCTCCAGCGATGAAACGCTGGCACAGGCTCGGCAACTGGCACCACAGGCCCGGATCGTCGCATTGCCAGAAAATGTAGGGTTTGCCGCTGCGGTCAACCGGGGAGCAACGGGGACGTGGGATGTCCTCTGGCTGCTGAATCCTGACACCGTGCCGGAAAGACGGAGCCTCTACGTTTTGCTGCAACGATTGCACCGTACTCCTGGAGTAGGAGCGGTTGGCCCTGCGCTTGTGGATAAGCAGGGCCGGATCGCACCAGAGAGTGCACGTGAGTTTCCCACATTATGGCGGGAGGCCACTGATAAAATGGGATTGGCCCGACGCTGGCCGGGACACCCCCTGTGGGGGCGATACTATCTGGGACAGAGGATGGTGCCTGGTCGCGTTCCCGCGCTTAGTGGCGCGGCTCTTCTCTTGAACCGCCGGGCTTGGGACGCGGTGGGCGGATTGGATGAGAGGTTCTGCCTCTACGCGGAGGATACGGATCTGTGCCGTCGTCTCTGGGACCAGGGGTGGGCCTGTTTCTATGAGCCGGAAGCCCGCGTAGGACATGTGGGACAAGGGAGCATATCTTCGGAGGAACGTCTTTGGGTTGGCCTCCTGGCTCTGGAAAGCCTGGCTTTGTATTTTCAAAAACACGGAGATCCGGAACGTTCACGTGCGTATCGCCGACTGATGGCCTGGATCGCGCGCCTCAAGTGGTTGTACTGGCGCATCCGAGGCGACGCTTATCACGTCCGTGTGCAAGAAGCCATCATTGCCTGGAGCAAACTGGAACATCCAAGCCCATTTCTGGCATACTTGGGAGAGTGAGAGGTGCAGCATCGACAAGCATCTAGGCCTGAACCTAACGAAGTTAAGACTGGTTTTGAAAGGGACGAACAGGATGGAAGGGATGGCAAGCAATGTGCTGGAAGGATTGAATGAAGAACAGCGACAGGCTGTGACCGCTCCGATTGGGCCGGTCCTGGTCCTGGCCGGCCCTGGGTCCGGCAAGACGCGCGTGCTCACGCACCGTATTGCCTACCTCGTGCAAACCCTGGGGATACCCCCTTACCGCATTCTGGCCGTGACGTTCACCAACAAAGCAGCAAAGGAAATGCGTGAACGCATAGAACGTATCCTTGGAGGGCAACTTCAAGGCGCGACGATTGGTACCTTCCACAGCGTCTGTGCCCGCATTTTGCGGCAAGATGGGGAAGTGGTGGGTCTAAGTCGAGGATTTGTCATCTATGATAGCGGCGACCAGCGGAATATTGTCCGCACAGCATTGCGGCAGCTCAATCTGGACGACAAACTCTTTCCCCCGCGTAGCGTGCATGCGGCCATCTCACGAGCTAAAAATGAACTTCTAACGCCGGACCAGTTCCCCGTTCGCTCCTATCGGGATGAGGTTTACCAGCGCGTTTACGAGCAGTACCAGAGTATCCTGCGTGCCAACCAGGGAGTGGATTTCGACGACCTCTTGATGCTGGCTGTACGGCTTCTAAGTGAACACCGGGAAGTGCGCGAGGCCTATCAGCGACGTTGGCAGCACCTGCTCGTGGACGAATTCCAGGATACTAATCTGGCCCAATACGAGCTAGTGCGTCTCCTCTCCGGTCCCAAGTCGAGTGTTTTTGTGGTTGGTGATGAGGATCAGTCCATTTACGGCTTTCGCGGCGCGGACTACCGCAACGTACAGCGGTTCCGCCAGGACTATCCGGCTGCCTCTGTGATTCTATTGGAAGAGAACTACCGCTCTACCTCCGTTATCCTTCAGGCGGCCAATGCCATCATCAGCAAGAACACGCATCGCACGCCCAAGAAACTACGTACTCGTCGGGAAGGGGGGCCGGGAATTGTGCATTTTGAGGCCTACAACGAGGTGGAAGAAGCTCAATTTGTTGTGGATGAGATTGTCTCTCTGATTGCGAGCGGCCAGGTGAAGCCGGGAGACATAGCGATCATGTATCGTACGAATGCTCAGTCGCGTGCTCTGGAGGAGGCTTTCGTGGCTCGCAATATGCCTTACCGCATTGTGGGGGCTACCCGTTTCTATGAACGTCGTGAGATCAAAGATGTGCTCGCTTACTTACGTATCGTCCATAACCCAGATGACGCGCTTTCTCTCAGCCGTATCATTAATGTGCCGCCGCGGCGCCTGGGGAAAAAGACTATAACATCCCTTTTTTCCGCAGCGGAACGGATGGGAGTCACTCCATATCGGCTTCTTCGCCATCTGGCTGATGGAGAACATGTCCCCGGCGTGGGCAAAGCCGGGGAACGGGCGTTGTTGGCGTTTCTGGACCTGTGGGAAGGGTGGTTGGAAGCGGCGGAGCACCTGGGGGTGGGTGAGTTGCTTTCGCAGATCGTCACCGATGTCGCCTATTTGGCCTTCCTGGATGATGGTACCGATGAGGGGCGTTCCCGTATTGAGAATGTCCAGGAGTTGATGAGTGTGGCCGGTACGTATGACGAGTTGGGTGCGGACGGGTTGACGTTATTCCTGGAAGAAGTAGCACTCGTTTCTGACGTCGACGAATTGCTCCAAGAAAGCAGCGCTCCTGTGCTGTTGACCCTGCACATGGCCAAGGGCCTGGAGTTTCCCGTCGTGTTCATTACCGGCCTGGAGGAAGGCTTGCTCCCTCACAGCCGCTCCCTCGAGGACCTGGAAGGCCTGGAGGAGGAACGACGTCTGTTTTACGTAGGGGTGACTCGTGCTAAAGATCGTCTCTACCTGCTCCACACTTTCCGGCGTACCCGCTATGGTCAAGAGGATCTGAACACCCCTTCTCGTTTCCTTGGTGATATTCCCGGATCTCTGTTGGCTGAGGGGGCCCTCGGGAGGCGAGGACAGACGACCGGCCAAGAGCCAAGAAGGCCTGGTGGCTTCACACTGACTCCTGTGGAGCCACGCTATCGTGTGGGACAGCGCGTGCACCACAAAATTTTCGGGGAGGGTGTGGTAGTGACAACCCACAATCTCGGCGATGACCAAGAGATCACGGTCGCCTTCGAAGAAGTGGGGCTCAAGAAACTGTTGGCCAGTTTGGCCCCTTTGAAAGTAACGGGGACATAAAGAACAGGAACGCGAACGGGGCCAATCGAAAACAGAAAGGGCGTTTCTCACTCATTTCGGCGTTTCCGCCGGAAGAATGGTCTGGGGATGAGAAGGGACTTGCTCTCGTTTGGCCGAAGAGGGGACCTCTGTCGAGGTTTCTCGCTTCGGTGTTTCAGCTTCTGACTTTTCGGGATAATCCACTCGCGTGTGGTACACCCCTACCAACATTTCCACAAAGACTTGGCGAATGCGGGCCAGGTCGCCCATGGTAATCGGTGCGGCGTCCAGTTGCCCTTCCTCTAAACGCTGGAGGATAACCTTACGCACGATGTCGTTGATCTGTTGGCGTGTCGTAGGCTGTTTGGCACGAGCAACCGCTTCTATGGCGTCGGCCAGCATGAGGATGGCCGTCTCTTTGCTGCGAGGTTTGGGGCCAGGATAGCGAAACTCCGACTCGTCCACGCCTTGTGAGTCCCCTCCTGCTTCTTCCAGGGCCTTGCGATAGAAGTAGGCCACAAGGGTGGTACCGTGGTGTTCGGCAATGAAGTCCTGGATGCGCCGCGGAAGACGATATTGGCGCGCCAGTTCCAGGCCGTCGGCCACGTGGCTGATGATGATCTGGGCACTGGTGCGGGGATCGAGTTGATTATGAGGGTTGACTCCTCCTTGCTGGTTCTCGGCGAAATAGTGGGGACGTTTCATCTTGCCCACATCATGATAATACGTGCCCACCCGGGTCAGGAAAGCATCTCCACCAATTGCGGCTGCTGCCTGTTCGGCCAAATTGCTGACGATCAGGGAATGGTAGTAAGTGCCCGGGGCTTTGGTCACCAATTGTTGCAGCAGGGGATGGTTGGGCCGGGCGAGGTCCATGAGTTGCAGGAGGGTGGTTTCGCCCAATAGGGCTCCCAAGAGGTAAAAGTTTGCCAGCGCCAGGCTGGCGGAGAGGACACTGTTCACGGCAGATGCCAGACTTTGGGATAAAATCGTGTTGGTGTCAAGCGGTCCAGTACTGAAGGCAAACGCTAGAATGACCAGCACTTGGCTCAGGGCAAGCGCGGATGCACCCCATAAGAACATCGCCATGCGCTCGGCCCGGTCGGCAACGAGGACCATGAAAAAGGCGCCCACGCTGGCATGGGTGGCGATGAGCAGAGAATTCCCGGCCAGCCGGCCGATGACCACCCCCATAAAAGCAATGGTGATCCAGGCCAATTCTCGTTTCTGTACAGTCGCAATGGTGATGGCCAGCGCGGCAAGGGGATACATGTAGGCGAGCACGCTTTGTCCGGGCACCAGCATCTTGGCCAGTAACAGGGCTCCCAGCAGGGAGGTATAAAGGATGAGGGGGTGGCGGCTGTGCATCCAAAAGGCGGGATAGAATCGATAGGTGTAAGCCAGGATGGCCAGGAGAGCCAACAAGACCAGCGAGCCGAAGCTAACGGCTGTCTGCCAGGTGATGCGTCGCTGACGCAGACCGAGTTTGTCCAGAGTCTCGACTTGAGCCGCGGTGACAACTTCTCCCGAGCGCACAATGATCTCTCCTGGCTCGTACTGGACAACAACGGGAGCAACGGACTCGCGCGCTTTCTGGCGTTCTCGTTCCGTCTTTTGGGGGTTAGGAAACGTGTTGGCCCTCAGAAGAGCCTGGACCACGCGTGTGACCAGGGCTGCTTCCTGTTCGCTTAGCCGTGACTGGTTGACAAAAAGAGGAACATTGGCTCGTACGACGGCGAGTTCATTCTCGCGAATTTCACGGCTCATGGCCAGGCGCAGTGTCTCCAGGCTTTCATTAGCCACCAAAGTCCATCGGCTTTGGGACATCGTGGCGATGGTGCTGGCCATAGCCCTGGAAAGGCCCAGGTTGGTAATAGCCTCGATTTCTTGGGTTCTCTCCTCGCGATCCGCGTAGGGGTTTGCCCGGACCGTATCGATAAAATCGACGATGTCTTGCAGGCGTCGAATCTGCTGTCGAGCAACCTGAGGTTGAGGAGCATCGTACACCTCTGGCACACTTTGGGCCGCCTTCTCGCGGGCGATCCGGGTCAGCACCTCGCTTTCGTAGCGAATGCTGCGTGGTGCACGAATATCCACAGGAGAGACATCGCCTACTTCTAACTTCACCCGTTCTCCCGGCGTGATGTCAAGAACCAAGATGAGGGTGGCGAGTGCCAGAAAAAGGAGAGAGAGGAAGAGAACGCGCAGGATATCCAGTCCGCTGGGGCCCTCCCTCGGCGCCTGCAAGATCGCCCTGACGGATGTCGAAACATCCCAAGGCTTATGTGAAGGTTGCATGGTCATTGTGTCTTTGAAACATCTGCCTGCCTGAGCCGGTCATTGGGGGATAGTTTCCTCACTGGGAGGAAGTGTGCCCGGCCAGCAACTCCCGTACGACCTGGTTGACCACACGGCCGTCCGCACGACCGCGCATTTCTGCCATGAGCACCTTCATCACCTTCCCCATGTCCCTGGGAGTAGATGCACCTACCTGGGCGATGACCTCTCTGGCCCGGGCTTCGATTTCTTCCGGGGTAAGTTGGCGAGGGAGGTAGGCGCGTAATACCTCCAGTTCTGCTTTCTCTTCCGCTACCAGGTCCTGTCGACCTCCTCGGGCGTAGGCCTCGATAGACTCCTCGCGTTGTTTGGCCTCGCGGGCGATAATGGCGATGATATCCTCGTCGTTGAGTTCACGCCGTGCTTGCCCGGCCCGTTCTGCCCGGCTGATGGCCGTCATCAAGGTGCGTAAGGCCCGCTTGCGGGCGGCATCTCCGCTCTTCATGGCGCTTTTCAAGTCCAGTTCGATTTGTTCTTTGAGAGACATCCTACTTGGCCTCCGCATCTCCTGGAGGATGAACAATCACCCATCTAGGGTACTCCGATTATAAGGGGGGGAGAACGATATGTCAATGTCCTTGACGGGTGATTCGAAGCGACGTTATTCTAACGTTGCGTTTATATTAGAGACGGGGATATTGCCCCCACTCCAATGCCGCCTCCACCATGGCGAGGATGTTCTCCGGGGGCACGTCGTCCATGATGGTGTGAACCGCGGCCAGCATGTACCCTCCTCCCGGGGCCAGTTGTCCGATGACACGACGCACCTCTTGCCGTACGTCGTCCGGCGAACCGTAAGGCAACACGCGGTGCGTGTCGATGCCCCCGCAGAAGACCAGGTTCTTGCCGTAGCGCTGTTTCAGCGCCGCCAGGTCGGCCATGCGCCCCGCCGACGTTTGCACCGGATTGAGGATGTCCACACCGATCTCCACCAAATCGTCGAGGAGGGGGAAGACGTCTCCGTCGGTGTGGAAGAGGACCTTGGCCGGCGTGAGTTCCTTAATGAAGGCGATGTATTCCGCGTGTAGGGGTTTGAGGTAACGCCGGTACATGCGTGGGGAGATGAGCAGGCTGGTCTGAGTACCCAGGTCATCGCCGATCTTGATGATATCCACGTTATCACCCAGGGCTTTCAGAAAAGGGGCCATCATGGCCTTGCACAGGTCGGTGGTCTTACGCAATAACGCCTGGGCAAAATCGGGATTTTCCACCAGGTCGATGAAGAAGTGTTCCATGTCACGCATGGCAATGGCCCGCTCGAAGGGAAACAAAAGCCAGGGCGTGGCCATGATGGCATACGTGCCCTCGTGAGCCACTGCCTCGGCGCGCTCGCACATACCCCGCACCCGACTCAGGTCACCCGGGTCGGGCCAGGGATAGGACTCGATATCCTCAATGGAGGTGGCGTCGGCCAGGGGGTGGATGTGGGGGAACCAGGTGCCAGGGCTGATTTCTACCTGGCCAATACCCCAGGCGTCGAAGAAAGGTTCACCCGGTTTCCGACGGGCATTCCTCTCCACCACCCAATCAGGGTGACGGTCCCATACCCCGCGCACGTCCACGTGCAAGCGGCGCAGGGTCTCCTCGTCCACCCGTACTGTGCCCAACTCGGGCCAGTCGTAGAGGAACTCGTCGGGGGCATCGATGCCCAGGCGTTGCTTGAGTGCCCGGTAGGGCTTGAGGCGCATACTGGTCGCATTGCTGACACCAATGACAATGGGGACCCGGTCCGGTTCTTCGTGGTTGATGGCGGCAAGTACACGTTCGCGCGGTGTCAGGGGCATAGCTCTCTCCACAGAATCAGGTGATTGCGGGTTCTATCGGCGCGTTTCATGGCCGTCATTGTAGCACACAGCGGGACAGGGATAGAATTGGATTAGGCTGTTTCCCGCGTAACGCCGAGGAAACAGCCCGACTCCGATGGTTTTACCGACTCAGGAAGGGCATGAACATATGCCGCGAGGCGACGGTTCCGCCCCCATCATCGACTTCAGGGACATCCACCTGCCAGGGGCCAAAGGACGTTCCCTCCTCGCTCTCCAGTTTGTAGATGTAGGAGGTACCCGGATAAACCGTGGCATCTTCGTAATTGTACGAGGCCTCATCCCCTCTCATTCGGTCCCAGTTGAGCCAATCCGGTGTGAGGAGCTTCCAGCGCCCTCCGGCGACGGCCCGCCAAATGTGAAATCCGGACGCGCTGCCGTCCGTCAGGCGAGCGGTCCAGGCCATACGCACGCCTGTCACCATGGCTTCGTATCGGAAGGAAATGAGCTCCACGTCCGTGGGCGCAACGGGGGAAAGGCTTAAAGCTGCCTTTCTCGTGTGCTCATCGTAGGGAGCGGCAGGAGGGATTGTAATTGCCCTAGCAGACAACACGTTAAGGAGAAAGATGACGCTTGCCAGAGCAGCAGCTCTGATAAGGACGGAGAACCATTTGACCTTTCTCATGGTGCCCTCGCTTCCCCTACATTCAAGGTCAGTACGGGGTTATCCCCACAAAGTTCGTTAGAAGCTGACGCATCTAACAGTCCAACAGCGAACCAGAATCGGCTACGCTGCTGACGTGTCCTTATACATCAGATACGCTAGAATGAGGAAAATCAGCGTGCCCACTCCCCAACCAGCCATAAAGCCGGGGTAATTGATATCGCCCGCGTAGGCGTTGGTATTCACAAAGGGCACATTCATTGTCACCTGCGTAATGTGGCTCCACAGCAGGTAGACCAAATAGCCCACTCCGACCAGAAGAACCCCCCGATCGACAGGTCTCAGGAGGGCCATGCCCTCAGAGCATTCGGCCTCAGGTACATCCCCTTCATCCTCTGGTTCACCAACGTCGGAGAACAGATTCAATCGATCCCACCCCAGGCCAAGCACGGCCCCTACGGCCACCACGAACATCCCCAGATCAAGCAGGGTGTAGAACCAGATGGGCACCACGCCCCATGTGGAACGAAAAGGAGCCCAGTTTCCTCCTGCAGCCGTGCGAAAATAGCCCAAACTGAGCAGTTTACCGATCACATCGCGCCAGGGAAGCGCAAGCAGCAGGCTCAACGCCAGCCAGGTAATGACCGAGATGACAGGATGACGCTCTTCGGCGTCGAAAAAATGGAGGGCTACGAGGATCCGGTAGGCAAAAAAGACACCGATGGCGATGGCAAAGATGGACGCAGCCCAGAACCCCCCGCTAATCCATTCTGCAATGGACATCATCCCCTCCTCACATGAATCAATCGCACTTCCGTTGGGGCTTACGGACAAAAGGCACTTATCTACATGAATTATACCACAATCAGATGTGAATTTTTCATACAGCTTGACACCCCCTCAAGTGTTTGCTATATTTCTTGTGGACAATGGGCTCCGATGTCTGAGGGTATTCTCATGGATGATAATCCTCGCAATAAGGATATTGTCCGTCAGGCATGTCGATCTTCTCTTTACACCCGTCATTTTTGTCGGATAATTCTCAGGTGGTGGTATGTTATCCGCCAGGTCTAGCGAATAACACCCGATTATCGGATATATAGGGACACGGAAGTCGGTTAATCATATAGTTGGGTGTAGGGACATGAAACAGTATGGACTAACAAGACTTATTCTTGGGTTTGGTGGGTTTATAGAACTCCCCCTTGAAGAATACTTGCTTATTAAGCAAGCACAAAATTCTTTACTGGAGGCGCTGTTCATTGAGGAGAAATTTGATATCCTCTTGGAGAATTATTTTGAGTATGAATTGACTTTACTCTCGTTGGCCGCACACGATATGCTTTTCCGAGATCTTGATTCGTTACGTGCTCACTCGGACAGGCGGTTAATGAGTCGCCGGATTGCTAACCTTTTAAGCAGCGGTAAACCTTACGCGGAGCAAGTGCTTCATCATATTAGAGAAGTCTATGGTAAGAAGTCGGCTCAATACGAGATGGTGCTAAACGTAACAAGGAAGCAGTATGATAGTCTTTTCGGTTATCAAGTAATGGAAGCATTGAGGAATTATGCTCAACATCGAGGATATCCTATCCATAGTCTTTCTTACAATAGGCAAGTGGCTGAAGAGAATAATCTCGCTTTTCTGGTTATACCTTGGATAAATGTTACGACTTTGGCGAATGATGATAAATTCAAGAAGAGCGTAGCTAGAGAAATTGTTGCGAGGGCAAACAAAGGCAACCTTTTAGATATTCGCCCTTTGGTGCGAGAATATATTGATGGTCTGTATCTTGTGCATAGTGCGGTTCGTGACTTGATGGATGAAGACCTTCAAAAATGGGAGGAAAGGCTGAAGAAAACTATGCAATTATCTCGCGATTCTTTTGGAGATGTTGTTGGTTTGGCAGTGGTAATGGTCGAAGATGGGAAATATGTGGAGCAGATTCCTGTTTTTGAAGAGCTTATGATTAGGCGCCATGAATTGGAGAAAAAGAATCAAATCCTAGAGAGATTAAGGAATCGTTTTGTGACAAACATTGTCACCTAACCCAGCGTCCAGCGGACGCGGCTGGGCCGCGCAACCGTGGCGCGAAAAAGCAAGGCGGTTTTCGCCCGCCGTGTTCTTGGACAGGCGCCGCCGCGCCGCTGACGCTATCGTTAGGGGGCATGTGCTATACTATGGATAGAGGTTTCCAAGGTAGGAGGCGTGAAAAATGAGCACGCGCAGCGTGGTTTTGGATATTCCGGAAAAGATTTTGCTGGCGGAGAAGATGGACACTGAGGCTTTTGCGCGGGAATTGCGCATGTTGGCCGCGGTGAAGTTGTATGAGATGGGGCGCTTATCCTCGGGGCGTGCAGCAGAACTGGCCGGTGTACCTCGTGTGGAGTTTCTGCTGAATCTCAGGCGGTATCAGGTGTTCCCGTTGGAGGCGGAACTCCTGGAATTGGAGGGTGAGCGTGGGGAGAGCCATTAGTAACACCTCGCCGTTGTTGTATCTTTACCGGATTGGCGTCGTGGAATGGCTGGGGCAGTTGTTTGATGAGGTGTGGGTTGCGGATGCCGTTCTTGCGGAGTTGGAAGAAGGACGGCGGAGAGGCTATGATGTACCGCGTCCGGAAGAATATGCGTGGGTACATCGAACCAATCCGAGGTATATGCCGGCAGAGTGGTTTGCGTTGGATTTGGGGCGGGGAGAGTTGGCGGCCATGGCATTGGGTTTGGAGCATCCGGACGAAATCGTGTTGTTGGATGATTTGTTGGCTCGACGGGTCGCTGAGGCTGCAGGACTGGAAGTTTGGGGCACGTTACGGGTGTTATTGGAAGGCAAGAAAGCGGGGCTAACACATGAATTGGCCCCGTATGTGGATCGGTTGGTAGATGCAGGGATGTGGTTGTCGTCCGATATTCGGCGGCGGATTTTGCGCTTGGCAGGTGAAGCCCCCTAAGCCGGCGTCCAGCGGACAGGCTTCGCCTTGCTCCGCTCGCTCGGTTCCGCCCCGCCGCTAACGCCCTCGCTAGGTTTCCTCAACCAACGGCAGAATGTTCTTGTGAAGAAATCCTGGAATGTCTTCGATGGAGCAACATTAGAGAAAAATTCAGAAACTCTTTCACACACCTGAAGTGGGCACAGATGAGCCACACAACAGGTAAACCAGATAACCCACCCCGACCAAGCGAACGCTTCACTCAACCGATTTCAAGGGGCCTCGTCCTCCACATCCTCCACCTCTAGGACATCCTCGTCGTCCTTCCTCCATGTCCTCGCCTAATGAAATCGTCCCTACACAAGCGGACTGAATGGGCAGCGATGGGGCTGGTCAAAATTGACGCCCTGCCGGAGCAACAGGATAATGCATACAGGAAGAGGGGCGTCCAGGAGAGCGTTATGTCGGAAAAAATTCTCATCGTTGAAGATGAACCGACGTTACTGGAAACGTTAACGTATAACCTGCAGCGCCAGGGGTACGACGTGGTGACTGCCACCGACGGCTGGGGGGCGATTCGTCAGGCGCGAGAGGAAACCCCCGACCTCATTGTGCTGGACGTGATGCTGCCAGGCATCGACGGCTTCGAGGTCTGCCGCATCCTGCGCAAGGAGATGAACACCCCCATACTGATGCTAACCGCTCGAGCCGACGAAGTGGATAAAGTCGTCGGGCTGGAAGTCGGTGCGGATGATTACATGACCAAGCCCTTCAGCCTGCGCGAATTCCTGGCCCGGGTCAAAGCGCTGCTGCGTCGGGTGCGCCTCATTCGGGAGGAACTGGCCGCGACCACGTCCGCTCGAGAAGGTGAAATTCCCCTCACAATGGGCGATCTTGTCATCGACCCGCGCCGGCGAGAGGTGCGACGCGCAGGAACCCCCATCCACCTGAAGCCCAAGGAATTCGACTTGCTCCTATTCTTCGCCCGTCATCCGGGTCAAGTGCTCACCCGAGACCAACTCCTACAGCACGTGTGGGGCTGGGAATACGACGGCGGTACCCGCACCGTGGATGTCCACGTGCGCTGGTTGCGGGAGAAAATTGAACCCGATCCCAAACATCCGACGAGGCTGATCACGGTTCGTGGCGTAGGATACCGATTCGAGGGATAAGGTGAGAAAAACACGCGCACGCTGGTGGATTCGCATTGGCCTTCCGTTTGGTTTGGGATTTGCCCTCTTCTTTCTTGTGATGCTACAACTCCTTCCTCCCCTCTCCCTACGCCAGGTTGCAATTTTTCTCCTCCTTGGCGAGGGAGGGATTTTCCTACTCTCCTGGTGGTTAGGCCGCCGCTTGAACCATCCATGGCAGGAAGTTCGGGATGTACTTCGACAGGCCGCGACCACCGGGGTATTGTTACCGAAATCCAAGGACGATGTGCCGGCAAACAAGGAAGTCCTTTCCCTGCTACGGCAAATGCGCACACGCGCGGAGCGCCGCATTCGCACCCTGACCGAAGAACGGGATCACTTACACCATCTCCTGCACACACTCGAGGACGGCATTCTCATTACGGATACTTCAGGAGTCATACGCTTTGCCAACCCCGCCGCGGCGCGCATCCTCGGTGTGAACGGAGAGCCGACGACGTCCTCTACACTGGCTCAATTTACCGCTCATCACGGCATCATCCACCTCTGGCAACAAAGCCGCGAGGGGAAATCAGCTCAAGAGGACACCTTCTACATTCACCGCACGGGCCGTCACGTACACGCGCGAGTGACGCCCGTGAATGGACAGGGGTTTGCCATTATCCTCAGGGATGTGACCGAGACTCGTCGCGTAGAGGCCATGCGACGGGACTTCATTAGCAACATCTCCCACGAACTGCGCACTCCCCTTGCTTCCTTGAAAATCCTGGCCGACACGCTACGCGAGGGGGCCCTGGAGGAGCCAGACATGGCCGCCCACTTTTTGGACCGTATCGACCGGGAGTTGGACGCGCTGGTGCAACTTGTGGAGGAGTTATTGGAACTCTCTCGCATTGAATCCGGCCAGGTCCCCCTGCACATTGAGCCCGTCCCTTTGCAAGAGGTGCTCATTCCCCCCGTGGAGCGTCTGCGCCCCCAAGTCGAACGGGCCGGTCTGACCCTGACAGTAGACATTCCCCATCCTGGGGTACGCGTCCTGGCGGATGTGGAGCGGCTTCCCCGAGTGGTGACCAATCTTGTCCATAACGCCATCAAATTCACCCCTCCCGGAGGACGCATTACTATCTCCGCCAGGGAAACGGGAGGTGAGGTCGTTATCGCCGTTCAGGATACAGGTGTGGGTATCCCCAAAGACTCACTCCCGCGCATCTTCGAGCGCTTCTACAAGATCGACCGAGCGCGACGTGGGGGGGGGACCGGGCTGGGACTCTCCATTGCCCGCCACCTTGTTCAGGCGCATGGAGGGCGTATCTGGGTGGAAAGTGAGGAAGGACGGGGAAGCACATTTTATTTTGCCCTTCCCCGAGCAGGGGAGATGCAGGCCGTCACCGGGGAAAAAGACGGCGATGGGCAATAGCGCGTATCGCCCATCGCCGAAAACCAATCCGTATTAGGCGTCTTCACGGCGGCGCAAGTAGGCACCCACACCGCTCAAGGCCAGTCCCAGTGCAGCCGCTGCTACAGGCCAGTCCACGGGGATGCCTCCTGTCGTGGGCAGGACAGTCGCCTCCACCTTAGTAATCCGACCCTCCACCTTGGGAGCCACAGGGGAATGGGCTTGGATATACTCCGCCACGGCCTCATCCAGAGGTGGACCGTAGTCATATGGGTTGATGGCTTTCTTCGCCAGGACCTTGTAGTCATCCCCACCACGGCGCATGAAATCGTTGGCCGCCACATTGTAAATGGCGTTGGGGTCCAAAGGACTGTAGGTGCCGTCAGCGTTGCGTACTTCCACCTTGAGAATACGCTGGCCCACGGGCTTGTTCGGTGTCCAGGTATAACGAAGCCCGGCCACCTGCAGGAAACGTCCAGTGCCCTCGTTCTCCGGATTCTCCGCTCGACTGACACCGTTCTCCAAGGAGGTCCACAGATCGGAACCCTTGATCTTGAACGTGGCGATGGTGTTGCCGAAGGGCAATACCTCCATCACCTGCCCCATGCTGATGGGTCCCTTGGGAATACTGGCGCGAATGCCGCCACCGTTCTGGAGCGCTATCTGGATACCCTGATCCTGCATCTTCCACAGAATGGCGTCAGTAATCAGGTCTCCCATGTTGCACTCTGCGAAGCGACACACGGAGCGATCACCGACCAAGTCCACAAGGGTCTCACCGATGACCTGGGATTTGAGCTTCTCAATGGGCTCTGCACGCTTAGCAACCTCAGCGGCGACCTCCGGATCCTCGGGCACATTTTCGTCCTTCACTTTGATCAGCCCGCCATCCCAAGAGACAGGCACCCCATTAGCGTCAAACGTCACGTTCAGCCGTCCCATGTACTTGAGCTTGGAACACGCCTGGACGACCAGGACGGGTTGTCCGGAGGGGGAGTTGACGACGGTCGGATAGGGACCTGCAGAGTGTTTGACATCACCCAAGCAGGTGTGGGAATGACCACCAACAATAACATCCACCCCGTCGACCTGAGAAGCGATCTGCTTGTCCACTTCATAGCCGACATGGGTCAGGGCGATGATCTTGTTGATGCCCTGGGCCTCCAGCTCCGAAACGGCCTTCTTCAGAGAGTCGAGCACGGGCAGGACCTTGACGTTTGGACCCGGACTGGAAAGAATGGTGACATCTTCGGTGGTCAGGCCGACGATACCGATCTTCTCGCCTCCCACCTCGACAACGGTATAAGGCTTAATGAGCCCGGCCAGGTCAGGGTCGGCACTCACATCCAGGTTGGCCGAGAGAACAGGGAAGTTCGCCCCCTTGATGAACTTGGCCAAATTTGCAGGCCCATCGTCAAATTCGTGGTTTCCCACAGCCATTGCATCGTACTTCTGGGTGTTCATCGCCCACTGGGCCATCTCACCCTTATAAATTTTATAAAAGAGCGTACCGAGAAAGCGATCACCCGCATCAAGCAGGAGGACGTTAGGCGTCTCCGCTCGCACCTGCTTGATAAGGGTCGTCTGACGGGCAAGCGTACCATCATAGTTGGCATGCACGTCATTGGTATGAAGGATGGTGACGGTGAAATTACCCCCGCCCTGGGCAAAGACGCCCGGCGCGGGCAACAAAGCCATGAAGGCCAATGAGAGGATCAACAAAAAGGGAACAATACGTCGCATGGGCACACCTCCTCGCGCGTCTTCTGTGGAGTGGATGGCTTCCGAATATCAGGGGATATAGGGATATTCCTGAAGCCGGTAACGCATTATAATTCACCCTTCTTTACCAAACGAAATGTGCAGGGGAACTTGGAAACGCCAACGGCGCACGGGTATCGTTAACATTCCGTTCGCGAAATGCTTGCGTGCTGATAACAAGGAGGAAGGCGTATCTTTACAAACGCCCGGTAAGATAAACGTGAATGATGGATGTCGTTCGACGGAGTAGCACATGTTTCATCTATCCTTTAGGAGGCGATAATGAACCGTCGTTTGTTCGTGCTTCTTGCTGCTCTGATGTTGCTCACATTGTTACTGGCCGCGTGCGGTGGAGCAAAGCCTGTGGCCAAGCCCAACCAACCGTCAGGTGGGGGCAACATCGTCACGATTACCGGCGCAGGTGCCACGTTCCCCTATCCTCTTTACTCCAAGTGGTTTTACATTTACACCAAGGAAGTGGACCCCACCGTTCGTTTTAATTACCAATCCATTGGTTCGGGTGGGGGAATACGCCAGGTTATGGCCAGGACGGTGGACTTCGGTGCATCTGATGCCATTTTGAATGAGGAGGAGAAGGCGGCCGCGCCCGATTTGCGCATGTTTCCCACGGTCGCGGGTGGGGTTGTGGTCGCGTACAACCTGCAAGACGCAAATGGCAAGCCTGTGAACAAGGGACTGAAGCTCACACCCGACGTGCTGGCCGACATTTTTCTTGGCAAGATCACCACGTGGAATGACGCGCGCATTGCCAAAGTGAACCCGGACATCGCCCTGCCCGACGCGCCTATCGCCGTCGCCCACCGCTCCGATGGCTCCGGCACCACATTTCTCTTCACCAACTATCTAGCGTTGGTGAGCCCGGAGTGGAAGAAGACTGTAGGGGCGGGCAAATCCGTCAACTGGCCTGTGGGTATCGGCGGCAAAGGCAACGAAGGGGTCGCCGGTGTTCTTCGCCAGCAGCCGGGCAGCATCGGCTACATTGAGCTGGCCTACGCGGTGCAGAATGGCATGGCATACGCGTTTATCCAGAACAGGGCAGGCAACTTTATTGAACCTACTATCGACAGCATCACCGCGGCGTCGGATGCGTACGCATCCGAGATGCCCGACGATATGGGACAATTGCTGGTCAACGCACCGGGCAAGGACTCCTATCCCATCGCCGGATACACGTTCATCCTTTTGTACCTGGATATGCCCAACTGCCTCAAGGCGACGAAAATTCACGATTTCATGAACTGGGCTTTGACCAATGGGGATACATACGCTCGCGAGCTGTTGTACGCCCCCTTGGGCGCCTCCGTGGAAAAGATGGTTATCAGGAAGTTGGACACGTTGACGTGTGAGGGCGGGAAAAGGGTAGCTGGAGAATAGGGATTGGAATACCAAATATCAGGGAGTGGGTATCCGGTAGTGGGTATGAGATCCATCAGCCTGATATCTGATACCCGATACCCCATATCTGACCCTTTCCTCGATACCCATTCAACGTGAAGGAGTGAACGATGGAACGTGCGTTGAGGAGGCTTGGTCTTGTCGGCCCCACGAAGAAAAATCGTGGGGATATGCTTTTTGAGAGTTTGCTCCTGCTTATGGCCTTGATCCTGGTCGGGCTGGTTGTGTTTCTATTCATCGAGTTGTTGGTGGGCTCATTCCCCGCCTTGCCCACGTTTGGCCTGCGCTTCTTGACCACGCGCACGTGGGACCCCATCCGTGCCCAATTCGGTGCGCTGCCCGCCATCTACGGCACGCTGGTCTCTTCCCTCTTGGCACTGGCCATCGCCGGCCCGGTCGGATTGCTCTCCGCCGTGTTCCTGGCCGAATACTCACCTCGGTGGCTGGAACGCCCCCTCTCCTTTCTGATCGAGTTGCTTGCTTCCATTCCCAGTGTCGTGTACGGCCTGTGGGGTCTATTCGTTCTTGTACCCATCATGCGCAAGGTCGAGCTCTTCCTGAGCCGAAGTGCAGGCAACCTGCCCCTGTTCGCCTGCACACCATGGGGCATCGGTATGCTGGCCGCGATATCTATCCTGGCCATCATGATCCTGCCCTACACAACGGCGGTCGCCCGAGATGTCATTCGCGCCGTGCCCCGGGATCAGCGGGAGGCCATGTTGGCCCTGGGCGCGACACGTTGGGAGACCATTTGGCACGTGGTTGTCCCTTACGCCCGTTCGGGCATTGTCGGTGGCCTGATGCTGGCGTTGGGGCGAGCCCTGGGCGAGACCATGGCCGTGACCATGCTCATCGGTAATCGCCCGGAAATGTCCCTCTGTCTGTTCAATCCGGCTTACACGCTCGCCAGTCAGATTGCCAACGAGTTCACCGAGGCCACATCTGAGCTTTACCTCTCCGCGCTCATCGAGCTTGGTTTGGTGCTTTTCGTCATCACCCTGCTGATGAATATCTTCGCCCGCCTGCTCGTCATGCGTGTGGGCGGACATAGGAGACGCTGACGATGAGGAAGCCATACACCTTTCGCAAGACAACCAGCATCATGATGGCTGCGCTGACGGTGCTTAGTGCGGGAGTCTCCGCGGGCATTCTCCTTGTCCTGCTCATCTACGTGCTGCGTCAGGGTGCCGGGGCCATCAACCTGAGCTTCTTCACGCAGAATCCGGTGCCCGTAGGAGAGCCGGGAGGGGGGATTGCCAACGCCATTGCGGGCACATTTGTCGTCGTTGGACTGGCCGCGCTTCTTGCTCTGCCTATCGGCGTGGGTTCAGGCATCTACCTGAGCGAGTTCGGCCGCAACCGCTTTGGCGATTTGGTGCGTTTTTTGGCAGATGTTCTCTCTGGCGTGCCCTCGATTATTATGGGGGTGTTCGCGTATGTTGTCGTTGTCTCTCAACAGGGGCATTTCTCCGCGCTTTCGGGGGGATTCGCGCTGGGCGTAATGATGCTCCCTGTCATCACTCGCACGACCGAGGAGATGTTGCGTATGGTCCCCGATGCCGTGCGAGAAGCAGGGTTGGCTCTAGGACTGCCCCGCTGGCGAGTGCTGATCCACGCGGTGATCCCCGCGGCTTCCCGCGGCATTCTCACCGGCATCGTGTTGGCCCTGGCTCGAGTTGCCGGGGAAACCGCACCACTCCTCTTCACCGCGTTCGGCAACCCATATTTCAGTCTGGACATCAACCAGCCCATTGCGACCCTCCCCTATACGCTCTTCACCTACGCCATCTCACCTTACGACGACTGGCACTTGAAGGCATGGGGGACGGCGTTGGTGCTCACTGTCCTGATCTTTGTCGCCAGCTTATTGGTGCGTTCCCTGGGAGAAGTCCATTATGAAGTATGATGTGAGGATACCTTTGCGTGTCCACGCTCATCCGTTCATGTCTCACGTAGGACCATCACCATTCAGAGAGGTGTGCTTATCATGACCTATGATGTAATTACCGGCGAACCTGCACTGGTGGTCAAGAATCTTTTTGCAGGATTCGGCGATTTCACCGCCGTGAAGGATATCAGCATCGCGTTTCAACGTAACGCGGTGACGGCCATTATCGGCCCGTCGGGATCGGGAAAATCCACCTTCTTGCGCTCTTTAAACCGCATGCACGAGGAGATTCGGGACGCGTGGGTCAAGGGGGAAGTGCTGTTGGAGGGAAAGAACATCTACGATCGCGATGTAGACCCGGTTATCATCCGCCGCCGGGTGGGTATGATCTTCCAACGACCGAACCCGTTCCCCACCATGTCCATTTATGACAATGTGGCCGCGGGCCTGCGCTTGCGCCACTGGGGCAAAGTCCCCAATCTAGATGAGATCGTGGAACGCTCTCTGCGCTTGGCCGCGCTGTGGGATGAGGTGAAGGACAAGCTACACGAGCCGGGAACCGCACTCTCCGGCGGGCAACAGCAGCGATTGTGCATTGCTCGTGCTTTGGCGGTGGAACCGGAGATTCTCCTCATGGACGAGCCCGCGTCCGCGCTCGACCCGATCGCCACTCTCAAAATCGAGGACCTAATGAGAGAGCTGGCACAAAACTACACCATCATTGTAGTGACACACAACATGCAGCAAGCGGCGCGCGTGTCCGATTACACCATGTTCATGATGATGAGCGAAGACCGGGCCGGTTACATGGTGGAATACGGGCCAACAAAGGAACTGTTCACGAATCCCAAGGACAAGCGGACGGAGGATTACATTACCGGGCGATTTGGGTGAGGGGGTGGGGGCACAACGTTACCCAATCTCTAATCTCTAATCTCGTCAGGCTAAAACGTAAAACGTGAAACGTAAATGACACGCCGAGCCGTTACGTTTTACGCATTACGTTTCACGTCACGGCGTCAGGCGTCAGGCGTCACGGCTTGGGGGGAGAGCGTAATATCCACTACCTACTTACATTCAGGAGCGATGACCTTGAAAACGAGAACAAGCAGGAACCCAAACCATTCTCCCCGCCTGCGCGTGTTCGTGTTGTGCACGGGCAACTCAGCCCGAAGTCAAATGGCCGAAGGGCTGATTCGCCACTTCTTGGGGGATTGGGTTGACGTGGATTCAGCAGGTACTCAGCCCTCCGGCTTCGTGCACCCGTTAGCAATAGAAGTTATGCGTGAGGTGGGTATCGACATCTCCCACCAGCGTTCCAAGTCCACCGACGAATTTCGCGACGTGGACTTCGACTTGGTCGTCACTGTCTGTGACGACGCCGATCGGAACTGTCCGGTATGGCTGGGACGAGGAAAGAAGGTCCACATTGGCTTTCCCGACCCGGCCACAGCCACCGGAAGCGAGGACGAGCGATTGCAGGTATTCCGAGAAGTACGGGACGGGATCATCAAACGTGTGGTAAGATATGTGGCAAAGGTGTGCAAACAACGTGAGGCGTAAAACGTGAGAAAAGGACAACGTTCACATTCCTTGCTCCGGGTATGCCTTACGCTTCATGTCTAGACCCCCAGGAGGCTTTATGATGACACGAAAGACTCTAGACAAGCGATTGCAGTCATTGTTGGATAATGTCATTGTGCTCAGCAGCATGGTCGAGGATGCTCTCATCAAGGCTGTGGACGCGCTGAAGCGTCGGGATTTCGAGTTTTCTCAAAAGATTATCGATGCAGACAAGCAAATCAACTATAAACGCTACGAAATCGAGGAGGAGGCGTTGGTGCTCCTTGCCACTCAGCAACCCATGGCCACAGATTTGCGCATCCTGGCGTCGGTGATCGAGATTGCTACCGAATTGGAGCGTATCGGGGATTACGCCAAGGGCATCGCCAGCATCAATCTCAAGATTGGCGAGGAACCTTTGATGAAACCCCTTATCGATCTCCCGCGCATGGCGGAATTGGCCGCGCGCATGCTGCACACTGCGCTGGAAGCTTTTGTGAACAAGGACGTGGCCACGGCGTACGAGGTCATCCAGCAAGATGACGAGATGGATGCCCTTTATGAACAAGTGTACCGGGAACTCATGACCCTCATCATGCAGAACCCTCATCACATAGAGCAGGCTAACTACCTGTTGTGGGCCGCCCACAACCTGGAACGCTCCGCAGACCGGGTTACGAACATCTGTGAGCGCACTATTTTCGTGGTGACAGGGCAGTTGGTGGACCTGGATGTGAGTGAGGCGGAAGAGGATGTGGGGTAAGGTTTCCTTTTGGAGTCTCGCGTTGCTGGTCTTTCTTTTGAGTGCTTGTGCCGAACCGCTGGGCGCGGTCTGGGATAGCACTCAGCTCGACCCTGGGTGTGCCCATTTCCCGCCCACCGCCAGGGCGGAGCGAACGCTTGCCGAGCATGAACGAGAAGTCCGGGCCCTTGAAGCCGTTCATCCGGGCCACATTTGGGTCGAGCTCGACCGAGTTACTTGTCCCGGTCGTGCCCAGGTGATCATCTACTGTGAGATGGGGAGGGACCGTAAACGCGTTGAGACGTTCATTGGCGGCGATACTTTCCTTGGTATCCCCTACCGGATGGTCAATCCCTGAAAGGGAGTGGTCCCTCTTGGGCCAGTGCCTTGGCCAGACGAGCCGCGAAACGGGCGTTTTGGCGCAGCAATTTCAGGTTGGCTTCAACAGAGCGTCCGCGAGTTAAACGGGCCAGCGCTGCCAAAATGTAGGGGGTCACTGCCGGACCCCGAATGCCGGCAGACGCCGCTTCTCTCTCCGCTTGAGTAAGGGCGTTTTCCAGCTCCTCTGCAGCGAGCGCATCTTCTTCGGCCAGAGGGACAGTGACCAACACCCCTGTGCGGAATCCGGCAGTCCAATGTGCGGTGACGAACTGTGCCGCTTCGGCCGCGTTCTCTACACGGGCGTCCACACGTATGTTGGTGGAGCGGGTGTAGAATCCGGGCATTTCGTCTGTGCCCACCCCCAACACGGGAACCCCATGGGTCTCCAGCCACTCTCGTGTAGCGCGTATGTCGAGCAAACTCTTGACTCCTGCACTGACTACAGCCACAGGGATAGAGGCCAGGGCAGGCAAATCCGCCGAAATATCTACTCGATCGCGATGGACGCCGCCGGTTCCTCCAGTGGCGAAGACACGAATGCCGACCTGCGCTGCAACCCACATGGTCCCGGCAACAGTCGTTGCGCCTAGCCCCCCGCGAGCCAATACGATGCTCATGTTGGAGAGACTCACTTTCGCCACGCTCACGGAATGGGCCAGCCGTTCCAGCAACTCTTCATCGATACCCACACGTACCTGGCCGTCGGCCAGGGCGATAGTCGCCGGTGTGGCTCCCTCTGCGCTCACGATAGCTTCGAGCTCCCGAGCGATCCTCATATTTTGGGGATAAGGGAGCCCGTGCGAGATGACGGTGGACTCCAGGGCCACCAGTGGATGCCCCGCGTCCAGAGCCGTGCGTATCGTTGGAGCTAACGCGATCAACGCCATCCTCCTTCCTGTGGAACCTTCACGAGTGGGCGTTGTGCTTCTTCCAAGGCCTGACTCTGGCTCCCCCCTGTTGCCAGCAAAAGGAGAAGAAGGCCGGATGCCAGGACTGTTCCCGACAGGTTGTTGGGACAAAGGCCCGCTCATTCATTGGCGAAAATGTGGGTAAGCACCGTCGCACCGGCGCCACCGACACTCTGCATCATGGCGATGTGGGCATCAGGAATTTGGTTCGGGCCGGCGCGCCCGGTGAGCTGCAGGACAATTTCGGCCGTCTGGTAGATGGCTGTCGCCCCAATGGGATGCCCGCGTGCCTTAAGCCCTCCCATCGTAGCGATGGGGATCTTCCCCTCACGGAAGATTTCCCCTTCAGCCGCCAGACGCCATCCCTGCCCGCGTTCGGCAAAGCCGGCTGCCTCCAGAATCAATGCAGCCATGATGGAAAAGGCGTCGTGCAATTCGAAGAAATCAACGTCTCGCCGGTGAACGTTGGCGCGACGCATGGCTCTCATGGCGGACAGTCGAGAAGCGCTCAGGGCCAGTGGATCCGGCCGGTCTTCGACGCGAAAATAGTCGGTAGCGACGGCAGAAGCCAGGATACGCACGGGCATATCCGTAAATGCCCGTGCCTGATCGGCAGGGGCCAGGACCACGGCCGCTGCGCCATCACAAATGGGCGAACAGTCGTAAAGTCGCAAGGGGGCGTTGACCATGCGAGAGTTGAGTACCGTTTCTGCAGTCACGTCTTTGTGAAACAGAGCATGAGGATTCGTCATGGCGTTGCGGTGAGCGTTGACCGCAAAATTGACGAACTGCTCGTAGGGAACATGGTATCGTTCCAGGTATATCTGCATGAGACGGGCGTTCTGGCTGATGAGGGTCGCCCCGGTGGGCACCTCTTTCTCCGCGTCCAGCGCCTTTGCCAGGGCAGGCGTTGCCGGCGCACTGCTCATCTTTTCCACGCCAACCGCGATTGCCACATCGGCCTCACCACTGGCTACAGCCAGGTAGGCCATACGCAGCGCAGCGGCCCCTGTCGCGGTGGCCGCCCGCACTTGCAAGGCCTCTACGCCCACCAGGCCTGCTTCACTGGCCAGTAAGGTGGCCATGTGTTTCTGGCCCTGGAGTTCGTCGGCCAGCATGTTGCCCGCGTAGAGGGCGTCTACATCATCCACGCGAGCGTCCTCCATCGCTTTGTGGATGACCTCAACCCCCATCTGCCGCAGGCTGAGGTTCGACTGCTTCTCGATTTTGGTCAGGCCAATGCCGACGACGGCCACGTCGCGCATGGCCCGGCGTACGGGACGCCATGGTATCATTCCCCGGTCCATTTGCTGTGAAAGACCCCCTCTCTGTCGATTCGTCTGTACATGTGGGCACCGAAGTAGTCGCGCTGGGCCTGGATGAGGTTGGCGGGCAGACGTTCACTACGATATGCATCGTAGTAGGCCAGGGACGCGCTCAGTGTTGGAGTAGGGATACCCCAGGCAGCGGCTTTCTGCAGGACACGGCGCAAGGACATGTGATGGCGATTGAGGGCATCCCGGAAAAAGGGAGCGAACATTAGGTTAGGGAGGTCAGGATTCTGTGCGTAGGCGTCTCGAATATCATTGAGGAAACGAGCTCGAATGATACAGCCTCCGCGCCAAATGCGGGCGATAGCGCCGTAGTCGAAGCCATAGTCGTACACTTGGCTGGCCTTGCGCAGGAGGGCAAATCCCTGGGCATAGGAGACAATTTTGGCCACATAAAGTGCGTCTTCCAACGCCTGGACAAACGCAGTCGGATTATCTTCAGGAGCATGGGGCGGAGCTTGGAGGAGCCGGGCGGCTTGAGCCCGTTCGTCCCTGTACATGGAGACGATGCGGGCTTCGACAGCGGCGTTGATCGTGGGAGTCGGGACCTTCAATTCCAATCCTTGTTCACTGGTCCAGAGGCCTGTTCCCTTTTGTTCGGCCACGTCTAAAATCATCTCTACCAGCGGGGCGCCGGTGTCCTCGTCGAGCCTGGTGAAGATGTCCGCTGTGATTTCAATGAGATATGAGGAGAGGACCCCTTCGTTCCAGCGAGCGAAAACACGGTGGAGTTCGGAGGCCTCCAGACCCAGTCCTCGGTGCATGAGGTCATACGTTTCGGCAATGAGTTGCATGTCACCGTATTCGATGCCATTGTGGGCCATTTTTACATAATGGCCTGCTCCTCGAGGACCCAAATAAGTGACGCAAGGTTCCCCGTCTACTTGGGCAGCGATAGCTTCGAAGATGGGACGAACGACCTCGTAGGCCTCCTGTGGCCCTCCGGGCATAATGCTTGGACCGTAGCGGGCTCCCTCCTCCCCGCCGGAGATCCCTACCCCCAGAAAGTGGATGCCTTTTTCGGCCAGGGTTTGGGCACGACGCTCCGTATCCTTGAAAAAAGAATTACCTCCATCGATGATGATGTCGCCAGGCTCCAGCAGGGGTTCCAGTTTCTCAATGAATGCGTCTACCGGTGCCCCAGCCTTGACCATGAGCATGACGACCCGGGGGCGTTTGAGCGCTTCAACCAGCGCTTTCAAATCATAGGTGGCCAGAATGCGCCGTCCCTGTCCTCGCTGTTCCATGAATCTTTGGGTGCGGGTAGGCGTACGATTGTACACGGCCACGCAAAATCCATGTTCTTCCATGTTGAGAACGAGATTTTGGCCCATAACAGCTAAGCCGATTAATCCAATGTCACATTGCGGCATGGTTCTGCCTCCTCGGATGTTGGGGATTTTCTTTGAACGAAAGGCGATGGAACGCCGCCGCGCTCGCGTGTATTGTACGCCTGTGATGACTTGTGGGAGAAGTCGCGCCTGCAGCGGCGGACTCCAGCGAGCACCTCCACCACGAGCTCCAATCGGGGCGATGGGCTCGTGGCCATGGGGAGAGGAGTGTGTCGAGCCCGATGGCGGTCATGGGCGTCAGGCTTCCGATTCTGGAAGAGAGGGAATGGTGGCCTTGCGTCGACTCCTGATCCCTTCAAAAGCAATGGGGATGAGGGAAATAAGGATGACTCCGATGATGGCGAGCGAGAAGTTGTGCTTGACCACGGGAATGTTCCCAAAAAAGTAGCCGGCGCTGCTCATTAGACTTACCCAGGCGGCTGCGCCTAGGACATTGTAGCTCAGAAAGTAGCCATATGACATGCGTCCGACACCGGCCACAAAAGGAGCAAATGTGCGCACAATCGGCACAAAACGGGCCAGGAAAATGGTCTTTCCTCCATGTTTTTCAAAGAACGCGTGGGTTCGCTCCAGGTAGTCCTGTCTTAACCAGCGGATATCGCCACTATAAGCTCGTTCGCCAATGGTGTGTCCAATCCAGTAATTGGCCGTATCTCCCAAAACGGCGGCTACAGCCAGAAGGATGATCAGGACATAGAGGTTCAGCGCATCGAGCGCCGCAAACGTCCCCGCCGCGAAGAGGAGCGAATCTCCGGGCAGGAAGGGCGTGACGACAAATCCAGTTTCCATGAAGATGACAAAGAAAAGTAGGCCATATGTCCACCCCCCATACTGGCTGATGACCTCACTCAAATGTCTGTCCAGGTGAAGAAAAATATCCACGGCCAAACGCACGAATTCCATGCCTGCTATTCCTCCTCTGCTGGCGGAGAACGCCTTAGGCGCCTCAACACAGATGTGAGTTGCCCTTTGAGATCCCTTTTCAAAGCGAATTCATTATAGAGAGCAAGGGAGGGTAAGGCAAATGTTCACGTCTCAGCATGAAGACTGAATGATTCTGTGGGTGAGTCGCCATGATTTGTCAGGCCCGTTCGATGGGCGGCGCGTTGGCGAAGATGCGGCCTTCATCCACCCCCATGAACACGTGCACGGCACGCCATCCTTTTGATGGCAGTCATCCAGAACCAGAACTCGATCGGGACGTTGATTGTCGGCCTCTCGTGATTTTGACACAAAGCTGCCACCAAGGCCAGAATATTTTTTGCAGGATGCAGCCAGTTGAGGCGCGCCTGAGCTTGGCTCGACTTCCCTATCACAAATCGAGGGTTGAAGATTCATGAAACTCGTTGCCGATGTGCACATTCACTCCCATTACTCGCGGGCGACGAGTCGCCATTTGACCATTCCCTATCTCGCCCTTTGGGCCCAGCGCAAGGGTGTGAATATTGTAGGCACCGGCGATATCGCCCACCCTGGCTGGTTGGCCGAACTCAAGGAGGTCCTGGAGCCAGCAGAAGAAGGCCTCTTTCGACTGAAGCCCGACTGGGAGCAAGAAGTGGCGGCCCAGGTGCCCCCCGCATGTCATGCCGATGTCCGTTTCATCCTTGCGGGAGAGATCAGCACGATTTATAAGAAGAACGGACGCACGCGCAAAATTCACCACGTCATCTTTGCCCCCACGTTCGCAGCCGCGGAGGGGATTCAGGCACGGCTGGAGAAAATCGGTAACATTCGCTCTGATGGTCGTCCCATCCTGGGATTGGACTCACGTGATTTGTTGGAGATCATTCTGGAGGTAAACGAGCGTGACGTGCTCATTCCTGCTCACATCTGGACCCCCTGGTTCGCGCTCCTTGGATCCAGATCCGGATTCGATTCGGTGGAGGAGTGCTTTGAGGACCTTACCCCTTACATCTTTGCCCTGGAGACGGGGCTCTCTTCCGACCCGCCGATGAATTGGCGAGTCTCCGCCCTCGACCGCTATACCTTGGTCTCCAACTCGGATGCGCATTCCCCCCAAAAGCTGGTCCGAGAGGCCAATCTCTTGGACACAGAGCGGGGCTACGAAGCCATTTTCGATGCTATTCGCGCGGGCGATCCAGCGCGCTTCCTCGGCACCATCGAGTTTTTCCCTGAAGAAGGAAAATACCATTACGATGGTCATCGCAAGTGTGGCATTGTGTGGGATCCTCGGACAACCATTGAGCATAACGGCCTCTGCCCCGTGTGTGGCAAGCCGGTTACCGTCGGCGTCATGCATCGGGTGGAAGAACTGGCCGATCGTCCGCCCGGGGTGCCCAAGCCCAATGCGCTTCCCTATTACAGTCTCATCCCGTTGCCGGAGGTCATCGGAGAGCTCCTGGGTGTGGGACCCAACAGCAAGCGGGTCCAACGGGAATACGAGCGTCTCCTGGCCACCCTGGGGTCGGAATTGGCCATTCTCCTCGATATTCCCTTGCAGGAGATTGCGACCGTCGGGGGAGAACGTCTGGCTGAGGGCATTGGTCGCATGCGCCGAGGTGAGGTTACCGTTGTTCCCGGTTATGACGGGGAGTACGGTCGCATTCGCGTGTTCGAAGAGGAAGGAAAGGAGACCATCACACCTGTGGCTGCTACCCTTTTCGACCTGGAAACGACGACAAAGAACGAAAAAGTGCAAGAACCCGCTCCTCCCTATGCCCGTCCAGAGAAAAAGGCCCACCTCGTTCCGGCTGCCGAGGAGGAAGGCCGTGCTGAGGATGTTGGAATTTCTGCTTCCGCGGCCATGGCTCGGGATACTTTGTCTCCCCTTTTAGCTTCTCTTAACCCGGCCCAGCGGAAGGCCGTCCAAGTACTGAACCGGCCTCTGCTCATCGTGGCGGGGCCGGGTACGGGCAAGACGCGAACGTTGACCGTTCGTATTGCCTACCTGGTACGGGTGAAAGGTGTATCTCCCGAGCACATCTTGGCGATTACTTTCACCAATAGGGCCTCCGAGGAAATGCAAGAGCGCCTGGTAGGTTTATTGGGCGAGGAGCTGGCCACCCGCATCACCGTGAGGACATTCCATGCCTTTGGCGCCATGTTATTGCGCCGCTATGGAACCTTGCTCAACATCTCACCCCATTTTGTCCTCTTAACGGGGGAGGAACGACATCAACTGCTGAGGAAGATCCGCCCAGATCTTTCTGCCCGCCAGGCGGATGCCTGCCTGACAGCCATCGATAGGGCGAAGGGACAACTTCTGAGTCCGGAGGCTCTTTCGGATGGTCCGTCTTCCTCTTCACCGGCTGTTTCGTGGCCTGTACCTGATTTTGTGGCGGTCTACGCGGCCTATGAATCGGCAATGCGTGCTGCGGCTGCCCTTGATTATGCAGATCTGGTGGCGCTTAGTGTGCGTCTGCTGGAGACGAACGCTCAGGTGTTGGCCGAGTTGCAGGCCCGCTATCGTTGGATTTCCGTAGACGAGTACCAGGATGTAAACCACGCTCAGTATCGTCTGCTACGTCTTTTGACTGCAGCAGGGGCAAACGTAGCCGTCATCGGCGATCCCGACCAGGCAATCTACGGGTTTCGCGGGGCGGATCGCTCCTATTTCCTGCGCTTCCGCCAGGATTACCCAGATGCAAAAGTGGTGCGCCTGACTCAGAACTACCGTTCTCCTCAAGCCATCCTGGACGCGGCAACGCAAGTCATTAACAAAGCTCCAGGGCGGAAGGACGCTGTCCGCTTGTTCTCCCGCTTCGTGCAAGATGTCAAGCTGGAGATCTATCCTGCGCCGACAGACCGAGCCGAAGCGGAGTACGTTGTGCATCAGATCGAACGTATGGTTGGTGGAACCAGTTACTTTTCCATCGATTCCGGACGTGTGGACGATGTGGGGCCGGTAGTCCGTAGCTTTGGTGATTTTGCCGTTCTCTATCGCTCGCGTCTGCTGCTCCCCCCGCTGTTGGAGGCGTTCGAGCGGGCGGGCATCCCCTATCACACCGTTGGGACGACGCCGTGGACGGCCTATCCGGTGATACGGCGAGCCTTGGAACGGCTGCGGGGATCAGATGGAGTTCCGGAGGAACTGTCGGTACGTCAAGTGGTGGTGAGAATTCGAGAGGACATACTGGCCTCCCAGGACCTGGATGAGGCAGCCGTTGTTCGTCTCAACGCACTCGTTGACATGGCGCCAGTGGACCAAGGTGGCCGCGAGGCGATGGAGAGGTTTCTTGATCGTATTCTGTTGCAGAATGAGAGTGATTTTTACGACCCGCGAGCGGACCGGGTAGCCCTGATGACCTTGCACGCGGCGAAAGGGCTCGAATTCCCGGTCGTTTTCATCGTGGGCCTGGAAGAGGGGGTTCTTCCTTATCTCCCTGGAAACAAAGATGTAGATGTGGCAGAAGAACGGCGCCTGTTCTACGTGGGGATGACCCGGGCCAGAGAGAAATTGATTTTAAGCCACGCACGCCGTCGCCGGCTTCTGGGACGGGAGATGGAGTCCCCTCCTTCCCGTTTCCTGGACGACATTGAAGCTGCTCTGAAAGAAATCCGTCAGGTAGAAGGAAAACACAAAAAGGAACGCCGGAAGTCCCAGGGAGAACAGCTAAGCCTGTTGGATTTACTGGACGAATTACCTTGAGATTAGACATTGAAGGCCGTGGGGAGTGGTGAATGCATCCATTGGGTCATGCTCTGGTCTCTGCAGGGTTGGGGTGGCTTATAAAAAAGCGTACAGGACGTTTTTCCTGGGTGTGGTGGAGCGTAAGCAGTTTCGCGGATGCGGATCATTATTTGTGGTATGTGCGTCGTACCGGTGACTGGCATCTTCTTGGAGCTTGGCGCGGCTCTCGTGATGAGATGCTGCGCGCACGCGAAGGAGCTTTACCCTTGCACCGCTGGCGGGTCATCGTTGCGATTTTGTTGGCGGGGAAAGTACACCCTGCGCTGAGAGCCGTGGGCACAGGGCTTCTCTGCCATCGTGTGGTGGACGAGATATCGCATCGGTGGCCTCATTGGCGCTACCGACAACGGCGAGCACGTTATTACCGTCACTGGCTCGAAGTGGCAGAGCGGGCCGGATATCGCTGCCAGGCGTGCGGGAGAGGTGATACGGTGCTGGAACTCCATCATCGCATATCTCTCGCCGATGGGGGGCGAGATCACCCGGACAACATGGTCCTTCTTTGCACCGCATGTCATGATTGGGCCCACGGGCGGCGGCAATAACTCGGAGTGGGCGCATTTCGTGGGCACTTTTTCCCTTCTGAAGCAGGATAACCCCCGCTTGGGGGGCGCCTCATGCCCACATAACCTGGACTTTGAAATTGCCCACTCACAGAGGACGAGGTTATCCTGTGTCCGGGGTGACTTCACTGTTGTGTTTTGTGGAATTTTGCCGAACAGAAAAAGTAGATGGCACACGTACATGAGGAGGGCTTGCAAGAATGCGCACATTGATCCGCGGAGGCCTCATTTTTACCCCTCACAAGATGCTCAACGACCACATGATTGTCATCGAAGATGGAAAAATTTTGGATGTCCTTCCCCGTCCTCTGGCAGCCGGCACCAATGAGCGCTTCATCGATGCGAGTGGTTACATTGTCGCCCCCGGTTATATGGACATCCACGTTCACGGGGCTGCCGGAGCAGACACGATGGACGCGACAACTAATGCTATTCATACCATGGCCCGATTCTTCGCGACCCACGGTGTCACCAGTTACTTCCCCACGACGATCAGTCATTTGCCCGGACCCATACAGGAGGCTCTCGAGAACATAGCCTCTTGCCCTCAACCCCTTGACGGTGCCCAACATTTGGGGGGCCATGTCGAAGGCCCTTACTTGAATCCAGAGTACAAAGGGGCTCAGCCGGGCCCGTACCTGCGCGACGCCGATCCCACGGAATATGAACGTTGGTTGGCGACGAGCATCCTCAAGTTGGTTACCATAGCGCCAGAACGGAAAGGAGCAATGGCTTTCATCGAGCGCGGGATTGCGAGCGGGGTAGAATTTGCCGTGGGCCATAGCGGGGCCTCTTACGATCAAGTGCTGGAAGCCGCAGATCGCGGTTTGCGGCAAGCGACCCACACATTCAACGGGATGTTAGGGCTGCACCATCGCCGTCCGGGAACGGTGGGGGCCGTGTTGAGCGACGATCGCATTTACGCCCAAGTGATTGCCGACGGCATTCACCTTCATCCAGCAGTCCTCAAACTTCTGGTGCGAGCCAAGACGCCTGCTCGCACGATTCTAATCACGGACGCCATTCGGGCTACCGGTTTGCCCGACGGGGAATATGAGCTCGGCGGGGAACCGGTGATTGCCAAGGGGGGCGTTGTCCGCAACCGGAGCGGGAATCTGGCAGGGAGCACTTTGACCATGGACATAGCGGTGCGAAATACCCTTGTTTTTACAGGCCTCTCCTTATCAGAGGTTCTGCCGATGGCGACCTCAGTACCGGCGGAGGCCATGCACTTATCCGGCCAAAAAGGGATTATTGCCCAAGGGGCTGATGCCGACCTCATTCTCCTGGATACAGACCTTAAAGTTCAAATGACCCTCGTAGGTGGCCGCCTCGTCTATCGCTCTGGGTGAAGAGGATCGTCCTGTGGCAGCGCTTCTCCTGTGGTCATGAGTGCTTTTCCGGTTTGAGGCGCAAACGATTGCACATCTCCATCCTCAATTTGACAGCTCCTCCATTGCTATGCTATTCTTTATTGAGGCAGCGCAAACGATTGCACAAACAGAGGTCGAGATCATGCCCGTCTCCTTGAAAGATGTTGCAGAGAAAGCCGGTGTGTCCGTGGCTACTGCTTCTCGTGCCCTGGCCGATCATCCGCGCATCAGTGAGGCTACAAAGGGGCGGGTGCGTCGTGTTGCTCAGGAGTTGGGGTACACCCCTAGTGCTGTGGCTCGGAGTCTGGTCAAACGGGAGACTCAAACCCTGGGGGTGGTGACGACCACCGTCACCGATCCTTATGCAGCCCAGGTGGTGCGGGCGGTCGAAGATGCGGCCGAAGCGGCGGGCTACCATCTGCTGTTGGTGGCTTCACATGGGCTTCCTCGGCGGGAACTCAAGGCGCTACAAATGCTTTACGAGCGGCGGGTTGACGGGATCATCGTCATTTCGGCCCGAGGAACGGAGGAATATGAGACCCCTTTGGGCCGTATGGATATCCCGGTCGTTTTGGTGAACGGTCACATCCCGAACCCTCGGGTCCGCTCTGTGAGCGCGAACAATCGTCAAGGTGCGCGACTGGCGACCGAGTACATGCTTGACCTGGGATATGAGCGCATTGCTTATATTGGTGGACCCCTTCAGGGGCAAACGGCCCATCACCGCCTGCAAGGGTACATGGACGCGCTCCGAGGAGCGGGAGCTTCTCCCAATCCCGATCTTATCTTTCCCGGTCGAGGTACTGCGGAGGATGGTCGACGCGCCCTGCAAGCCATGTTCGACCTGCGCCATCCGCCAAACGCGGTCGTTTGTTACAACGACCTCACAGCGTTCGGCGTTCTGGCGGAGACCTGGACCAATGGAATTCGCGTTCCCGAGGAATTAGCCGTTATTGGATTCGACAACCTCCCTTTCAGCGAACTGACGGCGCCACCGTTGACCACTGTAGCTCAGCCCACAGAGGAGATGGGGCGTACGGCCGTTTCACTGGTGTTGCGTCAGCGCCGAGGAGAGTCGGTAACAGATATTCTGTTTGATTGTCGGTTGATGGAGCGGGGATCAGCGTAGGGAATGTCCTCGTTATTCTCAATAAATCACAAAATTTGAAGGAGGGAATCACATGACCGTTCGTGTCGCCATCGCAGGCGTCGGCAATTGCGCCAACGCGCTTATCCAGGGTGTCCATTACTATCGGGATGCCGATGAGCAAGAACAGGTACCCGGGCTTATGCACGTAAACCTGGGCGGTTATCATGTGCGGGATATTGAGTTTGTGGCCGCATTTGATGTAGACGCAGACAAGGTGGGCAAAGACCTTTCACAAGCCATGTGGTCAGGTAAGAACAACACTATTCGTTTTGCCGAGGTCCCGCACCTGGGAGTGGAGGTGATGCGTGGGCCTACCCTGGACGGCGTTGGTGAATATCTCTGTCACATGGTGAAGGAGTCAGATGCCTCACCCGTGGATGTGCAACGGGTGCTGGAGGAGACCCAGGCCGATGTTTTGGTGAATTACTTGCCGGTGGGGAGTGAAAAGGCCGCTCGGTATTACGCGGAACAAGCGCTATCTGCGGGAGTGGCTTTTGTCAATGCCATTCCTGTGTTTATTGCCAGTGATCCCTCCTGGCAACAACGGTTCTCTGAGGCAAATCTCCCCATTATTGGTGATGATATTAAGTCCCAGGTAGGTGCGACCATCGTTCACCGCGTTCTGGCTCAGCTTTTCTCGGATCGTGGGGTTCGTGTCGAGCGGACGAGCCAGCTCAATGTAGGAGGAAACACCGATTTCTATAACATGTTGGAGCGCCGCCGTTTGCGCAGCAAGAAGATCAGCAAGACCAACGCCGTGACCAGCATCTTGCCTTACACCTTACCCGCGGACAATGTGTACATTGGTCCTAGCGACTACGTTCCCTGGTTGTTGGACCGTAAGTGGGCGCATATCCGCATTGAAGGGCGAACTTTTGGCGACGTGCCCCTTAATTTAGAGCTAAAGTTAGAAGTATGGGACAGTCCTAACAGTGCTGGCGTCGTTATCGATGCCGTGAGGATTGCCAAACTGGCTCTGGATCGGGGTATCGGGGGACCTTTGTGGGGGCCCAGTGCGTATTTCATGAAATCCCCTCCAGTACAAATGCCTGACCACAAAGCTCGCGAAGCTGTGGAGGCGTTCATTCGTGGGGAAGAAAAAGTGCTAGTACTTGGTCAATCATAGAGTGATGGATAAACCATGGGCTTTCCTGAACCAGGACTCCCAAGAACGGGTAGGCGAAGGCACTGCCTTCGTCTACCCGTGGCCGTACAGGCGAATGAATTCGGCAGCCCCCGCCCCTTTAGATGACTCTTGACCGAGTACTAGGAGGTTAGCGGCGATCGACAACGTTGAGTGAACGTCATAGGCTGGACAAGAATTCAGAAATTTAAGTGCACCCTCTACGCCATCCAAGGTCCCCTGGGCCCAGGAATTTCGTTTTGTGGCACGTTAGGCACGAGATCTGTTGCCCTTCATCTCCTTCCCACAGGAAACATCCCCACACGACAGGCGGCGCTATCGCTTACCACCACCTGGGCTCCATCCTTCACGGCCGCGATCCCCACAGGCAAGCGTAGTATACCGGCCCCGCCGAACTCCCCTACAGGACTACCATCAGCCGTGTACACCCGCACCGTCCCTCCCGTCGGGTTTGTCACCGCCACGCGGCCATCAGGCAACAGCGCCAGGTGGGGTGCATCAATGGTATTACTGGCAGGGATGAGCCAACGTCCCAAGGGTCTCCCGCTCGCGTCCAAATGCCACACCAGCCCGGCCATGGCTTCGGCCACGTAGAGCATATTGTCTGCCGCAACAGCGACATCGGTGGGCTGCCCTGGTCCCACAGGTCCTTTCGGGCCGCCAATCTGCCGGATAAGCGTCCCATTAGGCGCGATCTGCGTGATGCGCACCCCTCCTGTATCCGCGACGTAGAGGGTTCCATCCAAAGCCACATGCAGACCTCGAGGTCGATACCAGGGACTGGTGGGCGTCACTTCTCCCAAAAACTCCCCCTGCGCGCTAAAATGGAGCACCACCTGACGCACCGCGTCCAGCACCCACAAGGTCCCATCTGGGGCCACGTCCAGAGCGAAAGGCTCCACAAATTGGCCGCGAGCCTCCCCCGCTTTCCCAAATGTCTTGAGGACTTTTCCTTTCGAAGAAAGCACCACCACGCGCTGATTGCCCGTGTCTGCCACATAAATGCGACCGTCTGGGCCCACGGCCACGCCACGAGGGCTTCGAAACGACCCTATCCGGGCGCCACACGTGCCCACCATCCAGGCAGGTGTGATGTCTAGCCGCAGTACCGTCCCCTTCTTGGGTGGTGGGAGCACACTTGTAGATGGGCGGGATGGCCGGTTGCCAGAAGGAGATGGCGTAGGCAGCATAACCGGAGGAGAAGGCGGCATCAGTGTTTCGGGAATCTTCTCCCCCTCAAGGGGGAAAAGGTAGTCCAAGGGAACCTGTTCCTCCACGCCTCCCGGTGGCGTCCAGAAAAAACTCATCTCACTGGCACCGCTTGCCTGAAAGTAGCGCACCTCCAGATTATGGAAGCCCCGGGTCAAGTGAATACTCCCTTCACGGCGTCGTGCACCATGGGGGCCACCATTATCGACCACCAACTGTCCATCCACCCAGACAAAGGAGCCATCGTCCGAACGGGTGGCAAACCGGTACTCCCCTTCTCGCGGAATAGCTATCTTCCCCACCCAGCGGATGCTATAGGGCTCTCGCAGAATGTTGTTCGGGATAATGAACAAATCTCGCTCCACAACCGCGGGTGGAGGCGACCAGGTGGCGTTAGGGTAGTAGTACGCTATCAGACCGTTATATCCGACATCAATAGCGTAGATATCGGGTTCGGCCAGGACGCGTAACTTTCCCCCCTTGGGGCCCCAGAGGACCTGTAGCCGTGGACTCCCCCGCGGGATGGAGTAGATAATCCTTAAGGGCACGAAACCCGCGACCATCTGCTCGTTTACGTTGAAGGGAGGAGATTGTCCTTTACATTCGCCGGCGACACACCGCCCATCCAGGAAAAATTGCACCTTCCCCCGAGCTTCCACGTGAAAAGTATACTGGCCCACCCGGGGCACGAGCAGTGCGCCTTGCAATTCCACGGTGAAAGGTGGGGAAAGAGACGATTTGGAGAAGGTCAGATCGAGCGCCTGCTCCCGATTCTCCACCATCGCTGTACCTGCGGGTTCCAAACCGGGGTAATAGCGGGCGCGCAACCCACGCACTTTCTGCATGTCGGCTGCAGGAACGTGGAAACTGATGAAAAGTACCTCTCCCGCAGGACCGTGGTGGAATTCCGCCTTTCCGTCAGGATACACCTTCTGCAAGAAGGGAATGACATTCCGCAGAGGAGGATCCAGGATGTACACCACGTCCGCCCTCACATGTTCACGTAAGGGCACGTGTTGAGATAAGTTCAGGGGAATGACCTTCCGGTTACCGATAAATTTTACCGCTGAATGATGATTGTAAGCGCGAGTCACCAGGATAAGGGTGGTCGGCGGTAGTCCGTGAATATATTCCCCCACTGCAGACTCGTTGGGGCTGTAGGCGAGTTCCACGGCCGGCAGCTTGGCCTGGACGCCAAAATAAAGGCGAGCGTTCCACAAAGTAACCGCGACGACCAGCAGGGCCAAAATCCCCTGGAAGGCTCGTTGACCATAATTCCTCCAGGTCAAGTCGAATGCCCGCCATACCTGGACCAGCACCTCCCCCACCAAAAGGTAGACCAACACCAGGATGCCGATAGGCCGTCTCGCGCTGGGTGCCTCATGGGCAACTGAGAAGATGACCGTGCTCATTTGAAAAAGAACGCCTGTCACGTAGAGAAAAGGAAGAGGACGGTTCACATAACGCAAGGCGTAAAAAAGGCCCAGCACAAAGAGGGCAGCCACAAAGAGATCCAGCATGGGCTCGCCGGGCAGATTATTGAGCGCCGCCATATCTCCCTGCACGTTGAACATCTTCAGCGTTTTGATAATGTTCTGACGCAGCGGCTCATACGAGCCCGCGGCCTGAATGTCGTTGAACACGGAAATGTGGCGCATGCGGGAGGTGAACTGACCCCAGTGACGGACCGTGTACACCAATAGGGGAGCCAACCCCACTAGGCTGGTCACGCCGGCCAGGGCCATGCCCTCCACGTCCCGTCCCAGTTGGGTACGACGTTCTGGGTGGAGAGCATCACCCACCAGCCAGTAGAGGAAGAAAAGTGCAATCCACACGGGAACGACGCGGAACGCTGTATAGGTGTTCATGCCCAGGGCCAGGAAGAACCCTACCCAGGCCCAGTCCAACCGACGACCATGGCGGAGTGCGCGCAAGAGCGCCCAGAGAAGCAGGCTCACCACCAAAGGAACCATGATCAGTTCGTAGACGATGCGACTGAAAGTGAGATGCCAGCGAGCGGCTGCGAAAAGAGCGGCCAGTACCAAGGCCAGCCGCGGGGAATCGAAGCGCCAGCGCGCCAACGCGTAGAACGCCAGGACCGTCAACGTGCCCACCAGCGCAGGGGCCAGGCGCAGGGTGATCATGCTGGGACCTAAAAGGGCGAAAATCGCAGCAATAATATAAGTAAACAAAGTGGCCTGCCCTTCGTTGGTCCCCGCGTAGGGCGTGTAAGGGGTACCATGAAGCCAGCGCAACGCATCCAGTGCGTTGTTACACTCATCTGACTGACAGCCGTGGGGTACCTGGCCCAGGTGCCAGGTACGCAGAAAGAGGGCAGCCATCAAAACAAGAAGAAGCAACACCATCTCTGTGCGGCGGTCCAGAGGGGCGCGCATGCCATAGGGGGGACGCGGGGAGGGAGGATTCTCCAGAGGGCGCTCTCGACCATCCCATGACGCGCCGACCAGGATGAGGCCGGTACCCCCCAACCAGAGGATCAGGGGCCAGCCCGTGTACACATCTCGCCGCAGCCAGAAACCCAAGAGAGCAAGTATCCCCAAGACAATCCCCGCGAGGGTGAGTACCAGAGCCTCCTTCCGCCAGGGGGGGCGAGCTCCTAACGAGGGCCAATGCTGCGGTGGCCAAGCTGAAGTTATGAACAAAGCACCGGCGATGAAGTACAGAAACAGGGTGTCCCGCAGGATAGGATTCCCGCTACGGGCCGTAGTCTCTGCCCAGAGGGCAACGACAATGGCAAGCACCATCAAGGTCAGACGTTTCACAGTTCGTCGCGTCCTCGCACCGCGTGGTTAGACTAAATTGAAAAACTAAATTAGAAAAACGAAGCCTCTGTACGAGGCCATTGTACATGGGGCAGGAAGGTCTGACAAGCTTTCTTTGCTGGAATTCCATCCCCGTCTCGGGCCAAAGGGGCCCCTATGCCCGATAGGACTGTTTTTTCTGTTTCGTTGATCTCATGCTATATTATTTTCCTTGAAAAATGCATTGCGTCGGAGCTCGATAGTTGGAACCCAGAAGGAGTGTCCCGTGGCCAACCCGAACCGAGTTCACCCTGATTTGCAGGCGCGCCTGCGCTCCATGCGCACGACCCAGCCCGTGCGCATCGTTGTGGAATACGACCCCAGCGCCGTGGGCACGACTGTCGCCGCACGACGCTGGCGTGCCCGCCATGTGACCCGCGTTCTCCCTTTCATGACGATGGAGCTGCCTGCAGCCCACGTGCAGGTACTGGCCGAAGAGCCTTACGTCAAACACGTGTGGGAAGACCTGCCCGTTCACACCTTTCTGGACGTCTCAGTCCCCAAAATCCATGCTCCCCAGGTATGGAAACTGGGCTGGACAGGCGATGGCATCCGGGTGGCTGTGGTGGACACAGGCATCGACTTCCAACATCCAGACGTGCAGAATCGGGTCGTGGCCCACACCGATTTTAGCGGCAAGGGAAATGCGCGGGACGGGAACGGACATGGGACGCACGTCGCCTCCATTATCGCCGGTTCGGGTGCAGCGTCCCAGGGAAAATACAAAGGAGTAGCACCAGGGGCCGAACTCTACATTGCCAAGGTACTCGACGACCGGGGCCGAGGATTCACAAGCAACGTCATTGCGGGCTTGGATTGGGCCGCGGAACAACAAGTCCATGTCGTCAACTTGAGCCTAGGAGCGGACGTGTCTTGCGACGGTAGTGACGCACTCAGCACGGCCTGCGACGCGCTGGTAGACATGGGAATTGTGGTCTGTGTGGCCGCAGGCAACGCAGGACCGGGCAGGGGGACGGTGGGTTCCCCCGGTTGTGCCCACAAAGTCATCACCGTCGGTGCAACCACAGACAACGATCAGGTTGCGCTTTTCAGCAGTCGCGGACCGACGGCCGATGGCCGCACCAAGCCCGACATCTGTTTTCCCGGTGAGGGGATTATCGCGGCCCGTGCTTCTGGCACACACATGGGCACCATCGTAAACGAGTATTACACCTCGGCCTCCGGCACAAGCATGGCCACGCCGCACTGCACAGGCGTCGTCGCCTTGCTCCTGGAAGCCGAACCACACCTGACGCCTGCACAAATCAAGCAACGCTTGATGGACACGGCCATGGACTTGGGAGTGGAAGCCAACTTGCAAGGTGCAGGGCGAGGGGATGCCCTGGCCGCCATTGAGGGGAACGCTGCCTCGAGCCCCTCCCCCGAGTCGCCGAGCCCAACGCCACCACCCCCTTCCCCTCACCCTACACCACCACCGGAATCCCCGCCTGCGCCTGGTCCGCCTGCTTCACGACCCGGGTGTATCACAGGGTGGCTCCGGAGTCTTTTGGGTCGGTGAAGCCAGAGAAGCTCCCCGAAAAGCCCATACGGGGCCTATCGGAAACACAAGAGCAATAGGAGTTTTTGGTATCATGTCCAGCACACAAGTCATCGTTCGACAGGCTCGCACCTCCGATGTCCAAGATATTCTCGATTTTTTCCGCCTGGTCAAACGAAGATATATCACATTCGGCCAGGAAGACTGGCCCCATGTGCTGAAAAATGGATTCGTCTTCATGGCCCAAACCGGCCCACTTGTTTGGGGGGTTCTGGCGATCATGCCCAAAGCGCCTGGGTGGGGCCACATCCGCTCGTCAGGGCTCATAGACGGGTGGCAAGCCAGTGCCGGAATCGGCCTACTGATGAAGTACGCCTATCCCGTTCTGGTAGAGAACCGCATCCATAGTCTTTATGCCATCATGACCGAGGCTTGGCTTCAAACTGCGCTGGAATCTAACGGCTTCGAGACGACGGAACGTTTGGCCACTTATCTGCGCCATGCCCACTCCATCCCCGAAGGGCCTTCAGGCCCGGCCCATTTGAGGCTCATCCTGCCCGAGGAACTGCCCCGAGTCGTCGAGGTTGACCGAGCGGCCTTTACCCCTCAATGGCACTACACAAGACGAGAACTGGCGCATATGTTGGCCACGGGGTGCCGTATCGCCGTCGCGACCAACGCGAACGAGATCGTTGGCTACTCTTGTGTAGAATTTCAGGGAGACATCGGCCACATCGCGCGTTTGGCCGTCCATCCCCTGTGGCAGGGAATGGGCATAGGTCGCCAACTGTTATTGGACGCAATGCACTACCTGCGCGCCCGTGGAGCCATCCGCATCAGCCTGAACACCCAGATCAGCAACCGACGCGCTATCCATCTGTACGAAAATCTTCACTTCCGCCGCTTCGGGCGGGTCATTCCCATTTTGACCAGGACACTGCAATGAACACCTGGGGCATTCTCTTTGATTTCGGTGGGGTTCTTTCTGTGACCCAAGGCAGTCGGAAAGTGCTGGCCACGCACAGTGAGCCCTGGGCTCTGGACGTCGAGAGCTTGATCCAGCAACTTTTCTCCGGCCCCGTGTGGGAGCAGGCCTCTCGCGGCGAGATTTCCCCTGCGCGCTATTGGGCCCACGTCAGCCGGAAATTTCCGCCTGAGCTTGCGAAGGTCCTTCATCCATTTGCTGATGACCCTTTCTTCGGAGAGAATCTGGACCCTGCCGTGCTTGCCCTTCTAAAAGCCGTGCGCACGCGGGGCCATCGTACGGCTTTGTGTTCAAACGCGCTACCCGGTCTGATCCACCACCTTTCTCAATATCCCGCCTTAATGGCCGGCTTCGATGTCATCATCATCTCGGCCCTGGTAGGGAGCCGGAAACCGGAAGAAACCATCTACCGGCTGGCCGTGGAACACCTCAAGTTGCCTCCCGAACGTTGCCTTCTCATCGACGATCGCGAACGCAACACGCGTGCAGCCGAGGCATTGGGATTACACGCCATCGTGCACGTGAATGCTCATCAAACACTCCGGGCGCTACAAGCTCTCGATGTCCTTCCTTACTCCTTCCAATTGGACGAAGAGGCAGAGGATATTAGGCGCGAGTATAATCTAGACATACAGGTGTAGAGTAGAGCTGCGCCCGGGCCCGTGTGTTCCGGGCGGTGAAACAAGATGTCAGGAGGCTGATATGCGTCAAGGACTGACATTTGATGACGTCCTGCTGGTTCCCAAGCGCTCTCCTGTACGCTCACGACGCGATGTGAAAACGGCGACTCGCTTTTCCCGCCGTATCCGGTTGAACATCCCCATCGTGAGCGCCAATATGGATACGGTCACCGAAAGTGCGATGGCCATCGCCATGGCCAGAGCGGGGGGACTCGGCGTCATTCACCGATTTATGCCCATTGAACGACAGGCCGCGGAGGTCGCCAGGGTCAAGCGTTCCGAAGGATATGTCGTCGAACACCCGTATACGGTGGGACCAAATACCTCTGTTGCGCAAGTGCGCCGCATGATGCAGGAATACGATACCGGCGGCATCTTGGTCGTCAACGACAAGGAGCATCTCCTGGGCATCATTACCACTCGCGATCTCCTCTTTTTGGAGGACGACAATCGTGCTGCTGCAGACGTGATGACGCCACGTGAGCGCCTGGTGACAGCCCCTCCGGGGACAACCATGGAGGAGGCCAAGAAGATCCTCTGGCAGCACCGCATCGAAAAACTCCCTTTGGTGACGCCGGACAACGTCGTCGTGGGTCTCATCACGGCCAAGGATATCGTCAACCGGGAGAAATACCCTTTAGCTACCAAAGATGCCAAGGGGCGCTTACGGGTGGGGGCAGCTGTCGGCGTCCGTCCCGGGTACCTGCGTCGTGCCCAGGCCCTTTTGGAAGCGGGTGCCGACGTCCTCGTCGTGGACATTGCTCACGGCCACTCGGACAACTGCATTGATGCGGTCAGGGAACTCCGCCGTCAGTTCGGAGAGGACGTGGAAATCGTCGCCGGCAACGTGGCCACGGCCCAGGGAACGGCCGATCTTATCGACGCGGGGGCAGATGCGGTGAAAGTGGGCATTGGTCCCGGGTCCATCTGCGTCACTCGCCTCGTTACAGGTTTCGGCACCCCTCAAATCACGGCCATTCAGGATTGCGCGACCGTCGCACACGAAGCGGGCATTCCCCTCATCGCAGACGGCGGGGTGCGTAACTCGGGCGACCTGGTGAAGGCCCTGGCGGCAGGAGCGTCCACCGTCATGGTCGGCAGCTTGCTCGCAGGCACCAGCGAAAGCCCCGGACGGGTAGTCATCCGCAATGGGAGACGTTACAAGATTGTGCGAGGCATGGCCAGCCTGACCGCGAACATCGACCGACACCAGGTCGCGGACGAGGTGCGGGAGACAGGCCAAGAAATCGACTGGGAGAAGGTTGTCCCCGAAGGAGTGGAAGCTGTTGTCCCCTTCCGCGGTAGTGTAGCCGAAGTACTAGATCAACTGGTCGGAGGGCTGCGCTCCGGCCTGAGCTACGGGGGAGCGTTCACCATTGAAGAATTATGGGACAACGCCGAATTCATCCAGATCACGCCTGCGGGCTTGTTCGAGAGCCGCCCTCACGACGTGGAAACGCTGTAAGGTTCGATCTCCTGTTTCACCCGGGCCGGGGGGACGAGCCTTCTTTCCGGCTCTCTCCCCCGCCGCTACGCCCAAATGCCCGGGATCCTGGCGCCGCAACGTGGGCAAGTGCCCGACCCGGTCAACCTGTCCTGCAGCACATAAAAACCTCGCCGCTCCACCAATAGCTCACCGCACTGTGGGCAGTAGGTATTCTCCCAAGGACCAACCATCCCAGGTAGATTCCCCACATAGATGAAATTCAACCCCTCCTCTTTGCCGATCTCCGCTGCCCGCAGGAGAGTGCGCACTTGGGTCCGACCCCGATCGGTCATCTTGTAGTCGGGATGAAACGCGGTGATATGCCAGGGGATGTCGGGCGACACGGAGGCGATGAAGCGGGCAGCTTCTCGCAGTTCTTCCTTGCTGTCGTTCCAACCGGGGATGACTAATGTGACTACCTCTACCCAGAATTTCATCCCATGGGCCATCCGGATCGTCTCCAACACCCGATCCAGGACACCGCCCAGCTCCCGATAGTGCTTTGGATTCATGGTCTTCAGGTCGACCTTGTATGCATCCAGCCATGGACGCAAGTAGTCCAAGACTTCTTGGGTGGCATTGCCGTTGGAAACATACAACGTCTTGAACCCTTGAGGCTTGGCCTGCTTGAAAACGGCAACCGCCCACTCGCTGGTGATCAGCGGTTCGTTGTAAGAACTGGCAATGCACTGCGCATGGTGGCGCTTCCCAAGGACCACCATCTCTTCCGGCGTCACCCGGGTGGGGGCAATGCCCGCGGCCGGATCGCGCAACGCCTGAGAGGTGATCCAGTTCTGGCAAAACGAACAGTGATAGTCACAGCCCAACATGCCAAAGGTCAACGCCAGAGAGCCGGGCAAGACGTGATAAAAAGGCTTCTTCTCCGTGGGATCGACCTGGAGACCTGCGACGTACCCCCAGGGGACATAAAGAGTCCCTCCCCGATTGTAACGGACCTGGCAGATCCCCCGTCGCCCTTCTTTGACGCGACAGCGGTGCCCACAGGCATAACACTCGACGGTAGTGTCGTCCAGACGTCGATACAATTCACCGGGTGCGGAGAGCTCGTCCAATACCTCCTGTAACGTGCGAGCTCGCGTGTCTTTGCGTGCCGCAACAGAATCGAGAATCCTGCTCATGACGCCCCCCTGTCATACTTCTTTCCGCTCTTCGATCCCCACGCGTGAGCCGGAAAAAGGCACTGATCGCCTCGTCCTCACAAGGGAGACCGACATCATTATTTTATCGCTAACTATCCGGATGGCAAGATGGACTCGAAACAAGACATCCTTTTCTCCTCCTTCCTGAATATTACGTCAAAGCATCTTTTTTGAACACTCTCACTGCTTAGGGAAAAATCGTCGTTAAGCGGCGATGTCCCCAGGTCGAAAGGCCATTTCGTCCTCGATCTTCATAGGTTCCAGTCTCCATAGTGTTGTCAGACTCCTCGTTCCTTCAACAGGACTTTTCAGAGTTTTTACGCATATAACCAAAGGGTAGGCGAGGGCACTACCCCCGCCTACCCGACGACCATCTAACAGCCATACAGCGGCCTGATGGTTGGAACAACGCCTCCGTGGAGTCGTCAAAGGTTAGAACATTGGAAAGCCCTATTCCTTCAACTTTGATATGACGTCCGAGGTTTGCTTGTGGTACAATAGGCTTTGTTGCACATCTTCGCCCGAGCCAAGGGAGGCGTACATGATCGTTGACCACATTCGCTATCCGGGACAAAAACAAGACTACAAGGCTATCGTCTTGCGCCCCAAAATCGCCTTTACCTCACCCGGCATCCTCTTGTTGCACGACCGATGGGGACCGACGCCGGAGATGGAGAGCATCGGTGAACGACTAAGCCATGAGGGTTACGCTGTCATGATGCCCGACCTGTACCAGGGGCGTCTGCCCCGGGATGATGCAGAAGCGCGCCACTTGATGCACACCCTAGGCTATCGCGATGGGCAGGAAGAAGTGAAACGAGCCCTCCATTGGCTACGCAACCAAGCGTATACGGCAGCCCATCGAACCGCCATTGTGGGATTCGAACACCACGGTACGTTGGGCCTGCTCGCGGCCACAACCAGGAAATTTCCCCCTCGTGCCGTCATCATCTTTTACGCCCCGCTCAAGGAAATGCTCCAGCGAGCCGGTGAGTTACAAGCCGCGATTCAGGGGCACTTTGGTGAGAAGGACGAGCACATTCCTCCGGCCGATGTAGAAGCTTTCCGACAGGCCCTGGCAAACGCCTCCGTTCCAGGCGAACTCTACGTTTACCCGAAGGTCGGGCACGATTTCATGCGCCCAGACCGTGAAGGATATGACCAGGCCGTGGCCGACCGGGCCTGGGAAAGAATGGTCCGCTTTCTCGAACAGCACCTTTGACCGCTACTGAGGACAGGAAGTTGCCCAGGAGGCCCTATGATGCAGCAAAGAACACAAATTCAAGCACATCCTCGCATCCAGGCCGATCGCATTGTGCGTAGTACGTGCCCTTATTGCGGCGTAGGCTGTCAGATCGACTTGTACGTCCACCGAGATTACATCTTCCGGGTCGCTGCCCCGTTTGATACCGCACCCAACTACGGCCGTCTTTGTGTCAAAGGACGATTCGGCACAGATTACGTCTTCCACCCTTCTCGGCTGACGACTCCCTTGATCCGCAAGGACTTGGGGAAAAAGCCCCGCAAGCCGGTAGGGCTGGAGGGATTCCGAGAGGCCACTTGGGACGAAGCTTTGGACCTGGCCGCAGATCATCTGGCGACAATTGTCAAGAGATACGGGAACGATGCTGTGGGCACGTTCTGTTCGGCCAAAGCCAGCAATGAAGACAATTATGTCTTCCAAAAATTCGTGCGGGCCGTCCTGGGCACAAACAACGTGGACCATTGTGCCCGTCTTTGCCACTCTGCGTCCGTAGCCGCGCTTTCTCGCACCATCGGCTCCGCGGCGATGTCGAATTCCGTCGCCGAGATGAAGCACCTGGATGTGTTCATCATCACCGGATCCAATACCACGGAAACGCATCCCGTCATCAGTACGTTCATGCGGGAAGCCGTTGTCAAAAACGGAGCCCGGCTGATCCTCATTGACCCGCGTGGCATCGAGATGTCCAGATTTGCCACGTTATGGCTCCGGCAGAAACCGGGGACCGATGTCGCGGTCTTTTCTGCCATGGCTCACGTCATCGTGAAGGAGGCACTCTACAACGAGGCCTTCATTCGCGCTCGCACCGAAGGATTTGAAGCCTATGTGCGCTCTTTAGATCCCTTTACACCCGAGTGGGCCGAAGAGGTCTCCGGTGTTCCCGCCGATCATATCCGGGAGGCGGCACGTATGTACGCCACGGCCCGAGCAGGGGCCATCTATTGGGGCATGGGCATCACCCAGCACACTCACGGGACAGACAATGCTATTGCTCTTTCCAACCTGGCCCTGCTCACCGGTCACATCGGACGTCCTCACACCGGCCTCAACCCCCTGCGCGGTCAGAACAACGTCCAGGGGTGCTCTGACGCGGGCGGACTGCCCAACGTCTACCCTGGCTACCAGCGGGTGGATGATCCGGCCATTCGCGCCAAATTTGAGCAAGCTTGGGGGGGACCTCTTTCAGGTGAGGTGGGGCTGACCACCATGGAAATGGTAGAAGCCGCGGAAGCAGGCAAGATCCGCGGATATTACATCATGGGCGAGAACCCAATGATGAGTGAGCCCAATCTTCGCCACGCCCGGCATGTCATGGATCAGCTCGATTTCATCCTGGTGCAGGACATCTTTCTCAACGAAACCGGGGCCTATGCCGATATCCTCCTGCCTTCGACCAGCTTCGCGGAGAAAGACGGCACATTTACCAACACGGATCGCCGGGTGCAGCGCATTCGCCCGGCAGTCCCCCCTCCCGGTCAGGCTCGTCATGACTGGGCCATCATCTCCGACCTGGCCCGACGCGTGGAAGCCCGGCTCGGACGCAAGCCCAGCGCCGGGTTCGACTACACCCATCCATCGGATATCTGGGCTGAGATGGCGGCATTGACTCCGGTGTTCCAGGGTATTTCCTACGAGCGCGTCGAGCGAGAAGGGGGAGTCCACTGGCCTTGTCCCAGCGCAGAACATCCCGGCACCCCCTATCTGTTCGCTGAGACCTTTCCTCGCGGGCGCGGTCGTCTCATCCCCCTGCAATTTCGTCCCTCCGCAGAATGGCCTGATGAGGACTACCCCTTTATCCTCTCCACCGGTCGTGTACTCTACCACTGGCATGGTGGCACTCTGACTCGTCGTTCCCGGCTGGAGGACATCTATCCTGAGGCCACGGTGGAAATCCACCCGGATGATGCTGAGCGCCTGGGCATTGACAGTGGCGACTACGTGCGCGTGCGCTCTCGGCGTGGACAGATCGTGGTCCGCGTTCACGTGAGCACCCGCTCACCACTGGGAACGGTTTTCATCCCCTTCCACTTTGCCGAGGCCGCGGCCAACGAACTCACTAACGACGTGCTCGACCCGTTGGCAAAGATTCCCGAGTACAAGGTCTGTGCTGTGACGGTGGAGAGGATAGAAAATGCCTGAACAGGGGGAGAATATCGCCCATGGTTGAGCATCCCGCTGCCCCAGCCCTCACCATACGCGCTTACGCGGCCTCTATCCAGCCTCGCCTGAACGCCGTACGTGAACGCATGGCCCGGGCGGCGATAAGGGCCGGCCGCTCACCGGACGAAATTACTCTAGTAGCGGTGAGTAAGGGACATCCCGCCGAAGCCGTCGCGGCCGCGTACTCCCTGGGAATGCGCGATTTTGGTGAGAACCGGGTAGAGGAAGCCGAACCCAAGATCGCTCGTGTGCGTGAACTGCTGGACCAGATGGCGGTGGATGGTTCACCGCGCTGGCACCTTATCGGCCACATCCAGAGCCGCAAGGCCGCCCAAGCCATTGGTCCTTACGTGCTTATCCACTCCGTCGACCGCCTCAAAATTGCCCGACGACTCGAACGTTTTGCGGCAGAACAGGGTCGGATCCAGCCCATTCTACTCGAGGTAAACGTCTCAGGAGAGGAAAGCAAGTTCGGCTTTCATACCTCGGAGGTCGCTACAGCCGTTGCACAAATGGCCCCCTTGAGCCATTTGCGTATTCGCGGGCTGATGACAATGGCTCCCCTGGTGACCGACCCGGAGGCTGTGCGTCCGGTGTTCGCGAGGTTACGCACCTTGCGGGACGAGCTGGCTTTGAAGTATCCTGAGTTTTCCTGGCATCATCTCTCCATGGGGATGACCAACGACTTCGAAGTGGCCATCGAGGAAGGGGCCACAATGGTCCGCATCGGCACCGCAATCTTCGGGCCGCGGGAGGACACATGACGAGATGTCGGAGTTTCAGCACCGTGCAGCTTGTCGGTCACACAGGAGCGCGACATCTGGCCTATAAAAATAGAACTATTACAGGGAGGGGCTGTTTTGCTGCAAGAGAAAACGCTGGCATTTATTGGTTCTGGAAATATGGCGGAGGCCATGATTCGCGGTTTGCTGGAACGACACCTAGTCAGGCCGGAAGGCATTATCGCCAGTGGACCACGAGAAACTCGTGGCAAGGAATTGGCGGGACGCTACCACGTCCGAACGACAACGAACAACCGAGAGGCGGCCAAGGAAGCCCACATTGTGGTGCTCTCTGTGAAACCTCAGGTACTCCCCAAAGTACTTCCAGAGCTACGTGGCCATCTGCAGCCGGATGCACTCATCCTCTCCATTGTAGCCGGAGCGCGCATAGGCAGCATCAAGCGTGGCCTGGAGCAGGACCGCATCGTGCGGGCCATGCCCAACACTCCGGCCCAATTGGGCAAGGGGATGACCGTGTGGACGGCCACGGCACAAGTGGATCCCCGGCGTCGCACACAGGCCAGGGCCATTCTGGGAGCCTTGGGGGAAGAACTTTATGTAGATGACGAGACGTATCTTGATATGGCAACCGCACTTTCGGGGACAGGTCCGGCCTACGTGTTTCTTTTCATGGAAGCCATGATAGACGCGGGGGTTCATCTGGGCTTCTCCCGACATGTAGCGGAAAAGCTGGTCTTACAGACTATCGAAGGGGCTCTGGCCATGGCCAGAATAAGTAAACGGCACCCGGTAGTATTGCGGAACATGGTCACATCCCCCGGAGGCACGTCGGCCGAAGCCCTGTATCAGTTGGAAAAGGGAAGATTTCGAACCGTGCTTTCTAAGGCCATTTGGGCCGCGTTCAAAAAGTCTCAATACCTGGGCGACTTGAGCGAGGAGAAGTTAAGCAAAGCAAAACTCGAGGATTGAGGAAAAGGGAGTATATCTATGGCGTTCTTCTTAATTCGATTCGTGGACATTCTGTTCAACATCCTGACCTGGGCCATCATCATTCGTGTGCTAATCACCTGGATTCCGGGATTGTCCCCTTACCATCCCATTGTCCGTCTTTTAGCTTCCATCACCGATCCGATCCTGGAGCCGGCACGGCGCATTATTCCGCCCATCGGCATGCTGGATATTTCACCCATTGTCGTGATTTTCGCTCTGGAACTGGTGCGAGAGTTTCTGATTCGATTGCTCATCAACTTGACTATGGTTGCATAAGCCCATGCGAAACGAGGCAATCTGATGCCATCGTACATCCAACCCAAAGAGAATGGCGTCTACATTCACGTGCGCTTGCAACCTCGCGCCAGTCGCGAGAGAATCGAGGGGGAACTGGGGGGACGACTGAAAGTCCGTCTGACGGCCCCTCCCGTCGAAGGCGCGGCAAACAAGGCTCTGATCAAATTTTTCTCTCGAGTGCTCGATGTTCCCAAGGGAGCGATTACCATTGTAAGAGGAGAGCATAGCCGTGAGAAAACCATCCTCGTGAGCGGGGTGTCGGCTCCGGAGGTCGAGGACCACTTGAAACGGGTGACTCGGAGGAGGTAATTTCATGCGTGTGGCCATCCTTTCCGACGTCCACGGACATACAGATGCCCTGCGTCGAGCCATCGAGCATGCTCGCGCTCAAGGGGCATCCCACTTCTACAACTTGGGCGACACGGGGAACGGGGACACGTACCCCGTTCTGGCCACGGTCACCCCTGCCTCCGTCATCGGCAACTGGGAAGTCTCCTCCTGGCGCACGTTGCCAGCCCCCTGGCGTCAGGCTGTACGTTCGTGGCCTTTCCAACGTCGGATAGAGCAGGTCATTCTCTGCCACGCCAGTCCCGTCTGGCCGGGAGAAGTCAAAACGTTGGAGGATGCAGCCCATTATGTGCAACAGCACGGTTCCTGGTTTGCCCTGTTTCCCTCTCTGGAAGAGGACGAGAACGCACGTTGGGACGCGTTTGCTTCCATGGCAGAACAGGACGCGACCCTCGTCTTTCACGGACACACACACGTCCAAGCCGCCTGGCAACTGAGGCCTGACAATCACATGCGTCGACTCACCGATCCGGCGATCTCGATCGCAAACGACGGCAGTCTTTATATCGTCGGCGTTGGCAGCGTGGGCCGGCCCCTGGACGGTCCGGGAATCTGCTACGCACTTTGGGATACGGAGGCCGACCAGGTGACATTGCAGCGCGTCAAGGAGGAAGAATGAGCGTGCCTCAGGACAGCCTTGGGACTCGGCTGCGCAACCTGACAGCGCGGATACGCGCCCTCAGCGGTTGGGAGGCCGCTCGGCTCCTGGACCGCCTGGCAGAGGCCCGGGGGGCAGAACGATGGCAGATTGCCGCCCACCTGGGTTCATTGCCCTTACGGAGCAGCCACATTCGCCGGATTGTCCACCTCTTGGACACGCCGGACGCGTTGCTGCGCTGGATTCTGGAGGACACCCTCATCGCCGCAGGAGCGAGCAACGTAGCAGGACCTTGCCTGGAACGTCTGCGAGCAGGAGGAGACAGGGGAGGGGTGATCGGTTGTATTCGAGTCCTGGCGGCATCACAAGCCCCGGGAGCGCTGGAGGGCATCCTGGCTCACTGCAGCCACCCGGATGTTCACGTGCGTGTGGCTGTGGCCGACGCGCTGGGCCCGTTCCTCGAGGATCGCCGCGGTCAGGAAGCACTCCTGGCCCTGCTGGAAGACGAAGCCGCTCCGGTGCGCAGGGCTGCTGTGTGGACACTGAGGCGCGGCAACGGGCCGTGGGCCCAGGCTGTCCTTGCCGCGCACGCTCGACAACATCGAGACCCCTGGTGCAAGGATGTGGAGGGTAAGAAGCAAGAGCCTTCCTAACACGTAGGAAAGCATCCTGGAACTTTTGCTTCTCGCCGCTCGAGTGGGAGGACTATCCATGATGGAACCAACACGCTTGTATCGTCATCCACCTGTTACGCTGACTCTGGCTGATATTCGCATTCATGTTCTATCCGACGGCCTGGTCTGGTGGGATGGAGGGGGCATGTTTGGATTGACCCCCAAAGTGCTTTGGCGACGGATCATCCAGGAAGATGAGCTGAACCGCGTGCCCATGATGCTACGTACGCTTCTCATCGAAGCAGCGGGGAAGCGCATTCTGGTCGATACGGGCATCGGAGACAAAATCTCGGAGAAGGTTCGCCGCCAGATTAATCTCCAGGGTCGTGCTCGACTCCTCTCCGACCTGGCCACGCTTGGTGTTCGTCCAGAGGATATCGACATTGTTGTGCTTACCCACCTGCACAACGACCATTGCGGGGGCAACACCTATCTCGACGAGACAGGTGTTGTGATGCCCACCTTTCCCAACGCAGAATATTGGGTCCAGCGTCGAGAGCTGGCAGATGCGTTGTTCCCCAATGAGCGTACACGCGGCACATACTTCCGGGAGAACGTGGAGCCACTGGAGAAGAGAGGCCAGTTACACATCATCGATGGGGACACAGATGTGGTCCCGGGCGTGTGGACGACTCTCACGCCAGGCCACACCGCGTCTCACCAGTGCGTGATTATTGAAGGCGAGGGCGAGTACGCCATTTTCCTGGCCGATGCCGTCTCCTGGGGCGTGTTTTTCGAACACCTGGCCTGGGTACCCGCCTATGATCTGGAGCCGATGGTGAGCATCCACACCAAAAAACGTCTGGCGCGTTGGGCCTTACGGCACGATGCCTGGCTCATCTTCCAACATGATGCCCGATTTGGTGTGGGCAAGCTGGAAGAAGTCAATGGACGTTTCGTCGTCCATCCCCTGGAAGCCAGCCGGTCCTCCATCATCTCCACACCGCAGGCTGTCCACCATTGATGCCATGGGTTCCCAGATCCTGATGTCCGAAGATGTGCGACATCTGTTCGACCCGGGACGCCGCGCTCAGGCCGCCGCCTATGCCCGCGCCCAACGTCACTGGCTCTTGGTTCAAGGGGGAGTGCTCCTGCTCTACTTTGCTGCCTGGGTGGTGACGGGATGGGCACGTGACCTCGGCAACGAGCTCACAGCACACATTGGCTGGTCGTGGGCACAGGTGGCCGCGGCCTTTCTCGTGGTCGGGGCAGGCGCATGGCTGCTGGACACGGCGTTCGCGCTCCCGGGCCACATTCTGGCCCGTCGTTACCATCAAAGTACAGAAGACTGGGAACATTGGTTCACGGACCGGATCAAAGAGGGGCTCTTGGGTGCCATTGTTGGCGGGCTGCTCCTGGAGATTATATACATTCTCTTGGAGAGCGGCAACCCAGTTTGGTGGCTGTGGGCAGCGTCGAGCATCATCGTCGTCCTGGTGATCATTACATTAGCCGCCCCTATCTGGATTGCCCCACTTTTCTTCTCTTTCACGCCCATCCAAGACGAAGAGCTGCGCCGACGCCTACTGGCACTGGCAAATAGGATGAACATTCCGGTCCTGGACGTGTACCGCTTCGACATGAGCACACGCACGGGAGCTGCGAACGCAGCAGTCATCGGCCTGGGACGCACACGGCGTATTATTCTGGCAGATACCTTGCTTGCGACTTTCACTCCAGAGGAGATCGAGGGTGTCCTTGCTCACGAACTAGCCCATCACGTGAACCGGGACATCATATGGGGGCTCCTGCTCAACAGCATGCTGATCATCGTCGCCTTAAAGCTGGCCGATGTGGGATTACATGCAATGGCCAAGATTTGGCAAATCGCTCCGGGAGCCCCGCACACGGTTCCTTTCCTCTTGCTGCTCCTAATGCTGTATAGTATGATCGTTAGTCCGATTACGTCATTGTGGTCACGCAGTCGGGAATGGTTGGCCGATTTGTTCGCCGTCCAAGTCACAGGCAAAGGGCGTACGTATGCAAGAGCTCTGGCCCGACTGGCCGATCAGAACCTGGCCGAATTGTTTCCCCCTCGTTGGTATGTGGGGCTCTTCGGCAGCCACCCTCCACTCGGAGAACGAGTGGCCCTGGCCTGGGCATATGGGGATCTCGCGGAGGAATCCGAACAGGATATTGATAAGGTGGGACAAGCAGAGAAGCGCATGCAATCACATGATACCTCGTCCTAGTGGTTCGTGAAGCGGGTTCCAAACGAGAGGGATCGAAGCAATCCTTGAGAGTGGTGAGACGGGAGCACAGATGCCCTGTACCGTCTCTATGGTGGCAATCGATCGAAGACCGTACTCATAAGTTGCGCTTGAGGCCACCGGTATTCATATCCAATGATGAAGGAGGAACACCTGATGACCCGATTACCAAATCGGCTGGTCGAATGTGTGCCCAACTTTAGTGAGGGACGCCGCCAACAGGTCATCGACCAGATAGCAGCCGCCATCCGAAGCGTCCCTCATGTGTGGATTCTCGATGTGGAAAGCGATCCGGACCACAACCGTTCCGTGATTACATGCGTGGGTGAACCTGATGCAGCAGCAGAAGCCATGTTTCGCGCCATCGCGGAGGCAGCAAAGCTGATCGATCTAAATAAACATCGCGGGGAGCACCCGCGCATCGGAGCAACAGATGTGGTTCCTTTTGTCCCCTTGCGCGGTGTGACCATGCAGGAGGCCGTCGAGCTGGCACAACGATTGGGCCGGCGAGTGGGCGGAGAGCTGGAAATTCCGGTGTATCTCTATGAGGCTGCGGCGACTCGTCCCGAGCGTGAGAACCTGGCCAATATCCGACGCGGGGAATACGAGGGACTCAAAGAGGCGATCAAACAGGATCCCAATCGGGCTCCGGACTTCGGCCCTAGCGAACTGGGTCCCGCGGGGGCCACGGTAATCGGCGCCCGCGAGTTTCTGATCGCCTTCAACGTTTATTTGAACACGAACGATGTCAAGGTCGCCAAACGCATCGCCCGAGCCGTACGCCACTCCAGTGGCGGACTGCGGTATGTGAAGGCTCTGGGAATGTTGGTGGGGGGCCAGGCGCAAGTCTCGATGAACCTGACCAATTTCAAAAAAACCCCCATCTTCCGAGTCGTGGAACTCATCCGTCGAGAGGCGGCACGGTATGGATGCCTGATCACACACACCGAGTTGATCGGCTTGACCCCAATGCAAGCCATGCTAGATACCGCCCGATGGTACCTGCAACTGGATGGATTCAACGAGGGTCAAGTACTAGAACGACGACTGGAAGAGATCTTGGCGCAGGAGTAAACTGTAGGATCCGTTATGCCCTATGTGATCGACGGTCACAATCTCATTGGTACCGGCCTGTTGCCAGGCATTTCCCTGGAGGATGAGGACGATGAAGAGAGGCTGGTACGACTTCTAAAGCAATTCCAGCCTCGCGTACGCACGCGTATCACGGTGGTTTTCGACAGGGGACTGCCAGGCGGTCGTTCGCGCGTCCTCTCAGGAGGGAACGTTGAAGTCGTTTTCGCCAGCGCGACAGGGCAAACTGCCGACGCGGTCATTAAGGCTCGCATCCACAAGGCGCGCCATCCTGAATCGCTGCGTGTGGTCAGCGACGATGTCGAGGTTCAGACCGCGGCCAGACGTCATCGCTGCCGGGTTGTTTCGGCCAGGGATTTTGCCCGGGAACTCGCTCGGCCGCTTCCACGGACCCCCAAACGAGAGAATGTGCACCTCTCATCAGATGAAATCGAAGCGTGGTTACAACTCTTCCGTCAGGGGAAAGATCCGGGGCATAAAAGCTGAGAAGCAAATCCGAAAAAGGCCGGCCCATTGAAAGCCGGCCTTTTGGTACCCCCAGCAGGACTCGAACCTGCGCGCCCGGCTCCGGAGGCCGGTGCTCTATCCACCTGAGCTATGGGGGCCTCCTCATGACTCGGGCGATCTTATACCACAAACAGGACAATAGTGCAAATCCAGCGGACACCAGATTGGCGGAACAAGACCTGAAGTGGGGGCTCAATCCTCCCCAACGACCCGAAAGTGGCGGCGGGGCGGCATCTGCTGCT
>CAZAQA010000009.1:0-121111 GCA_964487375.1 uncultured Anaerolineae bacterium | reverse complement strand
GTGGAAAGTGGGGGGGGGGGAGGGGGGGGTGGGGCAAATGGATCATGGCCCGTGGGCGATGGATGGCGGACCATTGACTATGGCCTCTTGGTGTTCTACAGCTCTTCTCGGTAATGCCCGTGTGGGCTATAATTGAACCGATTGGACATCCACCATGGCATAGGCAGAGGTCGTCGGGAACCCGTCAATGAGCGATTCACCCACTAAAATGGAATTATATCGAGCCGGGCTGCACCAACGGTTGGCCGAACGGCGAAAATGGGAAGAAAAACGGCGCCAACGGGCGTTGGCTGTGGCTCAACGTGCGGCCAAGCTTCTGAAACGGGAATTTGGCGCCACGCACGTGGTTCTCTTCGGCAGTCTGGCCCGCGGCGGCCCTTTCGACGAACATTCCGATATCGACCTGGCCGCGTGGGGCATTGAGGAGGATCGGTATTTACGAGCGATTTCCAAACTGCTTGACCTGGACCCTACCTTCTCCGTAGATTTGGTGCGAGCAGAAGAGGCACCACCGTCCCTGCTCGAGGTCATCGAATCGGAAGGACGAGACATATGAAGCCCTACGCCCCTCTCATTGGTCGCATTCAGCGGCTTCTGGACGAACTGGAACGAGTGGTAGAACGGACTGAGCTTCTTTCAAAGAAAGCTCGCCGGACGGGGGAAGATGCTTACATCGACGCAATTGCCCTGAATATCCATGGCTCCTACACGGCGGTGGAACGGATATTTGAAGACATTGCGCGAACGGTCGATGGCGAGGTCCCCTCTGGGGGGGATTGGCATCGGCGTCTATTGTTACAAATGAGCGCCGAGGTTCCAAGTGTCCGCCCCGCTGTCATCGGAGCGCCTACACAAGCATGCTTGGAGGAATATCGAGGATTTCGGCATTTGGTCCGGAATGTGTACACCTTCAATTTGCGTCCTGACCGCGTATTGAGCCTTGCAGACCAACTACGCCCCTGCATGGAATCTTTGATTCTCGATATACAACGTTTCCTCGATTTCTTGGAGGACGTGGCTGCTCCTGCCTAGCCGACGAGAGCCGCTTTGACCCACCGGGGCAGGTGCTCCAAGAGGGCTCCCAGGACCTGACGCGTCCCTTCAACAAACACCCCCATATCCTCGTATGCCTCTCCGCCCTGTTCACTCACCAGGTCACTCACCCCGCGCAGGATGAGGGTGCGCGCGTGGTGGTGTGCAGCCACCCAGGCAATCGCCCCCGATTCCCAATCCGCGGCCATGGCGCCAAAGCGCTCGCGTAACCAAGGGATGTCTTCCGGCAGGATGTCCCGGTCACCGGAGACCAGTAGGCCACGCGTCACGGGCTGAGGATAGGGGGTCCGCAACCAGGAGAGGTCGATGTTGGTCGTGTAGTGGGCGATGTGCTCGTCGTAGTCCCCCATTTGTTCGATGATGTCGTAGACGACGGTGCGCTCGACGAGCAGAACCGTGCCCTTTTCCACCGCGCCGGCAAAGCCCCCACACGTGCCCAGGTTGACCAACACCGGCGGTTGCCAGCGGTCGATGACGTACTGTGTGGACGCGGCCGCGGCAATCTTTCCCCAGCCCCCATGGAAAAAGAGCACGGGCAGCTCTTTCCCGCTCACCGTGTAAGCCCGCACGAACCACTCCCCCAGTGGGGAGGGATGGACCTCCGCGCTGGGAAGCAATTCCCGCAGCACCTGCCACTCCACGTTGGCAGAAATGAGGACAACCGGTGCATGGCGCACCAGGGCTTGAGTATCCATAAGCAGCCTCCCCGGAAACACGTTGTCACGCGTTTTGGGCCCAATTATAGACCAGACCCCGGCTCCCCGGCACCTTCACACGACGCAAATGCTCACTAATCGAGGCTGCACATGCTTTGCCCATGCATTAACGTCTTTACTTTGCTCACGACACTTTCACTTACCACCAATCCTTGGCCGAACGGGGGTCTATGAAGGTCCCCGCATCCCGAATGGCTACTTTCACCTCGTTACTTCGTACTCGTGCAAAGGGCTGTCCCCCACGCAAGGCAGGTAATCTGGTACGTCCGGCTGTGTTCAGAGAACGATAAAGCCGCAACAAATCAGGGTCGACGCATATCCCTTCCAGATGGATGGTATACCCTTGTACCACATTGTCCTCTCGAGTGTACTTCAAGGTAATGCGATTGCCGCTGGCATACAGCACGAGGACCTGATATCCTAACCCGATGGTATACCCGGCCTTAGGGACGTAGATGACTTCTTTGTTCCGGGTTTTCATCGCAATAAGGGTCACCTCCGGCCATGCGATGGGATTGCCCTTACAATTGCAGTCCCAGTTCCAGTCATATACCCGATAGGCGTGTACGAAGGGAGGCGTGCGTTGGTCGGCGAACAGGCCCTTTAAGCGCGGTGCGTTGGGATCTTCCGACCCGTTGTAGTTGACCAGCCCCAGGTAGGCGTTGGTTTGCACGTATCCCCGCAAGAAGAGGTTTAAATCCGGGTGAGACGCAGCGGGGCGGTCGCTCGGTTGGCCCTCGATGATGAGCGAGCCATATGTTTCCCCCAAAGACGCACACATCGATTTTCCACTCACAACAGGCATGTAGGAATGTGTGGGGGGGCCATTGCCCCTGACCGTCAAGGCGCTGCCAATAACCAACATGGGCATCATAAGGAAGAGAACGAATGAAGCCCACTTGGATCCACGTATCACGTGACCGTTCATGAGTGTCCTCCAATCTCGTCAAACGTCACGCATCAGGCGACAAGGCCTGGCGGGAGAGGGCAGATGGGTTCCTTCCATGGCGAATAAAACGTAAAACGTGAAACGTAAAGGGTTGGCTGAGGCACAACCTTGTGCAATTTCTAATCTCCAGTCTTGCCAACCGTCAGGCGTCAGGGGTTGGCGTGCATCCGACCTCGTGCAATCTCTAATCTCCAATCTCGCCAAACTAAAACGTAAAACGTGAAACGTAACGTCATATACAGGACAAGGTCTTACGTATTACGTTTTACGCATAACGTGTACCCGCCTCATTCCATTCTCCCGCCCCACCCTTCTCTCCCCCGCCACCTCTTACGTTTTACGCATTACGTTTTAGCCTCCCACGCCTCGTTACATTCAACCGCATACCCCTCCCCTCGCGCCCATCCCCATGTCCCCTACCGCCAAATAACGACCCGGGGAATCAACAACCGCGTGTCCTTTTGCTCGCCCCAGGTCATCTCAAGCCGTTCGCCGGTGGCCGGATCGTACAGGCCCACCTCCAGTGCATATATGCCCCCGGGCATGTCCGCCGGCAACATCACCCCTTTCCGGTCCACCACCTGCTCACCGGGCTGCCAAGTCGTGGTGGGACGGAAACCGTTCACCGGCGGACCGTCAAACCCGACCACATACTTGCCCTCAGGGGTGAGGAGGTGCACAAAGATGGTGTAATTTCCCTCCACAGGAGCCGTTACCTCCCACGTCGTGCGTATCCGCAGGAGCGTTCCCGGGCTCATTCGTCCTTCCAGCATCACTTCTGTCAGGCGGATAGCACGGCCGAAACGGATATCCCCCTGAACCTGAGCCGTGCGCAAGTCCACAGGCGAAACGCGCGGGCCGCCGAACCCGACCAACCGCAGGTCACCAAACCAGCGGTGGAAGAACACATAGCCCTCCTCGGAGAGCACCCGCTCGGCCAGGGCGTCCGGGTGGGCGGGGGGAATGCGGGCAGCAAGGAGCCAGAGGGTCGCGTTTTCCCGCGCCATCACCCGGCGCAACAGACCTTCTTCCTCCGGACGCAGGGGAGCGGGGTGCGGGGCCATGCCCAACACGTAGAGGCGAGTATGATTCCAGTTCATCAGCGGCTCGTAATCAAACGGGGCCAAAGTGATAAGCACATCCCGACTCGGGTCGGCCTTCTGTACCTGAGCCAGGGCATCAACGAACGCCGCGTCCACCGGACGCGACTGAGCCGCATCACTGACCGCGCACATTCCCTGACCCGCGGCCAGGGCCCAGAACATGCTTCCCACCGCCAGGGCCAACACGGCCAGGGCGAAGGAGGCCAGGCGGCCTCGGGGCACCCGCGCGCTCCACCAGAGCACACCCAGTGCCAGGAGCATACTTCCCCCGCCGCCCAGGAGCACCGGCCACGCGGCCCGGCCCACGTGCACCCAGGCGATATCCCAAAATCCTTCCAGCAGGTGTTTAGCCTGCAATACCACCGGCGCCCAGCGGGGATCGAACATCGCCCGCGACCGTTCAGGGTGGCCGAACGTGTTTTCCAGCACCGTCTCGGTGAGGGTGAAATCCGCGGCCACGGCCAGGAACTGGACCACGAGGGAGAGCCCAGTCAGGACGAAGAGCCAGCGCCGCCAGCGGGGGGATTCCCACAGTGGGGCCAGGGGCACCACCAGCAAAGGAATGATAGGCAGAAGAAAACGGGGGCCCCAGGCAAAACCTCCCCACCACATCCACCACGTGCTAAAAAGGGCAAAGTAGACAGCAACGATGCCGAGCATCATACGCGCTTCCCGCGGGTGGGTGTGCCACAGGCGGCGAAACCCGGGCAGAGCGAGAACGAGCACGGGCGAGAACCACACCAGGCCGCGGAAGGGGCTCAGGGTGATGCCGTAGAAACCGATCCAGGGCGGGGTGGTAAAGAATTCCCCCTGCGTAATCTGGTAGCCCGTCTTCCAGGGCACGCCGTAGCGGTAGGCATTGTAGAAGGCATAACCGCCCACGCCCACCAGGGCCACCGTCCCCAGGAACACCAGCCCTCGCTTTATGTCCCGGGGTAAAAAGCGACGCCAGCCAGACGCGCCCGGCTTAGGCGGGTTGGAGGCAACCTGGTACCACCAGAGGAAAAGCAGCGCCGGCGCGTTAATCAGCCGAGCCCAGATGCTCAGGGAGAGCCCCAGACCGGCGAGAAGCGCCCAGCGCGCGCTGACCGCGGTTCGGTCCCGGTGCAACGCCACCAGGGCAGCCACCGTGCCCAGCGCGGCCAACGGCTCCCCAAAGAGAGTGCGGGTGTACGGCAGGGCCAGGGTGGCCAGGCCATAAACCAGCGCCAGCACCAGCGCGGTCCCGCGGCGGAATCCTAGAGCGAGGACGTACAGGGCCAGGAGCCAAGCCGTCAGAGCAGTCAGCAAGGGATTGGTGAGAAAGGCGGGGAAAGTCAGGCCAAACGCGGTGTGCCCCAAGGTCAGACGCACGAACGCGGCCGGGATGAGCGCGGCGCCAAACCCCTTCTTAGAATACACGTGTCCTCCGCGCCCGAACGCGCCCTGCACCTCACGCGGGGCCCGCACCCATTGACTCCAGAGCATCTGGTCCGTGTCCAGGGCGCCGCGCTTGGCCAGGTTCTCCGCCATGGCATAGATGGAGACCTCATCAATGACGTGGAAGCGGCCGCCGTAAATGAGCAAGTATACAGACAAGAGGAGCAAAACCAGCGCGGCCAGGGCAAGACGCCAGGTGAGCTGGGAGGTGCCTCGATTGCTCAACCTACTCCCCCTCCCCAATGATGGTAGCCCCTGTTACCCGCACGATTTCCGCGGGGGCAACCCGGAGCATGGTGCGGTCGTCGCCCCCACCGCCGTAGACCACGGGCAGGTCCAGCACACGGACGTCGATGAGGACGGGCAAGGGGGTCGCGTGGCCAAAGGGAGGCACGCCACCGGGTGGGTACCCGGTGAGACGGCGGACAGTCTCCCCGTCTGCCAGCTTCACTTTCTTGCGTCCCACGCCGAAGTGGCGGGCCAACACCCGTTTGTCCACTTTGTCGGGCCCGTTGGTGATGTAAATGACCGGTCTGCCGTCCACCAGGAAGAGCAGGGTCTTGATGACTTGCTCCGGGGACACCCCCAGCGCTCGCGCGGCGTCTACCACAGTGGGAGTGTCCCCCACCTCGGGCAGCAGAACAGCATCGATATGGCGTTGCCGGATGAAGTCATCCAGGGATTGACGTGTCCGCTTCATGGCGAATTCTGCTCGGCTCGTCGGATGTTCGTATGAGTTGGGCTCAAGTATACCTCTGGGAAACACTTGGGCGAAAGATCGCCCAAGGCTTTCAAAGTCCTCATTCGTACCTCAAGGCTTGAACGGGGTCCATGCCCGCGGCCCGCATGGCCGGGTAGATGCCGGAGAGTACTCCGATCAGGACTGCGAAGAGGAGGGCGAAGAGGACCAGCCAGAGAGGCGTATGCACCAGAGAAACCACTTGAGACTTCTGTACCGTTCCCGTCTGCATGGCCATGTTGCGCACGATGTAAGCGCCGGCGATCTGGTCACCCAGCCATCCTACTCCCCAACCGGATAGGACGCCGCCCAGCCCGCCCAGGAAGCCGATGATGCCTGACTCGGTAAGGAAGAGGATGAGGATGTCCCGGTTGGTCGCGCCCATGGCCTTCATCAGGCCGATCTCCCGCGTTCGCTCATAGATAGACATCACCATCGTGTTGGCGATGCCGAACGCAGCCACCAAAAGGGCAACTGCTCCGATGCCTCCCAGGATCCCTTGCAAGATCATGAAGAAGAGGTTCATCCCCTGGAGCATAGCCCGAGGGGAAAGCACCAGGTAGCCTCGGCGGGTCAACGTCCGCTCCACAGATGTGGCTTGTCGTACACTGGCCACTTTCACCAACACTTGAGGATATCCAACGCGCCGGTAATCCACGGATCCTCCGCCCAACTCTCGATTCAGTCGGATAACGTCGTTGAGAGGGAGCAGGATACTGACGTCGAACATGCTGCCCAGGGGGGCAAGCACGCCGGCCACCTGCACGCGCACTTTTCTCGTCTGAGAACGGGAAGAGGATCGCTTCACCACCAACGTCCTCCCGGGGGCGAAGGGCGGCGGCGGAGCGCTCGTGGTGGACAACGAGAGGAGTATGGGACGGTTCGCCAGGTGGATTGCCTCAGGAGAGGGTCGGACCCGAGGGTGTCGAGGATCCCGCAGGGACTGGGGAACCCGCCCCCCTGCGAGGACCTGAGTTTTGCTCAACGCCAGGTGCCCCTCTGTGACTTTCAGGGCCATCTTTCGGACAGCCCGAGGATCGATTCCCTGGACCTGTGCAAATCCCACCAACTTCCCGATCCGGACTTGAGCGCCGGCGTTGAGAGGCACCAGCGGCGTGACGGCCACAACGCCGGGCACCTTACGTATCTCCTCAAGCACGGCGGGGGTCAGCCGACTTTCGCTGTTCGGGCGCACGGGGGCGCCCAGCCCGTTGACAGCCTGCCGCGGCATGACGGTGAGCAGCGTCAAGTCTCCCAGTTGTCCCAGGCTGCGCTGCGTGGAACGTTGCAATCCCACGCCCAGGGAAACCAGCAGGACGATCGCGGCCGTGCCGATGAGGACCCCGGCCGCGGTCATCAGGACTCGCAACTTCATTCGATTCAGGTTAATCGATGCCAGGTAAATCAAATCCCGCAGGCGCATCTCAGCTTCCCAGCCCCAGAATTCCCCGGATAACGCGCCATATTTTTTGCAAGATCCCCTCCTGCTTTCCCTGCCCGGCTCCCGACTGGACGCTCTTGCCGAGGGCAGGCGTGGGCGTGGGCGGTGCAGCCTGGACGCGGACGGTCAGGTTCCCTTGCCAGCTACTCAGGTGCCCAAAATCGTCCACATAATGAACGAGGACGTGGATCGTATGGAGACCGGGGGTCCTGGCGATGGCCGTCGCGTCCAGGGATGTGGTCGAACTGCCGTCGAGATAGCCCACGAACAGGCGGCCGTCCTGGATCTGGAGAGTGTCGCTGCGGGCCTCCAATGTGGTCACGTTCAAGCCTGTTGGCGCCAGGTTGGTCACTTCAATGGGAAGATGAATGGGCCGACCCACCAGCGCCGGGGGCACGGCCTCGTAAAATTGCACTTGAAGCAGTGGGCGCCGCCGGACGCGCAGGCTCACCTGTTGCGTGTCTTGAAGCGTGTTGCCCTTCTCGTCCTCGTAAGCGAAGTCGATGGGCAACGTATACACGCCCGGCTGGGCGCTGCCTGAAATGAAAAGGCGCTGGACGATGTGGGCCGTCCCCCCACCGGGGATGTTGGACAGGAAGCGAACGTTGCCGGTATCCAGCAAGGCGACCGATGTCGGCGCCTTGCTGCTCTCCCCCAGTGAGGTCAGAACCCGCCGCGCTTTCTGTTCTCCCACGTTCATGAGGTCAAGGGTCAACGTGACCACGTCGCCCGGAGCCGGGATCTCAGGTTGGAAATGAGCGGCCGTGATGAGCACACGTGGGGGGCTGACTCGGGTTCCCTGAACCGTCACCCCCACCTGTTCCGTTACGGTCAACGGTTTGCCCGTCCGGTCTCGATAGGCCAGGACGACCTTCAACCCATGTGCTCCGGGGGGCGCATCTTCTTGCATGAGCAAGGAAAACGTTGCGGTGACCACCTCTCCCGCGTTCAATTTTCCCACAGGATAGCGGTTGCCCTCCTGGCCGGGCACAATGAGAGTTTCATCCTGAACGACCACGACCAGATCCTGGGCTGCGGCATCTCCCACATTCTTGACCTGGACCTGCAGGGTGAAGGGACGCCCCGGAGCCGGTTTCTGGGGGTGAGTACGAGAGCGATTGACGACCACGTGAGGTTCTCCTTTTGCTGGAGCCTCGGCCACGGCCACTGTCACCGCACCCTGGTAGGCGTAATGGGTTCCCTCGAAGTCGTTTCCCCCCATCTCGACGGTGATTTGATAAGTGCCGGCGTTCAGGTGCTCGGGCACGAAGAAGTGTTGCTGCACATTCACTCGACCGTTGATGGGGATATGCTTGATGTAGTGTCCGGTCTTCCCCACAGGGATGAGAACTCCCCCAGGGAAGGAGATAAGCACGTTCTCCGCCGGACGGCTGCCCCCGTTGAAGATGTCCACGCTCACCAGCAACTCTCGCCCCGGAACGGCCGTCAGGGGGCGCAGGGCGTAGTTGCTCACCATGAGGATGGGGCGTCCCGGCGGGGGGGGGCCTGGGGTAGCCGTTGGCGTTGGAATAGGGGTCGGAACGACCAGGGTCAGGGCGTTGTTCAGCAGGGCCTGGGAGCCGTCGGGCCGGATGACGGCCAGGGCATACGTTCCTGGGGCGACCAGTGGGGACACCGTGACCTGCAACACGTTCGGGCCGAGGATCTTGGTGGAAAGGACGCCCGCTCCCACCAGGCGCACGATGGTGCCGGTCACGAACCCCTCTCCATAAACGGTGATTTGCCCTCCCTGTCCGGCCACCAGGTGTTTCGGTTCCACCGCGTCGACCCGGAGCGGGGAGGGAGGCGTCGGGGTGCGGGTGGGGGAGGGCGTTGCGGTCGCGGTGGGGCGCGGCGTGGGAGTCTCCGTAGACGTGGGAGTCGAAGAAGGAGAGGGGGTAGGGGTGGGCGTGACGGCTCTCGGCGTCGGCGTCGGTGTGCGCGGCGCAGCCAGGACGATTTCCCCTCTCCCGTGCAGGAGCAGGGCTATGACGAACGCCAAGATGGCGAACGACTTCCAGGATTTACACGCGTTTTTCCTCATGGTCGTTCTTCCTCGACGATTTCACCATCATGCAGACGGATGTAGCGGTCGGTTTGGGCGATGACATCGGGATCGTGCGAGACGATGACCACTGTGCGGCCTTCCCGGGTCAGACCTTTGAGCAGCGCCACCACGTCGGCACCGGCCCGGGAATCCAGGTTCCCGGTCGGTTCGTCTGCCAGGATGATGGCCGGGTTATTGGCCAGAGCGCGGGCAATGGCCACCCGTTGACGTTGCCCTCCCGAGAGTTCCGTGGGTCGGTGTCGGAGCCGATCCCCAAGCCCCATCAAACCCAACAACTCCTGAGCGCGACGGCGACGTTCTCCGGACGGCACGCGGGCGATAATCATGGGGAATTCCACATTCTGAAGGGCGGTCATGGTCGGTACCAAGTGGAACATCTGGTAGACAAAGCCAACCGTGTGGCGGCGGTACGCGGCCAGATCGTTCTCGTCCAGGGTGCTCACCTCCTGTCCGGCCACGATGATCCGCCCGGAAGTGGGACGATCCAGGCCGCCGAGGACGTAGAGCAGCGTGGATTTGCCCGAGCCCGACGCGCCCATGACGCCGAAAAATTCCCCTGGGAAGACGGTGAGACTAACGCCGTTCAGCGCCTTTACGACTTCCGTCCCCATGGAAAAGTGTCGATGCAAACGCTCTACCTGGATGATGGGTCCTCGCTCACTCATCCCCCCATCCCTGTCAAACCCCTCATCATGGTGTAAGAGATCAACGTCGGCACCAGAGCAAGCAGGGTGAACGCGACCCAAAGTCCCACGACGAGGGCGTAAGCGCGCTTCCTGCTCAGGCGGCTGACGGCCCACACGGCCAGGCCGAGCAGGAAAAGGCGCCAGAGCAGGAAGATATCCACGCCCATGAGTACTTGATGCAGCAGCATCTTCCCTACGGGAACCGTGAGCGTCGGGGGCGTTCCCGGCGCGCTGACTTTGTACAACGAGTCCGGGGAGCCGATGGGCACCAGTCCGGAGAGTCCGGGGTTCAGAATCAGACTGTGGGAGGCGGCGATGTAAATGGTTTGGATGAGGCCGCGCAGGCCGTTTGGAAGGGACGCGGCGACCACTGCCGCAAACATGGTCTTGAAGGCGCTGCGCCCTCCCATGAAGACTGCCAGGAGATGAAGCACCCCTGCCCAGATGAGCCAGCCAATGAGCACGCCCACGAGAACACTGATACCGGGGATGAACACCGTGAAGAGCGGATTGGCGACCACATTCGTTACATCCGGGGTGAGTTGGGGGGACGGTGGCTGCCCTCGTCCCTGGGACGAGGTGGGGGCTCTCCCCTGGCCGGGGGGCGGCGTCACGACCATCTGCGTCTGAACCCTCTGCATCGTCTTGATAATCTGCTGACGCGTGATGGGGGCAGCGACGATGATGGGCGCTATTGTGAACACCAGGACCAGGAGGCCTACGAGGAGCCATCCCCGGCTATTTCCTTGGGCCAGGGCGCTGAAAGCTCGCCCCGGTCGGATGAGCAAATCGACGATGAAGTGAAAAGTGGATTCACGTTGCCGAACTTGTTGAACGGTATCCATGAGTGTCTTCCTCCTCTCACAATCCTCCCGTCCGTCGATTCTCCAATCTTACACTCTTCCCCATCCAAAAGGCAAGATCGGGAGAACAAACACAATCATAGTGAATATACTAAAACCGGTAGAAAGATGAAGGGCGTAAAGGGCCGTGTATCACGCTGGGGACAACGGGGAAGGACACGAGGACAAAAGAGAGGACGGACGCGTGGCCTCCGTTCTCATGGGGAAAGCATCGCCAGGGACCGTCCCCGGTGATGCTTTCCCCGTCCGATAGGTTTCAACCCAGAACGTCGGGTTCGACCTCCGGCTCCTGTCCTTTGCCGTCGCGGCCGGCCTCCGCGGCTGGTACCACCGTTGCTGCCGTCTCTTTGGCAGGGAGAGCAGGTCGCAGGGCATTGCGCACCACATCCTCGATCTCGTCCGCAAGCACGAAGCGCGTCTCATTCCGCACCTCTTCTGGGACATCTTCCAGGTCGGCCTCGTTGCGCCGCGGCAGGATGACACATTTGAGTCCGGCCCGGTGTGCGGCCAGCACTTTCTGTTTCACCCCACCGATGGGCAGGACTTTGCCGCGCAGAGTGATTTCTCCGGTCATGGCCACGTCCGAGCGGACTGGCCGGTTCGTCAACAGGCTGACGATAGCCGTGACCATGGTCACCCCGGCGCTGGGTCCGTCCTTGGGAATGGCGCCGGCAGGCACGTGGACGTGGATGTCACTGTTCTCGAAGATGGCCTCGTCAATGCCGAAATCCGCCGCTTTGGAGCGTACATAAGAAAGGGCGATCTGCGCCGATTCCTTCATCACATCTCCTAGCTGGCCGGTCAAGATCAGGTTGCCCTTGCCCCGCATGCGGGTGGCCTCGATGAAGAGGATCTCTCCTCCTGTCGGCGTCCAGGCCAGGCCCGTGGCCACGCCCGGACGCTCGACGCGTTCCGCGGCGTCGAAGAAGAACCGGGGGCGTCCCAGGTAGTCCCGCACCTTTTTGGGCGTGATGACCTCCTTTTCGCCTAGCTCTCCGGCAGCGATCTTTACGGCCACCTTACGGCAGATGCTGCCGATCTCGCGCTCCAGGTTGCGCACACCGGCCTCGCGTGTGTACTCCCGGATGACCGCCCGCAGCGCGTCTTCTGTGAACTCGATCTCCTCTTCCCGAAGGCCGTTGGCCTTGAGCTGGCGCGGGATCAGGTAGCCCTGGGCGATCTTGATCTTCTCGTACTCTGTATAGCCGTCCAGGTGAATGACTTCCATCCGGTCCAATAAGGCCGGCGGGATGGTGTCCAGGATGTTGGCCGTCGCGATCCAGAAGACCTCACTCAGGTCGAAGTCCACATCCAGGTAATGGTCCCGGAAGGCGTGATTTTGCATCGGGTCCAGGACCTCTAGCAGGGCGCTGCTGGGGTCGCCCCGCCAGTCTGCGCCGACTTTGTCGACCTCGTCCAGCATGAAGACGGGGTTGCGCGTGCCGACCCGCTTGATAGCCTGAATGATGCGGCCGGGCATGGCGCCGATGTAGGTGCGTCGGTGACCGCGGATTTCTGCCTCGTCGCGGACGCCGCCCAGACTCATGCGGGTGAACTTACGGCCCAGGGCGCGGGCAATGGATTTGCCTAAACTGGTTTTGCCCACGCCGGGGGGCCCCACGAAGCATAGGATAGCTCCGGCTGCGCCCCGCTCCTCTGGATTGGCCTCGATGCCTCGCTCTTTGACCAGCTTACGCACGGCCAGGTATTCCAGGATGCGCTCCTTGACCTTCTCCAGGTCGTAGTGGTCCTCGTCCAGCACCTGCCGGGCATGTTCGATGTCCAGATTATCGTCGGTGAGCTTGTCCCAGGGCAGCTCGACCAACCAATCGAGGTACGTTTTGATGACCCAATATTCCGCGGCTTGGGGGGGCATTTTTTCCATGCGCGCCAGTTCTCGCATGGCTTCTTTTTGTGCCTCTTCGGTCATGCCAGCCGCTTCGATTTTCTGTCGGTACTCCTCGATCTCCCGTTGCTGTTCGTCTTCCTCACCCAACTCGCGCTGGATGGCCTTCATCTGCTGGCGAAGGAAGTATTCGCGTTGGGCCTTCTCCAGTTCCTCGCGCGCTTCAGATTGGATCTTCTGCCCGAGTTCCAGAACCTCCAGTTCGCGGTTGAGGAGCTTGACCAGGAGGCGCATTTTCTCCTTCAGGCTGTCCTCTTCCAGCAATTTCTGCGTGTCTTCCATTTCGATGCGAGCATTGGAGGCCAGCAGGTACGTCAGATAGCGCGGATCCTCTACTCGCTCCAGGAATTCGACAACTTCCTCCGGGATGTTCGGCAGGTACTGGACCAGCTTCTGTGACAGGTCGACTAGGGTGCGTCGGAAGGCCTCCACCTCTACGTCCTCGGTCCCCCGCTCGTCAGGGGCGACGATGATATGGGCTTTCAAGTAAGGCTCCGTCGCCGTCCAGTAGTCGATCTTGATGCGTTCCAGGCCCTGAATGACCACCTGGAGGGTGTCGTCCGGCGCCTTGACGACCTTGAGAATCTGGGCCGCGGTGCCCGTGGTGTACACTTCATCCGGACCGGGGAGTTCGATGCTTGGGTCTTTCATCGCCACTAGCCCGATGATCCGGTCTCCCTCCATGGCTTCTTCGATCAGTTTGACCGACCGGGGGATCCCCACCGTCAGCGGCAGCACGGTAAACGGCAGCGCCACCGTGTTCCGCAGGGGCAGGATGGGGAGCTCATCCGGGATACGTGTCTGCTCGTTCGTCTCTCTTTGCCAGTTGAACATCTTCCCTTCACCTCCTCACGGTCAGAGCCTCTGCTCTGCCGGATTGCGTCCTTGACTCGTCCGGGTCATCCTCTCTTCCCCTCGCGACGAGCAGAGATTTGACTCACAAGTGAGTACGCTTGTTCTCACTTCTCGGTTCCTTTTTCCTGAAATTCCTGGACTTCGAAGACAAGAATTCGCGTCGATGGGTATGTCCAGGCATCGGTTGGAAGTCCGGCCTTCAGGCTCAGTTGCTGCAAGAAAGTGACCTTGTTAGGCAGTTTTTCCCACACCTGAGGGAGCAACAGCCCCCGCCGGGTCCCGTTGACCAGCAAAAGTCCGTGCTTGCCCGGGGTGATCTGCCGCAACAGCTCTTCCGGGCGATCGTACGTCAGCGGGCGCAGGGGGCTCAATACCGAAACTTCAATGGTGGTGTACGGTAACTTTTCCGGCCGCAGGGGCGGGAAGCGCGGGTCCGCCAGGGCGGCCTTGACGGCATTGTCGCGCACGTCGAGGGCCAATGCCTGATGAGCCACCACCGAGCCGATGCAGCCGCGCAACTGCCCCGCCTGCGTCAGGGTAACAAAAGAGGCGCCGGGCATACGTAGGACTTGCGGCAGAACACGCAAGTCAGGATCGTATGTGCGGCCGCGAAGTAATCGCTCTTCCAGAGTTTTCCGGGCAATGGTCAACAGAAGATCGCCTTCTTCTGCTGAAAGGACCGGAAGGTTTTCTTCCTCTCTCTGTCCCTTTTCCATTTGCTTCGCCGTTTGGTTCACCATCCCATCTCCTTAAGCGGCCGTGTACGCCACAGCACTGTACCCGACCACACGGGACTTGTCGCCGGCCGTGTCACCTGAATTGCGATAGTCCAGCAGGTGAGCGTGCCAGCCCAGGCGACGGGCCAGACCCATCAACGTGAGAATGGGCAGCAGGCCACAGGCCTCTCCCTCCTGAGCCTGTTGTAAATCCCCGTGCACGACCGCTTCCAGGAAACCCTGGTCTAACCGTCGTGCTGTTGCATAATCATGATAATGACTGAGATCCGAACTCACGACGATCAGAGCATTGGGATCCGCCTGCAGCCACTCCGTGAGGACAGGGACGACCCGGAAAGGATCAACCTGACCAAAGAGCAAGGGCACGATTCGTACAGAGTTGTTGAAGATCGACTGCAGGAAGGGTAATTCTACCTCCAGACAATGCTCCGGAAGGTGAGCATCGTTGCCGGGCAGGAAGGGCTTCCCTTGCGCCAGCAACACGTCCACAATTTCTGTGGCGACCGGCACCGTCCCCAGGGGGGTGGAGAATCCGGCGAAGGTGGCAACCGCGACGCCCGGCACGTACACATAGTGGGCGGGTCCCATGAGATAAAGAACGCGCGGTCTTTCCGGTACGTTCGCCAACGCTTTGAAGGCGTGGCCGGCTACCGGGCCGCTGTAGAGATATCCCGCGTGGGGCGCAATGACCGCGCGCACATTTTTCAGATCAGGCACCTGGGCCTGGGCCAAAAATGCCCGGACCGTTTGTTGCAACTCGAGCGGATCGGCCGGATAGAACGTTCCTGCGACGGCCGGCGGTCGGATCACCGTCTCTTGTGTGCCCGCGAATCTCATGATTGTCCTCCTGCTTGCATCAGACCGCAGACTCCCACGCTGCGGCTCTCCCGGTCATACGGTCTCATGCCTTATTCCCCGGCCTCATTATCTCAGGTGGGCGGGAATGGTTTCCCCATGACGGACCTCCCCCTGACAGGCCTGAAGAATCACCGATCTTCCCACACTATACCTGTCTCCATTCTAGGCTCGTTTCATTAGAATTTCGTTTGATCGACGTAGACATTGCGTTAGAGGAACGGGGAGGGGCTGCTTTGGTCAGCACGCTGTAGAGGCTTAAGTCTCCCTCACGGCCATCGCAATGGAAATGCTCGACGACGACGAGGTTCGCGTTCCGGGCCAGAGCTTCGACCTCTTTCTTGTCCAGTTGGTGGACATAGCGATACCCGACGCCATCTCGCTTCCAGTCCAGAAGATAGTCTCCCGATTCTACCTCTGCTGCCGACAGGCCGATGACTTCCCAGGGCACGATCTTGCGCCGCATCCGCTCATTGTGGGTGAAACGCCAGTTGGAGAGAATCACATAGCCGCCCGTCCGGACACGTGAGGCAGCCCGGCGCAGAAGTTGTGCCCGGGCTGCAAAGCCGGGGATATGGTGCAGCACAGCGAGGGCCAACACGACATCGAAGGTCTCGGCCGGAACGAGGCGGAGCCATTCCTCCCCGGTCAGGTCGGCCACGTGAAAGACCGCGTGAACGCGGGTCAACGTTGCGGCCGCGTCTCGCGCCTGTTGCACGAGCTTCGCGCTCCCATCGATACCTACGTAATAAGCCTCTTGCACGTGGGCGTCGAGAAAGTGGGCAAAACGCCCGTTGCCACATCCCAAATCCAGCACCCGGCAGACAGGCGGAAAGTACCGGGCAAGGCGCGCGTAGCCGGGCTGAAAGCCAAACCGGGTTGCGGAGAAACTCGCCGCGAAGGTCTCGTAGAAGGAGCGATTGAGCTGGAGCAGACGTTGGCGCACGTGTTCGTCCACGGGTCCACCACCCCTACAGGCCAAAGCGGGCTGGATGGAAGGGCGTCGCATCCAGCATCGGTTCTCGCCCCGTAACCATGTCGGCCACCAGTTTCCCCGTGCCCGGCCCCTGGGTGATGCCCAGCATGCAGTGCCCTGTCGCAACCCACAGGTTCTCCACAGTGGACAGGCGTCCGATGACGGGATAGCCGTCGGGCGTGCAGGGACGCCACCCCCGCCACAACTCGACCAGCGGCTGGCCTTGTGGATCCAGGTTGAGATAGCGCCTCACCCCCTCCTCGATGGCCCGTACACGGGTGAGATTCACGCTCATGTCCAACCCGCCCAGTTCCAACGTGCCGGCAAAGCGTAGTCGTTCTCCCAAGGGCGTCACGGCCACTTTGGCCTCGTCTAAGATGAGGGGCAATTCGGGAAACTGGGGAGGGCGTCCTACCGTGATGCTGTAGCCCTTCGCAGCTTGCACGGGCAGCCGCACTCCCAGGTCTCGCACCAGGAGCGGGCTCCACGCGCCTGATGCCACGATGACGTGCCGGGCCACGAAATCGCCGCGGGTGGTAAACACCGCCTGGACGCGTCCCTGCTTCACTTGCAAGCGCAGGGCTTCCGTGCGCGTGTGGATGGTGACCCCGCGCACGGAAGCGCGTTCGGCCAGGGAGCGAACGAAACTTGCCGGATCCACGTGCGCGTCCGTCCGAAAGTAGATGCCGCCCACTACATCCGGCCGAACCAGGGATACCCGCGCGCGGACATCCTCGCGGTTCAGCGTATCTGAATCCAGGCCGAACGCCTTCATCATCTCGGCGTAGTGCTGCCCTTCCTCAAACCCCACTTCCGTCCGGTAGAGGAGGAGGAGGCCACGGCGTTGGAACAAGGCTGGGATCTCTTCCTCCTTCCGCAACTGTTCGTACAGCTCCAGGCTAAGACGAGAAAGTGTCGTCAACAGGGAGGCGGCTCGTCGAAAGGCCGAGCGGTTGCAGGCTCCTCGAAAGCGCCATAACCAGGAGAGCAGTTCCGGATCGGGGCGGGGTTTGATGTAGAGCGGACTACGGGCGTCCAGCATCCACTGTAGTCCTTTGCTGAGGGCCGAAGGGGAGGGAAGAGGTGCCGAGTCACTGGGCGTGACCAATCCGGCGTTGCCGTAGGAGCTTCCCGCGGCTATCTCTCCTTGCTCCACCAGATGGACATCCAAACCTGCACGAGCAAGGTAGTAGGCGGAGCTTACCCCGATGATGCCGCCGCCGATGACCAATACGTCCGCGCGTGTGGGCATAGGAGCACCTTTCATCCAGGCCTAGCTATGTCTAGATCCGCATGCCGATTGTACAGCACAACGCCGTCCGTTCACACCCTCGCATGATAACGTATTTTGAAGGTGGGAATCAACTTCGTTCGCTGGGCGATGGGGCTTTTGAACGTTTTAACGCAACGGTTGCGCAATCGGAGGCCATTAACGCCTCTCCCTCGTCCGAATTCGGGAGGAGAGGGCCGAGGATGAGGGCTCTGAGCGGAGTTTGGAACTCTCCATCTCGGACGAGTAGATGACAGATGGGGAGAAATACCGTATAATGCGAGGGCGGTCGGGGGAAATGGCCGAGGGTCGAAGGCCGTTTTCACGGCTTCCACCGGGCGCGAATAGAATCGGATAGGGCCGGCGTTGTTGGATGAAGGGCAGATAGCAGATATGCGCGTTTCGACGGAACCTCGATTTGAGGGGGTAGACATCGACGAGGAAGCCTTCCTGGAAAGCCTGGAGCAGGTGACCCGGGCCGGGGCTTCGCTCAAGGACCTGTACGCGTCCTTGATGCGTGCCTACGCGCGGCGGACCGGACGGGTCCTCTCCAAGAGCCAGATGGTCGCCGGCTATCGACATCTGGTCGAGAGCGGGAGTCTCCCCTTCGACCGGGAACTGTTGCGCCGTCTGCAACTCAAGCCCGTTCGCACCAGCTCCGGGGTGGCCCCGGTGACCGTGTTGACCAAGCCCTACTTTTGCCCAGGTGAGTGCATCTTTTGCCCCACGTTCAGTAACATGCCCAAGAGCTATGTGCCCGACGAACCGGGCGCGCAGCGCGCACTTCAAAATGAATTCGACCCCTTCCGTCAGACAGAAAGCCGCATTCGCGCCTTCGAGGCCATCGGCCACAGCGCGGCCAAGGTGGAGCTGCTCATCCTGGGAGGCACCTGGTCTGCATACCCGCGCGGCTACCGGGAGTGGTTCGTCCGACGTTGCTTCGACGCCATGAATGGCGTGGAGGCGAAGACCCTGGAAGAAGCTCAGCGCATCAACGAAAGCGCGAACCATCGTAACGTGGGACTGGTCGTGGAGACCCGACCCGATCGGGTGACTCTACGGGAGATCCTGCACATGCGTCGCCTGGGTGTCACTAAGGTACAATTGGGCCTGCAGAGCATGGATGACCGCATTCTGGCCCTGAACAAGCGGGGACACACGGTGGCCGATGTGCGTCGCGCCATTCGCTTGTTGAGAGGAGCGGGGTTCAAGATCGTCGTCCACTGGATGGCCAACCTCTACGGGGCCACACCCGAGTCGGATTATGAAGACTTCCAGCGTTTGTGGGAGGACCCGGCCATCCGACCCGATGAGCTGAAGATCTACCCTACTTCTTTGCTGAAGAATACAGCCCTTTATGAGTTGTGGAAAGAAGGGCAGTATCATCCTTATCCGGAGGAGGTGCTCATCGATCTGGTAGCCCGATGCAAGACGCATGTACCTCCTTATTGCCGCATTAACCGCATTTTCCGAGACATTCCTACGCCGAACATCGTGGCCGGGAACACAAAAACCAACCTGCGTCAACAGGTCCAGGCGTACATGGCAGAACGGGGAATGCGCTGCCGGTGCATTCGCTGTCGAGAAGTGCGGCACACTCACGTGAGCGAGGAGGACCTCCATTTGAACGTGCTCCCTTATGAGACCGATATCAACCGGGAACTCTTCCTTCACGTGGCCACGGAGGACGATCGTATTGCGGGCTTTCTGCGGCTCTCCCTACCCCACGGCCCTGAGGTCGTGCCCGTTCCCGAGATCCAAAACGCGGCCATGATCCGAGAAGTGCACGTGTACGGTCCTGCGCTGAAGTTTGGGGAAGAAGGGGGGCAGGAGCCTCAGCACCGGGGATTGGGACGTCGCCTCGTGGAACGAGCCGTCGAAATAGCACGCCAGGAAGGGTACAGGGAGCTGGCGGTCATTGCCGCCGTGGGCACACGCCACTATTATCGAAAGCTGGGCTTTGAGGTAAGGGACCTGTACATGGTGAGGGCGCTCTAAAAATGGATGAATCATTCGAACACACTTGGAGGACCCAATGCCTGTTTTTTTCGAACCGATTCACGTGACCGATCCGGCCTTCAAGAAAGTGGAACGTTCGCCGATTCCGGTGCTGATCGTTTTCTGGAAGGGGAATTGTCCTCCGTGCGACCGCATGGAGGACGCGCTCAAGCATCTGGCCCGCGAGTTTGCCGGAGACGTACTGGTGGTGCGGGCAAATGTGACCGACACGCCCGAGGCGGCCCATCGATATCACATCGAGGCCGTCCCCACCGTTGTCCTCCTCAAGGAGGGCCGCGAGGTAGAACGCATCGTGGGCGAAGTAGGGGAGCAGGCCCTCCAACAGGAGCTGGAGGTGCTTTTGGGGAAGCGGCCCCGCTCGGGGACGATACGCGGAGGCGCGTCTGTCCCCCTGGCCGGAGCCCAACCGCGTCCCGGGTCCGGACCACAGCGCGGTCCTTCCTCTCATCCCGACGCGCCGGTAGTGGTGACGGATGCCACCTTCCAGCAGCTCGTACTCGGCTCGCGTATTCCGGTGGTGGTGGACTTGTGGGCGCCCTGGTGTGCTCCTTGTCGCATGATTGCGCCGGTCCTGGAGCAAATCGCGCGCGAGTACGCGGGTAAGCTCCTGGTGGCCAAACTGAACGTGGACGAGAATCCACGTACAGCCGCGATGTACGGCGTGCGCAGCATCCCCACATTGCTGGTCATTCGCAACGGTCAGGTGGTGGACCGTATCGTGGGCGCTCTCCCCGGACCGGTCCTGCGGCAGCGCATTCGTCAAGCGGCGGGGATATGAAAAGGTCATGAGGGAGAAGATCGATAGACGAGGATCCCCAACTGTCTGCCGTGGGCCGAAAAGGACTTTCAGAGGAGAGGGCACATCATGCATATTCTGATTATCGGACACTCAGAGGAAGAGAATCGATTCTGCAAGACCTGTGGTCCGGTGTACACGGCCGAACAACTGGCGCAGGCCTCCAGGGTTTACATCCAACGCAGCATGAGCCTGCCCCTGGAAGTGGTCTACGTGGACGCGAACGAGATGGACGTGATGGAGCGCTATTTCGATCTCATTCGCGCCGCGCGCAAGCAAGGCCTTCGCTTCCCGCTGGTCTTTCTCGTCGATGACAAGGGAGAGTACGACCTCCTCCTACACGGTTCAGCCGAGCCATACGCAATCGGGCGCGCGTTGCGTGCCCGATTGCCCGAACAAGAGGAGGTCGGGGATCTCCCGTGATGGAAGGGGCACCCATAAACGGGCGGCGTAACGCATGTAAGGGCAAGTGCATCCAATGACTGAAGGGCAAGAATACGCAACCGAATCCGATTTGCTGGCCGCATTACAGGCGGGCGATCGGCGTGCCTGTGCGGAGTTGGTGCGTCGCTATTCTCCCAAACTGTATCGAGTCACATTGCGGATTCTTGGGGTCGAAGAGGAGGCTGAGGAAGCCCTGCAGGAGGCGTTCATCAATGCCTGCAGCAAGATACGCTCTTTTCGCGGGGACTCACAACTTGGAACCTGGCTTTACCGCGTGGCGACGAATGCCGCCCTGATGCGGTTACGCAAGCGCCGGGAAGACCCAATTTCCCTGGATGCACCGGTGGAGACCGATGAGGGAGGGGTTCTGCCTCGCAATCTGGCGGACTGGAGATTTGATCCCCATCACATCGTCCTGACTGGAGAATTACGAGAGGTGTTGGAGGCAGCTATTCGCAAACTTCCGCAAACGCTGCGGGTCGTCTTCATCCTGCGGGAACTGGAGGGGCTTTCTACATTGGAAACGGCCCAGGCGTTGGGAATTAGCGAGTCGGCGACGAAGGTGCGGTTGCATCGAGCGCGGCTACTGTTGCGGGAATTTCTCACCCCTTATGTGGAAGGGTGGGATGTGACCGGTCCCGTTTCAAAAGAACTTGACACCTGACCGCATAGGAGCCTCCTTTGAATCCTCGGGGCTTGGCCTCGGAGGATGAAGAACGGAGTGTGTATGGCTGCTCAATTGAACTGTACGGATGTGCTCAATTTGATCAGCGCGTATGTGGACGGAGAACTCTCTCCCAGCCTTTGCCAGGCCATCGAAGAACATCTGGCCACATGCCGCAATTGCTACGTCGTGTTTGATTCCATGAGCAAGACGCTGGCCCTGTATCACCGTCTCGAACCCCCAGAAATGCCTCATGAAGTGGAGGTACGCCTTTTCCGGGTGTTGAATCTGGACGACTTCATTACGGAACGGTAGTCTCTCATGTCCAGCCCTTTGCGGGTTCTCCACGTTTATAAGGACTATTTCCCCCCTGTTGCGGGCGGCATGGAGAAACACATCCACACCCTGGCTCACCGTCAGGTGCAGCAGGGGTTTGAGGTTACCGTCTTGGCGACCAATCCTGCCCCTTTTCCTTACAGTCTTCGCACTGGCGTGGAACAGGACGGTCCCGTGCGCGTGCTGCGTGCCGGCAGATTGGCTACGGTGGCTTCCACCCCCCTCAGCCCTCGTCAGCTCCTCTATCAAGCGACGCTCACCGCTGACGTGGCGCACCTGCACTTCCCCTACCCCCCAGGGGAGATCGCCAACCTCCTCTGGGGACGGGCGCGCGTGACGGTCATTACCTACCACTCGGATGTTGTGCGGCAGCAGCGCATTCTACGTCTATACCGCCCTTTGCTGCGCCGCGTACTTGCCAGGGCCGATGCCATCATCGTCAGCAGCCCTGCTTATGCCCGTTCATCCTCCGAGCTGCAAGCCGTGGCCCGAGACGTTCATCCCATCCCTCTGGGGATCGAGCTGGCCCCTTTCTTGCATGTGGACCGGGCCCGGGCGGCCACGATACGCGAGCGCGTGTGGGGCCGGGAAGCCGATGTTCCCCTGGCTTTGTTCGTCGGCCGGCTGCGCTATTACAAAGGACTGGACGTTCTTCTACACGCTTTGGTCCAGGTCCCCGAGCTACACCTCTGGGTCATCGGCACCGGGCCGATGGGGAAACCGTGGCGTCAGTTGGCCCGGCGTCTGGGACTCGACCGCCGGGTGGTCTTCCTGGGAAATGTCCCTGAGGCCGACCTTCCCCTCTATTATGCCGCGGCGGACCTCTTTGTTCTCCCTTCTACCTCTCGCGCCGAGGCCTTTGGCCTGGTCCTGGTAGAGGCGATGGCCAGCGGCCTGCCCGTCATCAGCACGGAATTGGGGACGGGCACCTCCTTCGTGAACGTGCACGGGGAAACCGGTTGGGTCGTTCCTCCCGGGGCACCTGGGGCGTTGGCCGAGGCCCTGAACTTCCTGTTTTCTCACCCGGCGGAGCGAGCCCGCATGGGGCGGTCGGCTCGTGAGCGAGCGCGGAAGGAGTTCGATGCCGGGGTGATGGCAGAACGCATCGCTGCACTCTACCGGCAGCTTTTGGGGCCCTGATTTCGTCCCCTGGCGGGCTGTCGGAATTTGGGGAAAAAGGTGGCCGGATGGGATCGGGGAATCGAGCCCACTTGCACTCCCTCTTCCCTCGCGTTTTCCGGTATAATATGTGCGTTCACTACGATATGGAAGGAGGGAACTCATGGACACCTACATTCACCCCGCACCGCTGGCCGAAACGGCAACCCGTCTTCGTTCCGGACAATGGCCCCTGGACGATTACCTGGATCAGATGTGTCGTCGCTTGGAAGATGTCGAGCCACATGTGCAGGCATTCATCCCCGAACAAGGACGGTGTGAGCGCGTCCGGTCAGAGGCTCATGCCCTCGCCGAACGCCACGCCCAGGTAGAAGGACGCCCTCCCCTCTTTGGCATCCTTTTGGGGGTGAAGGACATCTTCCGGGCCGAGGGCTTCCCCACCCGGGCCGGGTCCAACCTGCCCCCGGAGCTCTTCGAAGGCGCAGAGGCCGAGGTCGTCACCCGACTCCGTCGGGCCGGTAGCCTGGTTCTGGGCAAGACCGTGACGACAGAGTTCGCCTATTTCGCGCCCGGCCCCACCCGCAACCCTCACAATTTGGCCCACACCCCGGGCGGATCCAGCAGCGGTTCCGCCGCGGCCGTGGCCTCGGGGATGGCCCAGCTTGCCATCGGCACCCAAACCATCGGCTCTGTCCTGCGTCCGGCCGCGTTTTGTGGCATCGTGGGCTACAAACCAACCTACAATCGCATTCCTACAGCGGGGCTTCTCTATTTCTCCCGTTCGGCTGACCATGTGGGGCTCTTTACGCAGGATGTGCCCGGGATGCGTCTGGCGGCCTCTGTGGCCTGCAACGACTGGTCAGAGGAAAAAGAAGCTCGGGCCGGCCAACGTCGTCCCGTGCTGGGCGTGCCCGTGGGTCCCTATTTGAATCAGGCATCCGCGGAGGGTCTGGCCGCGTTCGAGGAGCAGGTACGAGCCCTGGAAGGGGCGGGATACGATGTCCGACGCGTGGAAGCACTGGACAATATCGAGACTATCAACCAGATGCACCGCCATCTGATCGCGGCTGAGTTCGCCCAGGAGCATGCCGAATGGTTTGCCCGTTACGGGGACCTCTATCGGCCACGAACCGCGGCGCTGGTCCGGGAGGGGCAACAGGTTCCTGCAGAGGTGGTGGCCCAGGGGAGGAGGGGCCAACGGGTAGAACGGGAGAAAGTGGAGTCACTGATGGAGGAAAAAGGCATCGATGTCTGGATTTGCCCGGCTGCTCCCGGCCCGGCACCTGAGGGCATCGAGACCACAGGGAATCCCATCATGAATCTGCCCTGGACCTACATGGGAATGCCGTCAGCCACCGTCCCGGCCGGCCGGGCGTCGAACGGCCTTCCACTGGGCCTCCAGTGTGTGGCTCCTTGGAATGAGGACGAAGCCCTGCTCGCCTGGCTGGAGGGGATCGCGGCGGCCTTGTTGCCCCTGTGGCAAGAGGACAGAGCATGACAGACGATCACGCGTTCGACGTCCACATTCAGGTCGATAGGACGTATCGATCACAAGTGGATGTCCACGACCTGAGAGAGGTGGTCCTGCGCGCCCTGACCCAGGAAGGGGTGGCTGCAGCAGAACTCACTGTCGTCGTGACCGACGCGGAGTCGGTCCGGAGATTGAACCGTACCTATCGAGGGGTGGATGCCCCGACCGACGTCCTTTCGTTCCCCCTGCGAGAGGAAGCCCCGGAATTGCCGTCAGAGGCCTTCCCTCTCCCCTATCTGGGTGATGTGATCGTTGCCTTGCCTGTGGCCGAACGTCAGGCGCGCACGTATGGCCGCCCTCTGCAAGAGGAGCTGCGCTTGCTCGTGGTTCACGGGGTCTTGCACCTGTTGGGATATGACCATTCGACCCCGGAGGAAGAAGCCATCATGTGGCGGAAGCAGGAACAGATATTGGGTGTGGCTTACCTGGGACCGGAAGGCAAGCCACACCCGCGGAGAGAGTGAAATGCACGCACCCACCTTCTGGCATAGCCTGATGTACGCGTTCCGGGGCATTGTGCATACAGTGCGCAGCCAGCGGAATGCCCGCATTCACTTGAGCATTCTCACGCTGGTCATCATTGTCGGGCTATGGCTGCGTCTCTCTCTGCAGGAATGGGCGATCATTACCATCGTGAGCGGCCTCGTCCTCTCCCTGGAACTGCTCAATTCCGCCCTGGAACATCTGGCCGACCGGGTGGAACCCGAGTTCGACCATCACATCATGCGCACGAAAGACGCAGCGGCCGGCGCCGTTCTCATTGCGGCACTGGCCGCTGCCATCGTCGGCCTGCTGATATTTCTCCCACACCTTCTCCCCTGACCCCGGATCCGGGGAAGAAGGCCCCAGGCGCACCCTCCCCCCGCGCGCAAGGAGGCGGGTGATGGGCCGCTGGCTACGCCCTCGCCGGGAAAATATGCGCTTATCCCCGCACTCGGACGAGCAAGATGGGGCAACACGCCAGCCGCAGCACCCGATCCGCCACGGACCCGAAGGCCCATCGGGAGAGGCCACTCCGACCGTGGGTGGCCATGACGATCAGGTCGATGTCATGCTCGTGGGCAAAATCGGCGATGCTGTCGGCGGCGCGGCCTTCCTCAGTCACTCCGATCACCCGATACCCTTGTTGCTTGAGAGCGGACACTTTATCTCGAATATATGTTTTCGCATCCTCTTCCAGTTGAGGAACCAGATCGATCTCCGCGGCGGCAAACTCGGGTAGCAAAGGCAACGGGGGCGGCTCCACCACTCGGAGCAGGGTAAGCTCAGCGTCGAAGGCCTTGGCCATAGTCAGAGCGTGAGGGAGTGCCTGCTCGGCCAACTCCGAACCGTCCAACGTGCAGAGAATTCTCTTGTACATGGCGCCTCCTGGGGGTCTACAAGGATTTACGGGAATAGCCCGCGCACTTCCACGGCCCGTGCCACGCGAGAGATGGCGAGGATGTAAGCGGCGGTGCGCATGTCCACGTTTTTCTCGTGGGCAATGTCCAGTACATTGTGAAATGCTCGCGTCATTATTCGCTGCAACTTCTGGTTGACCTCGTCTTCGTCCCAGAAGAAGGACTGCAGATCCTGAACCCATTCGAAATAGGAGACGGTAACACCGCCCGCGTTGCAGAGAACATCAGGAATGACGAAGACACCTTTCTTGTGAAGAATGTCGTCCGCGTCCGGAGTCGTGGGACCGTTGGCGGCTTCCGCCACGATGCGGGCCTTCACCTCGGCCGCGTTTTCCCCCGTAATCTGATTTTCCAGCGCCGCGGGGATCAGCACAGTGCATTCCAGCGTGAGCAATTCCGCGTTGGAGATGGTGTCCGCGCCGGGATAGTTGATGACCGATCCGGTCTCTCGCTTGTGACGGAGCACATCTCGCGTGTCCAGGCCGTTAGGATTGTAGACACCTCCCTTGCTGTCGCTAACGGCGATGACCTTTGCACCCAAGTCCTGCATCAGCCGCGCTGCCACCGAACCTGCATTGCCATAGCCCTGAACGACGACGGTCGCTCCCTCTACAGGGATATCCAGGTGCTTCATGGCTTCCGCCACTGTGTAGACAACCCCCCGGCCGGTGGCCTCGCCGCGCCCCAGGGAGCCGCCCACATCAATGGGCTTGCCGGTGACCACCGCTGGGACCGAGTGGCCCTTGAGCATGGAGTAGGTGTCCATGATCCAGGCCATGACCTGGGGATTGGTGTTGACATCTGGGGCCGGAATATCGGCGTCGGGACCGATGATGAGGGAAATCTCGCTGGCGTAGCGGCGGGTCAACCGTTCCAGTTCTTTCTCCGACATTTCCTTAGGATTGCACACAATCCCGCCCTTGGCACCGCCGTAGGGAATGTTCACGACGGCGGTCTTCCAGGTCATCCACATGGCCAGGGCTCGGACCTCGTCCAGGGTGACGTTGGGATGATAACGGATGCCCCCCTTGAATGGTCCCCGCACATCGTGGTGTTGCACCCGATAGCCGGTGAAAATCTCGACCGAACCGTCGTCCATGCGCACGGGGAAGCTGACGGTGAGCTCCCGTTTGGGGCGGCGTAGCATCTCATAGATGCCCTTCTTCATGGGGACGTATCTGGCTGCTCGCTCGAACTGCTGCAAAGCAATTTGGTAGGGATTCAACTCAGCGCCGTTGCTGCTCATGGTGCACCTCCCAATGAACCTGAGACGCACAAAATGGGAATGATCCCATTCCCATCCTTGTTTTTACCACATCTTCATTGTATCATACGCCGTCCACGACGGATATGCCCGAGATCAGCTCCACCGAGATCGGCTCCAAGGAGGATGGGCAGGGGACGAGCGCCACGGAGTGCTTTGACAGCAGATACCCGGAAGTCTCAGCGCGAGGGAGTCAATTTTGCGCGTTTTTGCGAGTTGCCTCTATAATGGGGTTGGGTCCAGCGCCTGAATAGCCGGTTGTTGGGGGATGACCGGCTTTCAGGCGCTGGTTCTGCCTGGCCCCGGGAACCCTCGTCCGGCCACCCCCGACCGGAATGAGGCAAATCGGGCGTCCATTTGCCCTCGAACGGATTTCTGAGTACGCTTCGAACATGATCATAGGGATAGATGCCAGCCGTGTCCGGTCAGGGGCACGTACGGGCACGGAAACCTACAGCCGTGAGCTCATCGGTCACCTGATCTCCCTCTACCGAACCACAGGGCACCAGGTGCGCCTCTACACACGTCTTCCCCTGGCCCCTTCCGAGTTTGGCCTGACGGACTGGCCCGCTCATGTGCGTGTGCGCCGTCTGCTTTCTCCCCGACTGTGGACGCACCTGGCTCTGGCCCGCGAACTTTGGCGACATCCCCCCGATGTGTTGTTTATCCCTGCCCACGTGGTGCCGATCTTCCCCCCACCTCTCGTGCCCATTGTTGTGACCGTCCACGATCTGGGGTATGAACACTTCCCCGACGCGCACCCTCGTGGGCAACGTTGGTACTTACGGTGGAGTACCCGCCACAGTGCCCGACGCGCTCAGCAGGTCATTGTCGATTCCCGGGCGACAGCTCACGATCTGACCACTCTCTACCACATCCCCATGGCCAAGATTAGGGTCGTCTATCCCGGTCTCTCGCGGCCTCCCCGGCCGACCGCCGCGGAGATACGGCGTGTCCGAAAAGTCTATCGCCTCTCCGCCCCCTATTTCCTCTTCATCGGCACCCTGCACCCGCGCAAGAATCTCCTGCGCCTCCTTGACGCGTTTGTCCGGGTGCAAGAGGTCCCGTTCATCGACGAGGGGGGATATACCCGGGACCCTGCCCACCTGGTGTTGGCCGGCAAGCGTGGGTGGCTTTCCGGGCCCATCCTGCAACGCGTGCGCGAGGCCGACGTGAGCGCTCGGGTGCACCTGCTGGGCTACGTGCCCGACGAGAACCTGGGTCCTCTGCTGGCCGGTGCTGTGGCCTTGCTCTTCCCCTCCCTTTACGAGGGATTTGGCTTCCCTGTGCTGGAAGCTCAGGCCCTCGACGTGCCTGTCCTGACATCTCGCGTATCCAGCCTGCCCGAGGTGGCGGGCGACGGGGCCTTGCTGGTCGACCCGGAAGACGTCGAAGGGATGACGCAAGCCATTCGACGGCTCCTGCAGGATCCTGGCTTGCGCGTCCTGCTTAGCTGTCGAGGCCGGGAGAATGTCCCCCGATTCTCCTGGAAGAAGACGGCACTGCAAGTGGGGCGCGTGTTGGAGCGTGCGGCCAGAGCAGGGACACCATGAGATCCTCCTTTCACTCTCACCCAAACCTGACTGTCGACCCGGCTCCTGTGGACATCCTGGGCGTGCCCGTTCACCGTCTGACCTTTGCTCAGGCGTTGGAGAGGTTGGCGACGATGATCGCCCTCGAGGCCCAAGGCTACGTGGTCACGGCCAACCCGGAGATCATCATGCGCGCCCGGCGGGATCCGGACTATCTTCGTATCTTACGAGGGGCTGCCATGGTCTGGCCGGATGGTATTGGCGTGCTCTGGGCGGCGCGGCTTCTGGGACATGCCATCCCAGAACGTGTGACGGGTTCTGATGGCGTACCTCGCATTGCCGAGCGCGCGGCGCGTGAAGGGTGGCGGCTTTACTTTCTCGGCGCGGCCCCTGGAGTGGCCGCTCGGGCGGCCATTCGTCTCCAGTCCCGTTACCCCGGCTTGCAGGTCGTTGGCGCCGAGGCCGGCGATCCCGGGCCGGCATACGACGAGTGTGTACGCGCCCACATCAACAGCGTGAAGCCCGATATCGTGCTGGTGGCTTATGGGGCCCCGAAACAAGAACGTTGGATCGCGCGCAATTTGCCCCACGTGCGAACTCACGTCGCTATCGGGGTCGGCGGGGCCTTCGACTTCATCACCGGGGTCCAAAGGCGGGCTCCGAAAGTCGTCAGACAGGTGGGCCTGGAGTGGTTGTGGCGCCTGGCACTGGAGCCTCGGCGCTGGCGGCGACAGATGGCCCTGCCCCAATTTGCCTGGTTGGTTCTCAAACAACGGTGGCGAGAGAGGAAAACTATCCCCCCTTGAACTGCTGCTTTCTGGGCGCGCGTGTTTGCTCCCTTCCGACAGCCATGCTACACTTTGGCAGGAACCTGTCTACAGGATGAAGACCTTCCCGGAGGCGACTCTGGCTTTCCTCGAGTGTCATTCATGATCTGCCAGGAGGAATATCTGGCTTGCGGGTGACAGAATGACGGCAGTCGGTACATCGGGCAGCGCGCGAGGTCATACGGTGGAGTATCCGGTACGCCACAAGACCATCATCAAGCATATCGAAGAACCCGATGCCATGGCACTGGCCCTCTCTTTCTTGCGTTCCGGTCATGTGGCCGTCGTGCCCACGGATACGGTATACGGGTTGGCAGCGGACGCCCTGAACCCCGAAGCCGTGGAACGACTTTACATCATCAAGGAGCGCCCGCGCTCGCAGCCCATTCCGGTTCTCCTGGCCGACATCGAGGACGTGTGGTTTGTCATCCGTTCCTTCCCGGCGCCGGCGCATCGGCTGGCACGGGCGTTTTGGCCCGGTCCTCTGACTCTGGTGTTGCCCGCGCGCCCGGAGCTTCCTTCGATTCTACGAGAGGGGAAAGATACCGTCGGTGTGCGCATTCCCAACCATGACTGGTTACGTACTCTCATTCGCCGTTTGCGTCGTCCCCTGGCTGCCACCAGCGCCAACCTGAGTGGACATCCCCCCGCCTTGAGCGCCCAGGAGGTCGTGACCAGCATGGGCGAACGCGTCCCCCTGGTTTTGGATGCCGGCCCTGCCCCTGGGGGACAGCCCTCCACCGTCGTTGATTGCACCGGTTCCGAGCCGGTCATCCTGCGGTCGGGCCCGGTTGGCGAGAAGGAGATACGCCGGGTGTGGGAAGCAGAAATCAAAGGATGAATTGGCAAGACGAGCCTGGCACGTTACTTTTCCCCTTCAATCACCCCGTGAACCGTTTCGCCACGCAGGCCCCCGCTGCCGATGCCTGCGATGTAGTCGGGACGCGACGCCTTGCTTTTCGCTCGCAACGGCATATAATGGACGTGTACATCTGTTCGATGGGAAGGATGGGAGTGGCCTTTCTTCCCGTGGAGGAGCACCGTCATGGTCCTGCGCATCGAGAACCTGAACGACGCGGTTCGGGAGCTGGTTCGGATGACCGCCGAGCGCGTCCGATCTGGGCGGACACAGGAGGCTCGGGCCTTGCTGCGGTCCCTCGACGGGGAGGCTCTACGCTCAAAGATCGAACAGGTGCGGGATCGAGTGCCCTGGCTGGTTGCCCGTCCCACGGACGAACCGCCCGGCGCTCATTATCCTGCCCCGGACGCACCGCGTGATCACGCCGTTCTGGCCACAGATGGCTCCCACATGGCCCCTGATCGGCACAGCCCGGTGCGCTTCCTGGTGTTGAACATGGGACGGGTACGTCTCCGTTACGGTAGACATCCGTCAGCGCATTTGGATAGTCGTGGGACCCTTCGCTATCGGGAAGAGGAGCTTCACGTTCGTGGGATCAATGGTCTCCTGTACCCCATCCAGGGGGCGATCTTGGGCATTATTATGGCCCTGGAAGAGCTGGAGACATTGGCCGGGTTGGCTCGTGAGGCAGAGCTCCCCGCGATTGCCTTGCGTGATGGATCCCTGATTTTCTGGCCCCTGCAAAGTGAGGACCCGGCTCTGCAGGGTGTGCTGCTCCCCCGGTTGCAGCGTGTTTTGCGAGCTTTCCATGACGTCGGCGTGCCCCTGGCCAGCTACATCTCCTATCCCGGCGCCCGGGATGTCATCAACAGCTTGCGCATTTGGTTGTGTGGCCAGTGTCCGCAGTTGACGGACCTGCGTTCCTGCGAAGAATGCGCTCCAGAGGTGGTCGAGTTCTGTGAGTGGCTGGCCCTGATGCGGGACCGGGAGCTTTTTTCTGGACTTTTGCAGCCTGGGGAACGGAGCGCTCTCTTCGACAGCAGTTCGGCACTGTTGGATCGCTATTCGCTGGAAGAAGATATCGATCAGCGGATTCAATTTTTCTACCTGCACACGGGGAAAGAGATTGCTCGCGTTGAGGGGCCTGCCTGGGTTATGCAAGATGAGTATGCCCGAAACCTCGTCCACGCGCTCATCGTTGACCAGTGTCGTCGTGGCGGCGGGTATCCCCCCGCCCTCCAGGAAGCTCACGAGCAGGCGGTCATCAGCACGGCCGATCGGCGCATGGTCGAGGTGCTGATCGAACAGACACTGGCCCGGTCGGGGGTTGCTTACACGCGTTCGATGAAGGACTGGAGCAAGCGAGTTCGCGGCATCTGACCTACATCCAGCGGGCACGGAGTAGGGGCGCATGGGAACGGTCATCCCGTTCGTACTGAACGGTTAGGGGAATAGCGGCAATAGAGGGAGTTGTTCCGCCTGTCGTCTCATCTGGAGCATCAGGGAGGGAGGTGCAAGTGACTTTGCCGGTGGGTGAAATCATCGTCACGACCAGCCTGTACTTGACGGCCCAGCGTCTGGTGGAGCGGAATGACGGGGAAATGCCCCGGCCCGTTCAGCCTCCTAACCTGGGCAGCCTGGTCTGGGCCCATGTGCCCGACGGCGGCCGTGTGTTTGCGGTAGTCTCGTTTGGGACCACTGCCGGCCTGGATGCGGGGCGTCAGGCCATTGTGCGCACCCGGGGCAATGTCGTCGATGAGCGCGTGTACCACGAGAACCCACAACTGGCGGATATCTTGCGCACGGAATTTACCGCCTTGCTGGTGGGATATGAGAGCGCGTCCGGGGTGCTCCGTCGCCATCTTCCTCCCCAGCCGCCTCCTTTGCACTACGCGGTATATCGCGCATCTAACACCGATGTGATCCGCTTCAGCGAGGATCTGCGCTATCTGCGCCTCCTGCTGGCGTCACAAACCCCTGTGCCCCCGGAACAACTCCTCGCGGCCCATGTTCGTGAGGCCTATCGGGCCCGGGGGGAAGATGCAGCGTGGCTCGAGGAGGTGGCCCGACACATTGCCAGTCTCCTCAAGCGGGATTACGATCGTTTGCGCGCGGCCTTGGAGGCGTTAGAGGAAGGATAAGAGAGATGGCCTTTCCGAGGGACGGCTTCACGAGAACAGAATGGCATGAAGGGGGTCATCGGCTATGACACAACGTTTGGGAGTGGTGACCGGCGGTGCCTTCAACGCGAGTCTCTCCGTCCGGCTGGATGCGGAGGTGAACACGGAGCAGGTGCGCATCGGTGATTTCGTCGTCATCGAGGGACAAACGTACCTTTACTTTAGCATGATAGCCGATCTACAGTTGCAAGTGACCGATGCCAACTTGATGGCCGAGCCGCCTCAAGATCGGAAGTCGTTGACGGCTCGAGCGCTGGCAGGGACCGGCACGTATGCTGTGGCCCAGGTCAAACCCATGCTCATGCTTCCCCGGCAAGAGGACGTCCCCTTCATCGATCCCACCGAGCGGGTCCGCCCCGTGCGCACCATTCCCGGCCACTTCTCCCTCTTGCGAGAGGCTGGCGAGGATGATTACCGTCAAGTCTTCGGCGAGGACACCAATTCCGATCATCGCTTTAGCATCGGTACCCCTCTGACATCGGATATCCCTGTGGCCATTGATTTGCGGCGGCTCATGGAGCGCTCCAACGGCATTTTCGGACAATCTGGGACGGGGAAGTCCTTCCTGGCCCGGCTCCTCCTTTGCGGCGTCATTCACCGCAAGGTGGGCGTTAATCTCGTCTTCGACATGCACGACGAGTACGCGTTCGGCAAGGAGTCCGAAGAGGGAATATGGGTCAAGGGGTTGAAAGAGCTTTTCCCAACCCGTGTACAGGTCTGGTCCCTGGACGCAAACAATCGCAACGCCGACCGTCACGTTCAAATCGGGCTGGACCAGATAGAGCCTGAGGACATCTTGCTCCTCTCCGAGGAGCTCAGCCTGACGGAGAAAGCCACGACCACGGTGGATTTACTGGTGGACCACTTCCGTGAGGAATGGCTGGGCACACTCCTAAACATGGATAACGCGGCCATCGACGATTTCTGCAGCCGGAGTGGCGCCCATCCCGCGTCCGTGGCTGCACTGCGCCGGGCCTTGATGCGCATTCGCCGCCGCCCTTACGTGGTGGAGCATGCAGACCAGCGGGCGGTGGATGAGATGCTTGCCCTTATCGACCGTAGAACCCATGTCATCCTTCATTTTCCCCCCAACACAGGCATGCTCGATCACATGCTCGTGGCCAACATCATCACCCGGCGGGTACGTCAGGCGTACCAGAAAAAAATGGAGCGTTATCAGGAGAGCAGGCAGGCGGCAGATAAGCCTGTCCCCCTGATGATTACCATTGAAGAGGCGCACAAATTCCTCAGCCCCCAAGTGGCGCAGCAGACGATTTTCGGCACCATTGCCCGGGAAATGCGTAAGTACAATGTCACCCTGTTGGTCATTGACCAGCGGCCAAGTGGCATCGACCGGGAGGTTCTCTCCCAGTTGGGCACGCGCGTGACCGGGAAGTTGACCGAGGACGCGGACATTGACGCCGTGCTCACCGGGGTGGCGGGGCGGCAGGCCGTGCGCGGAGCCCTCGAAAGTCTGGAGACGAAGAAGCAGGTGCTCATCATGGGGCATGCGGTGCCTATGCCCATTCTCCTGCGCACTCGTGAGTACGACGAAACCTTCTATCGGGCCATGCAAACGCCCCTGGGGGGAGAGGCGCCCCCGCCGATGGACTTTGACAGTGCGCTGACGGACATCTTCGGAGAGGACTGAGGCCCTTTCCTCAGAGGCCGAATTTTTCCCGAACGCGGTCCAGGTGGCGCTCATACCAGGCGATAGTCCGGCGCAACCCGTCTTTCAGTGGTGTCATCGGGTACCACTCGATGAGCCGTTGTGTTTTACGGGGGTCACTGTAGAAGTGCCAGGTTTCCCCGGGACGGTACGGAAGGGCTCCGATCTGAGGTTGGATGGGGTTGCCCATCAGGTCGAAGATGAGGCGCACGATCTCCCGGATCTGGACTTCCTGGCCGTTCCCCAGGTTGAGGATGTGGCCAACCACATCTGGATGGCGGGCAACCTGCAGGTAGCCTGCCACGATATCCTCGACGTAGTTGAACTCGCGAGTTTGCTCTCCCGGCGTCATCTTGAATTCTCGCTTGAGCAGGCCAGCCAGGATGGCCTGGGGAATCAGGCGCAGCGGCTGTTGAGCAGGTCCGTAAGTTAGGAAAGGGCGAACGGTGACCCCGCGCAGGCCCAGACTTTTGTGTGCCATTTGCACGAAGAATGTCGTCGCGGTCTTGGCTGCCGAATAAGGGCTCACCGGTTGGGGAAGCTGATCCTCGCGAAAGGGGACAGGACCATCCCCATACTCCTCGCAGGTGCCTGTGTTGATGAAAAGACACTCGGGAGCTTCGGCCAATGTCGCCCGTATCAAGTTGAGGGTGCCGGTGATGATCACGCGGTTGATCTCGTCCACATCATCCAGGCGGCGCTTGACGTTGACGTAGCTTCCCAGGTGGAAGAGGGCCTGGGGACGCACAGCCCGTACCACGCGCTGCACGTCCTCGTACGCGCGCAGATCGCCCCGGTGAATGTGTAGCCGGTACCAGACGTCTTGCAGGCGCCACGTGTCCGATCCCGGCCGTATGAGGACATGCACTTCGACCCCCTTGGCCACGAGATGGCGCGTGAGGTGGGAGCCGATGAAGCCCGTTGCCCCGGTTACCAGAGCCCGTAAGGGCACCAGCGGCCGGGAAGGCAGAGCAGCATCGGCAGTGGGAGAGGTGCTCTCTTCCGTCATTCAGGTCCCTCGCTTACCAAACGTTCATTCACCTTCGAAGAAAGTCCGATACCAGGCGATCGTTTCGTCGAGCCCCTCCTCGAGGGTGTAACGGGGATGCCAACCGAGCAGCCGGCGGGCCTTCTCCGCCGACAGGTATTGATTCTGAATCTCCGCCCTGGCCGTCCCCAGAACCACAGGCTCCAGGTCTACCCGTCCCATGCGGCGGATGATGAGGTGGGCCAGGTCCAGGGCGCTTATGGGCCGTTCGGGGGCGAAGTTGAACACCTCACCCTGGACATTTCTTCGATGAAGGTGCTCGGCCAGGGTCATGTACGCGTGCACGGCGTCCCTGACGTAGATGTAGTCGCGCATTGGTGTGCCATCTGAGCGAATAACGGGGGCCTCGCCGTAGTAGACGCTGCGAATGGTCCCCGGGACGATGCGATTCCAGTTCAAGTCGCCTCCACCGTAGATGTTGCCCAGCCGGGTGATGGCCACAGGCAGGTTGAAGGTAAAATAGTAGGAACGGGCGATCATATCCGCGGCTGCTTTGGACACGTCATAAGGATAGCGGGCCAGCAAGGGTTGTTCCTCCGTGTAGGGCAGGACGGGCTGTTCGCCGTAAGCCTTGTCGCTGGAGGCAATGACGATGCGTTCCACGGTCGGGTTGTGCCGGGCTGCTTCCAACAGGTTCCACGTGCCGCGGATGTTGGTCTCGAAGGTGGGACGCGGCACCCGGTTGGCAATGGGGACGATAGTTTGGGCGGCAAGATGGAAGACCACCTCGATTTCATATTCGGCCAGTGTGCGTTCCAGCAGGTCATAGTCGGTGACATCGCCGTGGACGATGTCGATTTTCGTCCGAAACCCCGACCAATTTAAGTTGGAACGGGGCACCTGGTCGCGAATCAGGCCGACTACCTCGGCCCCGGCTTCGACCAGGTGGATGGTCAACCAGGATCCCAAAATGCCGGTGCACCCGGTCACGAACACACGCCGGTGTTTCCAAAAAGATGCAGTTGTAGCCATGGGCAACCCCGTCCTTTCCCGACCTTGAGTCATTGTGAACGGTTCGACGGTTCCAATGATAGACCGGGGCCGGAAATCGGGCAATCCTTCGGAAGGCTTAGGGAAACCAGACGTAGACTTAAGGCGTCGTTTTGATGGACGGAGATTGTTTGGCAAAGCCTTCATTTGCATATAGAATGGGTCAACGGTGTACGGGAGGCGCCTCGTTCATGAGCTACGGACATCTGGAACTCTCCTGGAGAACCTGGGGGCGGTTGTTGGCCCTGGGCCTGACCTTCTGGTTGATTATCGCCCACATTAAACTGGTAGACGAGGCCTTTTGGGTGCTCTATAGCTCCTTCCTGCTCGCGCTTCTCATCCGTCCGCTGGCCGATCTGTTTCACCGCCGTCGCATCCCGCGGGCGGTGGCAGTGCTGCTGGTATACGCTTTTGGTCTGGGCATCCTCGCCGGCCTCAGTCAGCTCCTGGAACCAATGCTACGGATGGAGTTCGTTCAGCTCCAGACCCAGGGACCTTCCTTGTTCAACACTTTACTTCAGCACGTGGGGGAGATCCCCTGGCCTGCCGGACTGGGCCCTTCCCTGGACGCCCTCATCCGGAGTCAGGGGCAGCACATCGACACCTGGATTCTCCCCCTGGCCAGCGCGGTGACGAACCTGGGCCGCCTGGCCGTGGACGTTTTTGTTGTCTTCGTCCTGGCTTTCTTTTTCGCTACCGATGTTTCTTTGGGACATCGTGTCCTCGCCGAGTGGGTCCCGACCCCGTACCGGGACGACGTCAGCACCATCCTGGAGCAGCTTGTACAGCGATTGACGCGCCTGGTATGGGCCCAGGTGGCGATAGGGGTCTACCTGGCCGTGGCGTTCAGCATTGTATTCTCCCTCCTCGGCATCCCCTTCGCCCTCTCTATCGGCATCATTAGCGGTATTTTGGAACTGATCCCGTACCTGGGGGGAGCCGTGGGTATCATTCTGGCCGTGCTCAGCGCCCTGACGGTCAGTCCCTGGCTGGCGTTGTGGGCTGTGGTCGCGCACGTGCTCATCATGGAGGTCGAGTCGCACATCATTGCCCCCATGTTCTACGGTCGTGTCATGGGTCTGCACCCGGCGCTGGTCCTCTTTGCCCTTTTCATCGGGGCCAAAACCAAGGGACTGCTGGGCGTTCTCTTCGCCGTTCCCATCACCGTAACTCTGGTGGTGATTATTCAGGCAATTCGGGAAGCGCGCCGCGCTCGCCTGTCATCGGCAGGTCCCTCTCCCCCCGCACCCGCGTAAGCGCGGCTGGTCGGCGGTATCAAAGCCGTGGGTTTGTTTTGCAAAAACGGCCTTATGGCGGTTCGCGTTGGGTGAAGCGCCGCTTCATCCCAATCTTCGCGGGGGGCCTGGCAAACCGTGTGGTTTGAAGCATCTTTGGGGCTCGAGTATAATGAGGTTTGTCTCGTGGTCCCGTTAGCCTGTGTCTTGTCCAGGAGGAGCATTATGCCCAAGCCCCGTCTGTGGATGATCATCGTACTTGTCACCCTTGCCCTGGGATCTGCGCTCGTCCGCCCCGCCCTTGCACAGCAGGGATCAGGGAAGGGATACTGGTACACCGTGCGCACTGGCGACTCCTGGTGGTCTATTTCCGCCCAGACCGGCATCCCCGTTGGAGCGCTGCAGGCTGTCAATCCCCAGGCCATCCATCCGAACTTGTGGCTCTGGCGTGGGGAGCGACTGTGGATTCCCAGTGGTCGCTCCCAGAGCCGGCAACGTGGTTACTGGTATCTGGTCCAGGAGGGAGATAGCTGGCTGGATTTGGCCATTCGGACCGGCGTGTCCGTCACGGTACTCAAGCGCTTGAACCCCCAGGCCGTCCATCCCCACGACTGGATGTGGGCCGGGGACCGCATTTTTATCCCCAGCGGCCCGGCGCCAAGCATCCCGGCGCCCCCAACAAAGACGCCCTTCCCGGTCCCGACGCCTCCTGTCGCTCCGGCGGCGACAGCCATCCCGACGAAAGCGGCCGTCCCAGCCGCCACCCCCACGCCGACCCTGGCAGCCAAGCCGACCCGGTCTGCTTCCCCTACGTCGGAGCAGCCACGCAGAGGAACATCCGTGGCCACACGCCCGGCGCTTGATGTCCGCTGCCCCGTGACGGCGAAGGAGGCGGTGCAGGCCGTGGGCCGTGCCTGGTCCGCAGCCGGAGGAAAGGCGGGCCGGTTGCAGGACTGGATGCGCTCGTGCGGTTTGGCGCCGGAGGTGAACACGGTTCTGACTGCAGATGTCAATGGCGATGGGCAGAGCGAAGTGGCCTTAATCCTCAAAGAGCCCCATCAGGGCAAGGGCCCACTGACCGAGGCCCTGTTCATCTTCCACCTTCGAGGGAACGTGTGGACGCCCCTTTACCGGCAAGACCTGGGTGGTGTCGGCACGCTGCTGGCGTTTGACGATATCAATGGGGATGGTCACACCGATGTGGTCTGGAAAGAGAAGAGCTGCGACATCCTGGCTTGCAGCACAACGGTCAACGTGCTGAGCTGGCATCCGCAGGAAGCGACTTTCACATCCTTCAGCGAAGGGGCCATTAGCATGCCTAACGCCGACGTCCGCCTGGCAGATGTGACCTCGGACCCGGGGAAGGAGATCGTCTTACACGGCGGTGTGATCGAAGCTATCGGCGCCGGTCCCCAACGAAGCTGGACGGACATCTGGGCTTCTAAGGATAGCGGCCCATACCAACTGGTCCGCCGCCGCTACGACCCGTCACCTTGTCTCTACCACTGGGTGTTGGATGGAAACGCGGCGCTGAAGGCGGGCCGTTTCGACGATGCCATTGCCATCTTCCAAAAAGTGGTCAGCGATACGAGCTTGCAGGCATGCTGGCTGCGCGCCAACGAGGAAACCGAACTGCGGAGCTTTGGTTGGTTCCGTCTGGCGCTGAGTTATGCCTATGCGGGGCGACCACAGATGGTCAAGACGGTCGTCCACCAGGCCCAGCAAATGTACGCCGATGCCCCTTACATTCAGGCCTTGACGCTTTGGTATCAGCACTACAGCACGAGCCATGACCCTGTTCAGGCCTGCAAAGCACTGGGCCCCACGGTCGAACGCAACTCCCTTCTTTGGGAAATGTTGGCCGATTACGGGATGGCCAATCCGACGTTTGGACCGGGGGACGTCTGCCCGGTGGTTCACGTGAAGAAGACTTCGGAAGGGCAAGGGGGCTGTCCCGACACGTTGAAGGGAGCGGTTGCCAAGGCTCTGCACGTGCTCGACGCGGCACCGGGAGATATTTTGGGCGCTTACAACGCGTTGCGGAAGTGTGGCTACATCAGTGATACGTACGGCGGCATTGGAGGCCAGGATATTGATCGAGATGGCGACGAGGATGTTTTCCTGGCCCTGGATTTGCCTTCCGCAGGAAAAGCCCAACCGACCTCCGGGATTCTGGCCGCACTACATCGCCAGGGAGAGGTCTACACCGTCACCATGCAACAGCCCTTCAGCGCTACCGTATCGCTGCTGGCCCTGGAGGACCTCAATCAGGACGGTCAGGGCGATGTGGTTTGGAAGACGACGAATTGCTCTTCCCTGAAGCCGCGTGATTGTGAAGTGGGCATCCATGTGGCCTCCTGGACGGGTCAGGCCTACGCTTCCTGGGTGAAGGGAACGATCCAGGGGCACAATGCGCGAGTGGAATTCGCGGACGAAGGGCCGGGAGCGGGACAGGAAATCGTGTTGACGGAGAACGCTTACACGGAGCATCCGGCAACCCTCCCTCAACGCACCCAAATCTGGGCGTCGGACAAGGGAACGCCGTACACCTTGTACGACGTGCGCTATGAGGGCACGACTTGCGCCCGGTACGCCCTGGATGAGGCCGAGGTGGCTTTTCGGACCGCGAGCCGGTATGGGTGGGATCGGGCTTTCTCTCGCCTACAGCGCGTTCTCAATGATTCTACCCTGACTGCCTGTCGTCAGGGCGGAAACCCGGACGCGGAGCTGGCCCTGATCCGCAGCCTGGCTGATTTCTACCTGGCTCAGGCCTACGCCCACAACGGCCGGTTCGACCGGGTGCAGACGACCGTGCAAACGCTTTTGCACACCTGGCCGCACACACCGCTGGCGCCTCTCGTTCGGGCCTGGTGGACTTCCTTCCAGAAAAACCGAGATACGAGCACAGCCTGCCGGGCCGCTCTGGGCGCGATTGCTTCCAGGGCGGACCTTTTGGCTGCTCTGGAGGATTATCCACTCAAGGGGCTGGGGCCGCGTGATTTGGCAGATCTGTGTGTGAAGTGAAACGCGTGAGGTTCATCCCGGGTTTCAAGGATTTATCGCATTTTTGAGGAGGATTCACCCATGAGCGTTGAATTCGGCTTCTTGCTCAATGAAGAGCATCGGATGATTCGCGATGCTGTGCGAGAGTTTGCTCAGAAGGAAATCGTACCGGTCGCGGCCCGATACGACGAAAAAGGGGAATTCCCCATGCCCATCATCAAAAAGATGGGCGAACTGGGGTTGATGGGCATCGAGGTGCCCGAGGAGTACGGCGGCGCGGGCCTCGATACGCTCTCTTACGTGCTGGCCATGATCGAGATTGCCAGGGCGGATGTGGCGACCAGTACCATCATGTCGGTGAACAACTCGCTGTATTGTTATGGCCTGTTACGCTACGGGACCGAGGAACAGAAGCGGACCTACCTGGTTCCTGTGGCCAGCGGGAAGGCTGTTGGTGCCTATGCTTTGACCGAACCCCAGTCTGGTTCGGACGCAGGCCACATGAAGACGCGGGCCGTCCTCAGTGATGACGGTCGCTACTACGTGATCAACGGACGCAAATCCTGGATCACCAGCGGCCCCGTGGCAGATTACTTTGTCCTCTTCGCCATGACCGAACCGGAGAAGCGGCACCATGGTGTGACCGCTTTCATTGTCGAAGGGGACACTCCAGGCCTGATCCGGGGCAAAATCGAACCCAAGCTCGGCATTCGGGCCAGTGCTACCTGCGAACTTTCCTTCGAGGACATGAAGGTGCCGGTGGAAAACGTCCTGGGAGAGCCGGGTATGGGATTCAAAATCGCCATGTCGGTTCTGGATGCAGGCCGCATTGGCATTGCTTCTCAAGCCCTGGGCGTGGCCGAAGCCGCGTTGGAGGCAGCCGTTGAATGGGCCCGGCAGCGCGAGGCATTCGGCCACAAGATCGGTGAGTTCCAGGGGATCCAGTGGAAGATCGCGGACATGAAGACGCGGGTAGAGGCGGCCCGGGGTCTCATTTACAACGCGGCCATGGCCAAGGAACGGGCCAAGGAGACGGGCGAGCGCTACACGTTGGAAGCTTCTATGGCCAAGCTCTATGCCAGCGAAACGGCCATGTTCTGTACCCATCAGGCTGTGCAGATTCACGGCGGCATGGGCTACAGCAAGGAGTTGCCCGTCGAGCGCTATTTCCGCGATGCCAAGATCACTGAGATCTATGAAGGCACGAGCGAGATTCAGCGCCTGGTCATTGCCCGCCAGGTTCTCGGCCTGCGGGGAAGCTGTTAGTGTGGAGAGACGAAAAAGACGTGTCGCGCGGCAAGATCGATGGGGTTCGCTCCACGCGACTATTTCTCGATTGGTGAGGAATGCTTATGCGCGCTATTGGCTTCCGCGAACATGGGGATAGTTTGGATGTGCTGCAATTCCTGGATGTTCCCGAGCCGACTCCCGGACCGGACGAGGTGCTGGTCCGGGTTCACTATGCGGCCTTGAACCGCCTGGATGACTGGGTTCGCCGCGGCTGGAAAGGACTGAACCTGACATTGCCCCACGTTCTCGGCTCGGACATGTCGGGGGAGATCGTTGCCCTGGGTCCTGGCGTCAGCAACTGGGCGGTGGGCGAGCGGGTGGTGGCCAACCCAGGACGCTGGTGTGCCCGTTGCGAGTGGTGTGAACGGGGAGAGCACAGCCTCTGTGTGCATTACGGCATCGTGGGAGAACATCTGCCTGGGGTGTATGCTCAAATGGTGGCTGTGCCCACGCGCAATTTGGTGCGCGTGCCTGCGGGCTATCCTATGGAGAAGGCGGCGGCAGCGCCGCTGGTTTACCTGACCGCGTGGCGGATGCTGTTTACCCGCGCCGGACTGCACGCGGGGGAGCGAGTCCTGGTCGTGGGGGCGGGGGGCGGCGTGAACAGTGCCGCGATTCAGTTGGCGAAGATGGCCGGGGCCTTTGTGTACGTGGCTGCGGGCGGCTCGGAGAAAGTGCGGTTCGCGCGCGACCTGGGGGCCGATGTGGTGTATGATTACAAAACGCAAGCGTGGTGGAAAGAGGTCTACAGAGAGACCGGCAAGCGGGGGGTGGATGTGGTCGTGGACAATGTGGGAGAGGCCACGTTCCCGTACAGCCTGCGGGCTTTGGGGAAGCGAGGCCGTCTGGTGACCGTGGGCGCGACCACCGGCCCCCAAAGCCACGCCGACATCCGGCTGCTGTTCTGGAAGCAGATCAGTATTATCGGCTCGACCATGGGATCGCAAAGCGAGTTTCGCGCGGCCATGAGGGCGGTCTTCGAAGGTCGTGTAGACCCACCTATCGACAGCATCTGGCCCTGGACCCGTTACCGTCAGGCCCTGGAACGGATGCTGCAGGGAGAGCAGAAGGGGAAAATCGTGCTGCGAGTGCTTGATTGATGACCCGACATGAGCGATTAATCACGACGAGAAGTCCGGATGAACGCAACTCTCTCCAACACTGGACTGAGACTGTTCATCCGCTCAAGGTTGTGCGCAATTTTCTCATCATCTATCTCTGCCGGTTCATCCCTTCTCTGGCCCTCAAAAACTGGCTCTACCGACGGGTGGGCATGCGGGTGGGCCGGCATGTGTCCGTAGGGTTGATGGCGATGATGGACATTTTCTTTCCGGAGGAGATTCACATTGGGGACAATAGCATCATCGGCTACAACACGGTAATTCTGGGCCACGAATATTTGAGACGAGAATGGCGGCGAGGACCGGTGGTCATCGGCAAGAACGTCACCATTGGCGCCAATTGCACCATTTTGCCGGGCGTGGTCATCGGAGATGGGGCCACGGTCAGCGCCATGAGTCTGGTGAACAAGGATGTCCCGGCTGGCGCGGTGGTGGGTGGCGTGCCGGCCCGGCCTCTGGCCCGTTCGACACGTGAGACGGAAGACGAGGAGTAATCATGCACACACTCATGAGGACATATGGGCGGCTGGTCCACCTGGCAGAACAACCCTGGGCGGTCGGGGTCATCATTCTGGCCAACTTGATAGGGTTCGTCTGGGGCACGATTTACTGGTATGGAGGACAGTTGCTCCAATCTCCTTTGTATCTTTGGCCCTTCATCCCCGATTGTCCTCTCTTCGCTCTTCTGTTTGTCCCGGCGTTCATTTTGACGTTGCGAGGCCGAGGGAACAATGCGTACAATCTGCTGGTGGCCTTCGGCCTGATCAAGTATGGCGTTTGGACGAACCTGGCCTGGTATGGTTACTGGGCCTTGGGGTACCCCCTCAGCGGCATGGGCGTGGCCATGTGCCTGACACACATTGGCATGATCCTGGAGGGCCTCTACTTGCTCTACGCTTTGCGTCCGCGTATCACCTGGGCGTTGGTGGCCGGTGCGTGGTTCATCAGCAGCGATTACGTGGATTACGGGTTGGGCTACTTCCCGGCCATCCCTGACCTGCGCGTGTTGCCCCTGTTGAAGTGGCATACCATCGGCATGACTTTCCTGTTGACGGGCGGCTTCATGGCCTGGGCCGTCCGAATCCGGCGCAAGCGCGCGTCTACTGCCATGTGGGAACCGGGGAAGGTGTGATGTTCACAAAGATTCTGCTTTTGGAGGCAATTCGGTGAGTCTGGAAGCGAAGATCGCGGCACTGAAGAAGTTGAGAGAAGAAGCCCGTCTCGGAGGCGGAGAGGAACGCATCAAGCGTCAGCACGCGAAGGGAAAGCTCACGGCTCGCGAGCGCATCGATCTCTTGTTGGACAAGGGGAGCTTTCGTGAACTTGATATGTTCGTTACCCACCGCACGACGGACTTCGGTCTGGATCGACAAAAATACCTGGGTGACGGCGTGGTCACGGGGTATGGAACCATCGAGGGGCGGCTGGTGTACGTCTATTCTCAGGATTTCACCGTCTTTGGTGGCTCCTTGGGGGAAGCGCACGCGCAGAAGATTTGCAAGATCCTGGATATGGCCATGAAGAACGGGGCGCCCGTGATCGGGATTAACGATTCAGGTGGCGCGCGTATCCAGGAGGGCGTGATTTCCCTGGGGGGATACGCGGATATCTTCCTGCGCAACACATTGGCGTCGGGCGTGGTCCCACAGATTTCCCTTATCATGGGGCCGTCCGCGGGGGGGGCGGTGTACTCTCCGGCCATCACTGATTTCATCATCATGGTCAAGAATACCTCGTACATGTTTATCACCGGCCCGGAGGTGGTCAAGACGGTGACCCATGAGGAGGTGAGCTTCGAGGAATTGGGAGGGGCCTGGACACACGCGACCAAGTCCGGGGTGGCCCACTTTGCGGCCGAGGACGAAGAGGACGCTATTTTTGTGGTTCAACAGTTGCTTTCTTACCTTCCCCAGAACAATCTGGAAGACCCACCTCTTCGTCCGACCAGTGATGATCCCTTGCGAACCGACTCAGAACTGAACCAAATCATACCAGACCACCCTAATAAGCCGTATGATATGAAGGAAGTGATTCGGCGGGTGGTAGATGACGGCATTTTCTTCGAGGTCCATGAGCATTTTGCCCAGAACATTCTGGTGGGCTTTGCTCATCTGGGGGGGCATTCGGTGGGTATCGTGGCCAACCAGCCTGCGGTGTTGGCCGGCGTGCTGGACATCGACGCCAGCGTGAAGGCGGCACGCTTCGTGCGTTTCTGCGACGCCTTCAACATTCCTATCGTGACGTTTGTGGATGTGCCCGGGTTCATGCCCGGCACCCACCAGGAACACGGCGGCATTATTCGCCATGGGGCCAAGTTGCTCTACGCCTACGCGGAAGCCACGGTCCCGAAAGTGACGCTCATCACTCGCAAGGCATACGGTGGAGCTTACGACGTGATGTCGTCCAAACACCTGCGGGGGGATATCAACATGGCCTGGCCCTCGGCAGAAATCGCGGTCATGGGGCCGGAAGGGGCGGTCAACATCGTCTTTCGTCGCCAATTGGCTCGAGCGGCGGACCCTGACGCGGAGCGGAGCCGGCTGGTGGCCGATTATAGGTCCAAGTTTGCCACGCCCTACATTGCCGCCTCGCGAGGTTTCCTGGACGATGTCATCGAACCTCAGCAGACACGCCCGCGGCTCATCAATGCCCTGGAGATGCTGCGCAACAAGCGAGACACGAATCCGCCGAAAAAACATGGGAACATCCCTCTCTGAGGGGCCCGGAGGGCTGGTGCTCGCGAAAGAAGTCGTGGACGTGCGGTGTCGGTGTCGGGAAAGGGTAAAACGTGATCATGCGCGATGTCTTGCATCTTACGCACCACGCGAAGGAGGCCGATGATGGCTGATCAGAAATACCGCATCGAGAAGGATTCCCTGGGTGAGGTGAAGGTGCCGGCAGAGGCCCTTTGGGGAGCTCAAACCCAGCGCGCGGTCGAGAACTTCCCCATTAGTGGCATTCGCTTCTCGCGCACGTTTATTCGCGCCTTGGGGTTGATCAAGTACGCAGCGGCTCGGGCCAACCTGGAGTTAGGGCTGTTGGACGAGAAGCTGGCCAATGCGATCATGGAAGCGTCTATGGAAGTGGCCGAGGGGAAATTGGACGACCATTTCCCTATCGACATTTTCCAGACGGGATCCGGTACCTCTACGAACATGAATGCCAATGAGGTGATCTCCAATCGGGCGAACATCCTTTTGGGCGGACAGGCGGGAACCAAGTCGCCGGTTCATCCCAATGACCACGTGAACAAAGGGCAGTCCTCCAATGACGTCATCCCCTCTGCCATCCACGTGGCCGCTTATTTGGAAGTGGACGACATCCTGCTTCCCGGCTTGCGCCACCTGCAGGAGACGCTGGAGCAAAAATCCCAGGCATGGGATCACCTGGTGAAGACGGGACGGACTCATCTTATGGACGCGATGCCCATTCGTTTGGGTCAGGAAATGTCGGGCTGGGCTCGGCAGGTGGCGCTGGGCGTAGATCGCGTCGAGTCCACGTTGCCGCGTCTGGCGGAGTTGGCCATGGGCGGGACCGCGGTAGGGACGGGCATCAACACACATCCGGAGTTTGGCCGCCGGGTGGCGGCAATTCTCTCGGAGATGACGGGGCTTCCTTTCCGCGAGGCGGAGAATCACTTCGAAGCGCAGCAGGCCCAGGACGCGGCCGTGGAGCTGAGTGGCCAGTTGAAGACGGTGGCCGCATCCTTGATGAAAATCGCCAATGACTTGCGCTGGATGAACTCGGGGCCGATTGCGGGGTTAGCCGAGATCAGGTTGCCGGCATTGCAACCGGGCTCGTCCATCATGCCGGGGAAAGTGAATCCCGTTATCGGTGAGGCGGTCCGCCTGGTGGCGGCCCAGGTGTTCGGCAACGATGTGGCCATTAACTTCTGCGGGGCCCTGGGTGAATTCGAGTTGAACGTGATGTTGCCAGGCATTGCCCACAATTTGCTTCAGTCCATCTCCATCCTGGGCCGGGTCGCCCGCGTTCTGGCCGATAAGGCGATAGCCGGATTTGAGGTCAATGAAGAGCGTATCACCACCCTGGTCGGGCGGAACCCCATTCTGGGCACGGCACTCAACCCCATCATTGGATACGACCAGGCGGCGGTGGTGGTCAAGAAGGCCCTGAAGGAAGGGAGGACGGTTAAGGAAGTGGTGGTAGAGATGGGGCTTCTCTCCCCTGAGGACGCGGAGCGCGTCCTCGACCCACGCCTGATGACGGAACCGGGATTCACCAAGGATAAAGTGAAAGCATGAGATCAACGGTGTCCTCGCGAGGTCCTTGCGGGGACACCGACAACCGGTGGAATTGGCAGTCCGTATCCCCTGATGGACCGAGAGGGGCAAGGCGTTGGAGGCTCATTTCGTGCCGTAAGGGGAAGAGGAAGTTGACAGAAGGGACGTGGTCTCATAAAATGGACGTGTAGCAGACGGGCGTGGCTCAATTGGCAGAGCAGCGGTCTCCAAAACCGCAGGTTGGGGGTTCGAGTCCTCCCGCCCGTGCCTTATTCAAGCCGGCCGGATGTCCCCCGGTCGGCTTCTTGTTTTTGAAGTGCGTGGCAGAGGATGAGGTGCATTGCGTGTGACCACAACAGAGGACGCGCTACATTCCCCCACCGTTGTTGCCACATCGTGATGAACTGGGGAAACTGAGCGTGTTCGGTGACTTGCTCAGGCAGAAAACCTCGCTCGTCGGCTTGTGCTTCTATCCACGCCAACAGTTCACGGGCACGCTGGAACTCCCCCACGGTGGCGTAATACCATCCCAGCCAAGCCGAGGTCAGCAGCCATTCTCCGCCGCCATAGTAAGTGTCCCCTCGATAACGGTACACGCCCCCTCCAGGGCGGTGCAGGGTCTTTTCTATGCGTTCCACCGTTGCCTGTGCTCTGGGGTCGGTGGGTGCCACTACCCCGTAGGGTACGCTCACACCCACAAGACTTGAGTCTATTCCTCCTACAGGTATGTGTCCGTCCGAACGGGCAATACCCTTGACAAAGTGGCCCTCGTTTACGCCATGACGAAGAATGAAGTCGCGAATTCGTTGGGATTCCCTGGCCCAGGGGCCATTCATCAGACGAGCAGCCACGTGAAGACCAGCGAAGATGCTGGCCAGCGTGTAGACGTACAATTGGGCGTCTGATTCTTCCCACAGGTCGTAACAGGGAAGAGGCCACCATGTGGCCAGGTAGTTTGCTACTAGCTCGATTGCGTCTGCCCACGAGGGTGGAAGAGAAATGCCGGTGTGATGGAGATGTTCGCCCACGGCCCAGAGCCACGTGCCCAACCCGTCCAGTTGGAAATTAGGCCATTTGTCGTCGGTTTCCTCCCCAGTGAGGGCATAACGGGCGTGCAGGTAATTGCGATCGGGAAGAGGTTCCTGCTGCTCGTTCTTTGTAGTTCGTTCAGCCTTTCCCTTATAGCGCAAAATGACGCTTACGACCCAGGCGTGAAAGTGGTGGGCGCTGTCATGGACTCCTGCCGTATCCATGGCATAGGCAATGAAGGCCCCATCGCGGAACCACGCGTACTGATAAGGGGAGAAGTTGGGTGCAGCCGGGTAGGCTCCCTGAGGATGCTGGGCGGTGCGAATGATCTCTATGTCTCGCCTGTACAGGGAGGAGGTGCATGCCCCATGGCTTTCGTGAGAGAATGCCATCATCCTTTGACAGCCCCCGCAGTCAGTCCGGCAATGATACGGCGCTGGAAGATAAGGACGAGTAATACAAGGGGTAACGTGACTACGACTGAGGCTGCGTTCAGTTCGCCCCAGGGCACTTCGAACTGGCGAGAGAAGAGGGCAATCGCTACCGGGACCGTACGCGTGGTGTTGTCCAGAGTGAAGTTGAGAGCGAAGAGAAATTCATTCCAGGCGGCGATGAAGACGAGCAGGCCCGCGGTAACCAGGCCGGGCGCGGCCAGGGGCAGGATGATAAGGCGCAAAGCTTGAAATGGCGTTGCCCCATCCACCAACGCGGCTTCTTCCAGTTCGTAAGGAATCTCGTGGAAGAAGCTGGTGAGAATCCAGATGGTGAGCGGCAGGGCAAAACTGGTGTAGGGCACAATAAGACCCTGAAATGTGTTCAACCAGTGCAATCTGCGTAAGAAGATGAAGAGCGGGCTAACAATAGCGATACTAGGAAACATGGAGGTCATGAGAATGAAGCCTAAAATGGCCAGTTTGCCCGGGAACCGGAGACGGGCTAACGCGTAGGCACACAAGGAACCCAGGGCCAGGGCCAGGATGGTCGTCCCCCCGGCCACGAGGATGCTGTTCAGAATGTTGCGGCCGAACTGGTGTTCAGCAAAGGTCGCCCGATAATTGGCCCAGGTAAGGGCGTGGGGGAACCAGGTGGGCGGCCAGACGATGATCTCGGTGTGCGTCTTCAAAGACGTATTGATGGCCCAGTAAAGGGGAAATATGGATATCGCCACGTAGGCGATAACCCACAAGTAGAACAGCAAAGTAGACGCGTGCACGCGCCGTTGCCGGGTCATGTCATTTCACCTCCAGTTTAAGTCCCAGGATACGCATGTACATCGCGCTGAAAAAGAAGATGATGATGAAAATGGCTGTGGAGATGGTCGATCCAAAGCCGAATTCCAGAAAGGAGAAGAGAACTCGCTGGTTGAGTACGACCAGGGTTTCTGTGTTGCTGGCTCCCCCAGTGAGTACGTAGACCACGTCGAAGACGCGGAAGGCATCCAGAGTGCGGAAGATGACGGCAACCAGAACGGCCGGTCGGAGCAGGGGCAGAGTTACATACAAGAAGCGCTGCCACACGCCCGCGCCATCGATCATCGCCGATTCGTACAGGTCTTCCGGAATCACCTGTAGGCCTGCTAACAGCAGTAAAGCCATGAAGGGAGTGGTTTTCCACACATCGGTGACGATGATGGCCCACATGGCGGTAGCAGGTTTGCCCAACCAGGCGTACGAGTGGGTGATAAGATGTAGGCGTAGAAGGATATCGTTGATGACGCCGAACTGGTCGTTCCACATCCACTCCCACATGCGAGCGGAGATGACAGTGGGGATGGCCCACGGCACCAATACAGCTGCGCGCACCAGACCGCGGCCCCAGAAAGGCCGATGAATGGTCAAGGCGACGGCTAGTCCGAGGACGAATTCCAGGCTTACGGAGACCGCCGTGAAGAAAAGCGTGTGTTTCAACGCCTGATGGAAATGCTCATCTTGGGCCAGCTTCACGTAGTTGCCCATTCCTACAAAATGACGTTGAGCCGCGAACTTGAGATTGTAATCCTGTAGGCTCAGCCAAAAGGTCTGCATCAGCGGGTAGATGGCGATGACAAGAATGGTGAAAAGGGCTGGTACCATGAGAACCACGGCCAGTTGACGCTGAGAAAGTCCGTGTTTGCGAACGCGTTGCAGCCTGTGCATTACTCTCTCGCTTCCCGACATGCGCCCTCCTTCCCGCTCCCTTTCTCCTGTCCTCTCTGTTGCCTCCCCCACCCCTCCTCTCCAAGCACCGAGGGAAAGGAGGGGGGAGGCACAGGGATACAGTTCTTACTTGCCGACAATTCCGCGAATTTGTTCGGCCATACGCTTAATAGCCTGTTCAGGGGTTTCTTCGCCCACCAAAGCCTTGTGCACTTCGGTGAAGATGGTAGCAGATATCTCCGGATAGCGCGGGTGCACAGGCCGTGGCCGCGCGTTCAGGAACACGTTGTACAAGGTCTTGTAGAACGGGTTGGCTGCCAGCAGATCCGGGTCCTGGTAGAGAGATTTGCGCACCGGGCTCAACCCCGCCTCTAAAGCCAACTCCTTTTGGTTCTCAGGATTTGTCAAGTAGGCAATAAGTTTGAAGGCTTCCTCAGGATGCTTGCTTTGGCTATTGACGGCCAGATTCCAGCCGCCCAAACCCGCGGCGCTCTTGCACCCTTCGCCATGCACCATGGGCTTGGCACCCACCTTGCCCTTGACCGGAGAGTCATCCTTGTTGAGCAGACGCCATGCATAGGGCCAATTGCGCATGAAGACAGCGTCACCGCGTTGAAAGACATTGCGTGCGTCCTCTTCCTTGTAGGTAGTCACCCCCTCGGGTGAAACCCCTGACTGAATGTAATCTACCATTACTTTCAGCGCTTCTACCGCTCTGGGGTTATCGATAACCACGTTACCATTCTTGTCCAAGACGTCGGCACAATTGCCCCACACATACTCCAGAAAATCTACGGTCAAGCCCTCATAGGCATCACCTTGCCACACGAAACCGTTGGGGATACCCTCCTTCTTCATGATGGTAAGGGCCTGTTTTTTCAGATCAGTAAAGGTTTCCGGCGGTTGAAAGCCGTATTTTTCCAACAGGTCCTTGCGGTAGTAGAGCAGGCCAGCGTCGGTGAAGAAGGGCATGGCATAGATTTTACCATTAACGGTCACCCCGTTGATAGGGCCGGGCAAGTAGTCGCTCATATTGACGTTGTACTTGTGGATGTACTTGTCCAGGGGCAGGATCCAGCCGGCAGCCGCGAACTCGGGTGGCCAGACAATGTCGATGCGGTAAATGTCGGGCACGGGAAGACCGCCCGCGGCCCAGGTGACGTACATGTCATGCTGCTGAGTGGAGGACCAGGGCATCTCCTGGATTTTGACGTCGATGTTAGGGTGCTTCTGCATGTAGCGCTCGATCTGCTTCTTCATCACCTTCGTGCTCCCGGCCGAGCCGGAACCGCTGGTGATGATGAGTGTAATTTTCTCGGCGGGTTTTTCCGGTGTGACCATTTTTTCGACGACTTTGGTGACGACGACCGTCTCCTTCACAACCTTCGGCGTAGGTCGAGCGCAGGCTCCCAAGAGGAACACTAAGACGAGGACCAGCAAGAGTGATGGGATCACATAACGTACACGGGTCATGATTCTTCCTCCTTGACATGAACTCAAGAACATGAAATGGGACAATGCAAACACTATGGGCCGATTTTTTCACCCCCCTTCCTCAAGGTGATACCAGACAACAGTGATTTGAGGTATTTGATTGAATCGATTCAAGACGCAAGGAAAAAATAATGACTTGTTGCTCAGACCCTAACGCGTCGCTTGCTGCGGAGGTAACACGGGATTCAATGCCCCACATAGCAGGAGGGCGGTCGGCGATTTCTCAGAATCAACGCAATCGCGGTGGCACCGATCGTCCCGTCTTACCAGAATGGTCAAGAATTCCTGCTTATGCCTCCTCTGAGTGCTTGACGTGACAGCTATATGTCGATGCATTGTTCTCTTTCAGGCTGCGGCGCCGGTCCGGTGGACTGGCGCACCCGCAACTCCGGGGAGACGAGAACGTGCAATGAAGGCACCGAACCATGCGAAAGCAAGGCCAAAAGCATACGCGTGACTTCTGCGCCTATCCAGCGCGCGGGCTGATGCACCGTGGTTAAGGGCGGCTCCCAGTACGCGGCCAGCGGAATATCGTCGAATCCCACGACGGAGATGTCTCGACCTACCTCTAATCCCATGACCCTGGCCGCAGCCACCGCTCCCATGGCTGCAACGTCATTGGGCGCAATGACCGCCGTGGGCGGATCGGGCAGGTACATCAGGTCCCGCATCGCCCGCTCCCCGTCCTCCCAGGTAAACCCGCCGGCTATGATCAGACGCTCGTCCACCGGGGTGTGGTGACGTTCCAGGGTGCTCAAGTATCCGTTGCGACGGTGGACTGCACACATCAGTCCTTTGGGGGGCTCGATGTAACCGATACGGCGATGCCCCAGGTACACCAGGTGTTCGGTGATTAACACCAGGGCTTTCTCGCCGTCTACATCCACGTAAGGAAAATCACCGCCGTCTGGGGCCCGCCCGAAAGCTACAAAGGGAACTCCCTGCTCTTCCAGATAGTGAACCCGCCAGTCATCGGTGCGTGTCCCCAAGAGCAAGAAACCGTCCACACGGCGGCCGCGGACCAGCCGGCGGTACACCTCTTCCTCCGAGGGGCCAGGGCTTGCTGCCCATAGGAGAATGCCGATGCCCTCCCGCATGGTCACTTCCTGGGCTCCGGCCAGGAATTCCAGGAAGACGTAATCGTTGGCCTCAGTCAACATGTGTGCGCCCCCCTCGACTGAACGCACAAGGCCGATCGTCCCCGTGGTACGACGGCGCAGAGTGCGAGCAGCTTCGTCGGGGTGGTAATCCAGATCGCGAATGGCTTCGAGCACGCGAGCGCGAGTGGCCTCGCTGACCGTCGCGGACCCATTAAGCACGTGGGATACCGTGCCAACGCTGACACCAGCTCGACGAGCGACATCACGAATGGTTGGACTCATCGTTTTGCCTCGGAGGTTCATGAGCAGAAATTGAATCCTTTCAAAGGATAGCATGAACGCTCTAGGATGTCAAATCGGGGAGTAAAGCTCTTCAACGCTTGAGCGGTGAGCTTCCCCCCACTTGCAATGCCCCGTGTGAGGGAGGGCTCATAAGGAGGGAACTGCAAGACACAGGGTTACAGCGTGTGGGACGCAGTTTTGATGGCCGGACCCCTGAGGAACCTCCGGCGGGAAGGCTGGGGATGTTCTTTGACACCCATTCGACCCACGTAGTAGAATCGCCTGCACACGAGCAAGGGTGCAATCATATGGGCGATTTATGGTGAAGACCGAGGAAACGCTAGCAAACTACCGGTCCGGGATCTTCTGAAGCGTAACGTCGGATTAATCTCGGGCACTTTTCGCCCTGTGGATTCACGGACACGTGTTTGTTACTTAAGGCGAAAGGAGACCACGAGAGGCCTTATACGGGCCGCCGGTCTCCTGGAAGACCGCTCTGGGAGGAAGGAGCATGCATCTACGACGCGTCAGACGCCGCGACACATCCGGATTTACCTTAATTGTCCGGGTGGACCATCGGTGGATTCCTCTGGCCCCTGCGTTGGAGGGTTACAGGGAGGCAGGACATATTATAATCCCAGGAACCGATCTTCGCAGTCGATGATATGACTGCCTTCCTGGCCGCAGGAGAGGAGGTACGGAAGTACGCTCAGGAGGTACTTGCGTGGGCGCACAGGGTGGAGGTTGATTGGGATCATACCTTCAATCCTGCCCCGATGTTGCCCTTTGAGCCCCGATCCTTTCGCGATTATTCCCTGTGGGAAAGGCACATGATTGACGCTGCTCGCGGCGTTGTGCGCCGTTTCATGCCCCGAACTCGAAGACTCCTCACTTTGTATGAGTCCATCACAGGCCACACGTTCCCCAAACTGAAACCCAAAAAGATGTTTTACTAGGTTCCAGTGTACTACATGGGCAATCACCTCAACTTCTGCGGTGATGGTGAAACAATTCCCTGGCCTCCCTACTCGCGCGCTTTGGACTACGAATTGGAGTTAGGTGTCATTATCGCTCGGTCCGGACGCAACCTCACGCCCGAGGAGGGGGAAGCCGCTATCGGTGGATTTGTGGTCCTCAACGATTTCAGCGCTCGCGACTTACAAGCACGTGAGTTCACCGAAGGCGTGTTCGGTCCCGTCCTCAAAGCCAAAAATTTCGCCAACGCGCTGGGCCCTGATGTGATTACAGCCGACGAGGTGCTTCCGCGATTCGAAGCCCTCCGTGGCACGGTGCGCGTCAACGGAGAGGTGTGGGGTGAGGGATCAGCAGCCCACCCAACCCACGGGCTGGGTGACATGGTCGCGTATGCCTCCTGGGGTGAAATCCTTTACCCTGGTGAACTCCTAGGTACAGGCACATTCCCCGGCTGTAGCGGCGTCGAAGTGGGGCGTTGGCTCCGACCGGGGGACGAGGTTGAATTGGAAATCGAAGGCATTGGCGTGCTGAGAAATAAAATCGGTGAACCGGAAGAAGACCGACTTCGAGTCCTGCGTTAAGCAAGACGGGGGACGCCGATAACGGCATCCCCCGTCTGTATTTCTAAAGGGAGCGGTGATTAGAACTCACCGTATTCCCCCGCGCCCGGAGCGCCGGCAGGCGCCTTTTCCTTCTCCGGGATATCTGTAATGAGCGCCTCGGTGGTCAGGATCATGGCCGCAATGCTGGCCGCATTCTCCACCGCGCTGCGGGTGACCTTGGCCGGGTCGATAATACCCGCCTCGATCATATCGACATAATCCTCCCTGAGGACATCAAAGCCGATGTACGCGTTGTTCGCCTCGGCCTGACGACGGCGTACCTCCTGCACAACCACAGCGCCGTCATAGCCCGCGTTCTCGGCCAACTGGCGCATTGGCTCCTCAAGGGCACGGCGCACAATCTTGACACCGGTCAGAACATCCCCGTTGAGCTCCTTCTCCAACTTATCCAGTGCCTCGGCAACCTTGATCAGTGTGACACCACCGCCGGACACGACGCCCTCTTCCACCGCGGCGCGGGTTGCACTAAGGGCATCCTCCACGCGATGTTTCTTTTCCTTCAGCTCCACCTCCGTGGCTGCCCCCACGCGGATGATGGCCACGCCGCCGGCCAGCTTCGCCAGTCGCTCCTGCAGCTTCTCCCGGTCATAGTCGCTGGTCGCATGCTCGATCTCGGCCCGAATCTGCTCGATGCGACCCTTGATGGCCTTCTCGTCGCCCTTGCCGCCGACGATGGTCGTGTCGTCCTTCGTCACCACAACCTTGTCCGCACGGCCCAGGTCGTTGATCTGCACACTCTCCAGCTTGCGACCCAGTTCCTCGCTGATGACCTGGCCCCCCGTCAGGATAGAAATATCCTCCAGCATGCGCTTTCGGCGCTCTCCAAATCCCGGCGCCTTCACGGCGGCCACGTTCAGGACCCCCCGCAGCTTGTTCAACACCAGCGTTGCCAGGGCCTCGCCTTCCACATCCTCGGCGATGACCAGCAGGTCCCGTTTCCCGACCTGGAGCAGCTTTTCCAGCAAGGGGACCAGATCCTGGGCTGAGGAAATCTTCTTGTCGTAGATGAGAATGTAGGGGTTCTCCAGAACGGCTTCCATGCGCTCAGGATTGCTCACGAAGTAGGGGCTGATGTAGCCGCGGTCGAACTGCATCCCTTCGACGTATTCCGTCTCGAACTCAAGCCCTTTGCTCTCCTCGACGGTAATGACGCCATCCTTGCCCACCTTGTCCATGACCTCGGCAATCAGCTCGCCGATCTTGCGGTCGTTGGCGGAGATGGACGCCACATGGGCCACATCTTCTTTCGTCTCTACCTCGATGGCCAGGTCGCGGATGGCCTTCGAGAGTGCTTCTGCCGCCTGCTCGATGCCTCGCTTGAGCAGCATCGGGTTGGCCCCGGCGGCGACGTTCTTCAGACCCTCGTTGACGATCGCCTGAGCCAGTACGGTCGCGGTCGTGGTCCCGTCACCGGCCACATCGTTGGTCTTGGTCGCCGCTTCCTTCAGCAACTGGGCGCCCATGTTTTGATAGGGATTCTCGAGCTCGATTTCCTTCGCAACGGTCACACCGTCATGGGTGATCGTGGGTGCTCCCCACTTCTTGTCCAACGCCACGTTGCGCCCCTTGGGGCCCAGAGTCGTCTTGACAGCGTTCGCCAGGATATCCACCCCAATTTTCAGATTTCGCCGTGCCTCCTCAGCGAACACCAATTGTTTCGCCATTGCTCACACCCTCCTTTTTGTTGAAATCTCTTCGAGATCTGTATGCCCATGAACTTCATCCCACCATGGGATGCTTGATACCTTCCGTAGGTTACTCCTGTTCGACGACTGCGAGCAAATCATTCTCATGCATTAGCAAATACGTATCCCCGTTGAGGCGCAGCTCCGTTCCTGCATACTTGGGGAAAGCAACCTGTTGACCTACCACCACATCGAGAGGGACTCGTTTGCCGTCTTCGGTCTTTTGGCCCGGTCCGACGGCAATCACTTCACCAATCTGAGGCTTTTCATTTGCGGTCTCTGGCAGGATGATGCCACTCGGCAACTGATTCTCATGTTCAACCGGCTTGACCACCACCCGATCTCCTAGAGGTCGCAACTTGTAACCCATAGACACACCTCCTGCTCACACACGGATACTTCACAGTGAATGGTAATCGGTTCTAGACACAGGGGGAGCGAGCCCGCGGCTCGCTCCCAGGTCCTGTTCAGGACCTACCCTGCGCTTCCGTCCCTTACTTTTTGACATGAACCTTGATCTTCTTGGGGCGAATCTCCTCGGCCTTGGGAATGATGAGCTTCAGCAGGCCGTTCTCGAAAAAGGCCTCCGCGTGATCCATGTCCACCGGGATGTTGAGCGTGATGGTCCGCTCGAAGGGGCCGTAATAGCGCTCCTGCAAGTGCCAGTTGATGTTCTCCTCGGTCGGCTGAGCGAACTCACCTCGCAGGGTGACCGTGTTCCCCTCGAAGGTGATGTCCACGTCCTCGGGGCGCAGCCCCGGTAACGCCGCCAGGATCACCACATTCTCATCCGTCGTGTAAATGTCCACCGGCACATAGCGGCGTCCCCATCGACCGCTGTCCGCGACCGGCTGGTACCAGGGGCCCAGCGTTTCCTCCAACATGCGGTCCATCACCCTCTGCAAGTTCATCACCTCGCGTACCGGTTCCCAGAGCGTCAGTTCAGCCATGATTGCCACCTCCTTTCTTCCTCAGGACGTGTACGTCCTTCCCCAAGGATGAAAGATGGGCATTCCCACGTCTCTCTCATCGCCTTTGGGAATCCATTCCTTTTTATAGCAAGGTCGCGTTAGAACTACGCAAGACGAAAATTAGCGAAGTGTTAGAGATCGGGCAGCGACCCCGCTCAAGGGACGGCCTTGACGTGAATCTTGCGGGTGCGCCCCTTGTCGGCTCGCGGCATGGTCAGCGTCAGCACGCCATCCTTGAACACCGCTTCTGCCCTCTCTTCATCCACCGGAATGTCCAGCGTCAGGGCTCGATGGACGGGACCATGGTAGCGCCCCCGCAACACGGCCTGGCCACTCATTTTGGGCTCGGGAAGCACCGCATTGATGATTAACGTATCCCCTTCAAAGGTAATGTCTACATCTTCAGGACGGGCGCCAGGTAGATTGGCCTGCAGGATAAGCTTATCGCCGTCCAGCCACGCATCCACAGGTAGACGAGCTGCGCGAGGCTGAGCCGTGGACTCCCTGCCCCGAAGCGTCGGGTCCAACATCTGGCCCAACATCTCTCGCATCATGGCCTCGAAAGGTGTATACTCACGCATCGTTATCCTCCTTGTTCTTCTTGTGCTTTGAGCGGTTAGCTTCATTTATCCGCTATCCGCCCCATTTGCGACGTTTCTCGTTGCTGCTTCCAGTATCCCTGCAGAATGTTAGATGAGGGTTTGCGCGATGTATGCATTGTATAAGAAAAGGCCGTTTGCCCCTGCCAGGGGATGAATGATTCCCTTTGTAGAACGATAGTCCTCCGAGAGTCGGGATGAATGGATTTTGTCTGGGCACTCTCCTTATCATCGAAGACAAAAAAACGCCCTGCAAGCCGACGCTTGCAGGGCACAGGGGAAGCACATACGAGCAGCTACAACACCTTCTCCAAGGGATTGAGTGGTGTTGGCTCCTCTTCTGGCTTCTGGCGTTCTTCCATCGGCACCCAGTGGTCGATGACCGGCCCCACGTACACAAAGCGCGGGCGGAAAATGCGGTTGTCCATGCGCTGTTCGAGGGCATGAGCCGTCCAACCGGCCACGCGAGCCATGGCGAAAATAGGGGTGAAGAGATCCTTGTCGATGCCCATCGAGGACATGACCACCCCCGAGTAGAAGTCGACATTGGGGAAGATGCCCTTCTTGCCCAGATGCTCGATCATGACGCGCTCGATGATCTCCGCCATGTGCAGGTACTTCTCCGTTCCGGCGCGTCGGACCACTTCTTCGGCATAGCCGTGGAGTATGCGGGCTCGCGGGTCGTACGCCTTGTAAACTCGGTGGCCGAATCCCATGATGCGCCGTTTCTTGGCCAGCGCTTTCAGGACCCATTCTTCCGCCCGATCCGGCTCGCCGATCTCCCGCAGCATCTTCATCACTCGCTGATTGGCCCCTCCGTGCAAAGGCCCCTTGAGGGCGGAAATACCGCCCACAATCGAAGAATACATGTCCGACAAGGTTGATTTGACGACCAGGGTGGCAAATGTGGAGGCATTACAACCGTGGTCCGCGTGCAGAACCAGAATCACGTCCATCACGCGTTCGTAAAAGGGATCGGGAGCCTCGCCGAAGAGCATGTAGAGGAAATTTCCGGCGTGGGAGAGATCGGGACGTGGGTGGATGGGCTCCAGGCCATGGCGGGCCCGCCCAATGGCTGCTGCAATGGTGGCCAGGCGGGAAATCAGTTTGATGGCCTCGCGCTCATGCGCGGGCAGGCTATCCTCTTCCGCGGAGTCATCGAAGGAAGCCAACATAGAAACCGCCGTGCGTAGAACGGACATAGGCGTATCGTTGTACCTGCCGCTGGCCTTAATGATGTAATCATACACTTCGGGAGCGATCTCACGATATTGGACCATCCGGGATTTGAAATACTCAAATTCCGACTCCGTCGGCAGGCGATCGTATAGAAGTAGGAACGCCACTTCCTCAAAGGAGGAGTTCTCGGCCAGCTCCTCGATGGGAATACCGTGATAGTACAGCTTACCGTTCTTTCCGTCGACGTAACTCTTGGTGGTTTCACGGGCGATGACTCCTTCCATGCCCTTGGCAAACTGGACCTCACCAGGTTTAGCGACCAACTCCGGAGACATCTCACACCTCCTCGTGTGACGCCACGTGCTATTGTATGAAAATATGATGGAAGCGTACTCGCCGGGCACACGCGTATTCGAATGCACTCATAAGAGTATACCATATCAGGCTGCCTTGTATATGAGCCAGCGCAGTAAGGCCCCATCTCCCACGCCGTTGACTTGCGTCCCGGCCCAATTTGTCCGGTCTGCGCCTCCCTCTTACACTTATGCCGCCATCGGAGCGGTTCGAACACCTCGGGACCAGGGCCGTGCTCGGGAAGCATCGACGCAGAGGTAGGGCTCAGCGGCATCCTGCGATTCCAAGGAGATAAGCTTTGAGCATTTTGGGACTCCAGGAGCGGATTCGTTCCACATACCGGGCATATCCGGTTCAGTTCTGGCTGATTGTCGCGGCTTCCTTCATCGACAACCTGGGAGGAGCACTCCTCTTCCCCTTCTTCTCCCTCTACCTCACGGCCCGATTCCGGGTCGGCATGACCGAAGTGGGCTTCCTCTTTTCCTTCTACGCTCTTGCCACACTGTTTGGGCAGGTCGTAGGAGGCGCACTCACCGACCTGATAGGCCGCAAGAGCATGCTCATTTTCGGCCTGCTCACCAGCGCCGCGACCGGTTTGGGGATGGGACTGGTCAACCGGCTATCGCTCTTCTATGTTTTTGCCTTCCTGGCCGGGCTTTTTGCCCAGGCCGCTCAGCCGGCCCAGATGGCCATGATCGCCGACTTGCTCCCGGAGGAACAGCGGGCGGACGGATTTGCCGTCTTTCGGGTGGCCATGAATGCCACAGTAGCCGTCGGCCCGGCCATCGGAGGGTTCTTGGCCAGTCGTTCCTACCTGTTGCTCTTCATCCTCGATGCCGTTTCCAGTTTCATCACGGCCCTCATCGTCTACGCCTACATCCAAGAAACGCGACCGGTTGCAATCGCTGCGAAAAAGGACGAACGACCGGCCACCTTGTGGAGTTCCCTCGCCGGATACACCGTAGTCTTCCGCAACCGCCTCTTTGTCCTTTTCCTCCTCCTCTTTACCCTCACGACCATGGTCGCCACGCAGATGTACTCCACGTTGGCCGTGTACCTGCGCGATGTCCATGGCGTGCCCGCGGCCGGCTTTGGCATCATTATGAGCACGAATGCTGCCCTGGTCGTGCTCTTTCAGTTCTCCATCACGCGACGCGTCAACGCCTCTCCCCCCATGCGCGTTCTGGCGCTGGGCACATTGCTCTACGCAGTCGGATTTGCCATGTACGGAATCGTGGCCACTTTTGTTCTCTTCCTGACGGCCGTTGTGATTTTGACCGTGGGAGAAATGCTTATTGTGCCCACAGCCAGGGCGGTCGCTGCTAACTTAGCTCCGGAGGACATGCGAGGACGCTACATGGCCGCGTTTGGCTTGAGTTGGGTCGCGGCAGCAATGGTCGGTCCCCTCGCGGCCGGGTGGGTCATGGACCACTATGACCCGCGTTGGGTCTGGTATATTGCCGGCCTCGTCGGCCTGGTTGCCACAATAGGCTACCTGCAACTTCACAAGCGGATGGCGGAATCGGCAGGAGGATAAAGCAACATGGAGGGCTCCCGCCTTGCGGGGACCTCTCTTCCTCTTCACCACTTACCGAGCCGCGTTTTCAGATGTCGTTGGCAGTGGGTGCAGAACTCCGAGCGCTTGCGGTCTACCTCGGCGATGCTGTTGGAGAACGACATGACGCACCGGGAGTCTGAACAGTGGTCAAGCCCATACGTGTGGCCGAGTTCGTGTACCACTTCTTTGCGCACTCGGCTCAGGAACAAGGCCATGTCGGCGGGATGACCGTAAAATTCGGGATGCAGGCGGGCTACGCTCACGACAGCGTTGCGCCCTCCTCGCTCGGCCTGGCCAAAGACAAAGTTCAGCCCGGGCACGTACAGGTCCAGCTCGGTCAACGCCACCAGTTTTTCCACATGGTCCGGCGTCAGCAAGCGCAGGTATCCGAGCAGAACGTCACTGCGATACTGGTGGCGCTCGGCGTCGTAAGCGCTGTCCGGCGCGCTCAAGGGTTCCTCCAGCAGGCAGACGGCGTTGAAACGCGGCTCGATGATCTGACAGGCTGCTTCCATCGACTCCCAGCCAATAGGGTCAATTCCCGTGACCATGATCGGGTGATACATCGTTCTCCCTCCTCGCGCTTCCGACACTCCGAGACGATCCGGCCTGCTCAGCGGGCAAAGAGCCCCACCTCGGCCACCATGGACTGATAATTATGTCCCGATGCGTAAATGCGGATTTTGTGCAGCACGGCCGGCCGGGTGTTGGTTTGCTCCCAAAGGGCCACCAGGTTGGTGGATTCATAAGGCCACCAGACAAAGGGAGGAATCTTCTCTCCGTTCACTGTGGGCCATCCCTTTTGCGGATCGCGGAAGTAGAACCCGTGAACCCAGAAACGGTCCTTGCCGTAGACATCGGTGTAGTCGATGCGCACCATCAATGGGTACTCCGAGCCCAGGAATCCTCCCCCAGGCAGGCTTTGGTAGAGCAAACGTACGTCCATGCGCAGGACCAGGGAATCCACATCGCGCACGTCCCGGTTGAGTTTCTGCTCGATCCAGACTTCGGTGTGTACCCCCTCTTCGGCGCGGCGCGTGAACTGAACCGCACGGCGTCCCCCCGCGTCCACGACCGAAACCGTGCCCGCGGTTACCACGTCCGGCTGCAGAAATCCTACCGTCCAGGTTGTCTCCAAGGGCTGGGTGAAATTGCCGTTCCGAATCAGGTTGCGCTCCGCGGAGGTGGGCGGTTGGGGAGGCTGGGCCAGAGGGACCTTGGTCCGCTGGCCTTCAGCCACCGGCACTTCCAGCCCCCGAGCAAAAACCCGCACTCTCCCCTGCCGGACCGTGACTTCCATGCCTTGATTGTTCACGAAGACCGAGAAAGACGCGTCCTGAGCCGTCACGAGTCCGTGGGGGGTTTCCACCGTGGTGATCAGTGGCCGGTGGTCGTAACGGCCGCTGACCACACGGATACGGCCCTGATCGACCCGCACTTTTACCCGTACCGGGTCGGGGCTCCACTGGGGGAACCGAGGACGTTCTGCGGTGAGCAGGGTCAGCTCGGTGTTATTGTACATGAGGATGGTAATGACCTCGGCCGCAAATTCCCCTCCTCCTTCTCCGCTGGCGGACAGGAGCGCGGAAGAGCTCGCGTCTGTGCGCAGGGTACGTCCGGGAGTGAAAGCACGCGGGCGGGTGATGGCGGCCAGTTCTTCCTGCCCGGGGACGGCCAGGAGGGCAATGCCGTGCAAGGAGCGGGCTTTCAGAGGAACCGGCTGAGACGCGTGCCTGAGGAAGGTCCGCACCCCTAACGGGGTACCGACGGCCAGGACCAGGCAGAGAAAAAACGAGAGGAGCATGACCACCCAGGCCACACGCTCCGGACTCCGCTGCCACAGGCCTTGCATCGCTCGCCCCTTCATCCTCACGCGGCCCCGGCCGGGCCGCCGTCCTCGCCCGACGATTCGGAACTTTGTCCCTTCTCCTGTGCCTGTTCCTTCGCCAACCGGAGCCGGAGTTTCTGGACATAGTGCAGAGCGTCCTTGTCGGCGGGGTTGACATCCAGGGCGCGGCGGAAATGGGCCAGCGCCTCGGTCAAATCCCCTCGCTGCAGGTAAATCAGCCCCAAATTGTAGTTCACGTGTGGTGCTTTCGGGTCCAGCTCCAGGGCTTTCTTGAACGCGGCGATGGCTGCCCGTTGCTCCTCCTCACCCGCATGTTCCAGGTGCCCCAGGTAGGCCGCGGCCAGGTTCGTCCACACCATGGGATTATCCGGCGCGACCCTGGTCGCTTCCTCCAGGATGGCAATGGCGTCGGCGAACTTGTGCTGAAGGATATAAGCGCCCCCCAGGTTGATCAACACATCTGCATCATCCGGGGCCAGGTAGTATGCCTTCTCCAGGACCTCTGCGGCTTCTTTGCCCTTTCGCTGGGCCAGGAGCCGGGCGCCTTCGTTGATGAGACGGTGGAGCTCTTTCTTCTCCCCATTTTTCTTCTGTTTGGGTGCTCCCCGTTCGTTTTTTGGACCGTTCGACTTTATGGTTCCCGTCATATGCATCCTCTCGTCTGCCGTAGATATTGTTGACTGCATTATGCTCCCATCGTGCTGAGCGACCAAACTGTCGTCCCCAGACCAGAGGGCGAGTTAGGAATTAGACGGGTGTCTGTGTGTCTACGGTCATACGACGTACAATTTGAGCAAGGAGACGAGCACAGTCAGGGTCAGGATGCTAACCACGGTGGTGACGAATACCACCTCAGCCACGTACTCCGGCTCACAGTCGAATTCCGTGGAGAGGACGGTACTCATAACCGCGGTCGGCATGGAGAGTTGGACGATGCCCACCGCCCGGCTGACGCCACTCATCCCCAGGAGGCCGCTGATCGTCCAGGCCAGGAGAGGCGCTAAAGTGAGTTTCAGAATCACGACGGGGAGAGTGTGTAGCCAGCGCACGTGGGTGCCCAGCCGCCCCAGGTGAATGCCCAGGATAATCAACATCACGGGTACGGCTGCCTGAGCGCTGAGAGAAATGGCTTTGTAGATGGGAGCAGGAACGGACCAACCTTGCCGGTTGAAGATGAGCGCCAGGACCGTCGCGTACACCAGGGGAGTTCGGCTGACATTGCGCAACGCCTGCATGGGGCTGGCCCGGCCGGCTGAGGCAATGTACACGCCCACGCTGTTGGCCAACGTGGAATTGACGACGAAATAAAGGATGGCGATGTTGAACCCGGCAGCGCCAAACGCAAACTGGTTGAGAGGCAGGCCGTAGTTTCCCGTGTTGCTGTTCAAAAGCACCAGGAGGGTGGCGCTGGTGTGTAGACGAGAAAAATGCCCCAGACGGCTGACCATGAATCCCGCCAGGAGGGCGAAGGCGCTGATGGAGAAGGCCAGGAGGAGGGCGTCGCCGATACCATCCCCGTTCAAGTGCAGGGAGTAAAGCCCGCTGAACGCCAGACAGGGCGAGAACACATAAAACACAGCCCGGGAGAGCGGCTGGGGTTCCAATCCCAGCTTGCGTTGAAGGAGGATCCCCAGGCTTGCCACCAGGAAGATGGGCAGGACGACGTTCCAGAGGACGGTCAGGAAGAGCACGCCGGCTAGTCCGCCTCCTCCAGGTTGGTGAAGAAGCGATATGTGTCCACCGACGGGGCAAAGAACTCGATGATGTAGCTGTCGGGCATGCCGGTGGGTTCGCACATGTCCTCAATAAGGTCTCGGATGAATTGGTTCAAAGTCTCCTCGTCCCAGTCTTTGATCCCGTCCTCCCAGAGCAGCAAGGTTCCGAACACCCCCTCATCGGTGAAATGCATATCCACTTTTCCCACCGTTATGGGTTCCCCCTTTGTATTTCCCTTGCCGTTTTCGTCGCTGTCTTCGTCGCGCAGGCGGTAAAGTGCGAACTGCTCCGAGAAAGGTGTGCGTACCAGACGTCGAAGTCGCAGGTTCATAGGGTGTCCTCCTCTGTTCTCAGCCACACAGCAGTTCACTCCCAGGGGATGTCAGGGCCCTCTTCGTCGGGGAGGTACAGGAGGGGGAAGTCGTCCTGTCCGGCCATGAAGTAAAGTTCGTCCAGTGCCTCTTGGGCCGTCTTGGCGACGATCTCCTCAGGGGCGTCCAGTTGCCTCAGGAGGATGCGCTCAGACTCCGGGCCGCCGATATTCCCCAGAGCTTCGATGGCCGCCAGGCGCACCTGCAGGCTTTCGTCCGACGCGATGATTTGGGACAGTTTGGGAAGGGCGTCGATCAGCTCCATCTCACCGGCCGCAATCGCCGCCTCATAGCGTAGCTCCGGTTCGGGACTTTCCAGCTCGGCCAGGACCATGGGTTCCCACTGTTCGGCCAGATTGCGCCCCATGGCGAATAAGGCACTCGCCTGCATCCGCAGGTCCGGATGATAGTACGCGGCCTCGATCAGGTCCCGGATATGGGGTTCGCCCAGGGGCGAGATGGCCTCTAGCGAACGGCGCTGTACCTCGATATCCTCATTCTTGTCATTGACTTTCTGGATCAGCCGTTCGATGACGGGGGTCATCTCACGGGTAGAAATTTCCTCCAACTCGTACAAGAGGACGAAGCGTCCCAAGCCAGTGGCCGCGGCGGCCCGTACTTGTGGCTCTGGATCGTGTTCCAAGATGTAGAGCAAAGGCCCGATGAGGGCAGGGGATTCGTCTTCCCACAATCCCTCGATGGCTGTCTGGCGCACCTCGGGGTCCTCGTCTCCCAGCAGCCAACGGAGAATGGGGAAGAAATCGTACTCGATGTGCTCTTCCGCCTCTTCAACGAGGGATTTGACCACCTCTTGCCGTTCCACAGGATGGATGCGTGCCCACGCCTCCCGGAACGCCTCCATCATCCGTTTGTCAGGAGAGGAGACCGCCGGCGCCAGGTGCCATAGCCGGCCTTCACGGACGATCTCCAACAGAATATGGACTAATTGCTCATCAACCATACTGCCTCCACTCATGTCCCTGCTGCGGAAAAGGGCCTTTCACCGGGGCCCGATCCCGGGCTTTTGAGTTCCCGGTGACCCCACAGACGTACAACAATAGCCTTCCAAGTATACCTCATAACGCTCGTTGGGAGGAACAAGGGCGATGCAGGGCTATCCGGGAGGATCCCGCACTCATCCCGATGTTGGCATCACCGTTGCCGTCGGCGTTGCCGTTCGAAGGTTCGGCGCCGGCCTGGTCGGAGTCGGACTGGGGCTTGGTGTTGGGGTGGGCAAGGGGATGGTCAACTCCTGTCCTACGCGGATGACATCCTTAGTCGTCAAGTCGTTGGCCGCCAGGAGGACCTCCAGCGGGATGCCAAACTGGCGGGCAATCGTGGCGGGCGTGTCCCCCGGCTGAACCTTGTACTTCGTTGCCGGGGGCAAGGGTGTGGGCGTGGGCGTGACCGTCGGCGTCGGGGTGATGGTTGGCGTCGGGGTTTGTGTGAAGGTGGGGGATGGCGTATACGTTGGGGTGAAGGTGGACGTGGGCGTAGGGGAAGGGATGATCACCAGGGCGATGGGCGTCATCTCGGGCAGCAAGGCGTTCACCCGGGTGCGCGCCTGAGTCAGCCAGGCCTGCGGATTCAAATGAGGGCGCCAGTCCGAGGAGATGCCGATCCCGCTGACGAGCAAGAGAAGTCCTAAGGTCAGGTAAAGCAGTCGGTTCCGATACCAGGGGCGGGGGCGCAGGGTGCGACCGCAAGAGGGACAGACTCGCAACCGGGCATCGGCCTTGTAGCCGCAATAGCGGCAACGCACGTATCGCCTGGGGAGCGGCAACGCCGCGCCACACGTCGGGCACACGGGCACGCCCGGAGGGACGGGAGCGCCACAGCGAGGGCAAATTTTCCTCACCGGACGAGCGGATCTCCTCGTGGAGGAGGAGCGTGCAAAGGGTGCTTGCCCCCGCAAGCGGGAGAGGATTCCACGCGTGTGGTCGCGGCTGCCGATCAAGTTACACTCCCAGCGGATACCGGATGTCGTAGTAGGTGATCACAACCATCAGAACCAGAAGGATGGTCATGCCCACCAGGTGGACCAGCCCTTCTTTCTGCGGACTCACCCGTTTGCCGCGTCGCACAATCTCCAGGAGTACGAAGACCAGTCGGCCGCCGTCCAGCGCGGGGATGGGCAACAGGTTGGTCAGGCCCAGAGCAAAACTGATGATCGCACTCAGGCGCAAGACGGTGAACCAACGCATGAACGCGTTCGGCTGTTCGCTGACGACCCCCACGAAGAGTCGGCCAATTCCCACCGGTCCCAGGGGGCGGGCTTCCGCGGCCGTCAATTTCCCTTGCAAGAGCTGACCCGGGAGATGAATCATTGCAGAAGTGAAAAGCCACAGTTCGGTGATCGCTCCTAGAGGCGCTTCCCACAGGGGGATGGGTTCGGCCAACAGCACGCCGATACGAGGAACCTGGTCTCGCGGGTCAATCTTGGGCCGGACCTTTACGGTCAATTGCTTTTCCCCGCGCCGGACGATCAGCTCGACGGGCTCATGTGCGTGGGCCCGCACGATGGCGATGAAGTCCGTTCGGGAGGTGACAGCCTTGCCATCGATACTCAGGACCACATCTCCAGAGCGCAGTCCTGCGCTGGTCGCGGGATACCCGGGCGCGACGTTGACAATCCAGAGGCCGTCATGGGGCACGAAGAGCAAGTAAGCCAGGGTCAGAGCCAGGATGGCCACGAGGATATTCATCAACGGGCCGGCCAGGAGCACTTTTGCCCGTGCCCCGGCCGGAGCACTCCAAAAGCTGCCGGGACCTGCGTCCTCTTCTTCCCCTCGCATCCGGGCAAACCCGCCGATGGGCAACAGATTCAACGTGAACTCCGTCTCCCGCCAGCGTCCCAGCGAGAGGAGCTTCGGGGGCAATCCCAGTCCGAACTCTTCGACCGCGATGCCGTTGCGCCGCGCGACGTAGAAGTGTCCGAACTCATGCAGCAAAATCAAAACAGCCAGGATAACAACATAGATCAGAACCGACACAGGTCCCTCCGTGAACTGACATCCTCTCTACACTACCGGTTGCCCCCCATTTTAGTCTACTTTCCACGAGTTGCCAAGCCCGCTGAAACTTACTGGGGCTTTTCAGCGTTCCCTTATTTGAAAGTGGTGGCAGGTCGGCGACGGCGCTACCGTTGTCGACCCGAGTGTTGCCTGTACGGCGTCATCTGAGGAGCTTTTTCGATCTCCCTTTCGCACGCGTCCTTTTCGGGATAGACGCCTGCGAGTATAATCCGGGACAGATTGAGTGGCTTGTCAAGCCCGGTTCACTCTCACTAATCTGAGGATGCCAACGCTTATCATGGAGACCCAGGTCACAGAGAAGTCCCAGCAGATCGCCGAAGGCGAGGAACACGCGTCTGGATTCGCTCCGTCCCGGGGACAGAATTCGCCCCCGACCCCGCCGGAACCGGCTATCCCGCTCTCCGGCCGTGCCTGGCGCGACCGACTTCACCCCGTGCTCGTCCTCTTGGTGCTGCTCGTTGCTCTCTACCTGCGGACGTACCATGTCATGTGGGACGAAGGCCAGCTTGCCCATCCAGACGAACTTTCCACGGTGGCCTTTTACGCGCCGACCATCCACTGGCCTGAGCATCTGAGCGACATCCTCAAGCCCCACAAGTCCACCTTGAACCCGCTCTGGGACGTGAACACGAACCGTCGCCGTTCCTATACTTACGGCCACTTCCCCCTGTATTTGTTAGTCCTAACGGCCAACGGAGCGAAACATCTGGCCCCCGCGGCCAAGGCCCTGGGCGCTTCCTCGGAGACGGTTCAGATGCTGCGCACCGCCACCAGCCCGCCCGGGTTCGCGTTCGTGGGACGCTTGCTCATGGCCCTGAGTGACACCCTGACCGTCTTTCTGGTCTACCTGATTGCCCGTCGTCTGTACGAAAAATGGTGGGGATTACTGGCCGCGGCCCTTTCCACCTTCACCGTGACGCAAATACAGTTGGCCCACTTTTTTGCCGTGGATCCCATGTCCACCACATTCACCATGCTGGCCGTGTACGGCGGCATGCGCATGGCCGAAGAGGGACGCCCGCGTGACGCAGTGCTCACAGGCGTGGGCATGGCCCTGGCCATCGCCAGCAAGTTTAGCGCCTTGCCTATTATCGTAGCGCCGCTCATTGCGACATATTTGCTGCACAGACGATGGACGGTGGACGGTGGACGACAGGGCCACCCCGGTCCATCGTCTATCGCCTATCGTCCTCTTTCCATCATCAAACTCCTTATCCTGGCCTTTGGCACCGCGGCCGTCGTCTTCGCCCTCACCTCCCCCTATGTCATCCTCGATTGGCCTAACTTTAGGCAAGCGGTTCTCGTCGAACAGGGAGCCATGGTGCGGGGCGACGCGGATTTCCCCTTCACGCGTCAGTACCGGGGCACGATTCCATATCTCTATCACATCAACCAGTCCATCCGCTGGGGCATGGGTTGGGCGTTGGGGCTCTTGGGATGGCTGGGATTGGCCTGGGCCTTCGTGCAGGCTGCGCGCCGTCGCCTGTGGCCGGGCGAGTGGATGCTTCTGGCCTGGGTGGTGTTCTACTTCGGCCCAACCGGGCTCTTTCTGGCCAAGTTCATGCGCTACACCTTGCCCATCGTGCCCGCGCTCATTATCTTCGGCGTAGGCTTGCTGTCTTCGATATCCGGCACCCGATATCCTGTACCCGGTGCCTATAACAGGATATCGGATCTCAGGCATCGGATCTCAGGCATGAGGTATTGGGCAGGCTGTTTGCTGACAGGTGTCGTGCTCGCCCACGCCATCTTCTGGTCCCTGGCGTTCGTGCATGGGGTATATGACCACACACATCCGTGGATTGTCGCCTCCCGTTGGATTTACGCCCATATCCCCGACGGTGCCGGCTTGGCTGTGGAGCACTGGGATCGACAACTTCCCCTGCCCCTGCCCGAGCCCAACGCCAACCCGGGACGCTATCGTTACGTCACGATGCCCATGTACGATGAGGACAGGGCCAAGAAATTCGAGGTGATCAAACACAACTTGCGTCAGGCCGACTATTACATCTTCGCCACGGCCCGGCTGTACAAGTCCATCCCGCGCTTGCCCCAACGCTACCCCATGACCACCCGCTTCTACCGGCTCTTCTTTGCCGGACAACTGGGGTTTGTGCGCGTACTGGACGTGCACAATTACCCGCAACTGGGGCCCTTCGTCTTCCCCGATGACAGAGCGGATGAGAGCTTCTGGGTCTACGACCACCCACGGGTGCTCATCTACAAAAAAGTGCGGGACCTGAGTGACGAGGAATGGAACCGACTGCTGGGTGGCACCTGGAAGGGCGCCAAGCACTGGGATGTCGGGGGGGCCACCTTGTTGCAGCGCATCTTCAAGTTGCTCCCTTCCCTCGGGAAGGGCCAAAAAACGTCCGCCCCCCCACCGCCGCCAGAAGAGAAAAAGGGACCTTCCCTGCTGCTCAACGTGAATTTTGATGAAATGCCGGTGGTCCGCTGGTGGCGCTGGAATCGCTGGGCGAGCGAACACACGTGGCCCGCCATTGTGCTCTGGTGGTTCGTCGTCACGCTCATCGGACTCGTTGCCTGGCCCATGACTTTCCTTGGATTCTCCAACCTGCGGGACCGGGGCTACGCGTTCGCGCGCGGCGTCGGGTTGCTGGTTGTCGCTTACCTGGCCTGGATCGTGCCCTCCTTGCGGTTGTGGACGAACGACCTGCCCCTGGTTTTGACCGTTCTGGTCATCGTGACGCTCCTGAACGCTTGGCTGGCCCGACGCCATTGGGAAAAACTTCGCTCCTTCGTCCAACAGAACAGGCGGCTCCTTCTCTTTTATGAAGGGCTGTTTGCCGCCGCGTATCTCGCCTTCGTCTTCATTCGCTTGTTGAACCCGGACCTGTGGCAGCCCTGGAACGGGGGCGAGAAGTTCATGGAGATCGCCTTCCTGAACGCGACCGTTCGCACTCCTTACTTTCCACCCTATGACCCTTACTTTGCCGGTGGGACTATCAATTATTACTACTGGGGCTACCAGATTGTCAACGTGCTCATCAAATTGACGGGCATCACCCCCACCGTGGCGTTCAACCTGGCCGTGCCCACCCTCTTCGCGCTGACCGTGTTGGCCGCGTGTGCTCTGGTGTACGATATGGTCTCCGACTGGGCTCCCCGGTCTGCACGGTGGGCGGGCCTCATCGGCGCCGCGTTCGTGGCCCTCTTCGGCAACCTGGACGGCCTGGGACTCATTTTGCGCAATCTGGCCCAGGTGAGCGGTTCCGATTTCCGCAGCATCTTTCCCTGGTTGCAGACGTGGGTGCGTGCTTTGGTCGGACTCAGCAAAGTGTTGGCCCATGAGGCCGTGATGCCCAAGTACAACTACTGGCTTCCCAGTCGCGTCATTCCCTACACCATCAACGAGTTTCCGTACTGGTCCTTCCTCTTCGCGGACCTGCACCCTCACATGATGGGCATTCCCTTCACGATCGTCGTTTTGGGGATGGCTTATAATCTCATCATAGGCGCACGGCGTTTCTGGTTTACCGAAGGATTTTGGGCAGGACTGGTGCAGTTTGCCCTCTTGCCCTTGGGGCTGGGTGCACTGGCCGTCATCAACACTTGGGACCTGCCCACGTACCTGGGAGTACTGGCTGTGGCTCTTTTCCTGCGCCAGTGGCGGACTCGAAAGCGAATAAGTTGGGGGCTGTGGGCCGTCCAGGTAGGCTTCATCCTGGTGGGCGCTTATCTGCTCTATAGGCCTTTCTTCAGCCACTACAAACCCATCGCGGCCTCGGGCGTCGGTTGGGCCCCGCAGAAGACTTCCCTGGGCAAATGGCTGAACATCTGGGGATTCTGGCTCTTCCTGGCGTTCAGCTTCCTGGCTGTGGAGTTGACCCGGCGGGATCGGTTGCCGCTGGCCCGCGGATTGCGGGCGCTTGTCGTTCACTACGAGCGGCTGCCCCGTTTTCTGCGCCTCCAACGTCTCCTTTCCAGGGCCCGACATCCTGGCGCAGAGCGTTCGTATCAGGTGTCAAGTTTTGGCTATCAACTTGGCATCGTTTTCGCTATTCTCACCCCTCTTCTGTGGCTTGCTGGCTACCGGGTGCCCGCGGTGCTTCTCCTCCCCCTCTTCATTGCCGCGGTACTGAGCCTGAGAATGAACGCCCCTGCCGGCGTGGTTTTTGCCACTTTCCTGGCCTTCACCGCCCTCCTGGTCCTCTTTGGCGTGGAATTCGTCTATTTGAAGGACCACCTCCAGGGAGGGGATTTCAAGCGCATGAACACCCTCTTCAAGTTCTACATCCAGGCCTGGGTCATGCTGGCCCTCGCGGCCGCGGTTGGGCTCTCCCGCATCTGGGAGGCGATACCTCGTTGGAAGCCCACAGTACGGACGGTCTGGCAGACGGTGTTCGCAGTGCTTCTGGTCGCCTCCCTCACGTTCCTGGTCGTGGGCACGGTGGCCCGGGTGGAGGACCGCTTCCCCGAAGGGCTGAGCGAACGCCCACCTTTCGGCACCCTGGACGGCATGGCCTACATGAAGTACGGTGTCTATACCTGGCCCGACCCCCAGCACCGCATCGTGCTCAAGTGGGATTACGAGGCCATCCGCTGGCTGCTCGACCACGAGCCCCGGGTGGTGCCCATTGCCGAAGCCCGGCTGGACTACTACCGTGAAGGGGGCACCCGGGTGGCTTCCTTCACGGGATTGCCCACGTTCATGGGGCTGCACCAGATGGGGGAGCAGCGCTATGGCTGGCAGACGGGGCCGCGCCAGCAGTTGGCCCTGGAGTTCTGGAACACGTCGGACATCAATCGTACCATGGCCATCATCCGTCAGGTGGACATCCACTATGTCTACGTGGGCCAATTGGAGCGTCAGCAGTACCCACCCGCTGCGATTACCCGCTTCGACCGCATGGTGGAGCGAGGGCTGCTGAAAGTGGTGTACCGAAACAGGGGTGTAGTGATTTATCAGGTGGTGAAATGAAGGACGGTGAACTGAGGAACGGGTAGAACGTTTCCGGCGGACGTCGACCCCATACAGCGCTGCCCATCCCCTCTCGACCTTCTCTTCAGGCCTGAATTCTGCGGCACCGCATGCTCTTTCCTGCTCCTCAGATGGCCATCAGCCTGCAGGAGCCTCTACCCTTCTACTCTTGTGCCAAGATCTCCCTGACCACAAAAATACAACCTGAACCTTAATAATATCAACCATATACTTGACAAACTGAAAGTTCGTGGTACAATAATTTTGGCAATCGGGTTGCGCAACCTCGATGACTCAAGGAGGAGGACCTTATGGCCTATCGGGCACCGGGCATATGCCCCATCTGTGGGCACGTCATGCACATTACACGTCTGACGTGCAGTCATTGTGAGAGCCAACTGGAAGGCGACTTCACCTTTCCTCGCCTGGCCCGACTTTCCCCGGAACACCAGCATTTCGTCGAGGTATTCCTGCGGGCGGAGGGCAAACTCAATCGGGTCCAGGAGATCCTGGGCATCTCCTATCCGACGGCACGAGCCCGTCTGCTCGATGTCGTCCGGGCTTTGGGATACGAAACCTCGACGGCTGGGAGGGCCGGATCAACCGACGATGAGCGTGCGCAGGCGCGCAAGCTCATTTTGGAAGAGATCGCTGCCGGTAAGCTCTCCGTAGATGAGGCTCTCAAGCGGTTGAAGAAAGAAACCTGAAAAATGAGGGGAGGAAACTCATGACCACTCAAGAAGAACGCCGAAAGATCCTGGAAATGGTCGCTGCCGGGACCATCACCCCGGAAGACGCCGCCCGGCTGTTAGGGGCGATGGACGAGGGTGCCGTTCCCACACAGACAGGGGAAGGCACGTCGCCCACCAGCAGTCCCCCGAAGTGGCTGAAAATCCGGGTGACGAACACGAACAGTGGACGGCCAGAGGTGCAAATCTCCGTCCCGACGGTCCTCGTCAAGGCGGCTTTCAAACTGGGGAGCAAGCTGAACGTCGTGGCTCTGGGAGAGCACGGCATCGGAGCGGAGGAGATGAAGCAAATCGAAGAAGCTCTCTTCTCCGGCGAGATAGGAAAGATCGTCGATGTGTACGACCGGGAGGGAGGTGAGCACGTGGAGATCTACCTGGAATAGACCCGGGCCGGACGTAGGGAGGATTACAGAGGAAATTCGGAAAAGAGCGTAATCTTGTGGTATACTCACACACGTCGGGGTGGGGGCACTCTCCATCCCGATGCTCTTTTGGGCGGCCGCAGAGGGGCCGCCTCATCATGTCAGAGGCTGTGTAGCGAGCCCGGCCTGAAAGGATTATTACGATGAATGTGCGCGGAAAAGTAGCCCTCGTCACCGGCGGCGCGCGGCGCTTAGGACAGGCTTTTGTGCTGGCGCTGGCGGATGCCGGCATGGATGTGGTGGTCCATTACGGCCACGCAGCCCGAGAGGCAGAGGAGACGGTGATGCTTGCCCGCCAAAAAGGCGTGCGCGCTTTGGCCGTGCAAGCAGATCTGCGGCGCGCGGAAGATGCTCAGACCTTGCTCCCCCGGGTGGCCGGGCTCATGGATAGTCCCGTTCAGGTACTCGTGAACAGTGCCGCCCTTTTCAAGCCCGGCACGGTGCGGGACACCGATCTGGACAACTGGACGGCTCATCTTCGCTTGAATTTACGGGCTCCTTTTCTACTCACCCAGAGTTTCGTCCGAGAATTGGGCGACGGGGTGGGCAAGGTGGTGAACATCGCGGACTGGCGGGCCGCTTATCCCGGGCAGAAGTATTTGGCTTACACGCTGAGCAAGTCGGCTTTGCTCACCTTCACGGCCATGGCTGCTCGAGAACTGGCTCCTCATATCCAGGTGAACGCACTGGCCCTGGGGGCCGTGCTGCCCCCGCCTGACAAGGACGACGCTTACCTCCAGCGTCTGGTGCAGCACATCCCCGCCCGGCGCTCGGCACGCATCGAGGAGGTAACGGACGCGTTGCTCTTTCTCTTGCACAACGATTACATCACCGGCGAGGTTCTCTTTGTCGACGGCGGTGCTCACCTGCTGCACGGGTGAGATAAAGAGCTAGAACTTGAGACTGGAAGGAGACGTCCGACACGTCGGACTTTATGTAAATCAAGCCTGTGAATAAGGAAAATTCCTGAGGATGGCTGATTATGCCCTATCGTGATTGCGTACAAATCAAAGACTTGCTCATTCGCACCATCATCGGCATCAACGACCGGGAGCGACGAGAGCGGCAGGACGTGCTTATCAACGTCTGCATGTATACAGATACCCGGCCGGCCGGCCGTAGTGACCGTATCGAAGACGCGTTGAACTATCGCACCGTGGCGAAACGGATCATCGCTCTGGCAGAGACCTCTCAGTTCTTTTTGGTGGAGCGGTTGGCCGAGGAGATCGCTCGTGTGTGTGTGCAGGAATTCGGTGTGCCCCGCGTTCGGGTGCAGGTCGAGAAGCCCGGCGCGGTACGCTTCGCCCGCTCTGTGGGCGTGACCATCGAACGAGAATCCGGGGATTTCGAGGATGGGTGAGATGCCGAAAGCAGTAATCGTTTTTGGCTCTAACATCAATCCCCAGAAGTACGTGCCCGAAGCCATCCGCCGTCTGGGGAAGGTGGTCCACATTCTGGCCATCTCTCCCGTGTATCGCACCCCTCCGGTGGGGGCGTCTGGCTCACCCTCTTACTGGAACGGGGCGTTGCTCATCGAAACAGAAATCTCTCCCCGAGAGCTGCGCGATCGCGTGCTGCGGGGTATCGAGGCCGCACTGGGCCGGGTACGCACACCCGATCCCAACGCGGCCCGGACCATTGACCTGGACCTGGTTCTCTACCAGGGCGTGCACTCGGACACTTCTGGCATACTTCTGCCCTCGCCCGACCTGTGGCATTACGCCCACGTCGCCATCCCTGTGGCCGACATCGTCCCCGATTGGCCCTTAAATGGGGAGACGGTCGCGGATGTGGCACGACGGCTGCGTGAGCAGGCACGGGCCTTTGAGGTGATCCATGTGGATATCCCTCTGCCCCCGGGTTCTCACGAAGGGTGGTTGACCCGAAAAACCGCACAACCAGACCCTACACGGGGGCATCTTGATCGTCGGAGGTCATAACTATGTCTATAGAACGTTCGGAAGTACCGCACGAGTGGCCTGTGGAGTCCATCAAGGACATCATTAGAGAATTGCTGGTCTACATCGGCGAGGACCCGGAACGGCAGGGGTTAGAACGGACGCCGGAGAGGGTCGCGCGTATGTGGTCAGAATTGACCGAGGGGTACCGGGTCGACCCGGAGGCGCTGGTCAACGATGCACTTTTCGACGTCAGCTACGACGAAATGGTCGTCGTGCGCGACATCGAGTTTTACAGCATGTGCGAGCATCACTTGTTGCCCTTCCGCGGGTATGCGCATGTCGCCTATATTCCCAACGGCCGGGTCCTAGGGCTTTCTAAAATCCCTCGGGTGGTGGAGATGTACTCCCGGCGGTTGCAGGTCCAGGAACGTTTGACCGAGCAAATTGCTCAGTTTCTGGACGACTTGCTTCACCCACAAGGGGTGGCGGTTGTCATCGAGGCAGCGCACATGTGTGCCATGATGCGTGGCGTCAAGAAGGCCAACGCTCGCATGGTCACCAGCGCCATGCGGGGTGTGTTCAAGACAAGCACCCGCACTCGCAGCGAGTTTTTGAGCCTGATCGGCCACGCACATCTTTCGTAGGAGGCGGGAGGGGGAATAGGCATGAAAATGCTGCCCTAATTTTCAAACATACTCTAGTACTTGGTCAATCATGGAGTGATGGATAAACCAAGGACTTTCCTGAATCAGGACGCCAAGAACGGGTAAGCGAAGGCACTGCCTTCGTCTCCCCGTGGCCGTACAGGCGAATGAATTCGGCAATCCCCAACCCTTTAGCGGGGTCGCTTTTGCTATCAGGTGACTCTTGACCGAGTACTAGGGGGAATGATAGGGGAATGATAGGGGAATGATAGGGAAATGATAAGAGAATGATAAGAGAATGATAAGAGAATGATAAGGAAGATAACACCCAATCGCATGTTCCAGATTTATCCTACAATCCACCAGGAAGGAGAATAACTCATGAGTTTGTTCGACCTTTTCTTCGGTCCTCCCGTGCCGGAGATGACGGTTCACGAATTCGAAGCCGCACTCCGTGACGGCCGTGTTCATGCCGTCGATGTCCGGGAACACTTCGAGTGGCGAAAGGACCACATCAAAGGACTGCAGCACATTCCCCTCTCTCATCTCAAACGCCGCCTGGAGGAGATTCCCCGGGGGCGCCGCATTGCCGTGATTTGCCGCTCCGGGCACCGCAGCGCGGCCGCGGTGCGCATTCTAATGAAGGCCGGCTTTCAGGACGTGTACAGCGTTCGCGGGGGCATGAACGCGTGGAAGAAGGCGCGCCTGCCTTGGGAGGGATTCGCTCGCTGACCTCATCCCATGGCTCTCACACTCCATCCGGACGACGACCATGAGCACGACATCTGACAAGTCCCCGGCTGCCTGGGCATGGATTGGTGCGGCGTTGGCGGCTCACGCGGGATGGGGCGCATATCCCGTCCTGGCGCGCTATTTGCAGACGGTGAGCAAGCTGCCCAGCCTCTCCCTTCTGGCCTTTGGCAATTTGCTCCCCTTGACCGTCATGCTGATCGGCGTGTTCCCTCGTGTAGACAAACGCGCCTTTCGCCAACCCATTCTCTGGGTTTTTGCTCTGGTCGTCGCCTCCCGCTCCATTACCAATCTCCTGGCCGCTCGCTACACCCTGGCCATTTATGTTCAACTGATCACTCTCCTGACCCCGTTCATCGTCGCCCTGCTCAGTGCCACCCTATTTCGGGACATCATTCCCCGCTACACCGGGCGGGCCATGACCATCGCCCTCATCGGCGCGATCATGATGATGAGCGGCAAGATGGGACGTGGAGGAGTCACCCTGGCCCTGGGCCCGAGTGACCGAATTGGCATCGGTCTGGCGTTGGCCAGCAGCTTCTTCCTGGCCATGTACATGATCCTGGTACGCCGCACCGTGCGTCACCAGGTGTCCGGCGAGGCGGTCTTCATCGTGCAACTCATCGCCCTGGTCACCATTGCCACGGTCACCAGCCGTCTCTTGGGAGAACCGTGGTCCCGCTGGCGTGAGATCGGGAGAAGCGATTGGCTGGTGTTTGCGGTTTACAGTGCCGGGATTTTCCTGGGGGCCAACGTGTTGCAGATCAGCGCCTTGCGCCATCTGGGCGCTCCCCTGGTCAGCAGCCTCCTGGCTTCCCGCCTGATCAGTGCACTGCTCGTGGCCGCCTTGCTGCTGAACGAACGATTGACCACCCTCTGGCAGGCCGCGGGGGCTCTGATTGTCTTCGTCACCATTACGTGGTATCTTTGGCAACAAACCGACAGAAAATAGGAGGCGGGAAAACGGGCGTGGCAGAGAGCGGGAAGTCCTACCCTTTGGGGACCCGGCCGGGTCTTTCCCTGGTGACCTGGGGGATGTTCGGCGCCTTGGCGGGAATATGGGGGGCATCGTTTTTGTTCATCAAGATCTCCTTGGAAGCCCTGCCCCCGTTGGACGTCGTCGCCCTGCGGGTGACTCTGGGAGCCTTGCTCGTCTGGACCGTGGCCCTGGTCGGGGGCACACAACTGAAGGGCATTCCCTGGCGGGCCATGTTCTTCATGGGCCTGGTGAACAACGCCCTCCCTTTCACGCTCATCACCTGGGGGGAGAAGAGTATTCCCTCTGGACTGGCTTCCCTGGTCAACGGCTCGGTGCCCATTTTCGCGGCCATCCTCTCCCACTTTTTCCTGCAGGAGGAGCGCCTGAACCTGAAGCAGTGGCTGGGCGTTTTTGTGGGCTTCGGAGGGCTGGGGCTCCTCTTCCTGCCCGATGTGGCTCGAGCCATGGGGGGATGGCAGTCCTGGAACCGGGTTGGAGGACAAATCGCGGTGACCCTGGCCGCGCTCTGTTACGGGCTTTCCACCGTTTACGCGCGTAAAAGGCTGCGCGGTCATCCCCCATTCCTGATGGCCGCGTCCCAACTCACCATGGCCGCACTCATCCTCTGGCCCCTGGTAGTCCTCACGGGAGCCTCTATTCCCGTGCAGGCGTGGAGCGGACGCATTCTGCTGGCCGTGGGCTGGCTGGGTCTGGCCAGTTCGGGGCTGGCCTACATCCTTTACTATACCCTCATCCGGCGTATGGGCGCGACGCAGCTCACGATGGTTACATACATCATTCCTGTCGTTGGTCTCGTCCTGGGTGCGCTGGTTTTGTCCGAACGGATTGGGTGGAATGCCCCGGTGGCGTTGGGTCTGATTCTCCTCGGTATTGTCGTGGTCAACCGTATGCGAGAGGCACCCGAGCCTCAGACCACGGTCGTCCATCCTTCGGCGGAGGGCGTGTCGTGACCCCGGTCTACGAAATTCGTCCCCTGACCATGGCCGATTACCCGGCTGCGTACGCGCTCTGGCAGGCTACTCCGGGTATCGGCCTGAGCAGCGCCGACGAGGCGGCCGCGATTGCCCGCTATCTGGAGCGGAATCCGGGCTTGAGTTTCGTCGCTTATGATGAGGAGGTGTTGGTCGGGGCTGTGCTCTGCGGGCACGATGGACGGCGAGGATTTCTGCATCACCTGGCCGTCGCCCCTGCCTACCGGCGGCAAGGAATCGGCCGGGCGTTGGTCCAACATTGCCTGGCCGCGTTAGCGGCAGCGGGGATTGCCAAATGCCACCTGTTTGTGTTCCACAGGAACGAAGAAGCCCTTGCGTTCTGGCGCCATCTGGGTTGGGTGGAACGGGTAGAGCTGGTGGTCTTTTCCAAAATACTGGAGTGAGAAATGACGGGGTCGCGATATCCTGAGGGACTGGCCTTACTGGCCGACCGCTTCAACACCCTGCGTTACGAGGAAGGCCGGGTTGTCCTGCTGGACCGGCGGCAGTACCCGTTCCGCACGGAATTTGTCACCTGTCGGACCGTGGAAGAGGTGGCTCGGGCCATCGAGGAGATGGTTGTGCAGGGCGGTCCGCCCCTGGCCTATGCGGCCGGACTGGGGATGGTGCTGGCCCTGGAATCCGCCCGGACGTTGCCCACCGGCCAACAACGGGAACGGTTGCGGGACGCGGCCCAACGTCTGCTGCGTACACGTCCCACCGCGGACGATCTTTTTCAGGTGGTGCCCACGGCCCAGGCGGTGGGGGAGGCAGCCCTGGCGCGCGGGGAGGACGCGGCTCAGGCCGTCTTGGCTTACGTCAACGACCAGATCCGGCGCGGCAACCAGGTGGCCGAGGCGTGCGGTCGCTACGCGGCCGATTTGGTGCGTGATGGCGAACACATCCTCACCCATTGCATTCCCGGTGCGGCTCTTTGTTGGATGCTCTATGTGGCCGTGCACGAGCAGGGCAAACGGGTAGAGCTGTGGCCTTCCGAGACGCGACCGTATCTTCAGGGCGCGCGCCTGACCGCAGCGTGTGGCCTGGAGACGGGCATCCCGGTGACACTCCTCACCGACGCCATGGCGGCCCATGCCATGGCTCAGGGGAAGATCACGATGTACGTCACCGCCGCGGATCGCATTGCTATGGATGGACACATTGCCAACAAAGTGGGCACATTGGAGCACGCGATTGCAGCCCACTATTTCCGCATTCCATACTACGTGTTGGGCTACGACGGACCTGACCCCAGCACGAGAACCGGCGCGGATATGGTCATCGAAGAACGGGATCCGCGCGAGGTGCTCTACTGCCGTGGGGCGGAAGGGACGGTACGCACCGCGGTTCAAGGGGCAGGGGCCTATTATCCCGCTTTCGATGTCACGCCACCGGGCCTCATCGAGGCCATTGTGACAGATAAGGGAGTTTTCCCGCCCCGGCTCATCGGCCGCTACTGGGATGAGAGCAGGGAGTCGGGACGATGAGTACGGAGGGACAATGCCAGACCTTTTGATCATCATCAACCCCGCGTCCGACCGTTGGCGCTCTGGCAAACGTTGGGAGACGCAGGTGGAGCCTGCGTTGAAGGCGCGCAAGGTATCCTACGATGTGGTGTACACCACGGGGCCGGGGCACGCGTCCCACCTGGCTCAAGAGGCGGCTCGCTCGGGGAAGTACGGCGTGGTCGTCTCCGGGGGAGGCGATGGCACCTTGAATGAGGTGGTCAATGGCCTCTGCCGCGCCGCGGGGGAGGGCCCCACGATGCCTCTGGGCGTTTTCCCCATCGGTTCGGGCAATGACTTCGCCAGCGTCCTGCGCATTCCCAGAGAACCCGCCGGCATGGTGACCCGCTTATTGGAAGGGAAGCGACGCCTGTCCGACGTGGGGCTACTGCGCAGTCCGGACCTGTTGACAGCTACCGAGGCCGAACGTTACTTCATCAACAATTCCGGTGTGGGGTTCGAAGCTCAGGTGAATCTGGAAAGTCGGCGCATTCGGCGGCTCAGTGGTTTCATGATCTACCTGGTGGCCGTGTTTCGTGCTCTGGTCCGCTATCATCAGCCTCATGTACACGCCTCCTGGGAAGGCGGGGAACGCGTCGAGCCCCTGTTGTTGATCACCGTCGGCAACGGGCGTCGGGCCGGAGGCGGGTTCTGGTTGACCCCATTTGCCGAGATCGACGATGGCCTTTTGGACGTGGGCTTCGCCAAGGCCCTCAGTCGGGTGGGCATTCTGCGCCTGTTGCCCAAGGCCATGAAGGGCCGGCACATCTATGATCCGGCCTACGATATGGTGAAGACGCCGACCCTCACGCTCCACACCGACATTCCCGTCCCAGTCCATACGGACGGAGAGGCTATAATCGAAGCCACGCGAGAAATTTCTTATCGCATCATCCCGAAAAAAGTGTGGCTGGTCAGCGATCCTGAACTGCCCCTGCTGGACGTGTTCGCCTGATGAGGCCGCGCGGAGACCTCTCGTACGTCACGTCCCCCTCTTGCGTCCAACGTGCAACTTTGTCGTCGAAGCGATAGGCCCACACTTCGGGCCCGGCCGAAAGCCGCGCCGCGGTGGTGAAGTTCCCGACCTGCTCCACGGCGGTGCGATACGCGGCCAGCGCCGGCCGGGGGGAATCGTCCCCATCGACCAGTCCCCGCACCGTCTCGAGCTTCCCGTGAGCAGCCCGCAGGCTACGGTAGGGTAGATAATACACCCGGTTCGCCCCTTCTCCCAGGGCTGTGAGGAGCAGTTTGGCCACCTCCCGCGCCTGCGCGTCCCGATCGTAAGAGGCATCGTCTCCCCAATAATAACCGATCTCCCACACTTCGATAGGCCGCTCGGGATCGTCCATTCGCGCCCGGATCCACTCCAGCAGGGGAGGCAACAAGTCCCATGCTTCGTAGAAGTGCAGTTGATAGGCGTCAGGTCGGGGGTGCATCTGAAAGTGCCACATCATGATATCGTAATCGGAGCGTGCTCTGGGATCGTCCAGCCATGTGCGTAATTCCTCTTCGGTTTGCACATGAGGTGCGCCACGGCGGGCCAGGTAATGGTTGAGCCAGGTGATGGCTCCATTCAGATCGCCATGGTCATAACGCCAGCGGGCAACGGCCACAGCATAGCTTGTGCTGGTCATTCCGAAATCCACCACCGTTGCTTCTGGGGCCGCGGCCTTGATCGCGGCATAACCTACGGGCCAGAGGAGCTGGTAGTCAGCCAGGGTCCCGGCCCAGTAGGCCGGGGCATTGACCTCGTTCTCGATGGCGTAGGCGCGCACTTGACCCCGGTAGCGAGAGACGAGGGTGGAGACCCATTCTCGGTACATTTCCAGGTGCCGCGGGGGCATAGAACCGCGCCCGTTGCCTCCTGGCTGCACTCCCCAGTGGTCGTGGCCGGTGACCAGTTTTAGCCCCAGGTCGAACCCGCAGCGATGAACCTCTTGCACCAGCGTATCCAGGGCCTCGAACGTCCATTTCCCATGCTCAGGCTCCACGGCTTGCCAGGGAACGACCAGCCAGGTCGTGCCCGCGAGAGTACGATGAGCGCGTTCGCAGTCGAAGCTGTAGAACGTGTCGCCGGTGATGGTGATACCAAAGCGGGAGGAGGCCGCGAAAAGCGGGGGCATCTGGTGGCCGACGAGGGGGAGGTAGTGTCGTGTCGCCGCGGGCCGAAATGTGAGGAATGTGACGGAATGGGGGGGCAGAACAGTGGACAAGGAGGAGGCCGGCAGTGTTTGTTCCCGGGGCACAACCGTTGCCGGATCTGCGTCGTTGTTCGCCAGGGGATTTTCTGCCCGAAGTTGCCACATGGAGGCCGCAGCGGGGGTGAATCCAGAAATCGCCAGGGTGGTGGTGATGGGTTGATTGATGGCATTGTTGACCAGGGCCAAGTGCAGGGTGCGGCCGTCAGGCGCGAGTGCGGCCGCAGCAACGACATCAGATATAACTCGGTCGTACGCAAGAGTGGACGGGCCGTGGACGCTTACAGGGAGCCGGTGACTGCCGGCCCACTCACTAAAGCCTTGGAAGACGTAGGCCATAGGTGCGAGGCTGCTATTGGTTTGGGAACGGATGAGGGCGAGATTGCCGCCGCCAAGCGCGAATTGGTCGGCAAAGAGAACGGGGGCAATGTCGCCAGCATTGAGGAGGCGGGCGAACCACTCGGCTGCAATGACCGCGCCCATCTGGGTGCGGTTGAGCTGCCAATACCGCCGGTCGAGAAAAATATTCCATTCGCTGACCCCAATGCCCGGCATCCGGGGAAGTCCGATGTCGGTTCCGTAGGCGCGAATGCGGTCATACACAGTGGCCAAATGGTCGACGCGGGTGGCGGCAATCTGGCGTAGAGGCGATAGATGTGTGTCTTCGACGGAATCCATGCGCACACGTCCCGCGTTGTACTGGTGCCGCACGTAGAAATCCATCTGCGAGAAAATTTCTCGCATCCCTTGTGTATCGGTGATGGGGCGGCCGTCCTCGAAAGGGAGCATGGCCGCGCCGATTTGGATGGGGACGTTGGATGGGGCTGCCCGCATCGCGCGAGCGAAGTCCAGGAAGCCATCGTGGTCATAGGTGGTGTATTCGGCCAGGAAATAGCTCGCCGCGGGCGGCACGGCTCCGTGCGTCCCGTTGCCAAAACGCAGAACCCCCCGGCCCGCGTCCAGGGTGAAAACCCGGGCATCCGGTGGTTGAGCACTCAAGTCGTCCACCTGATGCCATTCCTCGAAGACCCGGCTGTGTGCGTCCTCCTGGGTGGCTGCCCAGAGGAGGCGCACGTCGCGAACAGGGGGGAAACGGAGTGTGTACGTCTGGTTGGTTCCTCCTCTGACCTTGAAGAGATCGCCCTTCGCGCCTATGGGGTCGTATGCCTGACTGCCTGCATTATCATAAAAGCCTCGACGCTCTTCCTCACCGCCGAAGAAGTATGTATGCGGATTTTCCGCGGTCCAGGCGTAGTACCACATGTGCGGCTGACCGATCTCGTTCCCAATCTCGAAGTAGCGGACGCCCAAGGGTTGGGGAAACCCGAGGGCCGCGCGCCGTGCTCCCCAGGGGGAATCCGCCGGGCCGTTGAGGAACTCGACCAGGTCGGCCGCGTCTCGAGCATTCATGGTACCGAAGTTGACGGTGACGTTCAGCGCCGTGCCCGTCTCACGGGTGAACTGCAAGATGTGGGCCAGGGAGACGCCGTCAGCACGCCGACGCCGGAACCCGGGTCGGATTTCCTCATCTCGTTTCCAGTCATACGCATCCGCGTTGTTTCCCCCAGGCCAGCGGATGAGCGTTACCCCGATCTGACGGGTGGAAGTGATAAAGCGGGGCTGTGCCACTGTCTCCGCGGCATTGGCCTCCTGGGTGAGATTCGTCCCCCACAGGTCGGGGGAGACGGGCGGACCGGGTTGAGTCGTATCCACGGCAACAGTCGTGGTTGAACTGAAGGAGGACGACGGTCGCGCCACGGCACGGTCCCTCCCGGAGGGGATGAGGAGGGCGAAGGTGCAAAGGAGGAGGTTTACAAACATTCGTTGGCTCATGGCTTCGTCCTTTCGCTGTCTGGTTGCTCTTCTCGGAAACGAAGATCGTTTTGGGTCGAACTCACTATCGCGTTCGGGTGTAAGGGGAGTGTCTTCTGAACGTAAGTGGTGTGTAAAATGAGAGGCCGTGATTACCGTGCTACCAACTTGTAGCCCCGACCGCGGACGGTGACCAGGTAACGAGAACTTTGGGAGTCGGACTGTAATTTGTGGCGCAGGCGGCTGACCAATCGTTCAATGCGTGTGTCGTCGACGCTCTCGATGTACTCTTCCCCCCAGACGTTTGCCACGATGGTGTACTTGTCGACGACCTGCCCCAGCCGTCCGTAAAGCAGGAGAAAGAGGCGATGTTCCAGGGCCGTCAATTCCTCCACCACGCGGCCGTCCACGTAGACCGTGCCCGTGTCCGGGTCGTAGCGGATGCCCTTCTCCGGAGTGGTCGCGTGATGCCGACGTCGCTCCACATATTCGGCAAAGGCGCGGGCGAAGAGTTGAGGATGGTCATCATCCTCACTGATAATGACATGGCGGCGTTTCAGAGCGGCCAGCGCATCCGTGGAGGGCGTTGGCCCCGGGCTGAGCAGGTCCAGTAGAGCCTGCCTTTCCGGCTCCGTCAAGTCATGCCAGACGCGGTCGCATTCCTGGCGTACGGTTCGGGCCACGCGCAGCTCGTCCGCCACTCGGCGGTGGATGAGAAAGTCCTGAACATCGTCTCGCACCTGAGGGCCGGTGACCTGGCCCAAGACACGAGCGACCGCTTCCAGCAGGCCGGGATGTCCTCCGGCCCACTCCAGGATGAAGCGTTCGTCCGCCCGGTCGAAGGTCACGCCCAGGCTTGCAGCCAGATGCTGAACATACTGCCGGGCCTCCTCGGGGGCCAGTGGGGCCAGGTAGTGCGTCTGATGGGAGAACAGTTCGATGAATTCTTCCACCTCCGCATCCTGACGAATGTCCACCAGGTCCCGGTCTGTGGCCGTGATGTAGACGATACCCTGCCAGTCCTGATCCTTGAGCGCCCGCAAGTTGGCGAAGACGCGCTCCCCCAGGTGGGTAAACGCCTCGTCGAACTCGTCGAAAGCCAGGATGAGCGGGCGTTCCAGAAGAGCTACCGTCCGGGTCAGGGCCTGATTGAACCGCAAGGGAACATGGAAATCACTGGGAGGGTCGATGACCGCGTCATAGGCCAGCGTTAGAGCTTCCAGGGCAGCGTCGGGAGCCCCCAAAGAGGGGAGTTGGTCCAGGAGAGCGCTGAGCACGGCCTCATAAAAGGCCCGTTCGCTCATCTCGATCATACGATTGCAGTCCACGTACACCAGAGCGAGCCGATCGGCAGGGTCAAGATGACGGCGCTGGACCTCAGGGTCGGCCAACGAGCGCAACAGGGTCGACTTGCCCATGTTGCTCACCCCCACAATGGCGCAACAGGCCGCGCGCCGGACGTGGCCGAGGACAACCGCCACATCGTTGTAACGCAGAGGCCGCTGCGCACGGATGGACATGCATGACCTCCTTCGTGGAATCTCTCAGCGGAACAGATCCAGGGCTCTCGGGCGTAGCAAGTCGTTTAGATGCCCTTCCCCCGGCTGGACGTGGGCGCCGCGCAGGATGACCACCGGGATCCCCTCATCAGCCTGTCCCATGACCGCGGAGGCGGCCGCAGCCAGTTCGTCCGCGGTCCCGATGACGGTGACGTTCAGTGTGCGGCCCAGCAGGTCCGGCTGGCCGCGCTTGTCGGTCAGGGGGTGCATGCCGGCCACGCCGATGGCCACGCCGACGGTGCCCAGCCGCCAGGCACGACCGTGGCTGTCATTGATGATAACCGCAAGGTGGTGGACTGCAAAGGCTTGTTGCAGGGCGCGGCGCAACGTTTGCGCAGAGGTGTCCGGGGCTTCCGGCAGCAGGAGGACCCAGTCCTCATCGCCCCGCACGTTGGAGTGGTCGATGCCGGCATTGGCACAGACGAACCCCAAACGGTGTTCCACGATGATCAGGCCGGGGCGGACCCGCAGCACCTCATTGGACTCCTGCAGGATCAGCTCTACCAAACGGGGGTCCTTTTGGGCGCGTTCGGCCAGGGCTGTGGCCTGAGGGGAAGGAATGACATCGGGAAGATGCACCCAGCGCCCCTCGGCCTTCGAGACTACTTTTTGAGCGACGACGACCACGTCCCCCTCCTGCAGACATTCTCCCATGTTGCGGATTGCGTCCGCGATGAGGGCGGGGAGAGGGTCACCGGCCTGAATCAAGGGGAGATTGGGTACTCCCAGGCAACTCAATTGGGGATAACTTGTGTGCATGTCCCACGTCCTGGCAACCTGCGGATTCTTGAAATCCTATCACACCCTCAGGGGGAGGGCCAAACGGACGATAACCCCGGGAAGCGCGCGGGGAAGATCGCGGTCAAGAGCGGGCTTACTTCACCGGTTGAAGGGGCTTCCGGCTCGACCCCGACGCTTGGGTCGGGCCGGTCGACCTCACTTTCCCAGAGGGATGCCCGGAGCCGCCATCTGGCCACCGTCCACCACGAATGTCGCACCGGTGGTAAACGAGGACATGTCCGAGGCCAGGTACAGGGCCAGGCCTAGGAGTTCTTCCGGAGAGGCGATGCGCCGTTGGGGAATGGCCTGAATCACGGCCTGGTAGAGCGTGGGGTTGTCCCAGATGGCCCGGCTGAACCGGGTCTTGATGAACCCCGGTGCCAGTGCGTTGACCTGGATGTTGTCGCCGGCCAGTTCTACGGCCAGCACTTGCGTCAGCATGATCACACCGGCCTTGCTGACGCAGTAGACGCCCATGCCCGGCTGGGCGCGCAGACCCGCTACCGAGGCCATGTTGATGATCTTTCCCCCGCCGCGCGAGCGCATTTCCGGCACACAGGCCCGGGTCAACCGCACGTAGCCCAGGAGGTTCACGTCCAGGATTTTCTGCCATTGGCTCTCCGTGGCGCTCAGGAGCGGGCCGAAATGGGGATTGGTGGCGGCATTGTTGACGAGGATGTCCACGCCGCCATACGTGGCTACGGCCTTCGCCACCAGGCGTTCTACTTCTTCCTCGTGGCCCACGTGAGCGGCCATGGCCAGCGCCTCGCCTCCCTGGCGACGGATGTCCTCGGCAACTGTGTCCAAGGCCTCCTGTTTGCGGCTGCTGAGGACAACGGCCGCACCCGCGCTCGCGTACGCGCGGGCAATCGCCTCGCCAATTCCGCGCGACGCGCCGGTGATCAATGCCACCTTTCCGGTCAGGTCGAACATGGAATGCCCTCCCTCTGCTTCAGCAGATGTCTACGAAACAAAGCGAAACGTACCGCTTCAGCCTCATCAGCAACAGGGCACGGAGACGATCCTTTCTGGCTGAGGGGCCTTATCCGCGAGCATCTGCGCTCTCTGCCTTCGGTTTAGTAGCCCTCATAGAAAAACGTGAAACGCAATCGCGATATCTCTGGCGTCGCAACCCGTTTCACGTTTATGCTCCCCGGACAGCCACAGCCGGGCGTCTGCGACTAGAAGATGCCCAGCATGTCTTTGGCTTCGTCGCTCATCATAGATGGATTCCAGAGCGGGGTCCATACGAGCTGAATCTCCACCTCATCCAGCTCTGGAATTTCCTCGTGCAGCCACCGTTCCGTAGCGGCCAGAATCTGGGGCCCCACCGGGCATCCCGGACTTGTCAGCGTCATGGTGACGATGGCTTTCTTCTCCTCCGGCAGGACCTTGATGTCGTACACCAGGCCCAGGTCGATGACATTGAGTCCGATTTCGGGATCGTACACGTGCTCCCGGATAACCTCTCGCACCCGTTCTGGGGTCACATTGAACTCGGAAGTTCCCGACTCTTGGGGCTGTTCGGCCGCCTTTTCCTGCTCACTCATTTTTCACAGACCTCCGTACTTGAGATGCTCCGCTTGACCTTCTCCTCTCACCTCGAGGAATTGCGGATACGACACCTTGGGCTCAGACGGAAAATGCGAAGAGCAAAACATGGAGTAGGGGAGAGTTTTCCCCGCACGTCTCACTCTTCGTCCTCTTCCTCGCCGGGCCAGGACGTAATGCCCCAGGCCGCGGCCTTGACCGCCTTCAGGGGAAGCAGGGCACACTTGAGCCGTACCGGTCCCAGGGGAATACCGATCATGTCCAAGATCTCCTCTTTTCCCCATTGCCGAAGCTCCTCCAGCGTCTTCCCCTTGATCTCCTCGCTCAGCATGGATGCGGAGGCCTGGCTGATGGTACACCCATGGCCCTCCCACTTCACATCCACCACCTTGCCATCTTCGACCTTGAGCATCATCGTGACCTCGTCTCCGCAGAAAGGATTATGGTCGTGGTAGACCAGGTCGGGATGCTCCATCTTTCCCTTGTTGTGGGGAAATTTGTAATGGTCCAGGATTTCCTCTGCATACAAATCGTGCATGTTGTTCTCTCAACCTCCCAAAATGTCCACGACCCGCTGTAGGGCAGCGATGAACCGGTCCACATCCTCCCTGGTGTTGTAAATGTAGAAACTGGCCCGTGTCGTGGCGACCACACCGAAGCGGTCGTGGACGGGCTGGGCACAGTGGTGTCCCGCGCGTACGGCCACTCCTTCTTGATCCAAAATGGCTGCCACATCATGGGGATGAGCCGACGCCATCACGAAGGCCAGGACGCCCCCCCGTTCCTCGGGGCCGGGGCCCAGCACGCGTATCCCTTCCACCTCGTGGATGCGCTCATACGCGTAGCGGACCAATTCCTGCTCATGGGCATGGACGTTCTCCATGCCCAGGGCGTTCAAGTAGTCCACGGCCGCGCCCAGGCCGATGGCTTCAGCAATGGCGGGGGTGCCCGCTTCGAACTTGTGCGGCACATCGTTCCAGGTCGACCCGGTGAACTTCACCTCTTTGATCATCTCGCCGCCGCCCAGGAAGGGGGGCATTTCCTCCAACAGGTGTCGTTTGGCGTACAACACTCCCACGCCGCTGGGCCCCAGCATCTTGTGCCCGGAGAAGGCCAGGAAGTCGGCGTCCATTGCCTGGACGTCCGTCGGCAGGTGAGGGACACTTTGTGCTCCGTCCACGAGCACTAGTGCGCCGACGTCGTGAGCTCGCGCCACCAGTTCCTGAACCGGGTTGATGGTTCCCAGAACGTTGGACATGGCCGTAAAGGCGAAGATGCGTGTCTTTGGGGAGAGGAGTTGGTCCAGTGCGCTTCTGTCCAGGTGGCCGTCCTCGGTGATGGGCACCCAGTGCAGGATGGCTCCGGTGAGCTTGCACACCAACTGCCAGGGTACGATATTGGAATGGTGCTCCATTTCCGTGACCAGCACTTCATCCCCCGGCTTCAAGTTGGCCAATCCCCAGGCGTATGCGACCAGGTTGATCCCCTCTGTCGTGTTGCGAACGAAGACGATTTCTCGACTGGAGCGGGCGTGGATGAACCGTGCCACTTTCCGCCGGGCGTCCTCGTACATTTGCGTCGCTTCTTCGCTGAGCTCATAAATGCCTCGGTGGACATTGGCGTAGACGTGTTCATACACATACGCCAGCTTCTCGATGACGGCCTTGGGCTTCTGTGAAGACGCGGTGCTATCCAGGTAGACCAAAGGCTTCCCGTGGACATACTGGTCCAGAATGGGGAAGTCCTGGCGAATCCGATGCGGATCCAAACGTGATCTTTGCGTGGAGCGTTGAACCGTTGCCATGCTCTAGCCCCCTCCCTGACGATATAATGCCTGAGACGGTGCCTTCCATCCCAGGCATCGGGATATTCATTATACAGAAAACGGACGAATTCTCCCAGTTGTACTTACACCCTTTGGCTCCCTCGCCTGACCGTTTATATCTCCGTGTCTTTCAGTCTCAAATCGGCCAGGGGAACCCCCAGGCGGTCGGCGATGGTGGCTTCCAGTTTGCGCTGGACGTCTTTATTTTCCACCCGGGTCAGCACTTCTTCGAAGAATCCGGCGACGATGAGGCGTTCGGCCTGGGTTCGAGAAAGACCGCGGCTTTCCAGGTAGAAGAGGTATTCGTCAGGGATCTGGCCGCCTGTGGCCCCGTGTGTACACCGCACATCGTCTGCCTCTATTTCCAGGCCCGGGATGGAGTCGGCACGTGCTTTTCCGCTCAGGAGCAGGTTGCGATTGGCCTGGTAGGCGTCGGTTTTCTGGGCGCCCGGCCAGACCTTGATATATCCCTGGTACACCGAACGGCTCTTGTCCTTAAGCGCCCCTTTATAGAGCAAATCACTGCTACAGCGGGGAGCGATGTGATTTTGCATGGTGTGATGGTCCACGTGTTGCTTGTCCGTGGTGAAGTACACGCCAAGCAACTGGGCGCGCCCTCCCGGTTCGGCCAGGTCTACGGTGATCCACACCTTGCTCAGCCTGCTCCCCCAGGAGGAGATCAAGTGGACCAGCTCCGCATCTCGGGCCGTACGGACATGTTGGGTGCCGAAGTTCCAAAGCGTCCGATCCCAGTCCTGCACGTGGGCATAACGCAGATGACTATTGGGCCCGGGGAACAGCTCCACCACCCCGTCGTGCATACCCTCCTTGCCCCCGAAGAAATCCTCCAGCAAGGTGACACTGGCGTTCTCCTCGGTCACTACGATGGTGTGATAGAAGCCCGCCGTGCCCGGTTGGCTGAGACGGGCCAGCGTTTGGAAGGGCAAGGCGACTTCCACATTGCGAGGTACATACAGGAACGTGCCGCCCCGCCAGAACGCGTAGTGCAGCGCCGCGAACTTGTTGGCGTCGATGGCCACCTGTTTGCCGAACGTCCGTTGTACCAGTTCCGGGTACTCTCGCACGGCGGTGTGCAAGTCCGTAAAGATAACCCCTTTTGCGGCCAGGTCGTCCGCAAGGTGATGATAAAACGCCTGGCCTTCGTCCATGATCAGTTCCCCGGCGGAGGCCAGCTCAGCCAGGTGTTCCCGGTAGATAGTGTGCAAGTCCTTCTCCTCGACCACCTCGGTGAGGGCTTTGGCGTCGAAGGGCTTGAACGCCTCCAGGTGGAACCCGCGCAGAGGGGTGCGTCGCCAGGTTTCCTCTTTGCCCGTCGGCCAGGGGATCTCCTCGAAAAACCGCCAGGCCAACAAACGTAAGTCCAGCATCCATGTCGGTTCGTCCAGGACCTCCGAAAGCGCCTTGACCGCGTCCGCGCTGAAGGTCAAATCTCGTGCTTCTTTTACGCTCATGGGCTGTTATGCCTCCTTCAGTCAAAATTGCCCGGTCTCTCATGTCGAACACCCGGTACTTCTACCCAATCGAGCCCTCCATCTGCAACTGGATGAGGCGGTTGAGCTCCACCGCGTACTCCATCGGCAGCTCCTTGGTCATAGGCTCGATGAATCCGGCCACAATGAGGGTGGTGGCCTCTTCTTCGCTCAGTCCGCGGCTCATCAGGTAGAAGAGCTGCTCTTCTCCGATCTTGCTCACCGAAGCCTCGTGGCCGATTTCCACATCATCCTCCGCGATCTCGATGTAGGGATAGGTGTCTGACCGGGACTCCGGGTCCAGCAGCAGAGCGTCACACACCACGTTAGACTTGGAGTGATGCGCGCCCGGATTCACCTTCAACAGGCCGCGGTAAGAAGCCCGGCCGCCATCCTTGCTGATGGATTTGGAGATGATGCGGCTGGTCGTGTAAGGGGCCGCGTGGATGACCTTGCCTCCCGCGTCCTGGTGCTGTCCCTTGCCGGCAAAGGCGATGGAGAGGATCTCCCCATGGGCCCGCTCGCCCAGCATGATGACCGCGGGATACTTCATGGTCACCTTGGACCCAAGATTGCCGTCCACCCATTCCATGGTCGCTCCCTCATAAGCCACAGTCCGCTTGGTCACCAGGTTGTACACGTTATTGGACCAGTTCTGGATGGTGCTGTAGCGCACGCGAGCGTTTTTCTTGACGATAATCTCCACGACGGCTGCGTGCAGGCTGTCCCTGGCATAGATGGGAGCGGTACATCCTTCGACGTAATGGACGTAGCTACCCTCGTCGGCAATGATGAGAGTGCGTTCGAACTGGCCCATGGCCTGAGCGTTGATGCGGAAATAGGCCTGCAGTGGGATGTCCACGTGAACACCGGGGGGCACGTAGATGAAAGATCCCCCTGACCATACGGCACTGTTCAGAGCGGCAAACTTGTTGTCCGATGGGGGAACTACCGTGGCGAAATACTCTCGAAACAGCTCCGGATGTTCGCGCAACCCGCTATCCGTGTCCAGGAAGATAACGCCCTTCTTCTCCCATTCATCCCGCAGGGAATGGTACACCACCTCCGATTCGTACTGGGCGCCCACACCGGCCAGGAACTTTCGTTCCGCCTCTGGGATGCCCAGTTTGTCGAATGTCTCCTTAATGTCCTCGGGAATGTCCTCCCAGGATTCCCCCTGCTTCTCCGTGGGCTTGATGTAATAGTAAATATCGTCGAAGTCGATCTCGGAGAGGTCTGCGCCCCACGTGGGCATAGGCAATTTGAAGAAGATGTCCAACGCCTTGTGTCGGAATTCCCGCATCCAGTCGGGTTCACCCTTCATATCGGAAATAACATCGATAATCTCGTGATTGATGCCCTTGCGAGGCTTGAACACATATTTCTCCGGAACGCTAAAACCGTAGCGAACCGCGTAATCGTCCTTGATGCCTTCAAGCAACTCTCGGTCACTCTTCGTCGCCATCATGTCCTCCTTAAGAGTAAAACGCAACTCCTTCATTGAGCCTGAATCAGGTTGCTTCCGTTTTACATACCCACCACAATGCCGTTCACTTCAGCAAGTGTCCCCCGAAATTGCGGAAAGGGACGCGGATCACGCCATCACTTTCTCGTCGAACTGCTCGCGCACCCAGTCGTAGCCCTTTTCCTCCAGTTTCAACGCCAGTTCCGGGCCGCCGGATTGGACAATGCGTCCTTCGTAGAAAACATGAACGTGTTGGGGTTGGATGTAATTGAGGATGCGCTGGTAGTGGGTGATGATGAGGACTCCCAGGTCCGGCCCGACCAGACGCTTGACGCCCTCGGCCACGGCCCGCACCGCGTCGATGTCCAGGCCGGAGTCCGTCTCGTCCAGAATGGCGAACTTGGGGCGGAGCAGAGCCATCTGCAGAATCTCCAGTCGCTTTTTCTCGCCACCGCTGAACCCTTCGTTCAAGTAGCGGCGAGCAAACGAAGAGTCAATCCCCAGCATCTTCATGGCCTCCGCCAACTCCTTGCGGAACTCGCGCATGGGCATCAGGCTGGAACCGGACTGGCCATTGCTTGAGGTCTGGGCGGTGTAGCCCCGCACCGCGCTCATCGCTTGACGCAAGAAGTGGGCCACCGTCACGCCGGGGATGGCGACGGGATATTGGAAGGCCAGGAAGAGCCCAGCCTGCGCCCGCTCATTGGGCGCCATCTCCAGGATATCCTTCCCGTCCAGCAAAATCTCGCCGCTGAACACCTCGTACTGCGGGTGCCCCATGATGACATAGGCCAGCGTGCTCTTACCCGAACCGTTCGGCCCCATGAGGGCGTGGATATCGCCCTGGTGAATGGTCAGATTGACCCCCTTGAGGATCTCCTTGCCTTCGATGCCTGCATGTAGATCTCGAATCTCCAACGTACTGGTCATGGTTTTTTACCTCTTTCCTCTGAAGATTTGTTCCTTGGCCGAAATGATTTTTGGACGAAATGATGTCTCGATTGCCCCAGGACTCCGGTCCGGAACCAGACGACCACACCGTGTCCCCCGGCCCGTGCTTCCCTGGGCGTTTTCCCCTCTACTCCACCGTCACCTCGAAGACGCACCCCTGGGCGCCGTCCATCATGCACTCGCTCAGCGTTGCAGACGATCCCAGCACTCGGGAGATGACCGCTTCTTCCATTTCACAAATGGCCCGGTGTTCCTGAGCCAGTTCATGATATGGGCATGTGTACTCATGAATTACGATTGTGTCTCCTCGGAGATGCACATCAGCAACTACCCCCTCCTGGGCCAGCTCCCGTTGCAATTCTTCCACCCGCCGGTAGAGATTGGAGGAGCGAACCCGCCCTGAATACTCGGCGGCCAGCCGCTGGGACACCCGATCCAGAAGGAGGCGCATTTTCTCCCTGCCCTCCAGCTTCCACATCTCGTCCAACAGCGTCAGGGCCAACGCCTCGGAACGTGTCCCCATGGCCACACGCGCTTTTTCCGTCAGCGTGTACACCCGGATCGGCCGCCCCACTCCCTTGCGTTGCTTCTCGTAATCAACCAACCCTTCAGACTGCAAGCGTTGCAGGTGCAGCCGCACCGCGGAGCTGCTCAACCCCAAACACTCTTGCAACGCCTTGACCGTCATCGGGCCCTCGCGTAGAAGCAGGTACAGTACTTCCGTCGCCGGACCCTGTTTTGTCGCTGCTCTCATAACCTCCTCAACCTTTCCCTCATGTCGGGATGCGCCACTTCTCGGCTTGCGTTGCCCCTTTGGCTCATGATGGCACCAGTATATCACCCATCGGGGATTTTGTCAATTTATACTGTGTAAATGAGAAAAATTCAGAGGAGAAGAGGGCAACACCGTCAGCCGGCCGTTATGTCTTCCAAAGCTACTGATGTCGGTAGACAGTGACCTCGGTGCCTTCGGGCATGCCGTTGCTGTCCAGGGGAATGAGGAACATACCGTCGCTGCGAATGAGGGTGTAAATGAGGTTGGACTTGCCCAACACGGGCACGGCCCAAAGTCCGTCTTCTCGTTCCTCCAGGCGCACCTGAATCCAGTCCTCGCGGCCGGCGACGGAGGCCACGTTGCGCGCCAGCCGTGCCTGGACCGTACACGGGCGTTCCGCGTTCTTGCCCAACCAGAGATGAATGGTGGGAGTGATAAAGCGCAGGAAGTTGACCATTGCACTCACGGGATTCCCTGGTAACCCGATGACGGGGGTGCCGTCGCACACGGCCAGGATCGTGGGCTTGCCCGGGCGCTGGGAAACCCCGTGGACCAGCACGCCCGGCTTCCCCAATGCTTGAATTTCCATGGCGCTCATGTCCCGGGCACTGACCGAACTCCCGGCCGAGAGCGCAATGATATCCGCCTCTTCTCGGGCCTCCTGGAGAACTCGGCGCAGGACCTCCGGCCGGTCGGGCACGATTCCCTTGCGGATGGGAACGCCCCCCGCTCTCAGCGTCAGGGCGCTGAGGGTATAGGAGTTGATGTCGCGCACTTGGGCCGGCCCGGGCGTTTGTTGGGGAGGGATCACCTCGTCTCCCGTGCTGATGATGGCGACTCGGGGCGGAACCGCGACCTCCACCTCAGTGACGCCCAATGCCAGCAAGCCCCCCAGATCCTGCGGGCGCAGGCGCTGGCCCCGAGGCAAGATGGGGTCCCCCTTGCGCACATCCTCCCCGACCTGGATGACATTCTCCCCCGGCGCTACCGGCTGGAAGACCTCGATGCCCCCTTCGCCCACTGGCTGTGCGTTCTCCAGCATCACCACCGCGTCCGCGCTGTTGGGGAGCATGCCTCCGGTGTGCACCAGGGCGGCTTCGCCCGCGCCCACGTCCAGCGTGGGGGCCTGGCCCATCAACACTTCTCCCACCACCGTGAGGAACGCGGGCAGGCCGGGCGAAGCCCCAAAGGTATCCTCGGCCACGACCGCATAGCCGTCCACTGTGCTGCGGCGGAAAAAGGGCAGATCATGGGGGGCAAAGGTATCCTCCGCCAGGATGCGGTCCAGCGCTTCCTCTGTGCGCACGCGCTCCGTGCGCACGTGAGGGTGCAGGTAGGCGCGAAAGGTATTCCAGGCTTCTTCAGGGGCCATCACGTGAAAGAGTTCTTTACTCTCACTCATGGATTCTATCCTTCCCAAGAGCGACCACCCCGAGTCCGTACCTCACGCCTCATCCCCGGCGTGTCTCCCCCCTAGGGCCGAGGAAGGAAGCCCAGGGGATTGCGTTGGCGGCCGTGCTGGCGGATCTCGAAGTGCAGATGAGAACCGGTCACATTGCCTGTGGCCCCGATGCTGCCGATCCGCTGCCCCCGAGCCACACTTCGTCCTTTGCGGACTAAGATCGCGCTCAGGTGGGCGTATACGGTGGCAAAGCCGTTCCCGTGGTTGATGATGACCATCTTCCCGTATCCGGTTCGGTCCCAACCGGCAAAGACCACGTAACCCGAATCGGAGGCCACGACCGGGGTGCCGATGATGTTGGCAATGTCAATGCCCATATGAGGTCGGCACCCATACATGGGACTACACACAATCTGACCGAAGAGGGATGTGATGCGACCGGTTGTTGGCCAGACGAAGTTGCCGCTTCCTCTCCGGGCCCCCTTAGGAATGGGGCCGCTGTACATTCGGACCACAGGGCGGACGAAAGGCTTGATGCCTCCGGGGATGATGAGTTGCTTGCCTACGGGGAGAGGATCGTTGATGCTCTTCAGCCCGTTGGGTGGGTAAGCGACGATATCCTGAGGCTTGACCTTATACTTGCGCGCCAGCCGGATCAAAGTGTCGCCGGGCTCCACCAGGTGAATGACGCCGTCCACCGGGGGGATGACGAGTTTCTGGCCCACACGGAGGAGGTCGGGATTCAACTCCAGGCTGTTGGCCCATTCTACCGTCTTGGGCTTCAACCCAAACTTGCTGGCAATTCCCCACACCGTATCTCCCTCCTGAACCTTGTAATAGGCAATCTCCGTCCGAGGGCGGTTGACCGTAGCCGTATGGGGAAGCGGCTGGGGAGACAATGTGTCCGACAGGAGAGGTCGGTGAGGCAAAAAGCTATACGCCAGAGGGCGTGGCGGTGCCGGCGGGCGGGGATCGTCAGGCGTCGGTTGTAGCTGGGGGGCAGATGTAGGCCCCGTGTCCATGGCTGCGGCGGCTTGGGCATGAGAAGAGGCGGTCGGGGCTGCCGTCGCGAACAGTCCAAAGCGTACGAAGAGGAGCAGCACCACGACGCCGGTCACCAGGGCCAGGTGAGTGGAAAGGCGTCTGGACACATCGGCCACTTCTCGGGAAGAGGCTGTAGTTTCGCTCCACCTGCGCAGCGCCCGCCACATCTGCTCGCCCAAAGAGCCGGTTGGGAAAACGGCCTGCTGTGGGAGGGTATCCACCACTCGCTGTCCCTCAAGGCTATCTTTGAGCCATCCCATACGTGACCGTTGCTCCTCTTTTCAAAGTGTGGGGTGGGGGAGCCCCAGACCATCCGTATTTATAGCACAAAGCGGCGCCCGGAGGAAAATTTTCTTTCGCTCCTGGTGCCGCTTTGTTCCGGTTCTTAGAGGACGTCCACGTGTAAAGTCTGCAGGAATTCGCGGTTGTTGCGGGTCCGAGCCAATCGCTCCAGCAGAGGCTGGATGGCTTCGACTCCTCCGCCCAGGGCATCGATCATGCGGCGTAAAATCCACACGCGCTGGAGCAGGTCTTCGTCCAGCAGCAACTCTTCTCGCCGTGTGCCGGAGCGTTCGATGTCGATGGCGGGGAAAATGCGGCGCTCGGCCAGGCGGCGGTTCAAGTGGAGCTCCATGTTGCCTGTGCCCTTGAACTCCTCGTAGATGACATCGTCCATGCGGCTGCCCGTATCCACCAGACAGGTGGCGATGATGGTCAGACTGCCCCCTTCTTCGATGTTGCGAGCTGCGCCGAAGAAACGTTTGGGGGGGTAGAGGGCCGAAGGGTCGAGACCACCGGATAGGGTCCGTCCGCTGGGCGGGACGACCAGGTTATAGGCTCGGGCCAGACGGGTGATTGAGTCCAGGAGGATGACGACGTCTTTTTTCAACTCCACAAGGCGCTTGGCCCGCTCGAGGGCCATCTCCGCTACTTTGACATGGTGTTGAACAGGCTCATCGAACGTGGAGCTGTAGACCTCTGCCTGGACGGCCCGTTCCATGTCTGTCACTTCCTCTGGCCGCTCGCCGATGAGCACGACCATCAGGTGCAAATCATCATAGTTCGAGGTGATGCCGTTCGCAATCTGTTTGAGGATAGTCGTTTTGCCTGCTTTGGGTGGGGAAACGATGAGGCCGCGCTGTCCTCGGCCGATGGGAGCCAGCATATCGATCAGGCGGGTCGCCAGGATGTGGGGCTTGGTTTCCAGCGCGATCTGCTTATTCGGAAAGATGGGAGTCAGCCGGTCGAACCAGGGCCGGAATTTAGCCTGCTCCGGGTCGATGCCGTTGATGGCCTCAACCTTAAGAAGCCCCATGTATTTTTCCGTCTCCTTGGGAGGACGCACCTGACCCATGACGAAGTCTCCCTGACGCATGTTAAAACGTCGAATCTGGGACTGGGAGACGTAGACATCACGGGAGCTGGGGATCAGGCGCTTGTCGCGCAGGAAGCCGATCCCCTCTTCTACGATGTCCAGAATTCCACCGCCAAACTGTAATCCTTGCTGTTCCGCATTGGCCTGCAACAAACGCATGATGAGATCCGTCTTGTTCAGGCGTGTGTACCCGCTGATCCCCATTTCGCGGGCCAGGTCTCTCAATTCAGCCAGGGTTCTTTTCTCCAATTCTGCTATGTTCACTTCTGTCACCTCTCGGTTTTGATATGGATTCACTGGGATTCTACGGCCCTCGTCTTCGCAATGTCGATACTGTTGACCTCCAGGCCAGGAGTTGACGGGAACGATGATCCCTTTCTGGGCCGTCCGAAAAGTTCGATCATCACCATCCCTTCGTCCCGACAAAAGCCATCCTCGACGATGGACGCCCCCTCTGGTCGACTCCCTCCGGTAGAGCAACATGTGGCCACGCGATCAAGCATCGACGGCGCACTTGGTCGCAGGCACAGTGGGGGATGTCTGATTGCACGACCGTCTCGAGGGAGATGGATTTGTGTACGGCGATGCGTACTCGACACCTGTAGGTACGCAAACGACGCCCTCAACAGATCTACAGGGCGCAAACGGGATTATGCTTGCTACATCTGCTTAGGGATATCGCCTGGGGAAATCCTTCAGGCAAATCCATGATAATACAAAAACATCAGAAAGTCAAGACGCGTTTCTCCTTTCGTTTTACCGGAGGGGGCCCTTTCTTGTCCATCCTTCCCTCGCGCCTACTAAACTGAAATATATTCTTTCCTCTGTGCAGGATTTTTCAGAGTTTTTACGCAGATAACCAAAGGGTAGGTGAGGGCACTGCCCTATCCTCTGTGGTTTGGCCTTTTCCCTGTATCCTGCTGAAAAACGCAAAGGCATGGAGAGATAAAGGAGAGATAAAGAAATCCTGTATCCATCCCTTATCCGTCGTACACTTTTTCTTCCGTTGCATCCGCGTCCGCGGCATCAGCCTCCACATCGCGGCCCTGGCGGGGCGCGAAGAGAAAGGCCTTGTAGAACTCATGCTGGATCACCAGGTTCATGATCTCGTTCGTCCCGGTCCAGATGGTGATCAGGCGCACGTCCCGCAGCAGCCTCTCCACAGGAAAGACGTTGGTGTAGCCAATGCCGCCCAAAATTTGCATGGCGTGGTTGACCACCTCCCAGGCGGCTTCGGTGGAGAATTTCTTGGCTTCTGAGACCAGCCGCCGAATTTTGCCCGGGGATTCGGTGCCCCCATCAATGGCCTTGCCCACCGCATAGTTGAGCGCCCGTGCCGCGTCCAGGAGGGTCAGACTCTCGGCGATCTTGAAGTTTACCCCCTCGAAACGCCGGATCTTTTGCCCAAAGGCCCGCCGCTTGTCCGCGTACTTGGCTGCAATCTCGATGGCCGCTCGCCCCATGCCCACGGCCCCTCCTGCCGAGGTCATCCGCTCCGGGATCATCATCTGATGGAAGACAGCGGTCCCTTGTCCGATCCCGTTCTCTCCGCCCAGCACATTGGTGATGGGAACCGGCGTCTCCTTGAACACGATGCGCCCCGTTCCTCCGCCGCGAGTGCCCATGAGGCCATAGATGTGCTGGACCTGCACCCCGAAATCCCGTTCGACCAGGAAAGCGGTCATGGCCTGCTTGGGGTCCTCGATACCTTCCACTTTGGCATAAATGAGGAAGAGATCGGCCCCTTCCGCGCCGACGACGAAGCGCTTCTGCCCGCTGATGTAAAACGTGTCCCCTTCCCGCCGAGCCCGCGTGGTGGCGCCGAAGAAATCCGACCCCCCGCGAGGTTCCGTCAGGCCTTCGGCCACGGTCAGCGTGCCGGCGATCATCGGTTTCAGGTACTTCTTCTTCTGCTCCTCCGTGCCGAAGACGTGGATGGCCTCGCCCACAATGGAGACCAGGGAGTACAGGCAGGCCAGCGCGGTGCCCAACACCCCCACTTCTTCCAGCGCCACCAGTTCCGAGGTCCAGGGCACCCCCGCGCCCCCCCAGCGTGGGTCGAAACGCAGCCCCAGAAGTCCGCGTCGTCCCGCTTCCTCGACGAAATCGCGTGGGTACGTGACCTTGTCCGCGTCCATATCCAACAACAACTGCCTGGGGACCGAGGCGACGAAATCCTGGACGCGTGCTCTCAAAGCCTTCTCTTCTGCCGTGAGCATCGCTTCAACGGACATGATGCCTTCTCCTTTACAAGAACACAAGCCGCTTGTGACAGCGGCGGCCGAAAATGAGTTGTCCCGGCCATGGAACGACGATGGACGTTGGACAATGGCTGGAACGACCGCCATCGGACCGACAGTGGCTCTTGGCAGTAAAGCAGGAGGACGTTCAGAGGAGGTTCCAGCGGGGTGGATGCTGGGAAAATAGACACCCACCCCGCTGGCACTCGGCGTTCTGTTGGAGTCAGTCCGCCAAAGTAGAAAGATCGCCTACCGGTTGACCCATAGCCTTGGCCCGCAGCACACGGCGCATGATCTTGCCGCTGCGAGTCTTGGGAAGCTTGTCTACGACTTCAATCTTCGCGGGCACGGCGATAGGACCAAGCTCGTGGCGCACATGTTGTTTCAATTCATCTTCCAGGCCGGGGTGATTGTCGTACCCAGCCTGCAGGATGACATAAGCGTAGATGACGTTTCCCTTGAGCTCGTCGGGCACGCCGATGACCGCGGCCTCGGCGACGGCCGGATGGCTGACCAGTGCGCTTTCCACCTCTGCGGTGCCCAGGCGGTAACCGGCCACTTTGATCACATCGTCAATACGGCCGATGATCCAGTAGTACCCGTCCTTGTCTCGCCGGGCCGAGTCCCCGGTCAGATACCAATTTTGTTTGCGGAATTTGCTCCAGTATTGCTCCACATAGCGGTCAGGGTCGCCGTAAATAGTGCGGGCCATGGCCGGCCAGGGGTGCTTGATGACCAGATACCCATCCTCGTTGGGGGCACAAGGGGTTCCGTCGTCATCGACCACTTCGGCCACAATTCCGGGGAAGGGGAAGGTCGCAGACCCCGGCTTGAGCGGCGTCACGGGCAGAGGGGTGATCATGAAATTGCCCGTCTCCGTTTGCCACCAGGTGTCGATGATAGGACAACGCGTGCCGCCGATGACACGGTAATACCAGCGCCATGCTTCAGGATTGATGGGCTCTCCCACCGTCCCCAGCAAGCGCAGGCTGGAGAGATCGTGACGGGCAGGCCAGGCGTCCCCGTAGCGCATCAGACCCCGGATGGCCGTTGGGGCGGTGTAGAACACGGAAATACCGTAGTGCTCGATGAGTTGCCACCAGCGGTCGGGATAGGGATAGTCCGGGGCTCCCTCATACATGAAACCCGTAGCGCCCAGGATCAAGGGCGCGTAGACGATGTAGGAATGGCCAGTGATCCAGCCCGGATCGGCCGCACACCACCAGCGATCTTCGTCCTTGAGGTCGAAGGCCCACTTGAGGGTGGTGGCGATGCCCACCTGATAGCCGCCGTGGGTGTGGAGCACACCCTTGGGTTTCCCTGTCGTCCCCGAGGTGTAGAGGATGAACAGGGGATCCTCCGCGTCCATGACCTCGGTTTCACACACACCATTGGCAATAGGGAGTTGTTGCAACTCGTGGAGCCAAAAGTCGCGGCCGGTTTCCATGTTGACCTCGTGGCCGGTCCGCCGAACCACAATCATGTGCTCCACTACGGGAGAACGCTTGACCGCCTCGTCCGCGATGTCCTTTAGCCGGACAATTTTGCCCCGCATCCAGCCCCCGTCCGCGGTGATGAGCACGCGACTCTGGGCATCTTCGATGCGTTCGGCCAGCGCCTCCACACTGAACCCGCCGTAAACCACCGAGTGGATGGCGCCGATCTTGGCGCACGCGAGCATAGCAATGGGCAACTCGGGCACACGTCCCATGTAGATCGTGACTCGGTCCCCCTTCTTCACCCCCATCCCTTTGAGGATGTTGGCGAAGCGATTGACCTCCTGCCAGAGCCGATAATAGGAAAACGTGCGCCGGTCCCCCGGTTCGCCCTCCCAAATGAGGGCCAGCTTGTTGCGCCGCCACGTCCTGATGTGCCGGTCCAGCGCGTTGTAGACGATGTTCGTTTTGGCCCCGACGAACCAGCGATAGAAAGGGGGGTTGCTGTCGTCGAAGGCGGTCTCCCAGGGTTCGAACCAGTCCACCACTTCCCGGGCCCGGTCCTCCCAGAATTTCACCGGGGTCTCGCTCCCCTCTTTAAGATAACGCTCATATGCCTCCGGACTCACATTAGCGGCGGCGATGACTGGTTCCGGGGGGGGATACACTTCCTGTTCAGCCTGAATGATCTCTTGCTCCCTGCGTTCGTCCGTTGCACCGGTCATGGTTTACCTCCTTGGTGGTTGGTGTGTTTTTGTCGGACAAAGGATGCAGTTGTCTCTCCATCGACACCCTTTGCCATGACGAATCCCAGGCAGTGCCTGGTGGGGACCCACTCTATTACCCCAAATAGAGAAACGGCGGAGAAGCAGCATCCTCAAAAGGAGGTTGCCCTGTGTAAGCTCCAGGAGGAGCCGTGCTATCCACCCGGCGGGCCGATGTGTGCAAATTATACATATTTCTGCTCGAACGTCAATCGCGAGTATCCAGGGAGGGATGGCCGCGTGTGGAGCTGTTTCCCCCTATGGTGACTCCGAAGGGGCTTGTCAGACATCAGACAGCACCAGTTCGCTCTTGGCATCAATTTGTGCTAGAATGCTCCTGGCTCGGCAAGCCATCCCAACATCGCGCGTGGGTGCTCGCGACGAACGTGCAGGAGGATGATGTACTCATGACAGAGAAACATGGTTTACACAGTGAGGTTGTTGGTTCGGACATTCCCTCGGAGGTTGTCGGTCAACACGGGCTGGTCGTCGGCCCCACTTTTGAGGAGATGCTTCATCCCTGGAAGGTGCCGGCTCACATCCGCAAGAAAGCCCTTGAGATGAAGAAGAAGGACCCGCTGAACCCCCTCAACCTGTATAACATCACCTGGCGGGACGAGAACGACGAGATCTACCACATGGTCTTGCCCCACGAGCTGACCGGTGTGGACGCGCAGATCGTGGTCATCTATGCCAGGGATTTTCCCAGCGGCAGCCACAAGGTGGGGGCTGCTTATTCGGTGTTGGTGGAAAAAGAGCTTTTGGGTGAAGTCGATCCCAACGAACACATTCTCGTCTGGCCCAGCACGGGCAACTACGGCATTGGCGGGGCCTGGGTGGGGTGTCGCATGGGATTTCGCTCCATCGTCATCCTGCCGGAAGAAATGAGCCAGGAACGGTTCGAGATGATCCGCTCTTTCGGCGCGGACATCATTGCCACGCCTGGCTCTGAGTCCAATGTGAAGGAGATTTATGACAAGACCTGGGAATTGCGCCGGCAGGATCCGGAGCACATCCGCGTGCTCAACCAGTTCGAGGTCTTCGGCAATTATCGTTTCCATTATTATGTGACCGGGAACACGGTCGTTGAGCTGGCTGCGGAATTGCAGAAAAAGGGGGTCGGCAACGGCAAGGTGGCCGCGTTCGTCTCCGCCATGGGGTCCGCGGGAACCATCGCCGCTGGCGACCGGTTGAAGCAAGAGTGGCCCGACCACAAGATTGTGGGTCTAGAGCCCATCCAGTGTCCTACGCTGTACTGGAACGGCTACGGCGCCCACGACATCCAGGGCATCGGCGACAAGCACGTCACCTGGATTCACAACGTGTGGAACATGGACGCCATCATGTGTGTGGACGACATCGAATCCAAGAAGGGGCTCCAGTTGCTCACCGAAGAAGCTGGCTGGAAGGTGCTCATCGACCGCTACGGCATTCCCGAAGAGGACGTGATGAAGATGGCGCAGATCTTCGGCATCAGTGGTGTCGCCAACGTCATGGGCGCCATCAAGACGGCCAAGTTCTACGGCTTCGGCAAGGACGACGTCATCGTCACTGTGCTCACGGATTCCATCGACCGTTATCGCTCTGTGATGCAGCAGATGACCGAGCAGTATGGGCCCATGGACGAGGCCGAGGCCGCGGTGCGGGAAGAGGTGGTCTTCCGCGGGCAGGATCTGGATTGGATCAAGGAAGGCACTCGCGATACCCACAACCAATGGCACAATCTCAAGTATTACACCTGGATCGAGCAGCAAGGCAAACGCCTGGAAGAGCTCGAAGCCCAGCGACGTCCCGAATTCTGGCGTAACCAGCAGGAGATGGTATTCGAGATCGACAAGCTCATCCGCGAGGAGCGGGGGTTCTAAGGGAAACATCTGGACCATTGACGAGGGACCATGGACGATGGCGCCCAGACCATGGCCCGTCGTCATTCACCTGGGAGGTTACCATGTTTGTTACCGGTTTGCGTTGCACCCTCTGCGGTGCGGAGTACGCGCTGGGCGAGGTGGAATACGTGTGTCCCCGGCACGGCGACGAAGGCATCCTTGATGTGATTTACGATTACGAGGCCATCGCCCGTGTGACGTCCCCGGCGCGCATTGCCCGGGATCGGGACGTGAGCATTGGGCGCTACGAGGCCGTTCTGCCCATCCGGTCGCGAGCGTCATTGCCTCCCATCCCGGTAGGAGCCACGCCCATGTATCATGCCCGGCGTTTGGGAGAACGGCTAGGATTCCCCCATCTTTACATCAAGGATGACGGGCGCAATCCTTCGGCGTCCTTCAAGGACCGGGCCAGTGCCGTGGGGGTGGCCCGGGCACGCGAGTTGGGTAAGGAGATCATCACCGGCGCGTCCACGGGCAACGCGGCCGCGTCCCTGGCCCTACTTACGGCGTCTGTCGGCATGCGCTCCATCATCTTTGTGCCCGAAAGCGCGCCTCCCGCCAAGATTGCCCAGTTACTCATCCACGGTGCCACCGTGTTGGCGGTGAAAGGGTCGTACGATCAGGCCTATGACCTTTGTCTGGAAGCCACGCGCGAGTTCGGCTGGTACAACCGTAACACGGGCTACAACCCCTTCCTCAGCGAGGGCAAGAAAAGCGCGGCCTACGAAATTGCCGAACAGTTCACGGCCATGCGGCGCCTGGGGCTTTCCGCGTTGCTGGGGCACCGGGGCGACTGGGCCTTGAGCGAGAACGCTCGTTGGGAGCCGCCGGACCGCATCTTCGTCTCCGTGGGAGACGGCTGCATCATCGGCGGGCTGGGCAAGGGCCTGCGCGACATGGCGGCGCTGGGCTGGATCACCCATGTCCCCAGGCTCATGGGCGTGCAGGCCGAGGGGTCGGCTGCGATTTACAATGCCTGGAAGGCCGGTACCGAGGAGGTGCAGCCGGTACAGCCCACCACCCTGGCGGACAGTATCAGCGTGGGCAAGCCGCGAGATGCGGTCAAGGCGCTGCGCGCGGTGCGGGATACCAATGGGGCCATGGTCCTGGTGAGTGACGATGACATCCTGGAGGCCATGCGTCTCCTGGGCCGGGAGGCCGCAGTCTTTGCCGAGCCCGCGGCCGCGGCCGCATTTGCAGGGTTCCTCAAAGCGGCCCGTGAGGGCCGGGTTGCCCCGGAAGAACGGGTGGTCGTGCTGGTGACCGGCAGCGGGCTCAAGGACATCACGGCCGCGGTCAAGGCGGCGGGTGAGCCCCATTACATCGAGCCGTCCCTCGAAGCGGTGCGGGGGGTGATGATCCCCCCCAATGGATGAACGCTGGATCGTCCCGACGTATGAGTTGAAGTCACCCATGAGGGCGATGACAACGTCCCTTTTTTGTCGTATGCTAGGACATGTGCATCAACCCGGCAGGCCCGTGTTGATACACATCCATGGGCCTGCCTTCCCCCAGAACGGACGGGTTCAGCAGGAGTTGTCTTGCGTTTGCCATATGCCGTAGGGGCCCTTTTGATGATGCTCTGACCTGGACAGGCGAGTGTCGGCCTGTTGAGGAAGTGGACATATTTGTGACGCAATCTTGACCTATTTGGTCCTTCTCTCGGCCGGCGTAGCCATGGAAATCGATACTCTTCCTGTGGTAGGGTAAGAACGATATGCTGCAGGGACACCTCAGGGATGACAAAGGGAGAGCTCAGCGCCCATCCAGTGTCCACCCGAAAGGGGGGAATGAAAGGAAAGATGCTCGATTATTGTCAAGCCATGGAAGTTGATTTGGTCCTTGGCAGCGCCTTTGATTTATAATGTGCATCACTTATGATGATAGTCGTTTGGCCGCGGTCGCTAATACCACGACCCCTGAATGCAAGTTGTTCCATAAGCAGTCTTGAACATCCGATATTCCACACCACGGAAACAGGAGGCACTCGATATGGGACTAAGACGCACGGGTGTTGTCGGCCGGGTTCGATCGCATTGGGCGATCGCAGGCATCATCCTGGTCTTTTTCGTCGTTGTGGCAGTCGTGTACGCCGCCCCTCGTTCGACCTCGAACGATCCCTCTTCATCCCAGGTTCAACCGATTGCATTCTCCCATAAAGCCCATACAGACAAGGGGATCGCCTGCCTTTATTGTCATTCCAACGCTCCCCGTGGCCAAATCGCTTCGGTGCCCAGCGTTGAGAAGTGCATGGGGTGCCACCAGGTCGTGACCCCGAAGGACCCCAAGGCCAAGGCAGAAGTGGAAAAATTGCGTCGGGCGTGGAAGCAGGGGGTCCCTCTGACCTGGCAGAAGATGAATGACCAGCCCGACTTCGTGTACTTCAGCCATCGACCGCACATCCAGGCCAACGTTCAGTGCCAGACGTGCCACGGGGATGTGGGGAACATGAAAATGGCTCGACCGGGATATGATATCAATATGGGCTTCTGCCTGAATTGTCACCGCAAGCAATCTGCCGAGAAAGTAGCCAAACTGACGGATTGCGCAACCTGCCACAAGTAGGGAGAGAGAGCGATGAGTCAGAAAGGAATGACGCGACGGCAGTTCTTACACGGGGCGGCGCTGACGGGGGCTGCCCTGGCCGTCAGTGGTTGTACTGTCTCCTTGCAGAAGAAGGAATACCTGGAGCCGTACGTGAAAATTCCCGAATACGCGCTCCCGGGTGAAAGCCTCTGGTACGCGACGACGTGCCGGGAATGTCCTGCCGCCTGCGGGCTCATTGTGCGGGTCCACCAGGGCCGGGCCAAGAAGGTGGAAGGAAACCCGCTTCACCCCGTGAACGAGGGCAAGACCTGCGCCCGCGGCCAGGCCAGTTTGCAAACCCTGTACAATCCCGACCGGCTGCACGGTCCCGTGGCCCAGAGCAAGCGGGGAAGTCGTCAGTTCAAGGCGTTGGACTGGAATGAAGCGCTCAACGCCCTGTACTCGACGATCACCGGCACGGATGCAGGGCGGATTGCCTTCTTCGGAGGGGAGATGCCCGACCATCTCCTCTTCATCGTGGAAAAATTCCTGGCCGCTATCGGTGCCCCCCCACCGGTTGTCTATAGCACGCACGCGGCCTGGGAGGGACGTCGAGTCCTGCGCCTGGTGAATCAGGCACTCTTCGGGGAGGACCGCTTGCCTGTGTATGACCTGGCCCACGCGGACGTGGTCTTCTCTTTCAGCGGGGGACTCTTGAGCACCGAACTTTCCCCGGTGCACTACAACCTGGCGTTTGGACGCATGCGAGGCCGCCAGAACGTGGGCGGACCCCGTGGCGCCGTCGTCCACTTCGAGCCGCGCCTCTCGCAAACAGGCGCTCCTGCGGACCGATGGGTTCCCATCCGCCCGGGCACGGAGGGACTGGTGGCCCTGGCGCTGGGCCGGCTCATTCTTGACCAGGGGCTGGCCCGCAACCCGGCGGCGGCCCCCTTCTTTGCCGGCGTCAACGTGGACGACATCGCCGGCGTGACCGAGGTGGGGGTTGGAACGCTGATCGAGCTGGCCAAAGCCTTTGGCCGGGCCAATGCCCCTCTGGCCATTCCGGGCAGCGCCGCGGCTGCACACAAGGGTGGCTATCAGGCCACCATGGCCGTGCAAATGCTCAACGTCCTTATGGGGAACTTGGGCAAGGCGGGTGGACTCTGGCTGGCTCCCGACAGCCGCCTGGCGGATCTCACGCCCGAGACCGAGCCTGCGACTTTCGCCGACGTGGAGGCGCTGGTGGACCGCATGAAGGCCGGTAAGGTCGATGTGCTTTTGCTGGATGGCAGCAATCCCGCCTACAGGCTTCCGGCGAGCCTGGGCTTCGACAAGGCCTTGTCGAAAGTGGGCAAAGTGATCTCCTTCAGCAGCTTTGTGGACGAAACCAGTGCCCTGGCCGATATCGTTCTCCCCAATCACACGCCGTTGGAGAGTTGGGGATATCAGGTGGTGGACAATGGAAGCGACCGTATCACGGTGAGTGCTCAGCAGCCGGTGGTGCGGCCCTACTATGACACGCGAGATACCGGTGACGTGTTCCTCTTCCTGGCTCAGGCGATCGAACCGGCCCGGAAGGCCTTGCCCTGGCGCAATGTGCTGGAATTCGTGGAGTCCCGCATCGCCGCCCTGAAGAAATTGAACATGGAGGGGCCGTATTCCCTGGACAAGGACGCCGTGGCCTGGGCCGACTGGCGGGCCAATGGAGGCTGGTGGAGCAAGAAAGTAACCTGGAAGGCGCCGATGCTCAAGATGCAACTCACCCAGGCGGCGGGCGTGGCCCCCGAATTCGAGGGTGGGAGCGATTATCCTTTTATCTTGTATCCGTATGAATCCATTGCCCTGACGGACGGTCGAGGGGCGAACCTCTCCTGGATGCAGGAACTGCCCGATCCGATGACCACGGCCATGTGGAGGACCTGGATCGAACTCAACCCCGAGACCGCACACCGACTGGGGGTGACTCGGGACGACGTGGTGAAAGTCATTTCCCCATACGGGGAGGTCGAGGCCATTGTTTACCTCTATCCCGCCGTCCATCCTCACGTGGCTGCCATGCCCTTGGGTCAGGGCCATACCGACTACGGACGCTATGCCAAAGGGCGAGGAGCCAATGCTCTGGCCCTGCTGGGAAAGAAGCAAGTGGATGGGGCGAAAGAGCTCGCCTGGCTGAGCGTACGGGTGAAGATCGTGCCCACGGGGCGCAGACAGACGCTGCCGCGACTGGAGAACAACGCGGGCGTGGACCGCGCTCGTGAAATCGGATTCCCGGGTTGATCTCGCCGGGACGTCTAACGTGCACGAGGAGGAGATCTTATGAGTAAACATCAGGGAGGCGTGAACGAGCACCGGTGGACGATGATCATCGATGTGGACAAGTGCACCGGTTGTAACGCTTGCGTGACCGCCTGCTACGCCGAAAACAATATCCCCGTAGTGGGTGAGGACGAGGTCAACATAGGGCGGCACATGGGCTGGATTCGCATCGAACGCTATTGGGAGGGCGAGTACCCCAACGTGCGGGCGCGCTTCCTGCCCATGTTGTGCCAGCAATGCGGCCACGCCCCTTGTGAGCCGGTGTGCCCCGTATACGCAACGTATCACAGTGTGACAGAAAACGTGAACGTGCAGGTCTACAACCGCTGTATCGGCACCCGTTTCTGTGCCAATAACTGCCCCTACATCGTTCGTGAGTTTAACTGGTACAACCCGGACTTTCCCGAACCTTTGCAGGAGCAACTCAATCCCGACGTGACCGTCCGCTCGCGAGGGGTCATGGAAAAATGCACGTTCTGCATTCAGCGCATCCGCCAGGTGGAAGAGGATGCGAAAGCCGCCGGGCGTCCAATAGCGGATGGGGAGGTTCAGCCTGCCTGTGCTCAGGCATGCCCGACGGAGGCCATCCTTTTCGGTGATCTGCTCGATCCCACCAGCAAGGTGGCCCAGATGGCCCAGGATAGGCGTGCTTTCAAGCTCCTGGAGGACCTGGGGACGGAGCCGGCGGTGATCTACCTTAAGGGAGGTGATGCCCATGTCATCTGAGGCGCACGTGGCAGCCGAGCTGGCACAACACGAGAAACGGTTGAAGGAGGAGTATCTTCTCCTGGACAAGCGTTCCCGGGAACAAATGAACCGGGAAGTGATGGACGTGATGGAGCGCTTGAGTCCGGGGTGGATTCTGGCGGCATTCATCCTCGGCGCACTGGTGTTCATGGGCCTGGTTGTCGCCTGGGGATACCAGATCCGCTGGGGCATGGGCGTGGCCGGCATCCGACGCCCGGTTTACTGGGGCGTCTACATTGCCAACTTCGTGTTCTGGATTGGTATCAGCCACGCGGGGACGCTGATCTCGGCCATCCTGCGCGCACTGGGAGCTGAATGGCGACGCCCGATTACACGCGCGGCCGAGGCGATGACGGTGTTCGCCCTCATCGTCGCCGGCATGTATCCACTCATTCACCTTGGTCGTACCTGGCGCTTCTATTGGATGCTTCCTTATCCCAACCAGCGCTACTTGTGGCCGAATTTCCACTCCCCACTCATGTGGGACATGATGGCCATCTTCACCTACCTGACGGGTAGTCTGATCTTCCTCTATTTGCCCTTGATTCCAGACCTGGCCATGGCCAGGGACCACAGTCATGCTCGCATCCGGCAGAAACTCTACCGGGTTCTGGCCCTGGGCTGGCGGGGGACCGAGGCGGAATGGCGACACCTGCATGCGGCCATGGCCATCTTCACCTATGTGATCATCCCGGTGGCCGCGTCTGTGCACACCATCGTCTCCTGGGACTTTGCCATGAGCAATGTGCCGGGCTGGAAGAGCACCATCTTTGGCCCCTATTTCGTGGTTGGCGCCATCTATTCCGGCGTGGGCGCTCTGGCTGTCGTGCTGGTCATGGTGCGGCGGTTCATGGGCTTCTCGTACTACTTGCGCAAAGAGCACCTGAACAACATCGGCAAGATCATGCTCACCATGACTTTCTTCTGGACCTACTTCTGGTTCAACGGCTATCTGACTGAATGGTACGGCTCGGAACTGAGCTTGCGCTTTGTGCGAGAGTTCATGACGTATCGCGGCCCGGCATCGATTCTTTTCTACGCCATGCTCTTCTGTAACATCTTCTTCCCGGTCGCGACCCTCTGGTCGCGGCGGGTCCGTACCACGCCGTGGATGCTGGCAACGGTGGGCATCGTCATCAACATCGGCATGTACCTCGAGCGTTATATCATCGTTCCGGTCACGCTCTCGCGTAATCGCTTCCCCTTCGACTGGACGATCTACACGCCCTCGATTATCGAGCTCTTAATCAGTATCGGCTCACTCTCGCTTTTCATCCTGCTCTATGTGCTTCTCTCCCGTCTGGTGCCGCTGATTTCGGTTTGGGAGGTGCAGGAAGGGCAGATTTTCCATGCCCTGCGCCGTGTGGGGCATGTGCTGGTGCCTGAGATTATCCGTTGGGACAAGGCAGAATAAAGGAGGGGCCTCATGACCGAAGCCTATGAGACGTATATCGCCCTGTTCGACGACGTGGAGAACACGGTTAGCGCCATTGCCGAATTGGAGGGCCTGGGCCTCAAGGAGGAGGACATCAGCGTCATTTCCGGTGTTCCGGTGGCCGAGGCTATCCTCGGGCGTAAGAAGGTGCCCGAACTCATGGCCCGCTGGAGCATTCCCGGCGCTATCATTGGCTTCCTGACGGGAATATTTTTTACCATGATTACGCCTATCATGTATCCCGTCCACATCGGCGGACAGCCGCTGCAGAGTATTCCTCCTTCGGCAGTCATCATCTACGAATTCACCATGCTCGGGATTATCGTCAGCACTCTGATCGGACTGCTGGCACAGACGAGGTTGCCCTCATATGGCCGTAATCATTATCATCCGGCCGTCTCTCACGGCGCCATCGGCCTGATCTTCCGCTGTGACCAATCATGCAAGGTGCAGGCCCATGAAATCGTCATGCGACTGGGTGCCAAAGACTTTGCCCCTGCGGAATGGAGGTTATAAATGCTTCGGCGGACACTTATCATCCTGCTCATTCTGGCCGCGCCTCTGGTTCTGGCGTTGCCGTTCACGTACGAAATCGTGAACGTGGAATTCGACTCGTTCATGGAGAACCAGCCGTCTGTTCGTAACCAGGAAGGCCCGATCATCCCCTTCCCCGACCAGTCCGTGCCCTTCCAGGAAGCCCAGTATGTAAAAGGGGCGAGAACGGTGCAAAACCCGCACCCGGGAGACAAAGCGTCTATCGCTCGCGGCAAGGCCCTCTTCGCCATCCATTGTGAGGTCTGCCACGGCCCGAACGGTCAGGGAGGAGGCCCCGTAGGCCAGTATTTCAACCCGCCACCCCCGGTGTTGAACGCACAGCTTCTCAAGGGCCTGGACGATACGTTCCTCTTTGGCGTGCTGACAGACGGCTTCGGACGGATGCCACGCATGACGGAGAATTTGTCGGTCAATCAGCGTTGGGATGTGATCAACTACTTGCGCACGTTGGCGCAGCACTAGACCAAAGGAGGGCGATGCTAATGGTTTCGCGGCGTAAAGTAGCCCTTTTCTTACTCGTTACGTTATCACTCATCATCGTGGCCGGGTGCTCCGATCCGCGCCCCATTTTGCGCTTGCCCGCGCCAACACCCATTCCCGCTAAAACGCAGCCCACGGCCACTTTGGTCCCGGCACTGGCCCAGGCGCAGAAGGCGGCGCAGAAGACGGCCGGAGCGCCGGCCGGAGGTGGAAAGTTGCCCGCACCGACCCAACCCCCTGACGCTTCCAAAGGTGCCACGGTTTTTCAGAAGAATTGCGTGGCCTGTCATGGAAAGGACGGCAAGGGCGCTATTCCCGGTACCCCGGACTTCACCTCCGCGGACTTTTCGCACAAAGCTATCCCAGGACAGCTCTTCATCTCCATCAGCAAGGGCAAAGGGGCCATGCCCGCCTGGGAAGGCAAACTGAGTGAACAGGAACGGTGGGATGTACTTTTCTATGAGCTTGATTTCGCCGTTACAAACAAACAAGTGGCTCACGGCAAGCAAATCTTCACTCAAAAGTGTGCGGTCTGCCACGGCCAGGACGGGAAGGGGAAGATTAAGGGAACACCCGATTTCACGGCTCCTGCCTTTTGGTCCGACCGCAGCATGGCGGACCTGTTCAAGGTGGTGACTAACGGGAAAGGAGGAATGCCTCCCTGGAAGAGCCAATTGAGCGAACAGGACCGCTGGGACGTGCTTGCTTACATCCGCACGTTCGGCTATCACTCTGTGCACACCCCCTGAGCGATCGATTGGCTTATATTCCCTTGATCATCAGGCTCGAGCCCCCTGTGCCCCGCAGGGGGCTTTTTGTACCGGACATCTTCCACAACGCCGGAGCGATGTCCACCCTTTCCCGTCCTACCGGACGGAGGTTGGCCTGGTTTTTATGGGAGCCCGAATCCGAGTTATAATGCCCCCTGATACCCGGGAGAGTCGGGGAGGGCTGGGAGCCAGAGAATCGTTCATACCCGGCGAGTCCCCTAAAAACGCGAACCCTCCCCCAGGGGACGGACTTATTTCTTCGAGGAGGCAGAACAATGGGGAAGCAATTGACCGTTGGGAAGTACCTGGGACTGAAAAAAATCGCCAACGAACGAGGGTTGATTACGATTACCGCCATGGACCATCGCGGCTCACTAAAACGAGCTATCAATCCCGGTGACCCTAAAGCCGTGACATATGAGCAAATGGTGGCCATGAAAAAGAAACTCGCGTCCTACCTGGCCCCTCATTCCAGCGCCCTGCTGGTAGATCCCATCTACGCCGCGGCCCAGCTCATCGCGGAGGAGATTATCCCCCGCAACACGGGCATTCTCGTTGCCCTGGAGACCAGCGGCTACACCGGATCCGCAACGGCCCGCATCACCACGGTTCTGGAGGGTTGGAGCGTGGAGAAGATCAAGCGCATGGGCGCCAACGCGGTCAAGATGCTCCTGTACTACAATCCGGAAGCCGGGGATGTGGCCCGTCGGCAGGAAGATCTGGTCCTGTCCGTGGCCGGAGAGTGTCAGAAATACGACATTCCTTTTCTGCTGGAACCCATTGCCTACCCTCTGGACCCGAACATTGATCCCAAGGGGCCGGAATTCGCCCAGAAAAAACCCGATCTGGTCATCCGCTCGGCGGAGATTCTGACCGGTATGGGCATCGACATCCTCAAGGCAGAATTTCCCACCAACCCCAAGTACGCCGACGAGAAGGAGCAGTTCGAGCGCTGCAAGGAGCTGGATCAGGCCAGCAAGGTGCCTTGGACCTTGCTTAGTGCAGGGGTGGACTACAACACCTTCTATCGGCAAATCGAAATCGCCATGGAGGCCGGGGCCAGCGGGTTCCTTGCTGGCCGCGCCATCTGGCAGGAGGTCCCCAAACTCCCGGCGGAGGAACAAGATCGGTTTCTCTCCACCACGTCGGTGATGCGCCTGAAGAATATTACGAACGTGGCCAACGCCTATGGACGACCCTGGTACAAACATCCCTCCTTTGATGACCCTATTTGCCCCGTGAAGGAAGGATGGTACAAGGATTACTAAACGAGCAACGAGGGATAAACGATGGTCAAGGGGTAGGCGAGGGCACGGCCCTCGCTCACCCGGCGACCTTCGAACAGCACGTGCTACGGTTCGGTGAGGAGGGACCCCTCGCCTCCCCGCACGGATAAATTGTCGTCCTACCTTCGTCGGCTATCTCTTTTTCCGGAGGGCGCGATGAGACGTCTGGAAGCAATCCAGCAGATGCTAAGGGCTCAGAGTCTGGACGGCTGGCTGCTCTACGACTTTCACGGCATCAACCCCATTGCCCGTCGGGTCGCGGGCATTCCCCAGGACCGCATCCTCTCTCGACGTTGGGCGTGCTTCATTCCTGCCCAAGGAGACCCCCGCTGGTTGGTCCACGCCATTGAGTGGGGCGGACTGAAGGACATCATCCCCGAGGCCCACACCTACGTTCGCTACGGCGAGTGGTACGACGGGGTGCGAGAGATACTCGCGGGAGCACGGCGGGTGGCTATGGAAATCTCTCCCGGCGGGGCCATCCCCACCGTCAGTCGGGTGGATGGCGGCACCCTGGACACCGTGCGCTCCCTGGGCGTCGACGTGCTCTCCTCCGCGGACCTGATCCAGATCGCGGAGGCGGTGTGGTCCCCCGGGCAGATGGAGAGCCACCGCCGGGCCGTGCGCCTGCTGATGGCCACCAAGGACCTGGCCTTCGCCCTGATCCGGGAGGAAGTGGCCGGGGGACGTTTCCCCACCGAGCTGGATGTTCAACAGTTCATCCTGCAGGAGTTTCGAGCCGGGGATCTGTTCACCGACCATCCGCCCATCGTGGCTGTCAACGAACACGCGGCCGATCCCCACTACGCGCCCAACCCACGAGAGAATCGGCCCATCGGCCCCGGGGACGTGGTGCTCATCGACATGTGGGCCCGCGAAAACGCGCCGGAGGCCGTCTATGGGGACATTACCTGGATGGGATACGTGGGCGAAAAGCCTCCCCGGCCCCTCCGAGACGTGTTCGAGGTGGTGCGCCACGCCCGGGATGCGGTGGTGGAGTGGGCCGATGAGCGTGTGCGACGGGGGGAACCCGTGCACGGCTATGAGCTGGACGACGTGGCCCGGGGCATTATCGGTAAAGCCGGCTACGGCCCCTACTTCATTCATCGCACAGGGCATTCCCTGGGCGTGGATGTGCATGCCAACGGGGTGAATTTGGACAACCTGGAGACGCAGGACCGCCGACGCCTGATGCCGGGCATCGGCTTCACCGTGGAGCCGGGCATTTACCTCCTCGAACAGGGATTCGGCGTGCGGCTGGAGATCGACTGTTACGTCCACGAGGATGAAGTGGAGGTCACCACCCTCCCCTTGCAAGACGACTTCGTACGCCTCAGATAGAGGGCGTGTCAGACTCTACGGCGGTGAGCCGCGAGAGGGGAGAACACTGCCCCGAAGAGGGGGCGGAGGCACTACTCCCGCCTACCCTGGACCATAGGGTCCATCCGTAGACCCATCCCTGGGCCTCGCCCCAACGGCACGTCCCCCGGGTTTTGTCCTGATGTCAACCTTCGCTATAATGGCCCCACAGGGACGTTCTCCCTGTTCGCCCATTCACAGGCCATGCTCAGTGCGCAGGTTGCTACGAGACCAGGACGTAAGTGCGGGGGGAGCAGGAAAGCAGGGAGTAGGAGAACCACCTGGTCTCTTACCGTTATTGAAGAATCCATGGTAAAGGACGCTAGATGTTTCGACAGGTGAACGCGCGTATCCGTCCGGCGTACTGGCTATTGGCAGGCTTGTTGGCTCTTTCCATAGCAATAGTGATGCTTGTGGCGAGCGCCCGCCCGAGCGCCGCGGGGACGGCCCTCCCTCTGACCCCCATCCCGGGACGGTTGCCCAAAGCGCACTTTCCCGGGGTATACACCTTTGAAGACTACACCAACGTCAACCCCAATGACTTCGCGGTTATCGGCGGGCACATGAACTTCAACTGGCAGGATTTCAACCCCGCGCCGGGGTACTACGACTGGAGCAAGCTCGACGAGTGGATCCATCAGGAAACCTCCTTGGGCAAGAAGGTGGCCTTTGCCGTCAACGTGTACAAAGGCGTGGACAGTGGCGGCGACATGACACCGCGCTGGGTGTACGATCAGCACCCGAACGCCCGCATCTTCTGCTACGACGAGTTCAGCGTGCCCAAGTACTGGGATCGGGACTGGCAGAACGCCTATCGCACCTTCCTCCAGGCGTTGGCCCGGCGCTACGATGGCGACCCTCGCATCGCCTTCATCGAGGTGGCGACGGGCATCTACGGGGAGGCGCGTCCCACCGAGGCCGCCCTTTATCCCTGCATGAAGAAGAACGGGCTCACCTCGGAGCTCTGGATCACTACCGTCGATCGGATCATTCAGATGTACCAGGACACGTTTCAGCGCACGGCCTTGGTTTTCCAGGTGGGGCATTACCTGGAATGGCGTGACCGGCGTGAGACGGCCGATTATGCCGCGCAACGGGGCATCGGTCTCAAGTGGAATCTGCTCATTGCCGACACAGGCAACGCTGTCTTCGACAATCCGCAGGACAACTACGACTGCACCAAAGACGACTCCTGCGGCTCCGGTTGGGCGGAGTTGATGTGGAAATGGTGGCGGCAGGTCCCCATCGGCTTCGAGGGCTATGACAACGCGGGCAACGATGTCTACCTGGACTACTTCAACGACACCAACGGCCAGTTCATCTGGGGTGTCTACAACGCGCTGGACAAACACGCGGACTACTTTGTGCTCAACACCAACATCACCGCCAATCCGAAGAATGAGGCCGCCCTTCGCTTTGCCAACAAGTACGCCGGTCGCACGGCGGCTGACGCACCCAGCGCCTGGGTGGCCCTGCGGGACAGTGACCCGAATAACCCGTTGATTGGATCTCGACAGCTCCGCCAGCACACCAACTTTTCCTTCTTCCTCTACCAGGACGATAACGTGCCCGGCGGCAAAACGGTCCCCGCGTTCAATGTGGGGCCCCAGCCCGAAGGCCGATTCACCCGCCGCACGGATCAGAACACGGGCAACCCTTGCATGTACTTCAAAGTGGACGACGACTACTTCTACAACGGCCCGCCGGGTGTGACAATCAACGTAACCTACTACGACAAAGGCCGGGACACATGGGAGCTGCAATATGATGCCCTGGGCGCGACGTACAAGAGCGCGGGCGTCGTGCGAAAGACCAACACGGGGCGTTGGGTCACCCGTTCCTTCCGCCTCGCCGATGCCCTCCTGGCCAATCGGGAACGGGGAGGCAGTGATTTTCGTATCTGCTCCCGCAACGACGGCGACGAGTACATCCACTTCGTGGAGGTCATCCGCAACGCCAACGCCGTGCCTACGCCGACGTCCACCTTTACCCCGACGCCCACTGCCGTGGAGCCGTCTCCCACGTCCTCCGCGGCTCAGCCCGTCTATACCATGGAGATTCAGCAAGGTGTGGACGGCTACGGCGGTAGCACGGATACGTACATCACGTCCGAGGCCAACACGAAGAACTTCGGCCGCATGACCGTCCTGGACGTGGACACCCGGGGCGCCTATCGAGGGCTCATCCGTTTCGACCGGGTTCCCCGGCTTCCTCCCGGCGCCACCCTCATCAAGGCGGACATCGCCTTCTATTACCTCAAGCGCGAGGGCCAGGCCTGGACGGGCTGGATGCGTGCTTACGATCTCCACAAATCATGGCAGGAAACAGAGGCCACCTGGCTCCAGGCCCGTAACGGACTTCCCTGGGCCCGGGCCGGCGCGGAGGACACCACTTACGATCGGGCGCCCCACCTCACAGGGGACACCTGGGTCGCGTATCCCTCCCAGTGGTATGCCCTGGACGTCACTCCGCTCATGCAGCGCTGGCTGGCCGCGCCTGAGACCAACCACGGTATCCTGATCAAAGGTTGGATCAACGGTAACAAACACGTGCGCATGGAGTTTGCTTCCGACCAGTATCCCGACCCAACCAAGCGTCCCAAGCTCATCCTGTATTACACGTTGCCCACGCCCACCCCCACCCCCTGCCCGGGCGGCCTCTGCGCGACCGATACACCGGCGCCGACGCCGACGCCGGTCACCCCCGGCGCGCCCACGCCGAGTCCGACGTCCACGCCCACGCCGAGTCCGACGCCCACCCCGACGACCGTCGTGCTCCAGGATGGCCGTGACCCGGGCACGGGAGTTCCTTACAGCGGCGCCGAGGACACGTACATTGACCGCTGGCAGCCGGATAGCAACGACGGCGCCGGCATGACCCTGGAACTACGGCGGGATGTGCGAGAGAGTCTGATTCGTTTCGACACCCGTCTGATTCCCACCCATGCCACGGTATACCGGGCTCAGTTGCAGGTCTGGGTGACATACCGCACCCAGAACGATCCCATCACGGTCGGGGCCTTTGAACTGCGGCGGGAGTGGCTGCCTTTGCAGGCTACCTGGCGTGAGGCCAAGGCAGAGACCCCCTGGCAGCAGCCGGGAGCGAAAGGGGAGGCGGACCGGGATCCCCAGGCCGCGAGCACGACGGTAATCACCGCCACAGGAGCCTGGGTGACTTTGGACCTGACGTCGATGGTTCAAAAATGGGTGCAGAATCCCTCCCACAATTACGGCCTCCTGTTGGAAGCCACGGCCGGTGGTCCCGGTTTCTACACCCTCTTCAGCAGCGACACACCCGAACTGGACAAGCGGCCGAAATTGATCGTCACCTATGCCGCCGACGTCACCGGCCCGCCGCAACCGACGGCCACCGCGACGACTCTTCCCACTACGACCGAGACGCCGACGGCGTCTCCTACTCTCGCGCCAACCGGCAGCGCGAGCCAGACGCTCACCCTGTATCGAGGCGCGTTGGTCGACGGAAATATCTACACGGGTACTGCAGACGCGTACATCAGCCGCTGGCAACCGGCGGCGAACTACGGCCAGGAAGGAACCCTCCTGATCCGCTCCGGTGCCATACGTCTCGGCTTGCTCCGTTTCTCCCTCGACGTGTTGCCCGCCAACGCGATCGTGCAGCAGGCAACGTTGAGCCTGTACCAGACCACACGCGATCATCCGCTGCCGATGACCCTCAAGTTCTACCGGCTCTTGCGTCCCTGGGACGAAACCTCGGTCACGTGGCAATGGGCGGGAACGACGGCCTGGGAACAACCAGGCGCACAGGGGAACAGTGACCGCCAGCTCCAGCCCGTTGCCGAGACCCATCTCGATCAGAATCGGGGCTGGGTCCAGGTGGATGTGACCGCCCTGGTGCGAGATTGGGCTCAGCATCCTTCCCAAAATATGGGGTTGCTGATGGCAGGAGAGAGCAGCGGCGGTGTTCAGTACACGTTCCTGGCCGCGGAGTGGGGAGACGCGCGCGGTCGACCCCGTCTGACCGTTCATTACGTCCTGGCTACCCCGACCCCCACCCCTACCG
>CAZAQA010000008.1:0-126086 GCA_964487375.1 uncultured Anaerolineae bacterium | reverse complement strand
TTTTCCGTCCCTGCGGGAGGGTCCCTGTTGAGCAGGCGAATTCATTCGGCTGCACCAGCTCAGCCCGTCGGCGCCACGTTGGGCGCCTGCTGCTTCTTGTCACCGATGAAGAAGCGCCTGGCGTTGCGCAACGTGTCGGGCAGGTTCAGCCACAGGTCTTTGTGCGTGAGTTTTTGGAAAAGCCGCTTGGGACGATAAAGGTAGAAGCGACGGTACGCCTCCCGCCACTTGCGCACGACCAAGTCGGGGTCGTAACCGGGCATGACGAAGCGAGCTTTCTGCTCATGGATGGCATATTCATGCCAGTCGTTGGCGAAGATGTTGCCCTCCTTTTCGATCAGGTCGTACATCTCCGTCCCCGGGAAGGGCGCGGCCAACATAAAATTCGCCAGGTCCGGGTCCAGCTCCAGCGCTAGCTGGATGGTCTTCTCCATCGTCTCTTCGGTCTCGTAGGGCATGCCGAAGATGAAGAAGCCCATCGTCTGCAGGCCGGCGGCCCTGGCATACCGGAAGACATCCCGCACCATGTTGATGGTCTGCCCCTTGCGGATGACATTGCGCAAAATCCGCTCGTCCCCACTCTCAACGCCGAATCCCACCCGCCTGGCCCCGGCAGCCTTCATCAGTTGGAAGAGCTCCAGGTCGGCGAAGTTCACCTTCATCCCATGTACGGTGATCCAGGGGACGGCATTCAGGTCCTCCTCGATCAATCGCTTACAGATGGCCTTAGCCCGGTCCAGTTTCAAGTTCCAGATGTCGTCGGTAATGCCGATTTCCGTCGCGCCCAGGTCGCGCACCAGCCAGCGCCACTCGGCGATGACGTTCTCCACCGACCGCCCCCGCCACGTGTCTCCGGTGACGGGCTTGGAGCAGAAGGTGCATTGGAAGGGGCAACCGCGACTGGTGAGAATAGTGTAAGAACGCGCGTGTGGGTCCAGCCCGTCGGTCAAGGGCTGGAGGTTGGTGTAGCGTTCGATTTTGAACAGGTCGTGTGCGGGAAAGGGGAGCGCGTCCAAATCCTCGATCATGGGCGATTCCGAGGAGGGAATGATGTCCTCGCCATGGCGGAAGAAAAGTCCCGGGATGCCCCCGTAGTCACGCCCTGATTCCAGTGCGTCTACAAGCTCCACAAGGCCGTGCTCCGCTTCCCCGCGAAAGACAAAATCCACCCACGGCTTTTGTTCCATGGTTTCCATCGGCATGATGGTCAGGTGGGGGCCGCCGAGGATGGTGTAAACGCCGTAACGCTTCTTCACCTCCAGGGCCATGTCCCACGCCTCCTCGATGAGGGGCGTGGTGGCGGTGATGCCCACCATGCGGTAGGGGCGTCCTTCTTCCTCGGCCCGGTCGAGGTAATAGGTGATGGGCACATCCTCCACCGCGGCGTCGTAGATCATGGGCTCGTGGCCGGCCTCGCGCAGCACCGCGGCCAGGTAGCCCAGGCCCAACGGAATATGTTTCCTCGAACTCCAGACCTTACTTTCTGGACTGGCTAACAAAACGCGCATTTATAGGATTCCCCACGGAAAGAGATTCACGATTTCCAATCGCTCCGAATATAAGCACTCCGAGTTACGCGGCCACAGGAACGAGCTTATAAACTCGCGCCATTGTAGCAGCCCTTTTCAGGTCTCCTGCTCTTAAGGCTTCTCGCACTTCATCCAACCGTCGCGCATCCTCCAAGGAAATATAAGGAGACCATTCATCATCTGTGTAAATAACGCCAATGTCGACTTCTGCCACATAGTCACCGACGTGCACAAATTCCTTCTGACGTCTGACCTTCTTCATTTCTTTCGTCTCCGAAACGTCTTATCCCACTTTTCAGGATCCGGTCTGTACGCTGTTACGAGAACAGCGGGAGAATCTTTGCCCCGAGGTATTCCCCATACGACGTGAATGGGACAACCTTTCTTATCGTATTGGAGGACTAACACGCACGGCCCCTTGTAATACTCAGGGTAGTCCTCCACCAAGATAGCCTCATAAAGTCCCTCAACCACCTCCTGAACGGAAATCCCATCCTGTGCTAATTCGTTATATCCGTGACGCGAAATCAGGACATCTCCGTTTGCTACCAAGTGTTGTATTCTTTCGAATGTTGTGCTCATCGGCTCGATCCGAGAATGACATCCTATCCCGTCACCTGCCAATGAGGCTGGCCCGTTTGCGGCGGACGGCTGGGCGTGTCGGGTCGGTCAAGCCCCAACATGCGGCGCAGCTTACGTATGTACCGACGCGGGTCCAGCCACTTGTCCCGGAAGGCCCGGAACCCGCGGCGCAAGCGGTTCTTGAACTTGCGCTTCTGGCTGAAATCGCGCGCCCACTTCAGGAACTCATAGTCCTGCCCCTTGATCTTGGGTTCGGTTGGGTTGCGCCGATACTGGTCGTAGTCGGTGATCAGGCTCAGGTTGTGCTCCATGACGTAATCGTACAGGTCCGTGCCCGGATGGGGCGTGAAAAAGGAGGGGCTGAAGTAGTCCGGGTCGATCTCCCGGATCATCCGCACCGTGTCCATGACCTCTTCCCTGGTCTCGGTGGGAATGCCCATCATGTAGTTGGCCCAAATGGCCAGCCCGTATTTCTTGCACGTCTTCGCGGCCCGGATGTTGCGCTCGACCGTGGTCCCCTTGCGCAGGAAGTTGAGCACCCGCTGGTTGCCCGACTCGAAGCCGATGAAGTACCCGGCCAACCCGGCATCGGCCATCAGCGCCACCATGTCCTCGTGACGGGTGATGATGTCGGCGCGCGACTGGCAGAAGAAGGGCTGAGTGAATCCCTCCTCCTTGTAGCGCCGGGAGAACTCGATCACCCACTCCCGGTCCTCGGTGATGCAGTCATCGTGGAACATGAAAGAGGCGAAATGGTACTTGTCCCGCAGCATCTTCAGCTCTTCGATGACATTCTCTACCGAGCGTCGACGCACCCGCTTGCCGAAAATCAAGTCCTCACCCGGCTTGCAGAAGGAGCACTTGTACGCACACCCGCGCCCGGCGATGATCGTCACAAAAGGAGGCGGCAGCTCCTTGACAAAGGGCACCTCCGGGCTGTCCAGGGTGTAGCCCCACTTGCGCCATTCGTGCAGGAACAAATCGCGGTCGGAGAAAGGGATCTTGTCCAGGTCGGGCGTGATGCCCCGCAGGACCTTCTGGCGCGGTGGGCGTCCATCCTTGAGCGCGTGCAGGAGCCGGGGAAAGGTGATTTCGCCCTCGTGCAGGATCAGATAGTCCACGTTGGGCATGCGCAGGGCGTCGTCCAGGGCCAAAGTCACATGGGCACCGCCCAGGACGATCACCACCTCCGGCTTGACCTCCTTCATGATCGCCAAGGCGCGCTTGACCGGATTGTAGTCCACGGACATCATCGTCACGCCGACCACATCCGGGTCTCGCTTCTTGAATTCCTCGCGAAAGTGGTCCCAGCCCTGCAGCGCTCGCAAGTCGATTAAATCAATCTCGAATCCCTCCGCCTTGGCGGCCGCACTGATAGAGGCCAACCCATGGGAAATCCATCCCGCTTCCATGCCGCGGCTCAAGGAGTTGAAGCCGTATCCGGCAATCCCCGCGTACAGTAATGTCGTCTTCATCGCCTTCCTCCTCGGCTCTAGACGTGGTCCTCATTTGCTGGTCTCGTTTCCTACTGACTGCTTCCCTGCGTCCCGTCCACCATCCCGATTTCATCCAGCCCGATGACGATAGGCCCTGAGCCGTTGGGCGACGTGTTCAACCGCCGCTGGGCGCTCCCCTCTTCCACGGGGCGGTTGCCCTGGGAGAAGAAGGGTGCCGGCTTCCACCAGGCCCATTCGGTGCAGGAATTGCAGGGCGACACATCGGCCATGTCGTTCTCCAGATGGCGGCGCCGCAGTTCCTGCATCTGCGGACCGTTCCAGTTCTTCATGACCCGGACCTTGCCGTCCTCGTCGATGACATTGCCCAGGGGGAATTCCAGGTTGAAATCCCGGTCGCACATGGCAATGGAGCCATCCCAGTAAATGTGCACGTGATACCAGAGGTTGGGACAGGCCCAGCGCCTAGGGGGCAGCTTCACCTCGTTCGGACGCAACTCCGAGATTTCCTCGATCTGGTCGGCCCAGGAGTCGAAGGGCTTGACGTTGATGCGGTCGACTCCCGGCAGACTCCAGACCTGCACGAACTCCTGGATCTCGTCCAGGGTTTGCTTCATCTTGATGATCTGGATGTTGACGTAGGTGTGATAGTCCCCTTGCACCTTCAGCTCGATGAAGCGGCGGATATTTGTGTTTGTGCGCTCGAAATCCGCTCTGACGCGAATGTTCTCGTACGTCTCCGGGCGCAGGCCATCGATGGAGAGGTAAATCGCGTCCAGACCCGCGTCCAGTAGCCGTCGTGATTTCTCCTCCGTCAGCAACGTAGCGTTGGTGCTGATTTCCGCCCGCAGCCCCTTTTGGCGGCAGTAGGCCACCATGTCGAAAATGCGCTTGTGCATCAACGGTTCGCCCCAGATGTGCAACGTGGTTGCACTCACCCAGGGCGCCATCTCGTCCACAATTTGCTTGAACACCTCAAAGTCCATGAACCCGTGGGGCCGGGTGATCTGCTTCAGGCCCGTGGGGCACATAATGCAATTCAGGTTGCAAATGTTCGTCGATTCGATGTACATCCGGTCCGGGGGGGGCACCAGGCGTGTCTGGCCGCTTTCGTACGTCAGCCAGCGTACCGGCTGCAGGGCCTTGCGTCGGTAATAGCGGAACTTTCGTTGTAACTTCTGTTCGAACGTCAGCGTGGATTTCGGCTTCTTGCCGTTTCCATTTACGACCACAATTCAGCCTCCCCAACCGTCTTGTAATATTTGAAGCGCTTGAACATGCCCAGGTTCATCAGGCCACGGCCCATGGATCGAACAGCCTCGTTGCGACTGACTTTCCAGAAGACCTCGCCCAGGGTGGGCCCAAAGGCCTTGTGGTACGTGCGTCGCGCTTTGGCTTCCAGGAAACGCTGCCGGGCCTTGATGGCCAGTGTGCTCAGCTCCTCGTCCGACACATCCGACACGTTCATAAAGGGGGCGATCTCTGAGGTGTAAGAGTTATAATAGTAGGCCTTGGTGAAGTCCGCGTTGTACTTCAACTCCGGTCGTCGCCGGATGAGCTCTTGCCACAGCTTGGTGCCCGGGAAAGGCGTGGCAATGGAGAACATGGCCTCGGTCAGTGGCAGGCTGGCCGCGAACTCGATGGTCTCCTGGATGGTCTGCTCGTTGTCTCCCGGCAGGCCGAGGATGAAATACCCCTTGCTGGCAATGCCCGCTTCTTCCGTCCACTGCACGGCCTGGCGCACCTGCTCCAGGTTGATGTGCTTGGCCGTGCGCTTCAGCACCTCCTCGTTGCCCGACTCGATGCCGTAGTGAATTTGGCGACATCCGGCCTTGTACATCTTCTTCAACAGCTCCGGGGTGACCCGATCCACCCGGGCCAGGCAGCGAAAACGAATGTCCAGCCCGCTTTCGATCATGTAATCGAGGATTTTCTCCAACCGTTTTACGTTGATGGTGAACAGGTCATCGATGAAGTAGAAATTGCGGGTACCATACGATTCCATGATCTGGCGAATTTCGGCCACGATATTCGCCGGGCTGCGCTGGCGGTAGGTGCGCCCTACAATGCCCTTGAAGCAGAACGAACAGTTATACGGGCATCCCCGGCTGGACATGAGAGTGATCATCCGTTCCCCGTTAGGCGCGTACAGGGGATATGCCTCCAGGTCAAACAGGTGTCGGGCCGGGAAAGGAAGCTCATCCAGGTTCTTCACCAGGGGCGCGTTGCCCCCGCTCACAATCGTGCCGTCTTCCGTCTTATACCAGAGCCCGGCGATCATGTCCCAACGGTCGTCTCCCGCGGCGAGGGCTTGGATGAAATTGCGCCAGGCGACCTCTCCCTCGCCAAAAATGAGGAAATTGATGTTCGGATTCTTTAGGGTCTCCTCCGGCAGGGTCGTGGCGTGGGGGCCACCAATAATAATGGGGACCCCAAGTTCCTCTTTGATAATCTGCGCGGCCTTTTCCACACTGTAGTACGACGTGGTCATGGAAGTGAAGGCCACCAGGTCCGGCTTGAAGTCCAGCACTGATTTCACGTCCTCCTCGACGGGCACCTGAGGGCGCAGGCCAAAATCGTGGATGCGGCACTCATGGCCTTCCTGTTCCGCGACCGCGGCCAGGTAGCCCAATCCCAGCGATGGGTAGCTGTTGACCAACTGGTTCCACTTGGGCTCAATGAACGATATGCGCATGGTTGGCTCCTTGTCTCGATATGGTCCCGGTACAAACTAGACGAACATGGCCTGATTCAGGATATGCGTTCAAGAGGCGGAAAGGGCCTCCGCCTCGATCTGACGGCGCAGTTCCGTCTTCTCCTTGCGTGGGAACACCGTACGATAGGCGATGCGCAGATTACGGCCGAAGTTCAGCCAGAAGTCAGGTCGCCGGATGGCTCGCAGGATGTACTTGGGCCGCCAGTAGAACTGGCGGTACGCCTTGCGGAACATCTCCTCCATCAACTCCGCGGTCAGGTCTCCCATCTCGAAGCGGGCCCGATTGTCGAAGAACACGTAATCCTCCCAGTTCTGCACCAGCAATCGTCCCTGTCGTTTCACAATCTCGTACACAATCGTCCCCGGGTACGGCGTCATCATGCTGAAGTTGGCGATGAGCGGGTCCAACTCAATGGCGAAATCGATGGTCTTCTGCATGCTCTCTCGGGTGTCCCCCGGCAGGCCGATGATGAAGAAGCCGATGGTCTCTAGCCCCACCTCCTTGGCATTCTTGAACGCCCGTCGAATGGTATCGTGGTCCACTCGCTTGTCCACCGAGAGGAGAAGTTCAGGGTCTCCGGTTTCCACACCGAAGGCGGTACGCTTGAGCCCGGCCTCTTTCAACTTGCGCAACAGTTCCTTCATGGCCAGGTTGGCGCGAATGCCGTTGACGAAGATCCAGGGGACGTGGTTCAATCGGTTTTCGATCAGCAAGTCGGCCAGCGTCATCAACCGGTCCATGCGGATGTTGGCCGAATCGTCCAACACGCCGATTTCCTCCGCGCCCAGGTCCACGACCAGATGCCGCCACTCCTCCAGCACGTTCTCCGGCGAGCGCGCCCGCCAGCGAATCGGCATGATAGACTGGGAGCAGAACGTGCAACGATAAGGACAGCCGCGACTGGTCATGATAGAGAAAGAGCGGGAACCATCCACCTTGTCCATCGCCGGCTGCAGATTGGTATACTTCTCCATCTTAAAGAGGTGATAGGCCGGCCAGGGAAGGCTGTCCAAGTCCCGAATGGCCGGTCGGTCCGGGTTGGAGTGCACTTTGCCGTCGCTGGTCTGGTAGGTGATGCCCTGCACATCCTTCCACAAGCCCAGGGCCGGGTTCATCAACGCTTCTGTGCTGAATGTCGGCTGGTCCTTCAGGTAGGATTCGACAGTGCGACAGATGTGCAACCAGGTTTCCTCGCCCTCCCCGCGGACCACCATGTCCACCTCGGGCCGAGCCACGGACTCCTCGGGCAGGACACTGACATGGGGGCCACCGAGGACGATGGGCACATCGTGCACGGCCTTGATGCGCTCGGCCGTGCGCCAGGCCTGCATCACCTGGGGCGTGTTGGCCGTGATACCGACCACGTGGGGGCGGAATTCACGGATGAAGTCCCCCAGAGGTTGATCCTCGATGTCGGCGTCGAAAATGCGAACCTCGTAGCCCGCTTCCTCCGAGACTGCACCCAGGTACGCCAGGCCCAGGTGAGGCGTCGTCCGTGTGTCGATGGGCAACCGAAATTTGGGGTTGATCAGCAGAACCCGCATCGTTCTCCTTCCTCAAGTGTGTGTGTTGAAAACACAAGCGCGTCGACTATTCTTTGTCACCTTCTGCAAGCGAGGCTATTATATCTGTATTCCTGGGAGGGTGCAAATTTTTATCATGGTGATCATAAAAATACGTGCAGTCGAGAGTGCAGAATCATGACTCACACGCGAGGGGATGGCCGTCGAGCAGACCGGTTGCGGCCTGTGGTGATAGAGACGGGGGCCACCATGCACGCGGAGGGCTCCGTCCTGATCCGCGCCGGAAACACGGTTGTGCTCTGTACGGCTACGGTGGAGGAGCGAGTGCCTCCCTGGTTGCAAGGTCACGGGAAGGGATGGGTCACCGCGGAGTATGCGTTGCTCCCTCGCAGCACGCCGATCCGTACGTCCCGGGAACGGAGGGGCGCTCGGGGGCGCACGCAGGAGATCCAGCGGCTCATCGGGCGGGCCCTGCGCGCCTCCGTCGACCTGGAAGCCCTGGGCGAACGCCAGATCATCATCGACGCGGATGTGCTCCAGGCCGACGGCGGAACACGGACGGCCGCCATCACCGGGGGATATGTGGCCCTGGCCCTGGCCTTGCGTCGCCTGGTGGAGGCCGGTGATGTGTCCGCGCGCGTCTTCAAGCCCGCGGTGGCTGCGGTCAGCGTGGGGGTCGTCGATGGCGTTCCTATGCTGGACCTGGCTTACGAGGAAGATGTGCGCGCCGCAGTGGATATGAACATCGTCATGAACGCGGTGGGGGACTTTGTCGAAGTCCAGGGCACTGCGGAGGGAGAGCCCTTCTCCCGCGACACGTTGAACACCTTGCTCGATCTGGCTTGGAAGGGGATTCAAGAGCTTTTGCGGGTGCAGCAGGAGGCAGTGCGAGAAGCGGACGAACAAGGAAACCGAGCGGGGCGGAATGCCTTTGCTCAATTCTTGGATCGATAGGAGGATAGCGATGCCATTGCCAACACGAGAGGAAGCATGGGCCTTGGTGCAGGAGTGGATTCAATCCCCCAATTTGCGTAAACACGCGTTGGCCGTGGAAGCGGCCATGCGGGCTTACGCGCGCAAGTTTGGCGAGGACGAGGAACTTTGGGGGATTACCGGCCTTGTCCATGACCTGGATTACGAGCGTCATCCTAACATGGACGACGAGGAGGCCGGACACCCGCGCACAGAATTGCGCCTCTTTCGCGAGTGGGGCTGGCCGGAGGAACTCATCGAGGCAGTGGCCGGGCACGCGCCGCATTTGGGCGTCCCTCGGGAGAGTCTGCTGGCCAAGGCGCTCTTTGCCGTGGATGAGCTTACCGGGTTAATCACGGCGGTGGCGCTGGTGCGCCCCAGCAAGGATATCCGCGATGTGAAGGTGAAGAGCGTGAAGAAGAAGTGGAAGGATAAGTCCTTCGCGGCCGGAGTGAGTCGATCCGACATCGAGATGGGAGCCCGTGAACTGGGCATGGACCTGTGGGAACATGTGGCAACGGTCCTGGAGTCTATGAAGAGCATCGCTGAGGATCTGGGTCTGGCCGGACGACGGGAATAGAAAAGTCAGGATGGTTAAAGGGTAGGCGAGGGCACTGCCCTCACCTACCCGGCGGTCTTCAGGGCGCACACGTCACGGCGCGACTGCCGGAACAACGCCTGCTTAGGAAATGACCCCCAGTTCCCGTCCCACCTTGGCGAACGCCTCTAGCCCTCGATCCAGGTCCTTCTTACTGTGTGCGGCGGAGATCATCACCCGGATGCGAGCCTTGCCCTGAGGAACGGTGGGGTACACGATGGCCGTGCCGAAGATCCCTTCCTCGAACAAGCGTTTGCTGAACCTCTGCGTCAGTTTTTCCTCCCCCAGCATGACCGGCGTGATGGGGGTCTCGCTGTGCCCGATGTCAAAGCCGAGTTCCTTCATCTTGTTCTTGAAGTAGCGCGTGTTCTCCCACAATCGGTCCACCAACTCGGTGCTCTCCTGGAGGATGTTCACCGCGGCCAGGCAGGCTGCCGTGTCGGGCACGGTCATGGCCGATGAGAAGAGGAAGGGCCGTCCCCGTTGTCGCAGCCATTCCACCACCCGAGCGTTCCCGGCCACATAGCCGCCGACAACTCCAAACGCCTTGGACATGGTGCCTACTTCGATGTGCACGCGTCCTTGCAGCCCGAAGTGATGGACAATACCGCGTCCCCCATGGCCCAGCACACCTTCGCCGTGGGCGTCGTCGACCATTATCATGCAGTCGAACTCCTCGGCCAATGCCGTCAGTTCGGGCAGGGGGGCGATGTCGCCATCCATGCTGAACACGCCGTCGGTGACGATGAGCGCTCGCTTGTACTGGTCGCGGCGCTCTTGCAGGAGCCGCCGCAGGGCCTCAGCGTCGGTGTGAGGATAGCGGATGATCTGCGCCCGGCTCAGGCGACAGCCGTCAATGATGCTGGCGTGGTTGAGCTCGTCAGAAAAGATGGCATCCCCACGTCCCACGATGGCCGGAATAGTTGCCAGGTTGGCGTTGAAGCCGGACTGGAAGGAGATGGCCGCCTCCGCTTCTTTGAACTCGGCCAGAGCTTTTTCCAGCTCGATGTGCAATTTCATCGTGCCGGCAATGGTGCGCACCGCACCCGGCCCCACCCCCAAGCGTTCGGTCGCCTCCCGGGCAGCCTGGACCAGTCGAGGATCGTCGGCCAAGCCCAGGTAGTTGTTGGAGCAGAAGTTCAACACGCGCTTGCCATCCACCACCAGCCAGGCACCCTGTGGGGATTCCACCGTGCGGATGGTGATATAAAGACCACGATTTTTCAAGTCCTGCAACGCCTCGTCAATCCAGGCTAATGGATCGCTCATGATGATACCCTCCTTGTGCTCGACCCTCAGGGGATCAGGACCACTTTGCCACTCTCGCCCGAAGCCATCGTCTCCAGGGCCTTTTCGAAGTCCTCCAGAGGAAACTGGTGGGTGACGATGGTTTCCAGATTCACCGCGCCGCTGCGGAGCAGACCTCGCATCTGGAACCAGGTTTCCCAGAGGCGCCGTCCAATAATGCCGTGGATACTGGCCCCCTTGAAGATCACCCAGTTGTTCAGGTCCATTTGTACGGGCTGGGGCGGCAGGCCCAGCATGGCCACGTCTCCGCCCGGCTTGAGGACCTCGAACCCCTGGCGGATGGCTGCGGGCGCACCAGACATCTCCAACCAGGCGTCCACGCCCTCGCCCTCGGTCAGGGCAAGAACCCGGGCGATCACGTCCTCCTCACGGGCGTTGATCGTGACGTCCGCGCCCATCTTGTGGGCCAGGCCCAGGCGATATTCTGAGATGTCGGTGGCGTAGATGGCCCGAGCCCCAATGGCTCGGGCCACGGCGATGGCCATGACGCCCACTGGTCCGCAACCGGTGACCAGGACTTTCTTCGCCCGCAAGTCAATAGCAAACGCGGTGTGCACCGCGTTGCCGAAGTTCTCCTCCAGGGTGGCAATGTGTGGGGGCACGCTGGGGGGATTGGGCCAGGCATTGACCGCCGGGATGGCCACATATTCGGCCCAGGCGCCATCTCGGTCCACACCGATGATCTGGGTATGAGGGCAGAGGTGGCCCCGCCCCGTGCGGCAGTAAGCGCAGGTGCCGCAGACAATGTGGCTCTCTGCGGAGACATAATCGCCCACTTTGACGTCGTGAACTTCTTCGCCCACGGCCACGACGTCGCCACAGAATTCGTGGCCGATGATGATGGGCGGGTGAATGCGTTGTTGGGCCCAGGGGTCCCAGCGGTAAATGTGGAGGTCGGTGCCACAAATGGAGGCGGCGCGGACTTTGATGAGGACGTCTCGGGGGCCTATGGTAGGGACATCCACCATGGCCAGCTTCAGGCCCGGACCGGGGCGGGCCTTGACCACAGCACGCATCTTGCCGGGTATGTTCATCGCACTCTCCTTTGAGTTTTTTCAGTTGTCGGCACGGAAGACCGCAGCCGGGAAGGAGAGCACCGTTGCCCTTCCTTCTATCATAATACACCCTCTGTTGGGGAGAGGCAACCTTGCGCTCGCCACAGTAGGGCTTCTCAAAGTTTTTACGCGTATCGTCAAAGGGTAGGCGATGGCATCGTCCACCCGACGATCTTTCCACAGCCATACAACGGCTTGATGGCCGGAACGACACCTCCATGGACTTGCTAAAAGTTGGAACATGGAAAAGCTCTACGCCACAGGGGGCAGCGGGGCATGTTCACGCATCCATGGCCATCCTCGGAGGCCCGAGCCGACGTTGGGGACGGAGCTCAAGGGTTCAGCGGTTTGGCAAATGAGATGGATTCATGTACTATTGGGGCTAACCTCGCTTTGGATGAAGATCACCATAAATCACTTGCGGAAGGAGGAGAGGTCATGAAGTACACCCTGGGGATACTGCTCGCCGTCATGCTTATTGTTGCCGCGTGTGGACCAGGCGCCGCGCCTACGCCGACCCCGGTCCCTCCTACGCCGACGCCTAAACAGGCCGCGCCGGCCGCCGGACCCACCGCAAGCAGCAAGGCCGGGCCGAAGCTGGCCCCGGAACTCAACGTGTTCAACTGGACGGACTATATTGACGAATCCCTCTTGAAACAGTATGAGAAGACCTATGGCGTGAAAATCAATTACGATACCTACGCCTCCAACGAAGAACTGTTGGCCAAACTGCAGGCCGGGGCCACCGGTTATGATGTCATCTTCCCTTCAGACTACATGGTGGCGCAGATGATTAAACTGGGGCTGTTGGCGAAGCTGGACATGAGCCATATCCCTAACTTCAAGGATGTGATGAAGGATTTCAAGAATCCTCCCTTTGACCCAGGCAATCAGTATTCTGTCCCTTACCAGTGGGGTACCACGGGCCTGGCTTACCAGGTGGCCGTCTTCGGTGATACTCCGCCGGACTCCTGGGCGTACTTGTTCGATCCCGGGCACCTCAAGAAGTATTCGGACAAGGGCATCAACGTTCTGGATGACGAGCGTGAGTTGATCGGCGCAGCGCTCAAGTACCTGGGATATTCTGTCAACGACACGAACAAAGATCACTTGTTCAAGGCCCGCGATCTTATCCTGAAGGCCAAGCCGTACTGGAAGACCTTCAACTCCTCGGATTACGACAACACCTTGCTTGTCCCCGGGGAAGTCGTCCTCTCCCACGCTTGGTCAGGGGATGCTTTCTCCGCGGTCTGGGAGACGTACGACAAGAAGAATGACAAGGCTGTGTGGTGGTATGCCATCCCCAAGGAAGGCGGGGTCAAGTGGGTGGACAACATGGCCATACCCGCCTCCAGCAAACACAAGCGCACGGCCGAACATTTCATCAATTTCCTGCTGGCTGCCAAGAGCCAGGCGGCGATCAGCAACTACACCTATTACGCCAGCCCGTCCGAGGCGGCCAAGAAGTACATCAAGAAGGAGATCATCAACGAGCCGGCCATCTACCCACCTGCCGATGTCATGGCGAAGCTGGAATGGTTGAAGCCCGTTGGAGATGCGTTGACCACGTACGATCAGATCTGGACGGAAATCAAGAGCCAGTAAGCGGCGATTTCTGATTTTTTTCATGGAAGGCGGGTAGGCGTGGGTGAGAGATATCCTGCCTGCCCGCCTTATCTGCGGTCCGGGGCGGTTCATTCATGGGACGGCGCAAACGTTCGCAGACAAGCGCCTTTGGCGCGCCTGCTCGCGAGAGCCACGATGCGACCCGATTCTACACGGGACGGCTTTACGCGGGCATTCCTCAAGAGCACCTTGTCCCCTATGAAGAAACACCCCTTCCTGCTGAGGTGCGCGACCATATTTTGCAGGCCTCGGCGGAGGACATGAGCGCCTTGCCGGACCACAGCATCCACCTGATGGTCACGTCTCCCCCTTACAATGTGGGCAAGGAGTACGACGAGGACCTGACCCTGGAGGAGTACCGGGCCTTCTTGCGCCGTGTCTGGTCCGAGGTCTATCGAGTCCTCGTGCCCGGTGGCCGGGCTTGCATCAACGTGGCCAATTTGGGACGCCGGCCCTATCTGCCCCTGCACGCGTTCATCATCGAAGATATGACGAGCCTGGGCTTCCTCATGCGGGGGGAGATCATCTGGAACAAGGCCAGCAGCGCCAGCCCGTCCACGGCCTGGGGAAGCTGGCGTTCGGCCAGTAACCCCACTCTGCGTGATGTGCACGAGTACATCCTGGTGTTCTGCAAGGATATGTTCCGACGTCCGAACCCGACCAAACGGGAAAGTACCATTAGCCGGGATGAATTCCTGGAATTTACCCGCAGTGTGTGGACCTTTCCGGCGGAGAAAGCCCGGCGCGTGGGACACCCGGCCCCGTTCCCGGTGGAACTTCCCTATCGTTGCCTGCAACTTTACACCTTTGCCGGCGAAGTCGTGCTGGATCCTTTCATGGGCAGTGGGCAGACGGCGCTGGCCGCGCTTCGGGCCGGACGCCACTACGTGGGTTACGAGGTGAACCAGGATTACGTGACCCTGGCTCGCTCACGCCTTCGGGCAGCTTCAGGCCAGGAGGAGCCCCGTTCAGAGACCCCTTCCGCCTAGAAGAACGAAAAGTCATCGTGTACCGTCCGACGGGGAGCCGTGGACGGCACACGAGAATTCGAGGAGCTTTTTAGGGGTAGACCCCGCGAGCTTCCAGGGCTTCGGCCACCCGGCTGATGGCCAGCGTGTAGGCCGCGGTCCGCAGGTCGATGCCCTTTCCGATGGCCTGGTTCCACACCGCGTCGAAGTTCGTCAGCATAATACGCTTGAGCTGACGCCGAATTTCGTCCTCGGTCCAGAAAAAGGATTGCAAGTCCTGGACCCATTCGAAGTAAGAGACCACCACACCGCCGGCATTGCAGAGAATGTCGGGGATAATGGTCGTCCCCTTGTCCAGCAAGATCCGGTCCGCGTCGACGGTCAGAGGGCCGTTGGCCCCTTCGGCGATGAAGCGTGCTTTGACCTCCTGGGCCAGATCGCCATCGATAACCCCTTCCAGCGCGGCCGGCACCAGGACGTCTACATCCAGGGTCAGCAATTCCCGGTTGGTGATGGGGTCGGCCAGGGGATAACTGACCACGGTGCCTGTGTTCTCCACATGGCGTTTGAGGTCGAACGGGTCGAGCCCGTTGGGGTTGTAGATACCGCCGTTCACGTCGCTCACTGCTACGATCTTTGCTCCTTCACGGTGCATGGCCATGGCAGCGACAGATCCCACGTTGCCGAAGCCCTGGACGGCGACGGTGACATCATGCATGTGAATACCCTTGCGGTGGAGTGTCTCCCGGGTTGTGTACATGACGCCCAGGCCGGTGGCATCCACACGGCCCTTGGACCCTCCCACAGGGATAGGCTTGCCGGTCACGACCGCGGGCACCGCGTAGCCCTGGTGGATGGAATAGGTGTCCATCATCCAGCCCATGATTTTGGGATTTGTGCCCACGTCGGGTGCAGGGATATCTCGTTCCGGTCCAATGAGGATGCTAATCTCGGACGTATAGCGTCGGGTCAGCCGTTTGAGTTCCCCTTCGGAGAGGCTGTAGGGGTCGACGGCAACCCCTCCTTTGGCCCCGCCGTAAGGGAGATCCATCAGGGCACACTTCCAGGTCATCCACATGGCCAGGGCCCGCACTTCGTCCAGGGTCACACTGGGATGGTAGCGGATCCCCCCTTTGGTGGGCCCCTTGACGGTGCTGTGGTGGACCCGATAGCCGGTGAACATACGCAGCTTGCCATCGTCCATGATGACGGGGAAGTGGACAATGAGTTCTCGTTTGGGGGTCAACAGGAATTCCTGAATATCCTCGGGGAGATTCAAGTACTGAGCTGCCGCGTGAAACTGGGCTTTGGCGACCTCGTAGGCGCTCCGACGCTTCTCCTCTGAAGCCATGACAACCTCCTCATAACGCGCACATTTCAAGATAGATGGAAAACGTAGGCATGATACAGCAGAGTCAGGGGAAAGGCTATTTTTTCGCGGGCGTCGGTAGGATGGGAAAGGCCGCAGATCGACCGGGGGCACTGGCCCGCCCTTGCCAGTGCCCCCTATCAGAAAGGAGGAGAAGAAGGTGCTTCACCTCTATCCTACGCAGAAGGCGGACAGGATGCTTGACGCTAACCTGACGATTTCCCTACGCTTTCTCTGCGTCGGAATCCTCCGACCTGTTCTCTCCGGCAGGGGGGACCACCCGGAACACGATACGCTTGCGCTTGCGGATAAACTCGAGTTCCATGTTCAGTTCTTCTGCAGCCCGCAGGAGACGTTTCTTGATCAATTGGCGGTTCTCGTTCGGTTCCAGTTTGATCTCTCCACCTTCGCCCGGGGCCAAAGTGAGGAGGAATTCCTTAAAGCGTTCGATGGCTTTGCGGCGCTCTATAGTCCTTGGTGACGGCATCTTGGGTTGCAGCATGGAATCGAGTTCTTTGGCACTTACTTTTCTTACCTTTGACATGATTCATATCCTCCTTGTACATGATACAGTGTGCCTGATAGGTCATTACGGATGCAGACCGGAATCTCATCGCCAGTTCGGTAAACAACTAAAGTGACCAATTACCCTCATAGGTGAAAGCACAGGCCATTTGCTTTTGGACGATAGACGTAGCCCACATGTCCTTTGTCATGCCCATATTTTACCCTCATTCGGAGTATAGTCGTTTATACCATTTCATGCAAATACGGACAAGTTTTGGGATTCCCTTAGAATTAGAATCAATGCAGAAAGGTGAAGGCGAGTCGACCGGGCCATTATGCCGGTTTTTCGTTTTGTCACTTATGTCGAGCGCCTTTTGTATCAGGGTGAGGAAGGGCGCGAAGAATTGGTCGCTCTGGGATTGGGAGGCACTCCTCCCCAAGTGAGAGGTGAATTTGTCAGAGCACCGGGCCAGGATTACAATAACCTTGCGCTTTTAGCTGGCTTGCGCATCCCGATTCGACGAGGAGGCTGACCAATGCGGGGAACGTTATGGGATCCCAAGCGCCTCAAAGAGCCCCTGGCTGAGGGAAATGCCGAGATTACAACCTGGGTCCACACGCCGGACAGAAAGCCGCGTGATCGGGTGACCTTCACCCTGGACCATGTCCCCCGGAAGAACCTGGCGTTGTTCAAGGGAGATACCTTGTACCTGGCCCTTCAGGATGGACGCCAGGCGAAAGTGCACATCCAGTACTTCGCCACCTTCCCCAAAGGCATCATCACTACCCTCGACGTTCTGAGCGGCTGGGACGAGAAACTGCTGTAGCAGACTCAGGCGCTGGCAGGGGCCGTATCGTCTTGCACAGACGGCCCCCCCTTTGCCTCTCGACCAGCCGCGCGCAGTATCCCTCGAGGGAAATTGGAACCATTCCCGGAAACTCTACGGCCCCCGGGAACCTCCAGAACCTCACTCTCTATTACTCCCCCATAGGGCGCCGAGACCTGCTTCAGGAGTGTGGAAGAGGCTCCTGAGACACCCTTAGGCTTTCGGTCTGCTTCGAAAATCCTCTCATGACAGCGAAGAGACAAAGAGAAAGGCATGGACCGAAAGTCCATGCCTTCCCCAAGCGCGGCGTCGGTTGTCAGGGTGGGGGAAATTTCCCCCCTCTCCTCCCGTCAGGGAGGAACAACAGTGTACCCGGCCGCAATTCTAAAAGCATCACCGAAGCGGGCGATCGCTTCGAGAATTGCCCTTTTTATGCTGCCATCTGCCCTTCTTCCGAAGAGGCAGTAGAAGCCTTGAGAATGCTTTCCCTCACCGGCACGATCAGGATAGGACACGCACAGGCATCCAGCACCCGCTGGGCCACCCCCCCATAATGCCACTGGACGTTTTCCCCTCGCCCGTGGCTGGTCATGATGATCAAGTGGACGTCCAGTGCTTGCGCCATATGGACAATGCCCATGGCCGGTTGCCCGTAGGCGATGTGGCTCTGCACTTGATATCCTTGGTCTTCCAGACCCCATGCCACCATGTCCAGATAGGCGCGAGTGAACTGTTCCTGGTGTTCCCGTGCGACTTTGCCAGCCTCCTGCAATTCCGAGTTCACAAAAGGAAATTGCACCACGTTTTCCAGCCGATCGATGTCCGGTAGAACCGTCAGAAGATGAACCTCATTGGCCTCCGGCGCAACGAATGCCTGCAAATAACGAATCGCTTCTTCCGCGGGCTTGGAACCGTCCAACGGGACGAGGATGCGTTGTCTCATGGAATTCCTTCGCTCATTTCAGGCAAGGTGCGCTACGACATGAGATTCGGCAACGGGCAATTCCCTGCAACCACCTGTAGCATACCATTGATTTCGGACTTCCAGCCATGATATGGATCATAGAGAGCAGTTGCTCCAGGCCCAGTGAGAACACAGAAAGGGCCTGCATTGCAGGCCCTTGGTTGATCTCCCTTTCGAAGGTTTCTCGGTCGGGTGGACCTATGTTCGAGGAGGCCTCACACCCAGCCACGTAACCGAGTTGCCTTGGCGACTCGGTCAACGGCAACCAGATAGGCTGCCAGGCGAGGATGAACGCCCGTCTCCTCCAGTTTGTTATACACGTCGTGGAAGGCCCGGGTCATCTTCTCGTCCAGGCGACGGTAGACTTCCTCCTCTGTCCAGTAATAGTTCATGGCATCCTGAACTTGCTCGAAGTAGGACACTGTGACCCCACCGGCATTGCAGAGGAAGTCGGGGATAACGAACACGCCGTTCTTGTGCAGGATGACGTCGGCGTCCGGCGTCGTCGGCCCGTTGGCCAGCTCGGCGACGATCTTGGCTTTGATGCGCCCCGCGTTCTCCTGCGTGATCACATCCTCCAACGCGGCCGGGAAAAGAACCATGACCGGCAGCTCCAGCAATTCCCCGTTGGAGATGGGTGTGGTGTCGGGGAAATTCACTACCGACCCGGTGCGCATCTTGTGCTCGAATACCTGCTCGTAGTCGAGCCCATCCGGGTCGTAGATGCCGCCCTTAGAATCGGAGACGGCAACGACTTTCATGCCCAGGATTTCCACGGCCAGCTTGTGGGCATAGGAGCCGGCATTGCCGTACCCCTGAATGGCCACAGGCTGTCCCTTCAGCTCCAGCCCCAGGACTTTCGCGGCCTCACGGACCGCGTAAATGCCTCCTCGTGCTGTGGCATCGTTGCGTCCTTTCGAACCTCCAAGTTCCACCGGCTTGCCGGTGATCACCCCGGGCTCACTGTGGCCCACGATGGTGTCGTATTCGTCCATCATCCAGGCCATAATCTGCGGGTTGGTGTACACGTCCGGTGCAGGCACATCCACGTTGGCCCCGATGAAGCGGGCGACCTGGCGGATGTAGCCCCGGCTCAAGCGCTCCAACTCCTTCTCGGACAGCTCCTTGGGATTACAAATGACGCCGCCTTTGCCGCCTCCCAAGGGCAGATCCAAAACGGCTGTCTTCCAGGTCATCCACGCGGCCAGTGCTCGTACGGTATCGATCGTCTCTTTAGGATGGAAACGGATGCCCCCCTTGGCCGGTCCACGGGCGTCGTTGTACTGGACCCGGAATCCTTTGAAGACACGAACCGATCCGTCATCCATCCGTACGGGGATCTGGAAGTGGAACTCTCGCATGGGCCATCGGAGCAATTCACGTGTGGCCCGGTCCAGCTTGAGGAAATCGGCAGCTTCGTCGAACTGCCTTTGTGCAATGGCGAAAGGATTCAATTCCTGCACGACTACTTTGTCACTCATGATAACCCTCCCCTTTGAAGGTAGTGACACCCGAATAGGTTGTCCGTGGAGATTTACCCCACGCCCTACATTATAGTCCGAGAGCAACCGATTGTCCAATGAGGCAGATCAGAAACGAGGACTCGGTCAAAAGTCTCCTGATAGTAAAAGCGACCCGCTACAGGGTCAGGGCTGCCGAATTCATTTGCCTGTACGGCCAGAGGTGGACGAAGGCAGTGCTTTCGCCTCCCCGTTCTTGGAGATCCTGGCTCAGGAAAGTCCATGGCTTATCCATCACTCCATGATTGACCAGGTACTAGGGCTTCTCCATGCTAAAATCCACGGGGCGCTGGGCGTGTGGGGGGCCGTCTTGTCGCGAAGGGAAGAGGATGAGGTTCAAGCCCTCATCCCTCACCCCCTCAGGGCCATAGGCAAAAGCCCCGAGGGAGGGGGGCGATCCTATCACTATCCGGACCGGACACCGGCAATCGAATGTGGTCTCTTGTACCGTCTTGCTCCTTGCTGCCCAGGGGGAGTGAGAGTAAAATTGGGGGAAGTGAATGTCCTTTTTGACCTCTGAACGAGGATACGTTAGAGTTTATCCATGATAAACCAGTTCTTTGAAATCAACGAACCGGTTATCTTTTTCATTTACGGGCTCGCCTTTTTCACGCTGGGCCTTTCTGTTGTCCTACAAAGTCGCAAGTACAGCCAACTGGAAATAGCCCGCTATTTGCCCTGGCTGGCGGTCTTCGGCATGACCCACGGCCTGACAGAATGGGGATACCTTTTCATTCCCATTCAGGCTCGTTATCTCCCCTCCTCTGTAGTCCAGGTCCTCAATCTTGTACAGTTGTTTTTGATGTCCGTGTCGTTTGTCGCACTCTTCCAGTTTGGCTTGAGTTTGACCGTACCGGACACTTACGATCAAAGATGGCGCTGGGTGCCCACCCTTGCTATGACTGTGTTATGGCTCGTCGTCTTAAGCATCAACAACATGGTTGAACCGTTTAGCCTGGCCCATTTGCGCATTACGGGGGAGATATGGGTACGCGTGCTTCTGGGGTTTCCAGGCTCTCTGCTCAGTGGCGTGGGCTTTTTACGCCAGTCACGGCGCGTACGCGATATGGCTCTGCCGCGCATCGCGACGTACATGTCTCGCGTTGCTTATCTTTTCTTCGCCTACGCCCTGCTTTCCGGGTTAATCACACCCCCCCATGACATTCTCTGGACCCGTTGGCTGCATGACCAGATCTTCAGCAGTACTCTTGGCTTCCCCGTACCCCTTTTGCGATCGATTATCGGGATGGGACTGACATATTTCATCCGGCTTAGCCAAGAAGTGTTCGTTGTGGAAACAGATCGTCGCCTGGAGGCAGCCGAGCGTCAAAAGTACGAAATTGCTGATCGCGATCGCACAATTCTCAACGCTGTTGCTTTGACCGTGACCCGGCCGCTGGGGATGCAAGAGATGCTGAGGGACGCCCTGATCTGCGTGCTGGAAGAGTTGGGTATACCGGCCGGTTGGATCACCATGCCCGATTCAGAAGGCCGGATGCACATTGTCTGTCAATTGCACATTCCCGAACCCGTTCTCTCCTGCAACGGAGGGGTGGAGGGCTGTCTTTGCCACTATGTCATGGAGACTCGTGAAGTCAGCCCGCCCCTAGAAACATACTTCTGTCCACCCATGTCCACCCTGGAGATCGACGGGATGCCCCTCCAGCATGGAGTTTCTGTCCCTCTTGTGGCCAGGGACAACTCTCTTGGCGTGCTCAACTTGATGAACTCCAAGGGCCAACCTTTTGACGAAGGCGACTGGGGCTTGCTCAAGGCCATTGGTCGGCAAATCGGCGTGGCTATCGAGAATATCAGTTTGTACGAGGAGATTCGAAAGAAGGATGCCTTACGCGGTCGGCTGCTGGACAAGATCATCACCGCCCAGGAAGAAGAACGCCGCCGCGTGGCTCGTGATCTCCATGACCAGTTGGGACAGGAACTCAGCGGCCTGAGCATGACAATCGGCGCCGCCGCCACGGCCCTCCCCGCCGACCCGGAGCGTGCCGTCACCATCCTTGAGGATGCTTCCGAGATCGCCACGTCAATGATGGGCACTCTGCGTTCCATTATCCTGGATCTGCGCCCGGCGGCCCTGGATGATTTGGGCCTGGTTCAGGCATTACGCCGCTACAGCAACCACATCTCTCGTCGCGCCGGCTTGAAAATATCGGTGATCGCCGAGGGCCTACAGGGCCGCCTGCCGCCTCAACTGGAAACAGTGGTCTTTCGTATCCTCCAGGAGGCGATTATGAATGTTGCCCTTCATGCGAAGGCCTCTCGCGTTGAAATTTCCCTCCGGCGAGTCGATTCCCGGTTGCATGTGACCGTTTCAGACGATGGTCAGGGGTTTGTCCCCTCCTCCGTCCTGCCGTCCGATGAGAGCGGTCGCGGATGGGGATTGCTGGGGATGCAAGAACGTGCCGCTCTCTTTGACGGCACTGTTGAGATCAAATCAGCGCCTGGGGCCGGCACCACCATAGTCGTTGACCTCCCGTTAGGAACTAAGGAGTCCTCCTCATGACGACTAAAATCCGGGTTCTTATCGCCGACGATCACGCGGTGGTACGGGCCGGAATCCGCTTGCTTCTGGAATCGCAATTGGATATCGAGGTGATCGGCGAAGCCCACAACGGTCGGGACGTATTGACCAAAGTACAAGAATTACAACCGGACATCGTGCTCATGGACCTGGGCATGCCCGATATCAACGGTCTGGAAGCAACCCGTCGGATTATGTCCCTCAGCCTCCCGCGGCCGGTCAAGGTGGTGGTCCTCACCATGCATGAAGATGAAGGGTACTTCTTCCAGGCCATCAACGCCGGCGCCTCCGGCTATGTGCTCAAGGAAGCGTCGCCGGAAGAACTCTTCTCCGCAGTACGAGTTGTGGCTGCCGGCGGGGTATTTCTCTATCCCTCCGTCGCCAGACTACTCCTGGACGATTACATCCGTCGTGCCCAGTCGGGCGACGAATTCGACCGCCTGGCCCGCTTGACCGAGCGCGAGCGCGAAGTGTTACGGCTCATTGCTCAGGGTCTGACCTATCGGGAGATTGGGGCAAAGCTCAACATTAGCCCCCGCACAGTCGAAAAATACCGCAACGTCCTCCTGGAGAAACTCAACCTCCGTGATCGCGCTGAGTTAATCCGCTACGCGGTACGCAAGGGACTCCTCGACGTCACCTGATTTTGTGGAAATACGTTGGCCTGCTTGCACGTGTCTTCTTTCCCCTCCACCTCCACGTACTCTTCTCAACAGACGATATCCCAATCCACCTCTTCCGTGAAAAGAAGAGCACTACGCCCTCCTTGGGTCGTAGAATTCCCCACGAAAAATAGGGGATTTTACGACTAGTCAGGGAACCTTGAGCCTCCTACACTAGATACAGGCCGATCTCCGCCGCGGGTACATTTGTTTGCCATGCCCTGGTACGGACCGTTGAAAATTGCTGGCAAGCAGACGATTAACGAGGAGAGGAAAGGAGGTGAACGTATCCAAAATGTTGTCCAGACTTGCCAGCGAGAAGAGCCGGTCCGGCTTTGTCTCTGAATCGAGTAGTCCGAGGAGAAACATCAACGTGTGAGCAATAAACTATTTATCGTATAGGGCGAAGGTCCCCTAACATCTGAGGCAAAAGGAGGAAGTCCCGTGATGAGGAAAAAGAAATGGATATTTCTCATCGTCACGTTGTCCATCGCACTGGTGGCGACACTGGCTGCCGGCTGCGGTGCCACCTCAACGCCCGCATCGCAGCCCACGAAGGCTCCGGTTACACGGGCTAAGCCAACCGAAATTCCGCCGACAAAGGCGCCGACAAAGGCGCCACCAACGAAAGCAGCCCCCACCAAGGCTCCGGCGGCTAATGACGTGACGGCCGCCCAAGTCCAAAAACTTCTGGAGGAAAGGTTCAATAACATTGATCCCAAGCTAACCCTCTGGGACATTCAGCCCGGCCTGGGCACCGTGATGATGGAGTACGCCCGGCGTTTCGCCCAGGTCAAGGCGGCAGCCGACGCCGGTGATTGGGGCCTGGCGCAGTACGAGCTCAAAGAGCAGACCGAGATTCAAGAGGTGGGTGAGGCCACCCGCCCGAAGAAGGCTGACCTGCTGAAAAACTTCGAGCACGCCTACCTGGACCCGGTCATGAAGGCAATCGAAGCGCAAGACAAGACGGCGTTCGACAACGCCTACAACGCAGCTATAGGGGGATGTAACGGGTGTCACGGCATGACTGGTCATCCGTACATTAAGTACACCCCGCCGAAAGTCAGCCCGGAGGACTTCCTGAAGCTGGAGGCAAGCAAGCCGACGGCCGCCGAAGAGGAACACAAGGCCACAGCCAAACCGACCCCGGCACCGGACAAGCCGCTTACCTGGCAAGAGCTGGACCAGATGGTCCGTAGCTACTTCAACAAGCCCGACCGCCGTCTGCTCTTGTGGGACATCCAGCCGGGTCTGGGCACAGTGATGATGGAATACAGTCGGCGCTTCGCTTTGGCCAAAAAGGCGGCCGACGCCGGTGACTGGGGCTTGGCGCAGTACGAGCTTAAGGAACAGACCGAGATCCAGGAAGTGGGTGAGACCACCCGCCCGGGGAAGGCCGAGCTGCTCAAGAACTTCGAACACACCTATCTGGTCCCGGTTATGAAAGCCGTCGAGGCGCAGGACAAGACAGCGTTCGACAAAGCCTACGCCGACGCGATCGAAGGCTGCAACGCCTGCCATGCCGGCACCGGCCATCCGTACATCCACTTCCAGATGCCGCCGACCTCGCCGGAACCGTTCCTGCAACTGAAAGCCAGCCAACCGGAGAAGGCTGAAGAAGAAGAGCACCCGCAGGCAACCAAGCCCTCCTATCCCTCCGGTCGTCCCACCCTGGAGGATGCCAAGACACTGATCGACGGCCTCTTCAACAAGCCCGACCGCAGCCTGGCCCTGTGGAACATTCAACCGGGTTTGGGTACGGTAATGATGGAATACTCCTATCGCTTCGGCAACGTCTGGGCAGCGGCGGAAGCCGGACAGTGGGATTTGGCGGCTTACGAGCTCAAGGAACAGAGGGAGATCCAGGAGGTCGGGGAGGTCACCCGGCCGGGGAAGGCTGAGCTGCTCAAGAACTTCGAACACACCTATCTGGACCCGCTTGCCGAAGCCATTGAAGAGAAGGACCAGACGACGTTTGAGAAGGATTACAAAGCGGCCGTACAGGGTTGCAACGCCTGTCACGCCGGCACGGGCCATCCGTACATTCACTTCGTAACGCCCAAGGCCGCGCCGGCCACCTTCCTGTCCATAGGCCAGTAAACCGTCGGCATCACATAGGGGGGATGGCCAATCCCCTATGATTCGTGATACACCAAGGCCTGCTGTCCCCGATGAAGGGGAGGCAGGCCTTTTCCCTTGTGTGAGCAGTACCTTCTCGCTTACCCTTTTCCCTTCGCCCCGCCCCGCGTTGTACCGGTCCCGGGCGGCATACCGGTCCACGTGCGGCCGATCGTGGGCCCGGCATGCAATTGTCCGTAGGATCTGGCATACCTGTGGTAGAATAGGAGTGACGTGACGGCGTCCATGAACCCTTATGCCCCATCGGGTTCTCGTGACCTCGTTGGGTGCAGCAAGGATAGCAGGCGATGTCGGAGTGGAAGGCGGTGTGAGGGAGAAAGGAGCAGCACCATGACGGCCTCTAGCAACGGCAACGGTCCTCCGGATGACGTCGATCTCTCTCTGGAGACCCTTTTGGATGAGGAACAGTTGCTGCAACTGGAAGAGTTGATCGGCCAGCTCGTCTTGAGCGTGACCCTCTGGACCGAGCCATTGGCCGCGACCGTGGCCGAGGAGCTCTCTGATGAGGAGCTCGCTGATGAGGAACTGGAATCTTCCGAGAGCGTCATCGACCTGGACCTCTACTTCGAGGACAGTGACCTCTTGGAGCTGTACAGCGCCATGATTTACCCCAGCGAACAGGAGCCTTATGTGCAAGGACTCCGGCAAATCCGGTCCTTGTTGAGCGAACGAGTCCATCGTGGAATGCAACTGGTTGAGATCGCTGAAGAGGAGGACACGGGCGTTCCCATCTTCATCTTTGAATCTGCCCCCGGAACGGAGACCCTCCTTATCGCTGCCGATGCCTGGCTGCTGGACACCTGGGACATCTTGCCCGAGGAGGAAGATCTGGAGTAATGCGTGTTCTGGTTCTCTCGGATATCCACGCCAACCTGGAAGCCCTGGACACAGTCCTCGAAGCAGCTCGCCAGGAAGGAGGGTTTGACCGTCTTTGGTGCTTGGGCGACATCGTCGGCTATGGCCCGAACCCCAATGAGTGTGTTGCCCGAATGCGTGAACTCAACGCCCTGGCCGTCCTTGGAAATCACGACGCCGCCGCTCTTGGTCGCGTGCGTGTCAATGACTTCAACCCCGATGCCCGTCGTGCCGTCGAATGGACACAGACACAATTGACCCCCGATGCCCGGGCCTATCTCGCTTCCCTGTCCGAACAGCAGATCGAAGGAGATTACACCATCGTCCATGGGAGCCCGCGTGACCCTGTCTGGGAGTATATCCTGACCCCGACCATGGCCCACGCCCAGTTCGAGTACTTCCAGACGCCGGTCTGCCTGACAGGCCACACCCATATCCCCGCCTTGTACCATCATTTCGCGGACGAAAGCGGTCGTTGGATGACCGCCTGGCACGTTCCGGAACCGGAGGAAGTGTATACCCTGCGCGATCCAGACCGCTGGCTGGTGAATCCGGGGAGCGTTGGCCAGCCGCGCGACCGGGATCCGCGCGCAGCCTTTGCCCTGCTGGATGTGGAAGAACGGCGTTGGGCGTACTACCGGATTCCCTACGATATCGAGCGAACGCAGTACCTCATGCGACAGGCCGGTCTGCCGCTCCGACTCATCGTCCGCCTCTCTTACGGGTGGTGAAGAAGTCCATGGGTGACGATCTATCCCTCCGCCGGATCTCCGAAAAGGGGAACCCCGATGGGCGTCAGGACGTCCACCAGAAGAGGAATCCTTTGGATACGAGGCTCAGTGCCGTCGGGCCACGACGCGGGGATCAGAGTCCGATGCAAATCGTGTCGTCCCGCGAGAGCATGGCATTGGCCCTCCCGGGAGGGGGCCATGGTCGCATGATTCCGTCCGACGCCGGACAGAAACGGCATAGAAAGGGGAACCTGTAGCTCATGAACCCTTCAAAATCCATCCCTTTCCTGCTATCGAGCTTGTTGTTGCTTCTTCTCCTCGTCGCCTGCGCGGCACCTGCGCCTTTGCGACATGGAGGAACGCTCAAAGTCGCTCCTCCCGTCCCTGCGCCGACCGAGAGATCCACGCCTCCCTCGACTGGTGCTGTTCAGAACAATGAACGTCTTGCGCCTTCCCAGCCCGAGACGACGCGACGTATCGTCTACGACGCCAACCTGACCCTGGTCGTCGTCGACGCCCGGCAAGTCGCGGACCAGATCGCTCAAATTGCGGAAGAGATGGGAGGGTACGTGTCCCGATCCACCCTCTATCGCTCAGACGGGCAACTGGCCGGCTCCATTACAGTTCGCGTCCCCCAGAAACGTTTCGACGAAGCCATGCAGCGCTTTCGCCGTCTGGCCGTTCGGGTGGACCGGGAATCACTGCGGACCAACGATGTCACACAGGAGTACGTGGACCTCCAGGCCAGGCTCAAGAACCTGGAAGCGACCGAACAGGAATTGCGCACCCTTCTCAGCGAAGTGCGTAAACGCAGCCAGCGCGCGTCGGATATCATGGAGGTCTACCAAGAGCTGACACGAGTACGAGGGGACATCGAGCAAATCCAGGGACGGCTACAGATGCTGGACAAATTGACCACCCTGGCGACAATCACCATTACCCTGAGCCCTTATGAACTCAGTCGGCCCCTGAACACCCACTGGGACCCCCGCTTCACCTTGCGACAGGCCTGGGGAACGCTCCTGCGAGGGTTCCAGCTCCTCGCCGACCTGGCTATTTACTTGCTGGTCGTTGTCCTGCCACTCCTGGGATTGATTTTGCTGCCGATAGCGCTTGTGATATACGCTATTCGTCGGTTGATTCGGCATCGTGGCACTGTCTGAATCCCGGGGGAAAAGGTATGGATTTACTGGAGCTTGCGCAGAAGTTGGGGCTGGATACCGGAGACGCCCCGCAAGTCCGGCAGTCTCTCTGCTTGAACACCCGCTTTCGCCAGCGGGCGTGTACCATTTGCCAGGATGTGTGTCCGGTTGGGGCTATCACCGTTTTCCTGGGAGAGACGAAAGCGTTGGCTCCGCCGAAGGTCACATTGGATGAGGAGGCATGCGCTCGCTGTGGCCTTTGCCTACACGCCTGCCCGACCGGCGCTTTCCAACATCCTGCCCGGCCCGTGTGGCAGCGGCGTCTGCACGAGAATGTCCGGGCTTTGGCTCCTTCCGCACTCGAACTGCTTTGCCCGGTTCAGGAGCAAGGGGAGACGGACGCGCCGGTAGCTGCCCGCTTGCAGACCGGACGTTGCCTGGCCGCCCTTTCCCTGGGCGATCTCATCGACATGGTCCGTCGTCAGCCGGAGGACTTGTGGCTGGACGATCGGGCCTGCGCCACCTGTCCCCTCGCGGCTGTACACGACGATATCCTGGAGATCGCGCAGCAAGCCAACCGCCTCTTGGAAGCGTGGGGGCATCCGGCCCGTGTGCGCACCCACACGCTTGCCCCGGACGATTTGGGGGAGAACCACGCGGTCCCGGTCTACAAGGGGCATGTCTCGGCCCTTTCCCGACGCCAACTGTTCGATGTATTCCGGGGGAACGTGACCCGTGTGGCTGCGGCCGTTGCCGCTGAAAAGTGGAATCCTCCTGCGCCTGAGCCTCGCGCCTTGTCACCACGGGAGCGCCTGTCCTATCACCTGCCGCCCCAACGGCGTCATCTGACGGCCGCGTTGCAACGCTTGGGCTCCCCCCAGCAGGAGACCATTGACCTGGAGGGGTTGCCCTGGACCGTCGTTCAGATCGGTGAGGCGTGTACGGCCTGCGGTCTGTGCGCCCGATTTTGTCCCACCGCGGCCATTCGCTTCTATACCCAGTTTCCCTCAGAGGAGCACCCAGGGCATTTCACCCTTACTTTCGTACCACCGGACTGTGTGGACTGTGGCGTCTGCATCCTGGCCTGCCCGGAGGAGGCCCTTTCTTACGTCAATATGACGTACACGGAGTGGCTGGCCACTCGGGAGGAAGCCCTTCTTCACGAGGGCGAGTTGGTCCCTTGTGAGGATTGCGGTCAGCCTACAACGCCGGGCGACCCTCCCCTCTGCTTCACCTGCAAGGCCAGACGGGCTCGCAGCGCCCAACTGGGACATCGACTCCGGGATTTGCTAGGCTGAAGCGGACATCATACTCTGAGGCCTCCGCTGACGTCAGGAAGCTGCAGGAGACCGGAGCGCGTCGGCCAGCACCTCCACCAGATGCACACCCGTCCGTTCGCTCAGGTCGGCAATCTGATGGCGGCAAGAGGTGCCATCAGCGACGATGATGGCGTCGTCTGGGGCCTGGCGTAGCGTGGGTAGCAGTCGGTCCTCCGCGATGGCCACGCTGAGGTCGAAATGCTCCAGCTCATAGCCGAAGCTCCCGGCCATGCCACAACATCCCGAGGGAATTTCTTCCACACGGAACCCGGCCGCTCTCAGCACCTCCAGAGTCGGCCCCGTTCCGACCAGGGCTTTCTGATGGCAGTGGCCATGGACGTAGACCGGACGCTCGGGTGCGTCGAAGTGTAAGGCATCCGGTTCCCGACGGAGCAGGTCGGCCAGGAATTCGTCAATGGTGAGGCATTGTCCTGCCACCGTCTTGGCGTCTTGGCCCGCTACCAAATCAGGATACTCGTCTCTCATGGTCAGGATGCAGGAAGGTTCCAGGCCGATGATGGGAAGACCCTGGCGAGCATAGGGGAGCAGGAGATTCACGTTGTAGGCGGCGTTCTTCTGGGCTTCCTTCAGCAGTCCTTTGGAAAGGAGGGGACGCCCGCAACACACTCGCTTTTCCGCCACAATGACCTCATACCCGGCCGTTTCCAGCAGGCGAACGGCAGCCCGGCCAATGTGCGGATCGTTGTAGGTGACGAACGTGTCAGGGAAGAGAACCACCTGCCCTCGAGAGGCCTGGCGAACTCTCTTCGGTCGCCGATGCCACCAGGCCGGGAACGTTTCGTCGGCCAGATCAGGCAGAGTGCGCCGGGGGTGGATTTTCAGCACTCGAGCTGCTGCCCACTTGAAGGCCCGGGCGTTCAAAATGCGGTTGGCCAGGGGCGCAACCGGAGCAGCAAGGGCGTTTAGTTGGTGGATGTGGCCAAAGATCCAGTTACGCAGGGGCAGACCGTGAGTATCGTAGTACCAGGCCATCCACTCCGTCTTGATCTTATTCATGTCCACGGCGGAGGGACATTCAGATTTGCACCCCTTGCATCCCAGGCAAAGGTCCAGCACGCCGTACACTTCTTCGTCCGAAGGACTGAGAGGCTTGCCGCTCATCCAGGCTCGTAGGGTGTTGGCTCGACCGCGCGTGCTCTCCTTTTCATCCCGGGTGGCCATGAACGTTGGACACATGGTCCCGGCGTCGAGTTTGCGGCAGACGCCGGCGCCGTTGCACTGTTCCACCGCCCGATCGAATCCCTGAAAATCGTCCCAGGCATACGTGGTCGGGATCAGACGTACGAAGTAATCGGCCCCGTAGCGCAAATGTTCCGTCATGGCCGGGGCGTCTACGATCTTGCCCGGGTTCATGAGGTTCTGGGGGTCAAACGTCCCTTTGAGACGACGGAAGGCCTGGTAGAGCTCGGGACCGAAAATGCGTTCGATGAACTGAGAGCGGGCCAAGCCGTCGCCGTGTTCGCCGCTCATGGCCCCCCCGTACTTCGCCATCAGATCGGCGACGGTGCGGGAGATGGCGGCCATCTTGTCCACGTCGCGGACGTCTTTCAGGTTGATCAAGGGGCGGATGTGAAGGCAGCCCGCACTGGCATGGGCGTACATGGCCACCCGGGTGTTCGTCCGCTGCATCAGGTCGAGAATGTCCGTGACATAATCGGGCAACGCTTGCGGCGGCACCGACGCATCCTCGATGAATGCGATGGGCTTATAATCCCCTCGGGTGCTCATGAGTAGCCCTAACCCGACCTTGCGCACATTCCACACCTGAGCTTGCTGTTCGGGGCTCAGGGCGCGCACGAAGGTATCGGCCAATTTGCGCCGGCGCAGGTGAGCTTCTAATTGATCGATTCGGCTCCTGACTTCTTCTTCGCTTTCTCCATAGAACTCCACGATGATCAGCGCTTCGGGGTTCCCTCGGACAAAAGAGAGCTGCCGGGCATATTCAGGAACAGTCCGTGCCAGCTCGATGACTTTCCGGTCGAGCAGCTCCACCGCGGAAGGTTGGCAGCACTCCAGAGCGGCCAGGTTGACGTGCATAGCCTGAATCAGATCGTCGCAGTGGACCACACATAACCCCTTGTGCCGAGGACGGTCTACCAGTCCCAAAGTGATGGACCGGACCACGGCCAGGGTTCCTTCCGAGCCGACAATAGCCTGAGCCAGGTTGAAATGGCCTTCTTCTAATCCTTTGAGCAGGAAGTCCAGGTTATAGCCACTGGCCCGACGCCAGTGTTTAGGAAATCGCTCTCGGATGGCTTCGGCTGCGTCGTCGAGCAACGCCGGAACCTCGCGGTACAGACGGGCCTCCAGGCTGTTTCCTCGGGCGCGGGTGTTGAGCGCCTTCCCATCGACCGAATCGAACCGGGCCAGGCTGCCGTCGGAGAGGACGACATCGAGGGCGACAACGTGGTTGACAGTCATGCCGTAGAGGATGGAATGAGCGCCGGTGCTGTTATTGCCCACAATGCCGCCCAGGGTGGCTCGCTCCCCGGATGCGGGGTCGGGACCGTACATGAGCCCGTAGGGGGCCACAGCCCGATTGAGAAAGTTGAGGGTGAGACCTGGCTGTACGGTCACCTGACGTCGCTCCGGGTCGATGTCGAGGACGCGGTTAAGATATTTGCTCAGATCAATGATCAGGGCTTCGCCAACAGCTTGACCGGCCAGGCTGCTGCCTCCGCCTCGGGGCAGAATAGGAATGCGTTGTTGCGTCGCGATCTCCACGGCTGCAATCAAATCCTCTTCCGTGCGAGGAATGACAACTCCAAGAGGCTCTATCTGATAGATGCTGGCATCCGTGCTGTAAAGGACACGGGTGAGATCGTCGAAACGGACTTCCGCGGTGGTGCGGCGAGTCAGTTCATCAGCCACCTGACGAATGAGTTCCTCGGACATGGCGCTCTCCTCCGGTGACATTTCGGATGGTGATTCTTGCTCAAGTATACCTTGCTCCGGCCGTTTGGGCGAACCCCCGCATCATGATCCACAGGTTCGATCTTCGGAGCGGGCCCCGGGATCTGCTGGCGACGTTTCGGACCAAAACCCGATTCAGTAAGTCTGTAATGTAAGGAAGCTTACAGAAAAAAGCAACAGGATCGAGTATATAATAGAGCTACAGGCAGTGGGTGCGTGGGGAGCACGAGGCCGTTTCCGGGAACACGGAGGCGGCCTCGTCGCGTTCCGGGAATTCTCGTTCGATGGTCACGCTCAGGCACTTCCCGGGGGAGGCATGATTCTGCCAGAGCCACCGCAAGGCGGCCCTCATGCCAGGACAGGACCTGTTACTGGCGACGTGGGGCTGGTTGCCTGCGCGCTTGATGGGGTTGCGCGGTGGGGCAAATTGATGGTATACTCCCTGCGATGGCGATGAGGCTCGCCGGAAGTGTCCGTGGGGACTGATGGCCTCTACCGACCTGGCTCGGTAGAGGCTTTTTGTTTGCCGGATTTGGGGGCAGACACGCGCTTCAAGGCAGAAACGTTCGCGAGGAAGATTCCATGAGTCGGGGTATCGTGCAGATAGAGATCGTGCGCCCGGGACGACCGGTTGGAGTGTACCGTCCTGATCCCGAGGACGAACGTCTTCACCTGCAAGAAATTCATATGCCCGATCGGCGGGTTTCGGTCGACCACGCCATTGTACTGCGCACCCTGACGGTCGAGAATACCCCTTTGCCCGTTCTCCTCCTGGGCACCGCTTCTCATCCGCCGGGAACTCGGCTGTTCGCCCGCATCATCGGCGGGATCCACAACGGCATGGAAGGTCGGCCTCCGGTACTTGTGGCGGTTGCCGATGCCGATCCCACCTGTGCCTCCTTGTCCGACATCCCCGACCTGGATGCGGAACAGCGGCAGCAGGTGATGGCCGGGTTGCAGGTCTTCGCGGCCGTGGATGTGCATGCCTGGCTGGAGCGAGATCAGGTGTGGCCGCAGATTCAAGAGGCGCAGCGCGCCTATCGCCTGGCCCTGAATGCCCGGGCAACAGACGAAGCGTCTCCCCTCTGGCGTCCTCCCGCACCCTACCGGGGCCGACTGGCCTTTGCCCGGGTGGAACATTACACGGAGGCCGAATACACCTTCTTCCGGCTTCCGCGGCGTTTCCAAGGGTACGTGGCCTCTCATTTAGCCCCGGACGAGCGCATCCTCATCGCACTTTGGCGTCCCCGCTTGCGCAGCCATCTGCAAGGGACCTTCTGGCGACGGCCGATCATTTACGAAGGCGTGCTCATTCTTACGGACCAGCGTTTGCTGCACCTGACCGAACTCGTCCCACCCGACAGCGCCGGGGTGCGTTACGGTTTTACGTCTCACATGGGGGTCCTGGAGCGATTGAACGATGTCCGTGTGGACGAGCTGAGTGGCGATGTGCTCCTCCTGCGCACTCGTTGGCGGACGGCCCGGGGGGATGAGGAAGTGGTGTGGGAGTTCCCTGCAGCCCAACATGCCGCCCTGGAGGAGCTTCTTGTCCACTTAAGATCGTTCCTCCCCGGGGCCGGCAACGGCTACATCCTGCGCCGCGCCCACGTGCCGCCTCCCCTCGACCCCTTGCCCCCTTTGGTCGACCCGGCCACGAACGATCCGGCGCAGGTGACTGCGCTGCAGGACCGGTTTTCGCAGTGGCTTGAGGACCATCTCTCCGAGCCGGTGCAGACGTGGGCCTTGCTCCCGGCCTGGGCCCATCCCTCCGCTGTGGCCCATCTGCTCCTCGTCACCCCGTCGACCCTGTGGCAGATCCCGGATCCTCAGGCCGCGTCCGTCTCCTCGCCGAGAAAATGGGCTTTGAAAGATGTGGGAACCCTGGTGTTCCAGGACTCCATCCTCAACGCCTATCTCGAAGTACGCCTTCCCCACACGCGCGGGAAGGGCGTGCGCTTCAGCTTTCCCCATGGGGCCATTCGTGCCTTTTATAGCCTGGCCGAGCGAACGCGGCGATGCATGATTGCCCAGGCCGTTTAGGAAGCAGATGATGCCAGGACATGGCGATCTCATCACATTGGATCTGAAGGTAGCTTTCCGGGAACCGGGTTGTCCCCTCTGTCGGTTACGCTATCAGGCCGAACACCGCTATTTGCTCTCGTTGTTGCGAGAACATGTCAACGACGGAGCCACGCGGCGACACATCGTCCCCGCGCTGGGGTTTTGCCCCACCCACGCCTGGTACGTGCAGCGGTTGGAGGCCCAAATCTGGGAAGACGGTTTAGGCGTGGGCATCCTGTACGAGGACTTGCTCCGGCACACCCTGGACGGGATCGACGCCTATATCGAGATGCAGCGCCACAAGGCGCGGCAAGCCCCTCGTTGGTGGTGGCGCCTGCGCAACGTCTGGCTCCGACTCTTCGCCGGCAGCCGAGCCGGGGATCTCCCGTTCGGATTGGCCCCGCGTGGCGTCTGCCGGGCCTGTGCGATCGGGCAGGAGCAGGAGACCACGCACCTCATCTGGCTGATCAAACGATATCCCGAGGCCTCTTTCCGCTCCTTGTACGAGAGTTCTGATGGCCTCTGTCTGCCTCATTTACGCCGTGCGCTTCTCCTGGCCGAGGAGCGGGATGCGAACGTGGCCTTGCTCCTGGCCCAGGACGCGCGTCGACGAATTCTGGATCAGCGAGATCACCTGAGTCAGTACATCCGTAAGCATGGATGGCAACACCGAGAGGAACCTCACTTGTCGGAGGAAGCCCGTTCCTGGGTGCGTGCGGTGGCGTTCTACGCGGGAGAAAGGCGAGAGGAGCCATGATACCGGAATGTGAGTTCCGCCAGCGTCGACCAGCAAAAGACGGTCAGGGAGAAGAGTTCGTGTGTACAGTGGCCGGGGACACCTTTCTGGCCCGGGTTGGGGAGGAGACATCCGCCCTGGAGCGCGTGTGTGGGGCCTGCCCCATCCCAGAGGCTCTTCGTCACCCGCGCGCCTGCTTGTATCTGCGCCCCATTCGTTTCATCGACGATCCGCCTCACCCGCCAGCTTACTTTGCCTGTCGCTACTTTTACCGGCTGGCTCCCCCGGAACGCCTGCCCCGAGATCTCTCCTGGTGCGTCGGCTGCCCGTACTGGTTTCCCCGTCCGCGGTTGGATCTCATCAGAGGACATGCGGAGGAGGTTGCCCGAATCCGTGCTTACATTCGGGAGGGTCCAGGAGAGGAAGGATGGTCCTTCTCCTTGCAGCGTCCTGGAAAGGAATCTTCCCTCTGGACACGGATCCGGCTGAAATTGTTCGGCTGGTGAGACTCTCTGAGCGCCGAAGTCCTGGACCGGTCAGGCGAGAAAGCGGTCCAGGGGCTCACCTCTGTACCCACATTACGGGCACATACGTGGCGTAACGGTAGCTGAGCGGAATGTAACGGTAGTAGATGTCTGGACCAGAAGCGAGGCTCCGGGCATCGACCCAAACAATGTGCGTTCCGCCCTGGGCGTCGGTCGCGACATCCGGCTCAGAGCGAAGGGCAAAAACGGACTCGTCCGCGACCCGGCGTTCTGGCAGCCAGCCCTTCTCCGGCGTCCACCAGCTCATGTAGATGTCAGGTCGCCCCAAGCGCCAATCCTCCCACACCGCGACCACCCCGTCCGGTGCTCTGGCGATACGGGGAGCGCTCTGGATGGCCCCACCGATGTCCGTGTTCACCCGTTGGGCCGGGGTCCAGGCTCCGTTCTCGAAGACGCTGTGGTAGATGTCGAACCCTTGTTCCGGCCGGCGCACTTCTTGCCAGATGACGTGGATACGGCCTTTCTCCACGACGATGTCGGGCAGAATCGGCTGGGCCCCGGGGGTGAATCCACCGCCGACCCCGGGCAGCGTCTGCCAGACCCGGGTGTTCGGGTCGAAGACGGCCACCTCGATGCGCCCCGGTGTTTCGTTGGCCCAGGCCAGGTACACCTTGCCGGCCGCGTCTACAGCAAGCGCCGGTTGCATCTGCACACCCGGTCCGCTGGCGGGCGGCACCGGCGCGGCCGGCTGCCAGTGCGCTCCCTGTCCCGATGTGCGCGTGCGCCAATACAGATCGCGGTTCCCGTGACGCGTGTCCGTCCAAACCACGTAGAGCCGTCCCGCAGCATCCATGACCGCGTCGGGAGAGAACTGTTGTGCAGGCGGCGTGGAATCGTCATTGACCTGCTGAAGCGCCGTCCAGACAGAAGGATTCGCCAGGGAGAGGGAGACGTAGACGTTCTCATCCTGGCCGCGGGTATCCTGCCACACGATAGCTGTCTCTCTCTCCTGGCGGGTAAGAACCGGGCGTACGGCCATCAGGTCGGAGTCGTACACGGGGGACACCCTCTCGTTAGACGTCCAGCCCGCCTGATGTGGGTGGAGCACTCCGACATAGATGCCCGCCGGTGTGCTCCGGTTGTCGCGCCAGACGACCCACACCGCGCCCGTCTCGTCCACAAGCACATGGGGATGGCGCTGGGCAGCATTGCCCGAATCATTATTGACACGTGTGTCGTGCAAGGGGTACAGGGCGGGGGTCGACGATGGCGTTGGCGTCGGCGTTGCGGTGGGAGTCACCGTGCTCCCGACGGTCGGAGAGGGCGTTAGCGTAGGAGTCGGCGACGCCGTGAACGTTGGCGTCGACGTCCACGTAGGCGTTGCAGAGGCCGTGGGCGTCGGTGTCAACGTTGGCGTTGGGCTGGGCGTCTCCGTCGCCGTGGGGGTAGGTGTGAGGGTCGGGGTGGGCGACGCCGTGGCCGTCTTGGTCGGCGTGGGCGTGCTCAGGACTGCAGCAACGGCCGCGGCCACGTTAATACGCCCATAGCCCGTCAGATCGTCCCGGCCGGGGGACTCCACATCCACCGCGGTGCCGGTGATGATCTGAGTCAGATCGTCCACGGAGAGGCGCGGGTTCAGGGAGAGGAGGAGCGCAGCCAGACCGGAGACGTGGGGAGCGGCCTGACTTGTGCCCGCGAGGAAGGCGTAAGCGTAATTGGATCCGCGCCAGTATGTGCTGAGGATCCAATGTCTATCATTCTGGTCGGCATTGCTGCTGGGGTCGCCCCCGGGAGCAGCGACATCTACAAAAGGCCCGCTGCTGGAATAGCTGGCATGCCGGTCCTGGTCATCCGTGGCCGCGACAGCGAGGACATGAGGATAGGCCGCGGGGTAGATGGGAGGATTGCCATCTTGGTAGGCGTTCCCCGCCGCGGCCACCACCAGGACGTCATGGGCGTACGCGTAGTCGATAGCGTCGCGCAGTGTGGCGGACGATGACTTTCCGCCCAAACTCAAGTTGATCACCCGGGCCCCGTGGTCCACGGCCCAGCGGACTCCCGTGGCCACCTGGGTGGAGGTCCCGCTGCCGCTGCTGTCCAGGACCTTTACGGGCATGAGTTTCACGTGCCAGGCGATCCCCGCGATGCCGAGGTGGTTGTTCGTCATGGCGCCGACAATGCCGGCCACGTGCGTTCCGTGTCCCTGATCATCCTCAGGGGTGTTGTTGCCGGCGATGACGTTGCGCCCCTGGATCACGTGGCTCGCCAGGTCCGGGTGGCTCAAATCGACGCCGGAATCGACGATGGCGACAATAACGCTGTCCTTGCCTTGTGTGGTGTCCCAGGCGGTTTCCAGACCGATGTGAGGAAGTTGCCACTGGTACTGGGTGTAGAAAGGATCGTTGGGCCGAGTCGATAGGGCCTGGTAAATGTAATCCGGCTCCGCGTAGAGGACTCGTGAGTCCCTTTGCAGGCGCTCGGCCATCTCCTGCTCGTGGCCTACCGGCACCGTGAGGACTTCCAGGTGCAGGGCAGGGAGGGACGCCGCGGCCAACACACCCGGTTGGCGGGCCAAGAAACGGAGACCTTCCGGCGATGAGCGGAGTTTCACCAAAACGCGGCCCGGGACAAAAGGAACGGTCCTGATCGGGCTGTGGCCGGGCTGTGGCCCATGTGGCCATGCCCCTCCTGGTTGTGCGGACAGAGGCGCTCCATAGAGGCCTCCCCCGGCTGCCAGGAGCAAGAGCAGGAGGATGAAACTACCTACCCACACGCGCATTCTGGAAATAAACGTCGGAATGGTCATAGAGTCCGTCCTTCTGATGATAATGCCTCTGGTGTTTCATCAGCCCAATGTCGAGCCAAGTTTTTTGAGTCGTTGGCCGGGGCGCAAGGATTTTGAACCCCGGGCAGCCCGTGTGATATGATGGGGAGCACAGGACGGTCCCCACCGGGTCGAGCGGGCCGATTTCTTTGCATCTGGCACATCTGGCCTAATCATACATCTGGATGAACAAAAAGACCATAGGAAAATAGGGGGATTGCTCGAGGGACCACATTGGTCGGCGAGCCCTTGGGGGGACATGAGGACAGACCAGAAACATCCGCGGCCATTCGCGGCCCACACAGGTGAAGACGATGATCGCACTGGTGCTTAGCGGTGGAGGCAATCGGGGCCCCTTGCAGGTCGGGGCCATGGATGCGTTGTTTCGGGCCGGCATCTGGCCGGATTTCCTCGTGGGAACGTCTGCTGGGGCCGTCAACGCGACGTATGTGGCCGCACGCGGCCGCGAGGCCAATATGGACGAGCTGGCTGCACTCTGGCATCAAGCGGACCGTTCCACCGTTTACCCGGGCAATGCCCTGACCCTGGCCTGGCGTCTTCTCATCGGCGCGGACAGCTTCTTCCCCAGCTACGGAATCCGCGAACTCATCCGACGCAACCTGCCCGTGGGTGTACGGACGTTCGGGGATCTGAAAATGCCGTGCTATTTGACGGCTGTAGACTTGCAAACCAGCCGGTTGTACCTGTTTGGCGAGGATCCCCAGGCGCCTTTAGTGGAAGCCGTGCTTGCCAGTGTGTCTGTCCCGGGCATTCATCCTCCGGTGGCGTATCACGGTCTGCAACTGGTGGACGGCGGCGTCGTGGCTGCCGCGCCTGCCGGTGTGGCCATGGACAAAGGGGCGACGACCCTTTACGTGGTCAACGTGGGATATGGCGGCGAAAAACGCAAACCTGTCCACGGCGTGCTCAACGTGCTCAAGCGCGTCCTGGATACGTTCACCGTCCAGTCATTGCTGGACGATCTGGATCATGCCCAGGCCGACCCCCACATCGAGCTCCACCATATCCACATTACTGCCTTCAAAGACCTGCCGTTCAACGATTTTTCTCACATTGACGAGATGATCGAAGCGGGACGCCAGGCGGCAGAGCGCTATCTGGCTCACCCTCATCCATACGTGCGTTCCGAGATGCAGGCGGAAGCTCCTTTTGCGGTGGGAGGCGCGCGGGCCTACACGCCCCGCCGGCGGCGTTCTCGCTGAGTTTATAAGGAGGGAGAGAATCATGCCTGTTTATCCGGAATTGGAAGGGAAGGTCCTGGCGGTGACCGGCGCCGGCCAGGGCATCGGTCGGGCCATTGCCCTGGCCGCGGCCCGGCAGGGTATGCGCGTGGCCGTCAACGATGTGGTTCGGACAAAAGCTGAGGAAACGGGTTCCCAGATCGAATCCCTGGGCGGAGAGGCCCTGGTGCACGAGGGAGATGTGTCTCGACCGGAAGATGTCGTGGCGTTGGTGCAGGCCGTGATGGCCCGCTGGGGTCGGTTGGACGTGATGGTCAATAACGCGGGCGTTGAACCTCACGCCTCCATTCTCGATATGACGGTCGATGTCTGGGATCGAGTCATGGCGATCAACGCTCGGGGGGTTTTTCTCGGCACCCAGGCCGCGGGGCGGGTGATGAAGGAGCAGGGATCGGGCGTAATCATCAACATGAGCAGCATTGCCGGCAAGGCCACACCGCTTTACCACCGGAGTGCCTATGCGGCCAGCAAAGCGGCCATCGCCGGATTTACCAAAGAGGCCGCGCGAGAGTTCGCGGCCTACGGCGTTCGGGTCAACGCCATCTGTCCGGGAGTCATCGTCACGCCGATGACCGCGGCTGCTCGCCAAGACCCGGCCATGATGGAGAAGTGGATGCGAGAGATCCCCCTGCGCCGTCTGGGCGAGCCGGAGGAGGTCGCTGCCCTCGTCCTCTTCCTGGCCTCCGACGGCGCGACGTACATCACCGGCCAGGCCTACCATGTGGATGGCGGCAAGGTGATGGTGTGAAGCGACCAAGACCCATTTCGGCTGAGGTCCAATCTTGTCACGAGGAGGTGACGTATGTCCCCATTCGAATTTCTGCTCATTGAACACCCTGCTGATGGAGTGGCTCTGGTACGGTTGAATCGCCCCAGGCAGTACAACGCGTTGAACCTGGCCGTTTTGCAAGAGCTGGCCCAGGCGTTCGCGATGCTGGACGCGGATCCGGACGTGCGTGCGGTGGTGCTCACGGGCAGTGATAAGGCCTTCGCTGCCGGCGCGGATATCAAGGAGATGATGGCCAAGACACCGGCCGAAATGAAGAGCGCTCCCTTCATTCGCGGGTGGGACGCGGTGGCCCTGGCCCGCAAACCGGTCATCGCGGCCGTGTCCGGGTATGCCCTGGGCGGGGGCGCTGAGCTGGCCTGGGCCTGCGACATGATTATTGCCAGCGAAAGCGCCGTCTTCGGCCAGCCGGAGATCAACCTGGGCATCATCCCAGGGGCAGGCGGCAGCCAGCGTTTGACGCGTACCATCGGGAAATACCTGGCCATGGAGATGATCCTGAACGATCGACGCCTGACCGCGGAGGAGGCTCGGCAGCTCGGGCTGGTCAATCATGTCTACCCTCAGGATCGTTATCTGGACGAAGCCATCAGCCTGGCGGCCAAACTGGCTGCACGGGCTCCCCTGGCCATTCAGTACGGCAAAGAAGCGGTTCTGTACGCGCTCAACAGCACTTTGGATGCCGGGCTCCAGCATGAGCGGCTTCTGTTCTACGCCCTTTTTGGCACTCAGGACCAGAAAGAAGGCATGAGGGCATTCGTGGAAAAGCGCGAACCCCGGTGGAAAGGCGCATGACTTCCACGATTGGGGAAGGGTGGCCGAAAGTCTTCCGCACTCGTCGGGGGTTGGATATCCTCATTCGTCCCCTGGCCCCGGACGACGAGGAGCGAATGGTGGAGTTCATTGGCCGCCTTTCTCCCGAAACTCGTTACCGGCGTTTTCATATCCCTGTTCCCGATCCCCCATCAGAACAACTGCTGCGGCGCACCGGCGAGCTCGAGGGCATTCCTCCGGGGCGGGGGGCAGCCCTGGTCGCTTTGCACGCGGGGATCATCGTGGGCAGCGCCCGCTTTGCGCATGCCCCCGGCCAGTCAGAGGCCGAGGCCGCGGTGGTAGTGCGAGACGATTGGCAGGGTCAAGGGATCGGCACACGCCTGCTTGCGGAGATGGCGGTTCTGGCTCGTGACCAGGGTGTTCGGGTATTGTACGCATATGTCCAGCCCGACAATCACCGCATTTTGCGGGTCATTCGTCGGGCCCATTTTCCCACGCGCGTCCAGGTGGAGCAGGGACTTATGCGGGTCGACGTCCTTATCGACCGAGAGGAGGAGATCACGTCTAACCAATGAGGCGGCGCAACGTAGGCTTGATGGCCGCTGCCGCTCGAGCCCGGTGGCTGATGCGGTTTTTCTCCTCCGGGGGAAGTTCGGCCATGGTCTGTCCCCGGTCGGGCAACAGGAAGATGGGGTCGTAGCCGAATCCGTGATTCCCTCGTGGCCTCTCGACGATGACGCCTTCTACGGTTCCCTCCGCGGTGTAGACCTCTCCTTCTGGTGTGGCCACAGCGATCACACAGCGGAAACGAGCCTGCCGCTTCTGGGGGGGGAGGCCGGCCAGGGCGCGAAGCACCTTGTCAATGCGCTCCTGGTCGCCGGCGTGCGGGCCGGCATAACGGGCTGACCGCACGCCGGGGGCTCCATTCAGAGCATCTACCTCCAGGCCGGAATCATCAGCCAGGGTAAGCATGCCGCTCATGGCTGCATAGGCCCGAGCTTTCTGCACGGCGTTTTCCTCGAAAGTGCTGCCGGTTTCGGGCACGTCCTCCTGGATGCCCACGTCGTCGAGGTACGTCAAGTCGACGGGCAAATCCTCCAGCAAATGACGGTATTCTCGCAGCTTGCCGCGATTATGGGTTGCGATGAGCAAGCGTTTGTACACGTTTTCCTCCTCAAGGCTGCAGCCAGTCCGCGATCATGCCGGCAATGGCCTGCAATTGCAAGCTGGTCACCCTCCGACCTCCCCAGCGTTCCTCCGGATCCCAGGCGATGAAGATGCCTTCCCAGTCGTGGTTGGCATCGTCCGGCCCGGTGTCATTCTCGAACGTGTGGACTCGCCCCAGGCCCACGCTGCCCACAGAACGCCAGGCCAGATCTCCCAGGTAGACGATGAGGTCGGGTGGGATATTGTTCACCTCTCGGTAGATCTCCTCAGGCTTGCGCACCACCGTGCCCATGAGCTGGCCCTTTTCGTCTCGGGTGGCCTCCAGTTTCGCTTTGAGGAGATTCCGTTCCTCTTCGTACTTCTCCGCCGGGATGATGCCCTGTGGCTCGCGGCCTCTCACGTTGAGGTGTACTCGCGCGTAGTAGCCGCCCGATCCCCAGGCCCGGGTGCGACTCCAGTCCACTTCCACTTTCTCCAGGGGCACGATGCGCTCCGGGTATTCCTTGAGAACCAGATAGCCCTCTCGGATGAGCCACTCATTGATGGCAAAACCCCCCAGCATGGGGCGGGCGCCGTGGTCGCTGACCACGAGGACTCGGGTGTTCCTGTCCAATTGGTCTATCAGCCGACCGATCTCCCGGTCCAGATAGACATAGTAGTCGTGGATGGCGTTCTGGAAGGGGTTGCCGGGCACGTGCTTGGGGTGGCGGGGGTCCATGGCTTTCCACAGACCGTGGTGAATGCGGTCCGTCCCTATCTCTACGAAGATGAAAAAGTCCCACGGCTTTCTCAGCAGATGGTGAAGAAGCCGAAAGCGTTTCGCGGTCATGCGGTAAATGTCCTCCAGGAGCCGGGCCTTGTCCTCGGTGCGAAAGTTCATCACGTCGAACTCGTAGGGCTCGCCGCCCAACACGTGTTCCACCTCCGCGGCCAGGGAGGCAGGATACGTCCATTGTTTCGCACCGGGTGGGGTGAGGAAGGAAGAAATAAGCCAGCCGTTGACCGGCTGCACCGGATAGGTCTGAGGCACGCCCACGACCACGGAGGTCAGGCCCCGGTTGCCCAAGGTGTCCCAAATGCGGGGGTGGGTTATCGAGCGGGAGGTGGCGATCTGCATGTGGCTGTAGGAGTAATCGGCCCGGTTGCGGAAGCCGTAGATGCCCAGTTCGCCCGGATCCTTTCCGGAGAGCATCGAGGCCCACGCGGGCACGGTAATAGGCGGTTCTGAGGAACGCAGCGGTCCGTACATGCCTTCACTCATGAGCTGGCGCAGAGTGGGCAGGTCCTCTCGCCACTGGTCGAACACCAGGCGCGGGTCCACGCAGTCCAGACCGATGACGAAGACTTTGCGTTGGGGCGATGTCCTGCCCCTGATCCCCGGCCCGCGCGTCGCGGGCGCGGCTATTTTCCCGCCTGTTCCTCCGCCTTACGCTTCTGCACCGCGTCCATGAGAATGCGGCTGACCTCGGGGCGGGTGAATTCCTCCGGCAGGGGGGTGCCCTCTTCCAACATTTTGCGCACTTGTGTGCCGCTCAGGTAGATATGATACTTCGGGTCATGGGGGCATGTCTTGCGGGTGGTGACGGCCTGGCACTTGGTGCAGTAAAACGCGTGCTCGAAAAAGAGGGGGGTGATAGCGAGCTCGTGAGGCAGGAACTCGTCGAAGATGTACTGGGCGTCGTAGGTGCCATAGTAGTGGCCCACGCCCGCGTGGTCTCGCCCGATAATCATGTGGGTGCAGCCGTAGTTCTGGCGGCAGATGGCATGGAAGATGGCCTCGCGCGGGCCGGCGTAGCGCATCGCGGCCGGGAACACACCCAACAAGACCCGTTCGGCCGGATAGTAGTCGCGGAGGATCGCCTGGTAGCTGGCCATGCGCACATCCGCGGGGATGTCGTCCTTCTTCGTTTCACCCACCAGGGGGTGCAGGAAGAGGCCGTCTACGATCTCCAGGGCGACCTTCTGAATGTACTCGTGAGCGCGGTGGATGGGGTTACGTGTTTGGAAGGCGACGACCCGTCGCCAGCCCCGAGCTGCAAACAAGCGCCGAGATTGGGCAGGGTCATGACGGAACTCGGGGAATTCCAGTTTGCTAGGCCGATTAAGCAGCCAGATGTCCCCGGCCAGGTAGACATCTCCCTGGCGGTACACGCGGGCCACACCGGGATGCTTGTCCTCGGTGGTGCGGTAGACTTTCTCCGCCTCGTTTTCTTTGTCGTACTCGTATTTCTCCGACAGCTCCAGGATGCCCATGATGTTGTCTTCACCGGACTCGGTTCGCTCCACCAGGGCAATTTCCTGGCCGACCTTGAGGGCGTCCGCGGTGGTCCTGTCGACAGGCAGAACGATGGGAATGGTCCAGGCGAGGCCGTTGGGCAGGCGCATGTCCTCGACTACCGTTTCGTAGGTCTCCCGGTCCATGAAACCGGTAAGAGGACTGTATGCCCCTACGGCGATGAGCTCCAGATCGGAGACACGCACCCGGTCCAGGTAGACCGTGGGCAGGCGTCGGGCGCGCTCGAGGGCCGCCTCTCGCAGATTCCCGCGTAAGAGCCTGTCGATGAGCGTTCCGCCATGGGGGGGCATTTGCCGAAATGTTCGTGCCATTAGAAACTCCTCCTCGTCATGTTCAAGCAGGCTGAAAGAATTCTAACATGTCTTCGGATGCGAGCAAATCCTCAAAGGGATGTGGTCGGATGCCGTCCATGCTTGTGATATGTCCGTGAATCCGAGCGGTTTTTTCGGTGTCCGGGGGGAAGTGACAGGGAGAGGCGGCGTGTGCTAGAATTTATCCGGTGAAGTGAGAGGTTGGTTCTTCGCGAGGGGCTTGGTGGGGAAGAAGGCAGACGGGGGATGATCCCCGTGGGGAGAACCTATGAGTAAGCGAGGGACGTTGATCATGTGGAGCCTTGTGCTCCTTTCTTTCCTGATTGGGGCGAAATTCTATCCTCAGTTGACGCCACAGGTGGCCACGCATTGGAATGCTCGAGGAGAGGTGGACGGGTCCATGCCTCGATTCTGGGCCGCTTTTCTGGTTCCCTTTCTTCTCGTCGCCTTGGCCGCACTGTTCATGCTGCTGCCGCACATCGATCCCCGACGCCAGAACTATGCTGCATTTCGTTCCGCATATGAAGCATTTGCCATCTTGCTCACGCTTTACATGATCAGTATAGAGAGTTTCGTCATGTTGTGGGGGGTGGGGATCCACCTGGACCCGAATGTCATCTTTTCCCTGGGAACGGGCTTTCTCTTCCTCTTCATCGGATCCTTCCTGGCGCGTGTTCGTCCTAACTGGTTCGTCGGCATCCGCACTCCCTGGACCTTGAGCAATGAGGAGAGCTGGCGAAAGACTCATCAGTTGGGAAGCCGACTCTTCCAAGGGCTGGGGATTCTCCTCCTCCTGACCGCTCTCCTCTCCGCCCACGTCCTGCCCTGGGTCTTGTTGGGAGGGCTGGGCGTGGTTGTGTTGGTGCTCTTCGTCTATTCCTATCGTGTGGTTGAGGAGGCAGAGAACGGACATTCGGGAGGCGTTTCCCGGTGAACGTTCCCGGGCCTCTGCTGAGTGCGGTTTTCGTCCGAAGGGACAACCGCTTTCGGGCCACCGTCCGCCTGGATGACGTCGAAGTGGCCGCTCATGTGCCCAATTCCGGCCGCCTGCACGAGTTGTTTGTGCCCGGACGTCAGGTGCTCGTCCGCCCTGCGAAGAATCCCCGACGCAAAACTTCCTATGATCTGCTCATGGTGTGGGTGGATGATGTACTTGTCTCCCTCGACTCACGCCTACCCAACGCTCTTTTCGCCGAGGCGGTGCAGGAAGGACGTTTGCCCCAATTCCGCGCCTACCGCCGTGTGCGGCGGGAGGTTCGGTTGGGACGTAGTCGTATCGACCTTTTGCTGGAGGGGGAGGCGGGTCGGTGTTGGGTCGAGACCAAGTCGGTGACTTTGGTGGAGCGGGGCACGGCTCTCTTCCCCGACGCCATCACAGCCCGGGGAAAGCGACATGTGGAGGAGTTGGCGATGGTCCTGGGGCAAGGGGCGTGTGCGGCCATTGTCTTTGTCGTCCAGAGACCGGACGCCCTCCGCTTCCGGCCTCACGAGGAGGCCGACCCGGCCTTCGCACACGCCTTGCGCCGGGCCGCAACCCGGGGAGTACGCGTTTATGCCTACCGCTGCAGGGTCCACCCTGGTGTCATCCAACTGGCCGAGGCCATTCCTGTGTGCCTCTGACGGCCTGTCGAACTCGTTTCGGTGGATGGGAGGTGACAGGAGGGGCATGGCCTTTGTCCGGCATGAGCACATGCGCGGCGCGCCGCCCCTCTGATGGTCATCGATCGGAACTCGTGTTCCCCACGTTCCGCCGGCCGGACGACCAGATGCGTCGCGAATTGGGGAGGGCGGCCACCCTCGTGTTATACTTCTGCCATGCTGACCTGGAACGACCGCGCCGAATTGGAAAGACGTTGGTTTCCGGATGCTCAAAAGCAGCTCTGGGGCCGTTTTCGCAGCGAACTGGCCGCGCACGTGACCCCGGAGACGCTGGTGCTCGACGCGGGCGGCGGCCAGGGGTCCTGGTTTCTCCGTTCTCTCGTGGGGCAAGCGCGGCAGGTCATCGGAGTGGACACACAGCGCCCCGCCCACCACATTCTGGACGCGTTCGTCCAGGGAACCCTCGAGGCGTTGCCTTTTCCCGATGGCACCTTTCACGTTATCGTCTGTAACGATGTCATCGAACACCTGGTGCATCCCTATCAGAGCATGGCCGAAGTGGCCCGAGTGCTGTCTCCTCCGTCCCGGCGCGGGGCGAAGGATGGGGGCCTATTCTTTTTCAAGACCCCCTGCCTTTACGCCCCTTCTTCTCTCCTGACGCACCTGTTCCCGTATGTCTGGCATCGGCGTGTGAAACGGCTCCTGGGTGTCCCGGTGGACCACGTGTTCCCCACGGCGTTTCGCTGTAACACGCCTTCGTCACTGGACGCCTGCCTTCGTGAGGCGGGGATGGAGCCGGAGTGGCTACTGCGGGTCGATGGCACGTTCGGTTATTTTGCTTTCAACCGTCCCCTCTACGTGCTTGGACTCCTTTACAGCCGCTTTCTTTCATTGCCTCCTTTCCGGCCATTTCGTTCGGTTCTTGTGGGGGTGTATCGGCGCGCGCGTTGAACGGTCACGGGGCATTTGGTCGGACACAGGCGCCCGCTCAACGGGAATTGCGCCTGTGGGACGGCATTCTCCAGGCCACCGTAACGTATCGTCCGGTTGTGCCCCGATCCTGCTAGGTTGCCGGGCTTCGCGACAGCGATCATCTCTCGGAGCCGAAATCTGACGATTGACATCCTTGGGGGCCTGGGGTACAATCCCGGCAGCAAGTGTCCCAGAGGTCCGATATGGGGTTTCCCCTCAGGTTGTTGGGGAGTCGGGTATTCCTGCCGGTGTCGCATGTTCGTGTTACCGCTTCCCTGGACCCTGATTTTGAGGACGCGGGGTGAAGGACGACTTGTCCGACATGTTTGTTGACCTTTTCTATGGAGGCTGGCCATGTACCAACGAGTAGTTATTGTGGGCAATTTGGGCTCGGATCCGGAGATGCGTTTTACCCCCTCAGGGGTTCCCGTGACCTCGTTTAGCGTCGCCGTCAACCGGCGCTGGACGAACAGCAACGGCGAACCCCAGGAAAAGACGACCTGGTTCCGTGTAACGGCCTGGCGCAAGCTGGCGGAATTGTGCAATCAGTACTTGAGCAAGGGGCGATTGGTGCTGGTGGAAGGAGAAGTCGAGGCCAACGCCTGGGCCGACAGCCAGGGCAATCCCCGGGCCACGCTGGAACTGACAGCCCGCAACGTTCGCTTTTTGGGTGGCCGTTCCTCCCAGGCGGATGTTCCCAGTGCCCCTGAGCAGGGAGGGGATTTTATCGGCGAGGACATTCCTTTCTAATCTCTGGTTGGTCGAGTGTGCCCCTGTCGGGGCGGGTGGTCAAAGAATGCCATGGATAGCAATCGTGTCGTTGCGCCGCAAGAACGCGCTGAAGATATGCCTCTGGACGCGGCATTGCGGCCTCAAACACTCGATGAGGTCATCGGTCAGGAGCGACTAAAAGAGAACCTGCGCATCCTCGTGGAGGCCGCACGTGCTCGCAATGAAGCGCTCGATCACGTGCTTTTTTACGGTCCGCCGGGGCTGGGGAAGACGACGTTGGCTCACGTGTTGGCTCGCGAGATGGGAGTCAACCTGAAGATCACGGCAGGACCGGCCATTGAACGCGCCGGCGACCTGGCCGCCATTCTCACCAATCTGCGCGGAGGAGATATCCTTTTCATCGACGAGGTGCATCGTCTGGGGCGGGCGGTGGAGGAGATTTTGTACCCGGCCATGGAGGATTTTGCCCTGGACATTGTCGTGGGCAAGGGGCCGAGTGCGCGTTCCATCCGCCTGAAGTTGCCCCGCTTCACGGTCATCGGCGCCACAACACGCCTGGCTTTGGTTACGGCTCCCTTGCGGGCTCGCTTTGGCGCCATCTTCCGCCTGGATTTTTATGATGTGGACGCTATGGTCGCCATTGTCAAACGGGCAGCCCGGTTGCTTCACGTGGACATCTCCGAAGAGGGAGCCCGTGTCGTGGCCGGGCGCTCTCGAGGAACCCCGCGCGTCGCGCTGCGCTTGCTGCGCCGCGTGCGCGATTATGCTCAGGTGCGCGCGGACGGGGTTATCGACGCTCGGGTGGCCGGTCAAGCCCTGGCACTTCTGGATGTGGATGAGTTGGGGCTCGATGATATCGACCGCCGCGTCTTGCGCACCATCATCGAAAAGTTTGGCGGGGGACCGGTAGGGTTGGAGACGATCGCAGCGTCCATCAGTGAGGAGGCCGATACCATCATGGATGTGGTCGAACCTTACTTGCTCCAACTGGGATTCCTGGAACGCACTCCGCGAGGGCGGATGGCCACTCACGCCGCCTATCGGCATCTGGACATCCCTGTCCCCAACGTTTCAGAGGAGGCTTCCCAGGGCCCCCTGTTCGACCTGAAAAACGACTCGGCATCGTGAATTCCATGGCCAGGGAGAAAAACACACTATGTCTTCCCCTCGAATTGCCCTGAGCACCCTATATGACCCGGAAGAAAATCCCGAGAAGTTGCGTTACTATGTTCGGGCCATTGAGCTGGGTGGAGGAGAGGTGATTTTCCTGCACCCCGACACCTGTCGCTTCGACCCCCGACGGCTGGACGCGCTGGACGGCATCCTCCTCGCCGGGGGCGGAGACGTTCATCCTCGCTACTACAGGGCGGAGATTGACGGGACCAATGTCGATAGCATTCACGAGGGGCGGGACCAGATGGAATTCCGCCTCTTGCAACTGGCGCGTGAACGGGATTTACCCGTACTGGCCATTTGCCGGGGCATTCAAGTGCTCAACGTCGCTTTTGGTGGTTCGCTCATCCAGCATCTTTCCGGCCACATGACCGAGGCCCACACGGCGCTCGTGCGCCATGTCGTGCGCATTCGCCCCCACACGCGCCTGTGGGAAGCATTAGGCCGGCACGAGCGCCTTGTCGTCAATTCTCACCATCACCAGGGGCTTGGTGAACGAGAAAAGGCCCCTTCGCTTCAGGCATCGGCCTTCCTGGACGGGGAGATTCCCCTGGTGGAGGGGGTGGAGAGTCCGCACCATCACTGGATCGTGGGGGTCCAGTGGCACCCGGAGCGCTTTCACGAGTTCGAGGGAGAATCCCGAGAAGCTCAAATGCACCTTTTCCGAACGTTCGTGCAGGCGTGTGTGCGGATTCGTGTGCGGTAGCACCAATGGCCCCCAAACGGGTGTCTCGGCCTCGCATTCCCACCTGGATGTTCCTCTTCGCCCTGATCGTCCTGATCTTATGGGTGCGGTCTTATGAACATCGCCTGCGCGTGGAGGACCGTCCCTCTCCATTGCCCGCGCGGCTTCCCGCCGGCGACGCCGCACACGTGCGTGGCCAAAAGATAGATCTGGTCTCGGGGCATCTAGGATTCGATAGCGGGGCCGTTTGTGCCGACGGTCTGGCGGAGGTCCAGGTGAACCGGACGGTGACTCGCGCGTTGGGTACCATCCTGGCGGCAGCCGGCGCCCAAGTCACGGTATTGCAAGAGTACGATCCGCGTTTGGAGGGCCTGCGAGCCGACGTCTTCCTCTCCATTCATGCGGATTCTTGCCTCCCGCTGAGCGGCTTCAAGGTAGCCCGTTGGGAACAGAGCTCCCACCCGGGGCGGGACGATCGGCTGGTGAGCTGCTTACGCTACTACTACTGGCTCAACACGGGCCTGAATTTCGACGCCAGGCATGTGACCGCTGACATGCTTCAGTACCATGCGTTCCGTAAGCTCGATCCGGGAACCCCGGCTGCCATCGTCGAAACCGGTTACCTGGGGGGGGACCGGCGACTCTTGACGCGGAAGCCCCAGCTCGCGGCCATGGGCATCGCCCAGGGGATTGCGTGCTTCCTGGGGAAGGAAGCGGGACGATAACAGGGGGATGGTGGGTGAAGGGGGAGCGTGCTTGAGCGATCTCCAGGGTGAAGGATTCTGGCAAAACGGGTGGGAAGGACCAGGTGGACAGGACAAAGGACACAGGTGCCCCTCTGAGCATGGCCCGGGTGGCCGTGCAAGGCTCTCTCTACACAGTGGGCGGTTCCGCAGTCACAATCGGCCTGGGATTTGTGCGTTCGGTGTTGATGGCCCGATTTTTGCTGCCCGATCATTACGGGACCATGACCCTGGCCATGGTCTTCGTCGTCCTGGGAAATCGTCTGCGGACCCTGGGGCTGGACCGGGCGCTCCTGCACAAACAAGTCGACCGCGGCCCCCTATACGCCACGTACCTGACATTGAAGGCTGTAACGATCATCGGCTCTGCCCTCTTCCTCGTCCTGCTCACGTTCCCCATTGCTCGCTTTTACCCGGGGCGCCCGTTCCTGAGACCCGTCATGATCGCTCTGATCCTGGTGACGGCTCTGGCAGCGTTTAATCAGGTTCAAGAAACGCTCATTCGCATGCACTTTCAGTTCGGAAAACTGGCCCTGGTCAACGTGGCAGCGTCATTAGCCATGCTGGCAGTTGCGCCCTATCTGGCCTGGCGTGGCTGGGGTGTGTGGAGCCTGGTGGCGGAACAGGCGAGCGGCATTCTCATGCGGGCGTTGCTCCTCTGGGGGGTGTGGCGTTTGGGACGGATGACGTTCGGGTTTGACCGGGAGGCCGCGCGCTGGTTTTGGCGATTTGGGCGGGCGAGCTGGGTGGGCGCGAACACCGGCTATGCCCTGGACCGTTTCGATGACTTTTGGGTGGGGACCGCGCTGGGGAACACCGCCTTAGGCTACTACAACCGGGCCTACGAGTTTGCTCGTTATCCTCGCCGGTTGTTGGCCACGTCTCTGCTCAGCGTGATGGCTCCCGTTTTCGCCCGTCTCCAGAACGATCGCCAACGCTTGTCCAGGGCGTATTTTCGAGTGATAAGCCTGCTGATTCGCGTGGGTTTCCTGGCCGGCGGTGTGATCGTCCTGCTGACACCCGAATTCGTCTTTTACCTGCTGGGCGAGAAGTGGATGCCCATGGCCTTCACCCTGCAATTGATGGCTCTCTACATGGTGCTCGACCCCTTGCTCATCATCGGCAATAACCTTCTTTTTGCCGTGGGCAAGCCGGAACCGGTGGCCCGGGTACGGCTTGCGCAACTGTTCTTCTTCGTCCCCGCGGTGGTTATCGGTGCCCGACTGTGGCAGATCAATGGCGTCGCTCTGGCCGCGGATGCCATGCTCTTGTTGGGGCTCCTGCTTTTGCACCGCCACACGCGCATCGTGGTGACCTACTCCCTGTTCCGCATGTGGGTGCCCCCTCTGGTGGCGGGCACGGTGGCCATGGCTTCGGTGATAGGATTCCTGGGTGTCCAAAGTCTGGGGACGCCCCAAGTCGGCTGGCGGCTTGGGGCGAAGGGCCTCCTTTTCCCCACGCTTTTCGTCCTGGTTCTTGTGATGATGGAGTGGCATGAGTTGAAGCGAATGCCGGGCTTCTTGCGAGAGATCCTGCCCGGACGTGCACGATTGGACCGGAACAGGGATAATAAGGGGACCCGGAAGGCGGAGGAAGGGTGAGTCAAGGAGGGGTATGGTGCAGAGCGAAGAGGAAACCGGCGCAGGAAGGCCTCTAAAGATTTGCCTGGTAAGCCGGGCTTATCCTCCGGTAGGCAGCGGAGGCATCGCCAGATATGTGTACGAACTCGCTCATGGCCTGGCCGAGACGGGGCAGACTGTTCACGTCATCGCCGAGGCGACGGCGGGTGATAGCGGCGAGCGCCGGGACGGTCCGGTCATGGTGCACCGCATCTGGCCTGCCAGGTTCCCGTTGCCCGCGCCGCTCCGCCGCAAGGGACGAGGGATCTGGCACCTGCTGGAACGCAGTCTGGCGGTCTATCGGGCTATCCGTCGCATCGAAAACGCGTCCGGTCCGTTCGACATCGTCGAGATGCCAAACTGGGGCGCCGAAGGGCTCGTTTACAGTCTATTTCCTCGCGCGCCGCTTGTCGTCCGTCTCTCCACTCCCATGGCAGTGGTTGGCCAGATGAGTGGTGTCAACACGCGGCGAGTAGGATTTCGTCTCCACTCTTTTTTGGAGAACTGGCCGGTACGCCACGCGGCATACGTGATCGCCAACAGCAATTATATAGCCGAGTACTTTACGAACAACGTGGGGATTTCCCCCCATAAGATTTCGGTAGTTCCACACGGGATGCGGATGCCCTCTGGGAAGACTCCCCGTCCTTCTGAGAGGTCGGGATCCTTGGTTACGGTTCTCTTTGTCGGCCGCTTAGAACCGCGTAAAGGTATTCAGTTCCTCCTGCAAGCCATTCCCCGGGTTCTGAGGGCAGAAGCAAATGTTCGATTCTTGATAGTGGGACGTGAGACAGGCATGGCTCCGGAGAACTTTGGCAGTTTTCAGGAATATTTCCGTAGCTTTGCTGATCCCCGAGCTCTCCAAGCCACCACATTTGTCGGGTTTGTTTCTCAAGAAACATTGGAACGCCTCTACGCTTCCTGTGATATTTTTGTGGCCCCTTCCCTGTTCGAATCTTTTGGGCTGATCTACCTGGAAGCCATGGGATGGGGCAAGCCAGTTGTGGCTTTTCGCGCCGGCGCTGCGGAGGAGATCATCGTGGACGGACAGACGGGGATATTGGTTCGGTCGGGGAATGTGGCCGGTCTGGCCGAGGCGATTGTCGCATTGGCAAGAGAGCCGGAACGGCGGCGAAAGATGGGCGAGGCCGGACGTGAGCGGGCATTATCCCAATTCTCGCGGGAGAAGATGGTCGCCCGGACGATGGCCGTCTATCGCAAGGTTTTGGTAGAGGAGCGAAAACATGGCTAAGTCGGCACGAGCAGGCAAAATACGGCTCTCGTTGTTTGGACTGCAGCCCGGCCAGTCGGTACTGGACATCGGTTGCTCCTGGGGGGCCATCGCACAGGCGCTGGCGCGTCATGGCTTCACCGTGTTCGGTCTGGACTACGCGGGGGATTTGCTCCGTCGTGGACCTTACAACAACTCATCGACGGGCGAGAGGACGTATTTTGCCGTCCAGGGAGATGCCCTGACCTTGCCTTTCCCAGACGAGGTTTTTGACGGAGCGACGGCCATTGAGGTGCTGGAGCACCTCCCGGACATCGACCAGGCCGTAGCGGAGTTGCGACGGGTTCTACGCCCGGGCGGACGATTGTGTGTCGGCTACCCGACGATAGGGACAGAAAAGCTGTTCGGGCGGCTGAATCCCTGGTATTACCAGGACAGCACGCATCCCCCGTCCCCGCGCTCCCTCCACGCGCTGAAGTCCATTCTGACCGAGCGTGGATTTCGCGTCGAGTATGTGCGGGGGGAGAACTTCGAGTGGGGCATGTGGGGACTCTATCATAATCTGCTGCGCTCTCGCCTCGATCATACGGGACATCTGAGGAACCATGAACAGGCTGACCGCTATTTTTGGCTTGTCTGGCGGGCGTTGGTGAAGACGCGGCTGGCTCTCCCTCTTGTCTGGGTTGGAAATCACCTGTTTCCTCGCAGTTGGTATGTGTATGCAGTCCGAGAGTGAGGTGGACGCCTTGGGGGTTGGACGGACAATCACTCGGAACACATTTTGGAACACGATCAGTATGACCGGCGGGATGCTGTTGGGCATCATCACCAGCATCATTCTTTCTCGCTGGCTGGGGCCGGACAGGATGGGGCAGTACGGCTATTTCCTCTGGGTGTTGAGCATCGCGGCCCTGTTCACTCACATGGGGTTGCCCAATGCCGCGGTGAAGTTCGGTGCGGAATACCTGGGCAAGAAGCAGCACAATGTGGCCGCCTCAATCGTCTGGCAGTTGTTCACATACGAATTCCTCCTTGGCTTACTCGTATGGGGACTCCTTGGACTCTACACATTCCTGCTCTCTCCCCCCCAACGACTGTACTGGCTCCTTATCGGTCTCTCCATTTTGCCTTTCACCCTCGCGACATTTGCCCTGGCCGCGAGCAAGGGAACGCAGGATTATCGTTTTGTGGCACAGGCCAACGTGGCCGGTTCTTTGGTCTACCTCGTGGCCGGGGTGCTCGTTCTCTCCCTGGGATGGGGGGTGGCAGGATTGTTGGTTGTCCTGGCGCTGCGTCACACGGTGGTCCTCACCCTGCTGCTTCGCCCCTTGCGGATCCATTACCCTCAACCTCGTTTCTCCCTTAAAGGTGGGATACACCCCGCCTTGCGGCGACGGATTTTGCGTTACAGTCGAGATGCGATGCTCATTCTTCTCCTGAATGCCATTCTCTATGAGCGATTTGAGGTCCTATTCCTGAAGTGGTTCGCCACCAACGCCGATATCGCCTTCTACACCATCGCCTTTGACCTCACGATCAAACTGATGTCGATCCCGGCCATGTTCTCAGGGGTGCTGCTGCCGACCTTTTCTGCGCTCAACGGCGCGCAAGCTCATGCCACCCTGGCCCGGCTTTATGCGTCGGCCAACCGAATTGTGGCCTTTATTGCCATTCCTATCGGTTTGGGCGGAGGGGCTCTGGCCACCGGCCTGGCGTCGTTTTACGGTCCCGGCTTTCAACCCCTGGCCCTGCCCCTCTCCATCATGTTGACGTTGGGTTCCGTCGGCGCGCTGGCGTCCGTCAGCTCGAGCGCGTTGTACAGCGTTGAGAAGCAGTTTCTCATCGTGCGTGTGGGCTCTTTGATGGCTGTCATCAACCTGATCTTAGCTCTTATCCTGATTCCTCCCTTGGGAGCTCTGGGGGCCGCACTGGCGAATTCCATTAGCCAAACAATTTCTGGGGTGGTCGGCATCTACTACGCGGTGAAACTGCTTGAGGTGGAATTTCCCCTCAATGCCATTTTGCGCATTGTTCTCGCTTCCCTGCTGGCCGCGGCAAGCGCTTGGGTGACGTATGCGTCCTGGAGGACGTATGGAGGGCTTCTGGCGGCAGTGGCCGTTGCCGCGGGACTTTATGTGGTCGGGCTCGTCCGGCTACAAGCCCTCTCGCCTGCCGATTACGACATTCTGGCCGGGCTAGAACGGTATCTGCCAAGTCCGATAGCATGGGGATATGCTCGTGTGCTCGAATTCATGCGAGGTGACTCATGACAGCGTTACCCTCGCTTTCTGTCATTGTGGTTACCTATCGGCGTGAGAAGGTGCTGCGAGACACCATCAAAGGACTTCTGCAGCAAGCCTATCCCGAGTGGGAGTTGTTGATTGTGGATCAAAGTCCCTTTCATGAGCCGGAGACGCGCGCTTTCCTGGCGGCATTACCCCCACCGGCGCGTGTCCTCCATTTGGACCGGACGGGGATGTGCTATGCCAGGAACCGGGGGATTTTGGAAACGCGAGGAGACGTGGTGCTTTTTTGCGACGATGATGTCATTCCCGGGAAGGATTTGCTGGTCGCACACGCTCGGCACTACGGTGATCCCCGTGTGGGGGGCGTCACCGGCCCCGATCATCTTGATCTGAAGCGTGCTAAGGGGCCGCTGTACATGCAATCCGATTGTGAAGTTGCAGTACGTCCGGTGCCGGACACCGCGATTTCCGTGGACAGCGTCGTCGGCTGTAATATGTCCTTCCGACGGCGTGCTCTTGTTGAGGTAGGGGGCTTTGATGAAGGGTTCATCGGACGGGCCCATCGTGAGGAGACGGACGCGTCCTGGCGAGTTCGTGATCTGGGGTATCGGCTGCTCTATGACCCCGCGGCCCGCGTCGAACATTTGGCCTGGCCCAGCGGAGGAAGTCGCAGTGATCAGGAGGACGAGTCCAGGTACGTCTATGGTTGGTTTCACAACAACGCTTACTTCTTCGCTAAGCACTGCCGAGTGTGGGGATTGTTGCCTTTTTTGCGGCGTCACCTGGTTCACCTGGCCTATCGCGTCGTCTGGCAGCAGCGGAAGGTTCGTCTGTTAGGTCCCAGCTTGCTGGGGATGGCCGCAGGATTCTTGGCCGGGGTCAGGGTTCGTCATTCGTCAGCGAACTGGCTTCAGGAAGGGGGGCGCGATGGCCGCTGAGAAGCCTCTCGTCTCCATCATTGTTCCCACCTACAAGCGGGAAGCGATTTTGTGCCAGACACTTCATCACCTGCTCTCACTAACCTACTCGAACCTCGAGCTGATCGTTATCGACCAGACGCCGCATCACCGGCCGGCAACGGAGGCGTGCCTGCAAGCGTTGGGCCGCCATCCTCATTTTCACTACCATCGCCTGAGCACGCCCGGCCTGCCGCATGCTCGCAACGTGGGCGCGCGCCTGGCGCGCGGCGCCTATTTGCTTTACTGTGATGATGATATCATTCCCCCTCCCAACCTGGTTGAATTGCACCTCAGGAATTATAGAGACCCGAAAGTGGGCGCGGTCACCGGTGGGATTCGACCGGAGAAAAAGGCTTTGCCCCCGAAGCCCAAGGTTTGCGTCATTCGCCCTGATGGGCGGATGTACTCCTACTGGGAACATCCGGTGCCCCGCGGGGAGACCGACAGCTTGATTGGATGTAACATGTCGGTGCCCAGGACCCTGGCCCTGGACGTGGGTCTGTTCGATGAAGGGTATATTGGCAAGGCGAACTGGGAGGAAACGGATTTCTCCTTTCGCATCCGTGAGCGTGGCTACATCATCATGTATGACCCGGAGGCCGCGGTCGTCCACCTGATGCACAATCGCGGTGGGGTGCGGACGAGTCTGGAGGAGGATGCCGGGCGCTTCTACTATGAAAGTCATTACAACAACGCCTATTTCTTCCGCAAGAATATCTCACATCGATATTTACCCTGGTTTCTAAAACGGGAGCTTGGCTGGATTCTGGTCAAGCGTGGGCTGGGGCAAAGGCAGTTGCATTTAGTTCTCCCCTCTCTGCTTGGCTTGTGGGATGGATGGTGGGCGGCGGGAAGGAGGCCAGGAACATGAGCCTCGCCTCACTGCGGATTGCCGTGCTTTCCCTGCACCTGCCCCAGAGTCAGGAGAAGCGAGGAGGAGTGGCTTACGTGGCCCATCGTCTCGCCAACGCCCTGGTGGACCGAGGCCACCGAGTGACCATCTTCAGCGTCGATCCTCGTCCACCAGGTGCTCGCTACGAAGTGAAGCAGGTGGTCCTCCCATACCCCCAGACGCCCTGGTCCCGTTGGCGCTGGAACTGGACCGTTGTTCGCAAATTCGCCCGACAAGATTTTAGTTCGTTTGACGTTTTGCACGCTCACGGGGATGACGCCCTGGTCGTGCGTCCCGGCATTCCCCTCGTACGCACGTTTCACGGCGCGGCTCTGGGGGAAGCTATTCACGCGCCGACCTGGAAGAAACGCCTGTGGTACCTTACCTTCGTCCCTCGTGAAGTGTGGGAGGCGGCAAAGGCCACGATCGCGGTGGCCGTCAGTGCCAATACCCGACGCTATCTGCCCTTTATCGATCGAGTTATTCCCAACGGGGTGGATCTGTCACTGTTTCATCCCGGTCACACCAAGAATGAGCATCCTTCTATCTTGTTTGTGGGCACACTGCGTGGCCGTAAACGGGGCAATGAATTGATCCGCATCTTCCGACAGGAAGTCCTCCCCGCGCGGCCGGACGCGGAACTGTGGCTCGTCTCTGGGGAGAAAGTGGAAACCGTCCCCCACATTCGTTCGTTCTTGCATCCTTCAACCCGGCAACTGGCCGATTTGTACCGACAGGCGTGGGTGTTTTGTCTGCCCAGTAGCTATGAAGGCTTCGGCGTTCCTTACATCGAGGCCATGGCAAGCGGTACGCCGGTCGTAGCGACACCCAACGATGGTGCCCGCGAAGTTCTGGATGAGGGCCGATGGGGCCTCCTTGTCCCGCTGAAGGAGATAGGTCAAACGCTGGTGCGACTGCTGTCCCGCGAGGAGGAACGGCACTATTGGGCACAGCAGGGCCTCCGCCGGGTCCGCGATTTCTCACTGGAGCGAGTGGTGGATGCTTACGAGGCCCTCTTTCGGGAGATTGCCTCCTCCAAAGTGAAGCCAAAGCGTTTCAAAAGGGACACCTCATGAGCCGCCTGACCTGTCTCACCTTCGACTTTCCTCCCGGCGTGGGGGGCGTGCAGCGCTACTTGTACGAGATCCTGCGCCGGATCGCCCGGCATCATCCGGTGACGGTTATCACGCCGGTGCCCGCCCCCGGCCCTGAACCCTATCGTCGCGTGGTCGTTCCTCGCTCACGCTGGGACCTCTGGTTGCGTGCGCTGGTCGCTTCCCACCCCGACCGGGTGCTCGTGGGACACGCCCACCCACGGCTGTTGCTCCTGGCGATGCTTGTCGCTCCGAATCGTTACGCGGCCGTGGCTTACGGCAACGACTATCGCGCCGCACAGCGTCGATGGCATCGCCCCCTGTTCAATCGGCTTTTGGCACACGCCCATCCGCTCATCACCATCACCCGAGCCAATGCCCGTCATCTACAAAGTCTGGGCTTGCCTTTGCCCATCGTCATTTATCCGGGCACGGATCCGGCCCGCTTTACGCCGCCCGTCGCTCGCCCCTCCTTTCCCCCCGTCTTGCTCACGGTGGGACGCCTGGTGCCCCGCAAGGGCGTGGATACCGTCCTGCGTGCGCTGCCCCTCCTGCGGACGTCCTTCCCGGATTTGCGCTACCGGGTCGTCGGTTCCGGCCCATACCTGGAGCGCTTGATGAAATTAAGCCACCAGCTTGATGTTCAGGGGATGGTGGAATTTGTGGGGCGGGTTCCTGAGTCTGGCCTGCCGGGGGTTTATCAGAATGCCCATATCTTCGTGATGCCCGTTCGGGAAGAACAGGGTGGGGCCAGTGTGGAAGGCTTCGGTATTGTCTTTCTGGAGGCCGCGGCCAGTGGCCTGCCAGTGGTCACGACGTGGGGGAGCGGAGCCGAAGAAGCTCTCGTACCCGGAGAAACGGGACGTTTGGTCCCTCCGGATGACCCGGCTGCCCTGGCCGCCGTCTTGCTCGACTTGCTCAGGGATGCCCATCTGCGTGAAGCCATGGGGCAGGCGGGCCGTCGTTGGGTGGAAACGCACATGACGTGGGAGCATGCCGCCGAGCGGATGGAGGAGGCCCTCAGCGGTGAATGACCGCGGTGGGTGCGGCTGTTCAACCCCATTTGCCGGTTATTGGCCGGGCGTACTGCCAATGCCTGGAGTGATGTCTGCAATATTTGGGGTATGCTTGTTGATATGATATACTTTGGGTGAGCAGCGGGCGCAGTTGGGCTTTGGTAGGAGTGCAAGTCATATCCCCGATAGGGAACACTATTCGGCCGTTTTGTTGCTACACACGCCCATATCCTGCAAATCTGTTGGATAACCCCTTCTCTGGGGCTTTATCCGACAGATTTGTCGGATAACATGGTCTTTAGCTTCAATTTTACAGGTCAATCATATAGTTGGGTAGAAACACTCACAGGCAAAGTGGTGTACAATAAAAAGAGGAGAAACCAGGCGCATTCCTTTCGTTGGGATCGGAGCAGGACAATGACCGTGGTCACTATTCCCCTAACCGAAGAGCAGTTTGCAAAACTTCAAGAAAAAGCCCAGCGGTTGCGGGTTCCCCCGGAAACGCTTCTAGCGGCCATCGTGGAAGATTTACTTAGTCGCCCTGATGAGGAGTTTCTGCAGGCAATGGAGTATGTCCTGCAGAAGAATAGTGAACTTTATCGTCGGTTGGCGGTGGGGGTCTGAAGCGGATGGTGATTCGCTACCTCACTTTGAGTGAGGTGTTGGTGCTTTATCACGGCGTGATGAAAATAGGGGGCGGCGAGGAGGGGATCCGTGACTTGGGAGCATTGCAGTCGGCGCTTGCGCAACCTCGGATGACGTTTGGAGGCGAGTATCTCTATCCGAGTTTGGCAGCGAAGGCAGGGACGTTGGTTTACAGTTTAGTAAAGAATCACCCATTTGTGGATGGAAATAAGCGGATAGCCCACGCCGCAATGGAAACGTTTTTGATGCTGAACGGATATGAGATAGAAGCGGATGTGGCAGAGCAGGAGGAGGTTTTGAGAGGGGTGGCGGCTGGGCGAATAGGGCGGAAGGCGTTGGAGGCATGGATTGAAAAGCACATGGTAGGGTTAGAGTGAGAGGGGCAAGATTGCCCACCTAACCCCGCGTACTGAGAAACAGTGAAAGAGGTCGTTTTGAGGCCGGAAACCGGATTCAGGGCAGCAGGAAACACCTGTAAGCAGGAACCCCTTGCGAACAGGGAAGAAGAAGGGCGAATGTCGTCACCACGTCAACCATGGGATGAACCATACGGCTCACTCGAAATCGACACGTTACTGAGCGGGGTCACCGGGTCTCGCCAACCCGTGCCACCAATGAAGGAATCGTCCGAGCCGCGGCCCAGATTTCTAGACGGGGCCTGAGCCACCAATGCGAATGTTCGGCTTGCGTGTCCGGCCTGACCTCAATAGACCACGGGCGGTACCAGCCTGTTTCATCCGAACAACAAGACGGCCCGCCGTATTGGGGGATTGCAGCGGACAGCGGCTTCGCCGCTCGCGAAAGCGGGCGCGATTTGCAAAGGATGTAGCAAGTTGGCCATGGTGGTTGTGCAGTCGCCGCCGCTGCCGCTGAGCCACACGTTAGGCGTATCATCCATGAAACGAGATGCCGGACGGTATTGGGCATGCCTCACGCCCGCTACGTCACGGCATATGATGAGGCTGCATGCACTTGCCTGGCTGTGATCGGTGAGAAATACCCGATGAGAGCGCCCATGTCCCAAGATGCCGAGCAGAACACGTCCGTGCCCGTGTCGAGGGTGGCCCTCTTCCTCGATCACGCCACCGCGCTGGGTGGCGCGGAACATAGTTTGCTCCTTTTGCTCAAACATTTGGACCGGACACGCGTCCAGCCTCACCTCACCTGCCCTGAAGGCGCGCTGGCCCAGCGTGCCCGAGCCCTGGGAATATCCGTTCATCCCCTCCCTTTACCCCGTCTGCGCCGTTCCCCTCGTTCCCCCCTGGATATGATGCGAGGCGCGCGAGCTCTCGCTTATCAGGCTCGTGAGATGAATGTTCAGGTCATCTACGGCAATACCGTGCGCGCCAGCCTCTACGCGGCCCTCGCGGCCCGCCTGGCCAGACGCCCTTTCATCTGGCACATGCGCGATTTCTGGCTGTCCGAATCCAGGCCGCGCCATTTGTGGCCCGACCACGTGGGGAAGCGGCTCCTTTGCCATGCGGCTGCCCGGGTGATTGCCAACTCCCAAGCCACGGCCCGCCACCTCCCCTGTCCCGGCCGGGTGAGCGTCGTCTACAACGGTATCGAGGTGGAGAAGTACGACCCCAGTATGGACGGTACCCTCTTTCGCGACCAGTACGGCATTCCACGGGATGTGCCCCTGGTGGGCACAGTAGGACGCCTGCGTCCCTGGAAAGGGCACGATCGCTTCCTGCGCGCCCTGGCCCGTGTGCGCCGCCAACGGCCGGATGTGTGGGGTGTGGTCGTTGGGGGGACGCCATTCCAGGTCAAGGACGATTATCCCCAACGGCTGCAGATGCTGACCCGGGAGTTGGAACTGGCCGAGCAGGTGGTTTTCACCGGTCACCTGGACGATGTACGCCCGGCACTGGCTGCTATGGATGTGTTCGTGCACGCAGGAGACCCGGAGCCCTTCGGATTGGTGGTGGTGGAAGCCATGGCCATGGCCCGGCCCGTCGTCGCGTTTGCCCACGGAGCCCTGCCTGAGATCGTGGTGGACGGGGAGACAGGACGGCTTGTGCCGTCCTGTGACGAGCACGCATTGGCCAAGGCCATAGAACAATTGCTGGGGAATGTGACAGCGATGCATCGAATGGGGTGGGCCGGGTACCAACGCGTCCAGAGCATATTCCGCATTGAACAGACAGCCCAACACGTGGAAACAATTTGCCTTCAGGTGGCTACGTGACCAGTTGTGTGATATGAACATGCGTGCTAAAATGTGTGTTGTGTGGAAGGAGAAAGAGGATGGGAATTCAAGAACTTCGCCAGAAGCAGAACATATTGGAAAAGTTTGAAGCGGACCTTATGCGGCGACAACGTCCTAACTACAAGGCCAATGTTCGTATCGTTGAAGGGCTCTATCAACAAGCGCGAATGTTGGGTGCATTTCCTCTAAAGGATCCACTAGATGGCATTGAGGTTGACATTCGTTGGGCGAAAGCGATAAATGTTCATTCGACTCATTGAAAAGGTAGCAGACGCCTTAGAGAAAACGCATATTCCCTACATGATTATAGGTGGTCAGGCCGTGCTCTTGTATGGAGAACCCAGACTGACCAAAGATATCGATATCACATTAGGTGTTGGGCTTTCTCAAGTGCGTGCAATAAGAGATCTGGCCCAATCCATTGGGCTGCGGGTTTTGGTTGATCCGGATGTTTTTACACGCCAGACCTTTGTGTTACCCTGCGAGGACCCAGAAACAGGTATACGAGTTGATTTTGTTTTTTCGTTTTCCCCCTACGAACGCCAAGCTATGGAGCGCGTCAATCGTGTTCAGATAGGGCAGGCTCAAGTACGCTTCGCCTCACTTGAGGATGTGATTATACATAAAATAGTCGCCGGTAGAGCGCGCGATATCGAAGATGTAAGGTCAATACTTATCAAACACGATCAATTCGATGAGGAATATATACGCCGGTGGCTGCAAGAGTTCTCATTGGCTTTACAAGAACCCTTGATTGAGCGTTTTGAGACTGTTCTTCAGGAGGCCCGTTCGCAGAAGCATTAGGGCCGTGAAACTTTATGCCTTAGCTTGTTGCGAATGTTTTACCTTGAAGATATCAAATAGGGCAGGGACGGTTCATGCCCGCCCCTGCCCCAGAACACCATTAGATTCTCAAAGCGTACCTCTACCAAGCCATGCCGAGGAAACGCTACGTTAGTTTACCTCATGGGCTTGTGGTCAGTTTGTGGTCTTCGACGACAACTCGTCCTGTTTTGATCACCGTGTGTACCAGATTGCTCCCGTAGCGATAGGAAAGATGGCGATAGTCGGGCACGTCGAGGATGACGAGATCCCCTTGTTTGCCTACCTCAATAGAGCCCACATAGCGGCTCATTTTAATGGCGTAGGCCGCGTTGGTGGTGGCCGCGTTCAGCGCCTCCGCGGGGGTGAGCCCCATGTAGCGGGTGGCCAGGGCCATCATCATGGGCATGGACTCACACCACGTGGTGCCCGGATTGAGGTCCGTGGCAATGGCGAGGATGCCCCCCGCATCGATGATGAAGCGTCCCCGCGTGTAGTGCTGCTCGGCCAGGCCAAAGGGCGTCCCCGGCAGACCCACCGCGGCCGTCTCGGACTGAGCCAGGAGGCGCAAGTGCTCCTCCGGCGTGCTTAGCAGGTGGTCCACGCTGACCGCACCCAGTTCCACAGCGAGGGGCACGGCACCCAGGGAGGGTTCGAATTCATCCACATGCACTTTCAGGTCCATGCCCGCGGCTTTCGCAGCCTCGAGGATGCGCCGGGTTTGTTCCAGGCTGAACGCACCCCGTTCACAAAACACATCGCAGAACCAGGCTGCCCGCTCGTACCCCGCGTACACCATGTCCCCGGCCTCATCCCTTTCCTCCACCCGATACTGGAGCGAGGCAACGTGGGGGATCATCTCCTCCACGAGGAAGTCCACATAAGCGTCCGGGTTGTCCGCGTACTCGGGGGGCACGGCGTGCGCGCCCAGAAACGTGGGGATCAAGTCGATGGCGTTGGACTCATCCAGCGCCCGAATCGCGTCCAGCATCTTCAACTCGGTCTCCTCATCGAGACCGTAGCCCGTTTTCACCTCTGCTGTCGTTGTGCCGGAGAGGAGCATCCGGTCCAGGCGTTGGCGTGTTTCCAGGACGAGGTCGTCCAGAGAGGCCTCGCGTGTGTCCCGCACTGTGCGCAGGATGCCGCCGCCCGCTTCCAGAATTTCCAGGTAGCTCGCGCCTTTGAGCCGCATTTCGAACTCCGCCGCGCGGTCCCCCGCCCACACCGCGTGGGTGTGTGGATCGACCAAACCGGGAATGACTGAGTGCCCATGAGCGTCAATGACCCTATCGGCGGACTCTACCTGGGCGTGAACTTCCGCGGTCGGTCCGACGGCTACGATGCGCCCCCGATGGATGGCCACGGCACCATCGTGAATAATGCCCACATCGTCCATCTCCACTCCGCGCTTAGGACGCCCATTTCCCGTCGCGCACGTGACCAGTTCGGTCGCGTGTTCTGCCAACAGATCCACATGCATCATCTCACCTCCCGGTGTGTCGCCAATTGACATAGTGACACTGGAAAGCCTCATAGCCGCTGTTTGGCAGTCGGTGCAGGATTTCTACCCTCGGGCTCAATGGATCACCTCCCTCGTCCACAATCCAGACGTAGATACGCCGTGGGGGGCCGGTGAGGACAAACTCGTAGCGTCCCACCTCGCCGGGGTTGGATTTGGTCACGCGGGTATCCCCATTGCCGTACTCGTCCTCCATACGGACCGTCACGCCGGGGAGCGGCTGACCTCGGGCGTCTCGTACCACACCGATGACGTATTGACCGGGACAGGCGTTGTCGTGCTGTACACTGCCGTCCAGCACGTAAGGGTAGGGCGGCAAGGGGGTCGCGGTGGGTACAGGTGTTGGCGTAGGCAAGGGCGCGGGCGTAGGGGGAGGGGGAGGTGGTGTTGGTGTAGGGGTGGGGGTCTCTTGGAACGCGGCTTTTGTGGAGGTCCGGGGGCGATGAGCTGGTGTGGTTGCTCCAGGTGTGGGAGATTTTTGTGAGGTTGTTGGCAGGATGACAATGGGGAAAGGGGTTGGGGCAGGGGTGCTGGCGTTGCCCAACAAACCGTTGACTAATCCTTCCAACTCGCTTACACCGGCAGGCAAGGCCGCGGGCGGACGCTCTGGGTGCTGGAGGTCGTTCCAAGCCAGGTAGGCGCCGGTGAGGAGGACGGCCAGAATCAAGAAAACACTTACGCTTGTCATCACATCGCGCATGATTTGACGCAATCCTCCTCGCCAGGTATAATGGCGTTCTGGTACGGGCGAGTAGCTCAGCTGGTTAGAGCGCCGCGCTCACATCGCGGAGGTCAGGGGTTCAAGTCCCTTCTCGCCCACTGAGAGAGCCTTCTGGACTTATTCTCCAGAGGCTCTTTTCTTTCGACGCTGCCCTGCTCATGTTGTGGAACTTCCGGTCAGGGCAAGAGCCCAATGCCCGGTCGAACGCCCTTACCGCCGGTTTGTGGATTTCCGTTCTTGAGGGAAGCAAATTGTCTCACCGGCGGCTTTTCCCCTCGCTCTGGCCGTCATATCCCGAACACGTAGGTCAGAACCAAGTTCGTCACGACGAGAAGCGTGAACATCCCGATGGCCAGATACAGTGTTTCGTGCAGGTCATGGTACACATAAGCGTATTCCGCCATGAAATCAGTAGGATTCTCTCGCGTGGTACCCCGCGCGGGGACCTGGCGCGATTTTGTCTCCACCGTTGCTGCAGGCGTGCCGGCCCTTGTGGCCCTCTCTTCCCTTGCTGAGGGGCGAGGAGCCTGTTGAACTGCCTGTCTCTCAGCCCGCTGGCGGTTGCGGCGAGAGGATCTGGATTTCCGACTCTTCTTTTTCGCCATGGTGTGCTCAAGTCCTCCTGCTCATCATACGGTTCCGATACGAACTGCCTCATTATAGCTGCCCCGGGGGAGAGAGGCAATTAGCAAGAGGAGAGTGAGCGCGAAGGAAAGGTTGATCCAGAATCGGGGTTGGTTTAAATGGGCCAAATGGGTGATACGTGTGGGGAATATCCGGCGTAACCTGGAAGGGGGGACATGCGTTGGACAGGACGGAACCCACAAGACAAGCTTTATGATAAAGAAGAGGGTAAGAAGCAAGAGGAGGATGAACTATGAGACGTCGTATTGTCATGACCACAATCATTGCCCTGTGTTCGCTCCTGTTCACCATGGCCCTGGTGGGTACCTCGTTGGCCCAAACTGCGGATTCCAACGAGGTCGAATTTACCGGGGTGATTCAGGCTCAGACGGCATTCACCTGGCTCGTTTCCGGACGGGCTGTTCGCATTACTCCCCAGACGACTATTGACGAGAGCCATGGTCGTGCTGTGGTCGGGGCGCAAGTCCAGGTACAGGGGGAGTGGAATCGTGGACACACCCTGGTAATAGCCAGCCAGATTGAGGTGTTGCAGTCCACAACCGACACGCCCGAGCCGACGGACACGCCGGAGCCGCCCATGACGCCGTCCGTGACGCCGACCCACGAGCCGACGGACACGCCGGAGCCGCCCATGACGCCGCCCATGCCCACCATGACTCCGGAGCCACCGATGGAGAACGCGGCTCTTTTCTGGGGCATCATCGAATCCCAGAACGGCAACCAATGGGTGGTTTCGGGCATTACCGTGACCGTCACGGCTCAGACGCAAATCGACCAGTCGAACGGGGCTGCAGTCGTGGGCGCTTATGTGAAGATCAAAGGGGCCTGGAACCCAGATCATTCCAGCGTCTCCGCCTATGAGATCGAAGTGCTCAGTCCGGACGATTTGCACATGTCCTTCACCGGCATCATCGAGCAGAAGGGCGCTCAGGCCTGGGTCATTTCAGGGGTTCAGGTCCATGTAGACGCGAATACCCAGGTGGACGAACAGCAAGGGGCGGCCGTTGTGGGCGCTCGAGTGCGGGTGTGGGCAGCCTTGCAATTGGATGGGAGCCTGTACGCCCAGCGCATTAAAGTCCTGCACAGCGAGGTTCCACCTACCCGTACACCGGAACCTCCTGAGCGCATCCACTTCCGTGGGCTCATCACGGCCCAGAATGGCAATGTCTGGACGATCAACGGCCGTGAGGTCCAGATTACAGACACGACCGTCATCGACGAACAAAACGGTCATGCAGTGGTTGGTGCTCTGGTCGACGTGGAAGCCCACATCCAGGGGACCGCGCTGGTGGCCGACCAGATCGAAGTGATTCGGGAGCAAGTGACGCTGCCGACAGCGTTTCGAGGGACGATTGAGCGTATGACATCTGCCGAATGGACCGTGTCCGGTCGGGTGGTTCACCTGAGCAGCAGCACGGTCATCGTCAATCAGGAACGGGCTCAGATCGGGGCGTTGGCGATGGTCTATGGCCAACAGCTCAGCGACGGTTCTGTCCAGGCGGAGCGCATTGCCGTCATGGGAACGCCGCAGACACGACGCTATCAGACGGAGTTCCGGGGCCGCATTCGCTCTTTCTCCGGCAGTGAGTGGGTCGTAGGGGCGTACCGCATGGCGGTGACCTCGAGTACCGTGATCGTGGGAACGCCGCAAGTTGGGCTCATTGCCGAAGTCCATGCCGAACAACAAGGCAGTCGCCTTGTGGCCACACGCATCCGGGTGCAGACCCAGGCGCCCTCCCAGTTCCTTGACTTCGAAGGTCTCGTGCAGTCCATCGGCACTACCAGCCTGGTCGTCTCGGGACGGACCGTGGTCGTCTCGGCAGCGACGTTCGTTGACGAAAGCCACGGCATGTTGCAGGTGGACAGTCGGGTCGAGGTTCGGGGAATGGTCCAGGCGGATGGCAGCGTTTTGGCTCGAGTTATCAAGGTAGAGGACTGATCCTTCTCTGCATCTCGGAAGTTCTACGATTGCAGAGCCATCTGGCGGTTCAAGCCGCCAGATGGCTATTTCCTTGCCGGGAAAATGGCGCGTGTGCTGACTTTCCATCCAGGAACGGGGTGAAAGCAAGGTGATAAGTCCGAGGAGGGCTCCGATGAGGAGAGGGAAAATCCGGTTTCGTTCTGTTGTTATGGTACTGATCGTCTTGGGAATCCTCATGGGTTCCGCCGATTACTTTGTCGGCCGCGCGGACGGCCCTGTAGCCGTCTCCAATCCGGCCACGGAGGATCGGAGTCCGACTGTCGCGGTCACCTCAGGCCACGTCATTCATCTGGCCTGGGAGAGCCCGGACGGCGTCTACTACCGACGATTCGAGGGAGGGGTCTGGACTGCACCCGAGCAGGTCAGCGTGGGCGGCGAACACCCTCGCTTTTTTGTAGACCAAACGCGGTCCGACACTCTCTATCTCATTTGGGACGAGCCTTTCGGCGACGGCCAGGACGTTTTCATCCGCCGCTGGCAGAACGGGCATTGGGGCTTGCCCCGAAACGTGAGCCAGACCGATGGCTATTCCACTCAGCCTGTGCTCGCTCAACACGCGGATGGGACCCTGGTCATGGTCTGGACGGACACGACGCCCGGCCAGCCTACCCTTTACCGGGCCACCTCCACCGATGGCGATGTGTGGTTGAACGTGGCCCCCCTGGCCAACATGGTCGGGTCGGAGCCGCACCTGGTGATCGTGAACGGCATCGAGCACCTTTTCTGGATGTATCGAGCCTCTTTCCGGGAACCGCGGCAACTTCTGTGGAGCACGTTTGATGGCAAGTCCTGGTCACTGCCGCAGGTCCTCAGCGGTCCTTTCTCCGTCGTCAGCGCCGATGCCGCCGCGAATCCTGCTTCTGGCCATCTTTGGCTACTCTGGAACGAGAGTGGCGACATCCATGTCAACACCTGGAACGGGACTGCCTGGGGGCAGGGGGAGACGTTAAGCAACAACGGTGTGGACAGTGTGGCTGTTGCCAGGCCCACGGTTGGCCCTTTGGCCTTGCTTTGGGTGGAGTCGGGCAAGATCCGGCGGGCCTTGCGTCAGGCGAACAAATGGAACATTCAGGATTGGTGGCAGACGTCGAGGCCGATCACGGACCTGTCCGTAACGACGGCAGGTGACCGGGTCTATGTGGGGTGGGTCCAGCAGGAAACCCATCGAAACGTCTGGCTCTATGCGTGGTATCCTCACCCAACCTGGGTTCCTGTGTTTTCAGTACGGGCAAAATAGTCGCTGCTGTGGGAGGCAGAGGTAGAAGCTGTGTCTCGGTGCCCCTGTCCGTCGTGAGCAGGGGCACGGCGCGCCATCGTTCTGATAGGCAGGCCGCGGCGTGGGGCCTTTTGGGAAGCAGACGCCTCATGTTCCAAACCCGTGCTGCTCTCTGTGGAGGTGAATTCGACGCCTGGTCGCGTTGGATTATAATGCGTCTATGGCCGAGAGAGATTGTGCGCGTTATGGACCGGACGGCAAACGCTATTGTCCACGATGTGGAGCCCGCGTTGCCCAGCAGGCAGATACTTGCCTGGTATGTCATGCCCGGTTGGACGAGTGCCCTTCGCCACGGCACCTTCCTTTGGCCGAAGGCATCGTCCTGCTCTTTGTGATTTTGCTGGCCTGGGGCTGGTGGGAGGGGCGCGCGGCCCGTACGGTCCTCTATGCGCGTCGCTTCACCGTGACGGCCCGGCAACGGGCCCTCGTCTCCCCCTCCGCGACGCCGACCCGGACGCCTACCGCGACCCGGACGCCCACCTGGACACCCACCGCTACGCCTACAGCGACGCCCACCCCCCAGGTGTACAAGGTACAGCCCCACGACACGTTGGCCGGCATCGCGGCCGAACATGGCATCACCGTTCAGCGCCTGGCCCGGGCCAACGGGTTGGACCTGGGATCACTCTTACAAGTCGGCCAGGAACTCGTGATCCCCGGGCCGGAAGGAACGCCCTACCCAACGCCGACCCCCACCCCCCGGGCCGCCATCGTGAACTATGTGACGCAAAAAGGGGATACCCTGACCCTCATTGCGGAGCGCTTCCATGTCCCCCTGGAAGTTATCCTGAAGAATAATCGGGTGCCGAATCCTGCGCTCCTGAAACCGGGGACTGTCCTGGTGATTCCCATCGGCACCCCCGAGCCCACACCCACGCCCACACCCATTTTGACGCCGACCCCGACACCGGGACCTCGCTATCCCGCGCCGGTGCCTGTTCTGCCGCGGGAAGGAGCCCTGTTTCAAGGGCCTGATGCCCACATCCGGCTTGCCTGGACCGCGGTGGGTTTCCTCCGTCCCGGCGAACGCTATCGAGTTTTCCTCAAGGCTGGACGTGCGAGGTGGACGTTCGATACTGACAGCACGAGCCTGACCATCCCTTCCCGGCTCTATCCGCAGATCCGATCCCGCGGTAGCACGGTTTCCTGGCGGGTTCAGGTGGTCGTGGTTGCCGACGGGGAGTGGGCCGCGCGGAGTCCTCTTTCCCCGCCTCGCACGCTGACCTGGCGCTGAATTGGGTCCGGCCAGGGGAACGATCACAGGGTGGTGATGGGATCGATGTCGACGCGCCAGCCCCGGGGAAGAGGGAATCGGCGGAGCAAGGTTCGAGGGCGGCGTCCCCGCAAGATGAGGTGCCAGCGGTACTGACCACGCAGCCGGGTGAAGAAGCAAGGGGTCGGCCCGAGAATGGAGATGTCGTCGAAGCCATACCTCACGATGGCATCGCGCAGATCTTCGGCCAGGCGCTCGGCGGCCCGTCTGGCCTTGATTTCCTGGGTATGGGTGTAGAGCAAGCGAACCAGTCGGGTGAAGGGAGGATAACGCATGTGCTTGCGGAAGGCCATCTCCTGGCGGTAAAAGCGAACGTAATCGTGGTGGGCGGCGGCTCGGATGGCATAGTGGCCCGGGTGGTAGGTCTGGACAATGACTCGCCCCCCCCAGAGGCCGCGGCCTGCCCGGCCTGCAACCTGGGTGAGCACCTGGAACGTGCGTTCTGCTGTTCGATAGTCAGGCAAAAAGAGTCCTTCGTCCGCGCTGACCACGCCCACCAGCGTAACCCGAGGAAGATCCAGCCCCTTTGTCAACATCTGGGTGCCGATCAGGATGTCTGCCTCGTGTCGAGAGAAGGCCTGCAGGATGTGCTCGTGCGCGCCGCGGTGGCGAGTCGTATCTCGGTCCCAGCGAAGGATTCGGGCTTGTGGGAAAAGGTGATGGACCTCCACCTCGACCCGTTGCGTCCCCCCACCGAAATAGCGGATGCGCGAGCTCCCGCATTCGGGACATTGTTTGGGGACCGGATAATGACGGTTGCAGTGGTGGCAAAGCAAATATCCGGTTGACGAATCCGGCGTGTTCTCAGATGAAACGTGAAAGGTCAAGGGAACAGAGCAGCGCTCACACATCAGCACGTGCCCGCAATCCCGGCACATGACAAAGCTGGCCCGGCCGCGGCGGTTCATGAATAAGATCACCTGTTGCTTCGCGGCCAGAGCCTGGCGAATGGCGTGTTGGAGTGCCCGTGAAAAGATGGATCGGTTTCCGGCCTTCAATTCCAGGCGCATGTCCACGATCCTGACCGGGGGCATGGGAATGGTGCGCGCGTCGGGCGCTCGAGGGGATAACCTTTGCCAGCGAGAGGGGGAGGTCAGAGGACCCTCGATTTGGGCTTGCCGGGCCATCTCTTCCAACTCACGCCGATGGGCCAGAATACGCTGCGGCATCCGGAGGAGATGGTAATCCCCGCGAAGGGCGCGAGTGTAGGTGACAAGGTCGGGGGTGGCCGATCCCAGGATGACCGTGGCCCGGGTCAGACGGGCAAGCTCGATGGCCACATCGCGGGAATGATAGGTGGGCTGCCGCGGATTCTTGTAGGATTCATCGTGTTCTTCGTCCAGGATAATGAGTTGCAGGTGCGGCAAGGGCAGAAAGAGGGCCGACCGAGTGCCAACAACGATGTCTACTTCGCCGGACGCGATACGACGCCAGGTGTCGTATCGTTCCCCCACACTCAGATCACTGTGCCAGATGGCCAATTTGCCGGGAAAGCGGGCGGCCACGCGCTCAACGGTCTGGGGGGTGAGGGCAATTTCCGGCACCAGGAAGAGGACTTGGCCTTTCTCCCTCAGGACCTTAGCCGCCGCGCGGAGGTAGATTTCGGTTTTGCCGCTCCCCGTCACGCCCAGGAGAAGGAAAACCAGGGGGGAGGACGACGCGTTCGTCCCGGACCGGTAGGCGTCCATGTGGGAGCGCACAGTCTTCCAGACTCGCTCCTGCTCGGGCGTGAGGCGCGGGGGCTGTTCCGGTGTGGTCGGAAGCGTGAGGGCACTCAGCGGATCGCGGAACACGTTTTTCGGCGTCAGGGTGATGAGCCCGGCCTTCTCCAGATCGCGCAAGATGGAGCGGGTCACTCCTGTTTCCGCGAGGAGCCACCCGATCCAGACCGGTTCCTCCTCCCGACGCAAGATTTCGAGGACCTGATGGTGGGGTTCCGTACCTCGCAAGTGGACAATGCGTTCTTCTGCTGCCTCCGGGTCCAGAGCCAGGTGAAGGGTTGCCGGTTCCCGGATCCGCCGGATCCATCCTCGCTCAACCAGGGCCCGGAGCGTATACCTCTTGACGCCCTGAGCGCCGAGCTCTTGTGGCGAGAGAGGGTGCCCGGCTTGCAGCAGGAGGGACAATGCTCTTGCCTGGGCCGGTGCGCGAGCACGTAGCGCCTCGAGTTGGGAACGGACGGTCGAGGGGCGGAGGAGGACCACGTGCTCGCGAGGGGGGTGCAGGACGATCTCCCCCTCGCGAGCCATCTGCTTCAGGGTCCGCAACGAACAGCCGGTAGCCTGGCGGACATCTTCCACCGTGGGGAGAGGGTCGGGCCAGGCCAGGAGGAAAGCCAGCACGTCCGCGCGTGGGCTTCGGCGACCGAGCTGGGGCAGGGTGTGCGCGAGCGTCTCCTCATCCGCAGCAAGGCAGACATATTCCTGCGTGCGGGATCGCGGGGGTTGTCGTACGGCCATCTGGCGGCGACGAATGAGGCCCTGTTTCAGGAGCGGCTCAAGCACTTTAGGGCGAGTTAGGTTGTGCTTTCCCTGCCGCAGCAGTCTTTCGGGGAGAGGTCCTCCTTGCAGACGTTCGAGGAGGAGAATCTGCTCGGGAGTCAGGTTTGAGGGCAGGAGGACATCTGGCCGAAGTTCCAGCACAGGTTCGGCCGGGGCCGCGAGTCGTGGGGGCAGAAAGAGTTTGATGGCGTTCAGGAGCAAAGTGAGGTATGTCTCCGTCATCCAGCGCGCCAGCCGAAGTTGAGTGGCCGTGAGTACAGGCTGGGGATAGACCAATCCCAAGATTGGGCGTGTCTCCAGTACGGGGCTTTTGTCGTGGAGGGCGATGACAACACCGTGGACCTCCTGGTCGCGGAAGGGAACGCGTACCAGGTGGCCGGGTTTGAGAACATCGGCCACCTGGGGAGGGATGCTGTAATGGAACGTGAGTCCGGCAGGCGTATAGGTGCCCTCGCCTTTCCCAGAGACAGGATGATAGAGATGCGTGTTGACAACAACTTCGGCGAATCGCGCCATAGACTACTCCGTCGCTCTCTGTGCAGCCCATTCTATCCGTTAAGTCCACCGGCTTTCGCCGCAAGATTGCCCTCGTGGACGGTTGCGGTTGGTTCCATGGCGGCCTGGCACCTGTCATTATAGCCCATGGGGCGCCACATGACCCATGTTGACATGCCGGCACGCCCTCTCGTATAATCCGGTGGAGGGAGGAGTGTCATGGGCCTTGTGGAGGATATCAAAGAGCGGCTGGACATCGTCGATGTCATCGGCTCTTATGTGTCCTTGCGGCGCAGTGGCAAGAACTACAAAGCGTTGTGCCCGTTCCATGAGGAGAAGACCCCCTCTTTTGTCGTCTTCCCTGAGACCCAATCCTGGCATTGTTTTGGTGCTTGCAGCACGGGGGGAGATCTCTTCTCCTTTGTCATGAAGAAAGAGGGGGTGGACTTCCAGGGAGCCTTGCAGTTGCTCGCGACGCGAGCGGGTCTTTCCCTGGAGGCGTATGCCCCCGAGAATGACGAGAACGCTCGCCTGCGGGAACGTCTGCGGAAGCTCCACGCGGCGGCGACGGCCCATTTTCAGAAGAACCTTCAGCACGCGTCGGCCGAGATGGCGCGTGCGTACATCGAACAGCGGGGCTTGCAGCCAGAGACAATAGCCTTGTTCCAACTGGGTTACGCTTTGAACGAGTGGGAGGACACGCTCGTCTACCTGCAAGGGCTGGGGTTCTCTGTGGAGGAGATGGAGCTGGCCGGTCTGGTTGTGCGTCGAGAGGATGGGCGAGTTTACGATCGCTTTCGCGGCCGACTTATTATTCCTATCCATGACGCACAGGGACGGGTGGTGGCCTTTGCCGGTCGTGTCTTGGATGGAGGTCAGCCCAAGTACTTGAACTCTCCTCAGACGCCCATTTTCGACAAGGGCCGGACCCTCTACGGATACGCTCAGGCGGTGCATGCCATCCGGCAGGAGGATCGGGCTGTTATCGTGGAAGGGTACATGGACGTGCTCAGTGCTCATCAGGCCGGATATCGCAACGTGGTTGCCTCGATGGGCACCGCGCTGACGGCTTCACACATGCGATTGCTTGCCCGGCATACGCAACACATTGTTCTGGCCCTGGACGCGGATGCGGCGGGCCAAAAGGCGGCATTGCGAGGTGTCGAAGTGGCTCGCGAGGGCCTGGAACGCGGTGCCCGACTCACGTTGACCCCTATCGGCGCACTCCGTTACGAGGCTACATTGGAGGTGGATCTTCGCATCTTGCAGTTGCCTGAGGGCATGGATCCGGACGATCTGATTCGACAGGCCCCAGAACGATGGAAGACTTTGGTCGAGCAAGCGCTTCCTGTGGTGGATTTTTACCTGCAGCACTTCCAGGAAACGTTGGATTTGGACAGCGCGGAGGGCAAGGCAGAGATGGTTCGGCAGATGCGACCCCTGCTGCGGGAAATCCGCTCTGAGACTGTGCGCTATCATTACGTCCAGAAGCTGGCGCGGATGTTACGGGTCGATGAGCGGCTTCTTGCAACTGAGGTTCTGGGTGAAGTCGGGGCGAGAAGACGGAGGCCAGCTCGTCGCAGCAGTGTAGGACGGCGAGAAGGAAGCGCGCCTCCGCCGAGGCCGAACGTGGGGACGGCTCAGGAAATGGAGCGCCATCTTATGACGATGTTGCTGCGGAATCCGGAGCACCTCATCTGGCTGGGGGATGACCTGAAACGGTTGGGACAGGCCGAATTCTCCCTGGAGGAGTTCTCGGACAGCCGCCATCGTCTTATTCTGCAAGGGTTGCTTACCGGGTTGATCGGTGGTAATCTTACAGAAACCCGGGAAATCTTGCCGGAGCTTCCGGAAGAAGTGCAGGAATATACGGAACGCCTCCTGGAACAGGCGCGGGCGTTGCCCGAGGTCCCCGAGCAGGTCATGCGTCAAAAGCTGGTCACGGCTCTTATCTGGTGGCGCTTGCTTCTGAACAAAGAGGCGGCGCACCAACTGCGCTTCTTGTTGGAAGAGTTACCGGATGACGATGAACACGTGTTGATGACGTACAGCATTCGTTTGGGGAACCATCTGCGGGCCATTTACGAGCTTGAACGATTGCTGCCGGCACTTACGATGACGCACTGAGAGATACAACAAACTAGAGAATGGTGAGCAAGAGAAAGCGCAAGCAAGAAACTGAACAAACGCCTGCGGCCCAGAATTCATCCTTGTTACCGACGGCGGACACGTCACCTTCTGACGCCAGCCTGGCCGTGGTTGATCCGAACGACCAGCAGCTTATTTTGCTGGAGCAAGGGGGCGGGGAGCCCGAGGGGGAGATGCCCGTCATCGAGCAAGACGAGGAGTTGGAGGCTGAGGTCGAGGCGGAAACCCAACTACCTGTGGAGAGCATCCTGAGAGACTGGGATGAGGCAGGCATTGCCGACGATCCAGTACGCATGTATCTGCACGAGATTGGTCAGGTGCCCTTATTAACCCCGGAGGAGGAATACGAGATCGCGATGCGCATCCACCGGGCTAAGGAGGCGAAGAACGAACTGGCTTCTGGTGTAGAGGATCCCGCGCGCCGGGAAGAACTTGAGTGTCTGATCGCGGACGGGGAGGAGGCCAAGCAGCAGTTGGTGCAGGCCAACTTGCGTCTGGTGGTCAGCGTAGCCAAGCGTTATGTGGGACGAGGCATGTCCTTCCTGGACTTGATCCAGGAAGGAAACCTGGGACTTTTGCGTGCGGTGGAGAAATTCGATCCCACGTTGGGGTACAAATTCAGCACCTATGCGACCTGGTGGATTCGTCAGGCCATAAGTCGGGCCATTGCCGATCAAGCGCGTACCATCCGCATTCCGGTACACATGGTAGACACGATCAACCGACTGATTCGGGTTCAACGACGTTTGACGCAGCAGTTGGGGCGGGACCCCTCACCCGAGGAGATTGCTCTGGAGATGGGGTATGTGGATCCGGAAGACAGGACCATGATCGAAGAGCTGCGCGCGCGGGGGGACACACTGGATCCCATCCTTGAGCGGAAACTGCACCGGGCCACACAGAAAGTCCAGCGCATCTTACGCATTGCTCAGGAGCCCTTATCTCTGGAAATTCCTATTGGAGAAGAGGAAAATAGCTCACTCCTGGACTTCATTGAAGATGATTCGGCAGCGGCTCCAGGGGATGCGGCCAGTCGGGAATTGTTGAAGGAGCAAATGCAGGATGTTCTCAGAGGATTGAGTGAGCGGGAACGAGAAGTATTGGAGTTACGTTTTGGGTTGAAGGATGGCAAGAGCTACACACTGGAGGAAGTGGGGCAGATTTTTGGGGTCACACGGGAGCGCATCCGCCAGATCGAAGCAAAAGCATTGCGTAAGTTGCGTCATCCACAACGGAGCCACAAACTTCGGGACTATCTCTCGTAGGATGCTCCCAGAAGACAAAGTGTTTTTGACAGGGCGGACGAGATCGTTATAATGAGCGGTGCTGAATTGATCCGCGGTAGCTCAATTGGCAGAGCGGGCGGCTGTTAACCGCTTGGTTGGAGGTTCGAGTCCTCCCCGCGGAGCCTGAAAAACGGACGGGTATCCACGCCCGTCCGTTCGTGTTTTAGTTCCTCCAAACTCATCATGCCCGCTCGGGTCCGTGTACCGCACAGGGTTGTTGTTGACGTATGCGTACCGGTTCAGGCTCTGCGGGTCGGCCGGGTTGGGCACGATGGTGTCCGGCTGGGTGAAGCGGCCAATGGCCGGGTCGTAATAGCGCGCATTGTCGTCGTACAGCCGGATGACCCCGTCCCGGCGCTGGCCGGCAGCCCCGGCCCCTTTAGTGGGGTTATTTCTACTATCAGGTGACTCTTGACTGAATACTAGCACCGAGGGTTACCAAGTGGAAACAGGGTCGGGGCCCTTCATTCAAGTTGACATCACCTTTAAGTCATCTGTATACTTTTGAACGTTGAACGTCCTGACTCGCTCACACGCCCAATAGACTCGGGTTCCAAAGTGTGTTGGTGGATGACAAGGGGCGGAGGATTTGACAAAAGAGGGGGCCAATGATCATGGTAAGGGTTAGAAAAAGAAACGGTTGACAGGCAGTGTCACGGGGTTGCTGTTTCCTCCCGCTGTGGTGGCGGGGGAAGAATCAAGTTGAGGAAGGAAGGTTCTGATGAACGTCTGGAACCTCATGTATCTGTTTCGCCCGCCCTGGGACACGGAGGTGGACATTGCCCCGCGAGCCATTGCCCAGGCGAAGCGCATTCGCACCAACGGGCGGACACAGGTTGTCCCCCGCGACGCGCGAGGTCGGCCCCTGCAGCCGTTCATTCCTGCCCGCGGCCTGTCGTCACCGACCCCGACCTGCAGCATCGGGTCGATGCGGCCCTGAAGGCGCGATATGGCTGGCAGTATCGCCTGCTCCCTTCAAAAACAAGAATTTCTGAAAAGCCGTGTAACTTTTCATCACGGTCCCATTCACACTGGACAGCATGTGCTACAATAGAAGTGAAAATGTCGTCCACTTCAACACGTAGGGAGGCGGGCTGGCTATTAATCCCGTGTCCATGATGGAACGTGCACATTTCACGGTCTGCACCGGTGTTAGCCCAAGCGGATGTCCCCTGTCACCTCCTCGGCCACATCATGGATTGGGCCGATTCACAGTGGCGTTCCTTGTTCAGCGATCCCATCAAGACCATCCCGCCCAATACTGTGTCCATTAGCATTACCGCCGCAGCCACCTACACCAAATGAGAGTGGACTACGGACTACAGACGCGGGTTATAAGTAGAAGGATTTTTGACTCAGGTAGGAAAGGGCGCGATCTGCGGTCTTCGCTCACCCGGCCGATTACAAAATCAAACGGAGGTGTCTCGTGCATATCCTGCGCACCCTTCGACCTATACGTGCACGCTTGTTTCTGCTTGGCTTTGCACTGATCCTCCTCAGCAGCCTCCCGGCTCTGGGGAGTACATGGGCCCCTTCGGATCCGCCTCCACCCTTCTCCCTCCACCCCCTGACCCTCCCCGACGGTTCCCCGGCCGTTGTGAAAGTCAGAAACGAGGGCGTTAGCGCCGGAAATACGGCGATTCGTATGCGCCCTATGGCTGTGGGCGCGAATCATGCCTGCGCCATCCTGGCGGACGACCGCGTCATTTGCTGGGGCCAGAACGACTGGGCCCAACTGGGGTCCCCCGTCACCGCATACAGCGTGCCCTTCCCCCTCTTTGTCCAGGGCCTGCAAGGGACCCCAGTCACCCTGGCCGCGGGGGACGAGCACACCTGTGTGGCCCTGGCCGACGGTCGGGTGCAGTGCTGGGGGGGCAACGCCAACGGCCAGTTGGGAAATGGTCACGCCTCTTTTACCACCCATCCCACGCCTGTCTTCGTCTCCGGGCTGGCAGGTAAAGTCATGGACCTGGCCGCGGGCGGTTGGCATACCTGTGCCCTTCTGGAGGATGGGCGGGTGCAGTGCTGGGGCGCAAACAACACGGGGCAATTGGGCGATGGCACCACCACCGACCGCGCCCGGGCGACGACCGTCTCCCTGCCCGGCCCGGCCACCTGGATTACCGCAGGGTGCAATCACACGTGTGCTCTGCTCGCGGATGGGCGGATGTACTGTTGGGGGTGGAACCCATATGGACAATTGGGGGATGGGACCACAACCTCATCCTCCTCGCCGGTGCGGGTTACTGCGGTCTCGGGCCGGGGTAAGACCATCGAGGCCGGCTGTAGCCATACGTGTGCGGCTTATGTGGACCCCCAAGGCCACCGCCGATTGGCTTGCTGGGGCGGAATTGGCACCATCACACGTCCAGAGGGCAATCCCGTCTCCCTCCTGCTGATGCGCGCCGGCTCCGGCCACACGTGTATTCTCACCCAACAGCACGGCATTCTCTGTTGGGGCCGCAACAGCAGCGGTCAGTTAGGGGATGGGACCACTCAATCGCGCCGCACTCTGGCGCCGGTGCTGGGCATGGAACGAGATGTGTTCTACATGACCACAGGGGCAGGCGCGGATTTTACCTGCGCGGTGCGGGATGACGGCATGGCGTTCTGTTGGGGCAGCAACATGTGGGGGCAGATGGGCAACGGGTCCCTGGTCCTGGCCCCTGTGCCGCGGACCGTGTTTGACCTGGACAACGCTCGAGATGTGAGCGCGGGCATGGGATTCACCTGCGCGGTCTCCTCCGACCAGAGACTCCTGTGCTGGGGCCAGCGTTTCAACACCAGTTTCCGGGAGGACACCTCCGCGCCCGCTTTGCTTCCTTCCTTATCCCACGTCGTCCAGGTGGACGCGGGCGAGTCCCATTCCTGTGCCCGGCTTCAGGATGGCTCGGTGCGCTGCTGGGGTGATAACGACTACGGTCAGTTAGGAGACGGCACCACCCAACTCTCGACCACGCCTGTCCGCGTTCAAGGCCTGGGAGGAAACGCAACCGCGGTCCGCGTGGGCAGGGAGTTCTCCTGTGCGCTTCGCTCCGACGGTGTCGTGCGCTGCTGGGGCCGGAATCGTCACGGACAACTGGGGAACGGCTCCACCCAGGACGCACACACCCCGGTGACGGTGGCGCTCCCCGCGAGCGCCAAAGCCGTCGGACTGGGCGCCCAACACGCCTGTGCGGTGCTCACCAACGGTGATCTCTACTGCTGGGGGGCAAACCCCTACGGCCAGGTGGGGGATGGAACGGACCAGGATCGGCCTCAGCCGGTGCGGGTCAACCTGCCTGCGAAAGCAACAGACGTTCGGGCCGGGGATTTCCACACCTGCGCGCTGCTGGAAAACGGCCAGATGTGGTGTTGGGGAGGTAATTCTCAGGGGCAACTGGGAGTCCCCGGCGCAGGAGGGGAGAGCCGTCATCCGGTGCGCGTGCAGAACCTGAGCGGTGCAGTCGTCGCGCTGGACGCGGGCGGAGATTCCACGTGCGCGGTGGTGAACGGCGGGGTGCGTTGTTGGGGGTCCAACTTCTACGGCCAGGTGGGAGATGGAACCTATCACATGCGCTGGACGCCCACCCAGGTCGTCGGTCTGGCCGCGGGGGTGAGGGATGTGAGCGTCGCGTGGGATCACGTGTGCGCGCTCTCGGACGCGAGCAGCGGTGGCCGTGTTCTCTGCTGGGGCAGCGACGCGTTCGGCCAACTGGGACGCCACCGGGACGTGCGCTGGACCCGGCCGGTTCCCCTCGGGGAAACCCCGCCGCCCTATTTGCAGCCTAACCACGCCACCGGCCGAGTGGGAAGCGTGTTCACCCTGGTGGGCGCGAACTTCCCGGCCACACCTCAAGGACACGTGATCATCAATGGTCACCCAGTTCTGACGTCCTTTACGGTCGGGCAGAGCGGCCAGGTGCGCTTCTTCGTGGACTCCCAGGGCGCGGCACCTGGGGATTACCTTATTGTCCTCCAGGCGGGTGGAAAACAGGCCGCGGTCGTTCTGCGCCTCACGTCCGCGGGGACTGTGTACCCCAAGGAGGGAGATGGGACAACCGTTCACATCCCCGCGCGCAGCGCACAACATATCCGGCGCATGTACGCGCCCCGCGTGATACGATGAAGGCGTGTCTGGTGTTGTTCCACGGAGGACTGTCGTAGGGCGAATGTCTGAATTTGTCCAGCAGGTGCCGAGGCAATGCCCTCGGCTACCTGCTGAAATTTGTTCGCTATGTGGTGAAAGAGTCGCCGCAATACCCCCTAAATACAAGCCATATTGCGTGCCCTTGTCGAATTTGCATCCTAAATAGCGCCTGTGTATAATGGCCGTATCCCCATGAGGGGGATGGGTATGAAGGCCGGCAAAGGAGATTCACGATGAGCGATTGCTGTGCACCGACGACAACGACAGCGGAAACCAGGTTTACCGTTGCCAGGACGGAAACAGTCAGGGCGGAAACAGATAGAATGCATTGCCCACAATGTGGAAAAAAGGGGAAGGCGGTCGACCTGCTCACGGTGAAGGCCCTGCTGGCGCGCAGTCTCATGGACTTGACCAGCAAATCCTATCGCTTCTGCGCCCAGGCCGACTGTTCGGTGGTCTACTTCGCCACGGATGGGTCCCAGGTCTTGTATGAGGAAGATGTGCGCGAACGTGTGTTCCAGAAACATCCCGAGGACCCGGACGTCTTTGTCTGCTACTGCTTCCGCTATACCGTGGGTGCCATCCACGGAGAAGTCCAACGTACAGGACAAAGCACGGCACCGGATGAGATTAGCGCCGGGGTGAAGGCGGGCAAGTGTGGCTGTGAGGTGCGTAATCCCCAGGGAAGTTGCTGCCTGGGCAATGTGCGTTCCGTCGTCAAGCGGGCTCAGGCCGACGCACCGCTCAGCGTTGTCGGCTCGTGAGAATTTTTCCTCCAAAGGAGGCGTTTCGTGTACGGGACTCTACGCAGTTATCTGGCTGCGGGGCTTGCTCTGCTCACCTGCCCCTGTCATCTGGTTATTGTGTTGCCTGTTCTACTCACCTTGACGGCCGGAACGGCGTTGTACACCTTCCTGACAGCTCATGTACTCTGGATTTATGGCCTGAGCGCAGGGCTATTCTTGATCAACCTGGGCTTGGCCGTCCACTGGTGGCCGACCGAGGAGGAAGAGGCGGCCTGTTGCGCCACGAAAACCGGTCTGGATGAGCAGCCGGCGGAAACGTTATTCCTGGAACATGCCCGGCAGGGACAGGAGGGCTGATGCGTCATTTCCTTGTCATTCTGGCTTTCACACTCGTCGTGAGTGGCTGCGCTGCACGTTCGACGCCCACGTTTGTGTCCTCTCCGGGACCGGAGGTGCCGACGGCAACGCCCTTAGCGCTGCCCACCGAGACTCCCACCCCATCTCCCACGCCTGTTCCTTCTCCCACCCTGCCCGCTGCTCAGAAGCGCACGAACCTCATCTTTCAACCCGCGGCCCGTCAGTCGCAAGTCACACCCTCCCGCCAGGGGACCTCTGTGCCGACCGTAGAGGCATCCACCCGCACGGTGGTGTTCTCCGGCTTCGACCTTGTGGCTCCTCCTTGTTGTCCCCAGCCGGATGTAAACCGGGCGGTGCAGCGGGTCTCGAAGATGGAGGGCGTCGCCCGGATTGAGGTGAGAGGAAAGCAAATACGAATCGTCTATGACCCAAGCGTTGTGGCCCTGGACGCGATCGCGAATGCGCTCTACCTCCAGGGCATTGCACTGAAACCTTAAATAAGGAGGCATATTGGCATGGCGGTAAAGGCGCGAACGAAACGATCGTCACGGGCATCTCGCAAGGGGCTATGGCTAAGCCTGGGGGCGGCGGCCGTACTCCTTCTCGTCATCCTCTTCAGTCTGGGGGTCCTCCCCAACCCCCTGGCTTCGGGGTCGGCCTCGTCTGGCCCCCTGGCACCCGATTTCAGCGTGCCCACGTTGGATGGGGGGACGTTCACCCTCTCGGCTCAGCGCGGGAAGCCCGTGGTCCTTTTTGCTATGGCTTACTGGTGCGGCACCTGTGTGCCCGAGGCACGCGCGCTGGCTCGTATTCATCAGGAGTACGGGGACCGGGTGGTCATTGTGGCCCTGGATGTGGACCCGAGCAGCACCCCCGCGCGCCTGCAACAGTTCCGCACGTACGCGGGGAATCCCTCTTATACGTGGGCCTTCGACAAGAATGGACAGGCCACGCAAGCCTTTCGCATCCGCTCCCTGGACACGACCATCATCGTCGATGCCAAAGGACACATCGTGTACCGGGATGAGTACCCCACGCCGTATGACAAATTGAAGGCTGCCATCAGCAAAGTGGTCAAGTCCTGACGCCATGTTCGATACCCGATATCCGCCTCGGATGCCGGGTATCGGGTGTCGATGCCCACGATGTGAGCGCCAAGAAAGCGTCGAGGTGGGGGTCGGGAGAAGTTGCAGAACGCGGGCTAGCGTTTCCAGGCCTGACGCAGCAGCAGGTAGGCCAGCAGGGCAGCCACGAACCAGTCGGGAAGCAGCCGGATGCCCAGGCGAAACATATCGAAGTCAAGAAGAAGGAGAATGAAGATAGTGATCAGAACGGGCCATTTGAACCGTTCCCAGGAGGCCTTGACACTTTTCCACGTCGGGCCAGGGGCTGCGGGAATGGCGTTGGCCCGCCCCGGACCTTGGGTCGCATACCAGCGATCATATTGACGGCGCGCGTCGGGATCCCCAAGCACACTCCAGGCCTCGTTGATAAGCTTCATGCGTTCCTCATCGCCTCCGACATCAGGATGATATTTGGCGGCCAGCCGCTTGTAGGCCGCCTGAATCACATCCGGTTCTGCTCGCGGATGGACCTGGAGGATGGCGTAATAATCTTTGTCGAACGTGTGCTGCATAGATCGTTGTCTCTCCCCGTTGTTGTGGAAGCGTCTGTCCCATGCTCTCGCGCGGGCTTATTATACATCACTCCTCGGAGATCGCGTGTTCACCGCTCCTGATTGTCCCCGGGCTGATCTCCCGGACACTACGGAAGTCCGTCATGTGTCAGGGAACTGGTGGCTTGGTGACAGGTTGCTGACAGGACAATCAGACCTTCCCCCTTTATGCTGAAATCAGGCTGGGCAGAAGGAGGTGGGCGTGAGCGCGATGATCTCGATGTTCTTTTCGGTCATAGGCGGATTTTGGTTGGGTGTTTCGACGACCATTCTGGTCCTGGCCCTGGTCGGCACGCGTCAGGACGAAGATGCGAGCAACTTCACCCTGGGCGCTTTGTTAAGTCTGGGGGCTCTGGCGTTGGCCCTCTATTGCTTTTACCTGGCCTTGATGTCTTGAAGGGGGACAAGGCGCGCTGCGACCCCACACAGAGCGTTTGTCCACCCTGAGGGTTCGCTGTAAGATTCCTGTGTGATCAAAGCGCTGGCTGGGCCAATACGCCACCGCGGCGCTTAGCCGGTGTGAGAAGCAAAGGGGATATGATCGTCGTTCTATGAATGCCACATCTCATGTGATCCGCAAACGCCGTCGTCGACGGCTGGCCAACCGCCCCCCCTCGGTGGGGGCCTGGATGGCGCGCTTGGTCGTCGTTTTCTTGATTCTGTCCATGATTGGCACCACCGCGGTGACGGCCGCGATGGCAGGGACGGTCGCGGGGGTATACATGTACTTCGCTCGCGAACTCCCCGACCCCAGCGTGATCGAGACGGCCCAAGAGGAATTCCAGACCGTCAAGATATACGATCGGACGGGCAAGCATCTTCTCTACGAGGCTATCGACCCTCGGCCATTTCGCGGGGATCGCACGTATGTGCCCTTGAGAAAGATATCCCCCTGGGTCGTCAAGGCGACGATTGCCCTCGAAGACCGCAGTTTCTACGACAACCCGGGTATCAATGTGCGCGGCATTTTGCGCGCATTTGTTTCCAACCTGCGTGGAGGCAGCACCCAGGGAGGATCGTCTATCACTCAGCAGCTCATCAAAAACGTAGTCTTCGACTACAACGAGCGGGTGAAACGCTCTTACACGCGCAAGATTAAGGAAGTCATCCTGGCTTTGGAGATTACCCGTCGTTATCCCAAGAACAAGATCCTGGAGTGGTATCTGAATTACAATTTCTACGGCAACAATGCTTATGGAATTGAGGCCGCGGCGCGGGTTTACTTCAACAAACACGCCCGGGATCTGGATCTGGCCGAGGCGGCCATGCTGGCTCACCTGCCTCAGTATCCGGCGCTTAACCCCTTCCAACACCCGAAAGATGCCAAACGCCGCCAGTGGAAAGTTCTCCAGGCCATGGTCGATGCGGGCTACATCACGGAGGCTCAAGCCCGCCAGGCATATGCGGAACCCCTCAATCTGCGCGATTCCGTGGCTGAACGCTACAACATTTCCGCGGCTCCCCACTTTGCCCTGTACGTCCTCAAGCAACTGGAACAGCGATTCAACACACCGCAGGATCCGTTCTACATCTGGCGGAAGGGCGTAGTCGTCTACACCACGCTCGACTATGACCTGCAGAAGCAGGCTGAGCGCATTGCCCGGGAGCACATTCGGGCCCTGGAAGCCGATCCTAAGGTAGATCGTAACGCTCACAACGCTGCGGTCGTTGTGCTGCGGGCTAACACGGGAGAGATCCTGGCGATGGTCGGCAGTGTCGACTTCTACAACAAGAAGATCGACGGTGAAGTCAACATGGCCACCGCGGAACGCCAGCCGGGATCGAGCTTCAAGCCATTCACTTACCTGACCGCGTTTAGTACCGGTAAGTACTATCCGGCCCACATGGTCCTGGACGTGCGCCAGGTTTTCCCCGATCCGCAGGCGGGTATTTATGTGCCCGAGAATTACGATCGCCGCTATCACGGCCCGGAGACCATGCGTGAGGCCCTTCAGCGGTCGCACAACATCCCGGCCGTGTGGACCCTGGCCCAGGTGGGCGTGAAGAAGGTGGTAGAGACGGCCCATCGGATGGGCATCACCACCCTGAACAAGGATTACTACGGCCTCTCCCTAACCCTGGGCGGTGGGGAGGTCAAGCTGATTGACATGGCCTACGCGTTTAGCGTCTTTGCCAACAACGGGCGCATGGTGGGAGAACCCGTGCCGCCGGAAAAGCAACGGCCTGGCTATCGGACCCTGAACCCGGTGGCTATTTTGCAAGTGCGGGACAGCAGCGGCCATATTCTCTATCAGTACAAGAAGCCCGAGTCTCGCCAGATCATTTCGCCTCAACTGGCGTACATGATGAACAATGTGCTCTCCGACCCGCGCCCGCGTCCCCCGGCGTTTGGACGCTTCGCCCAGTACCTGGTGATGAATGACCGGCCAGTGGCCGCAAAGACGGGAACGAGCAACGACTTCCGCGACGCCTGGACCATCGGCTATACGCCGCAAATCGTGACCGGCGTCTGGGTGGGGAACGCGGACAACGAACCCATGCATCATGTTTCCGGGGCCGTGGGGGCAGCCCCGATTTTCCACGATGTCATGAAAGCCGCACTCAAGAACATCCCTCCGGCTCCCTTCTACCGTCCGCCCGGCATCGTGGACGTGGATGTGTGTTGGCCCAGTGGCTTGCTGCCCACACAGGAGTGTCGAGATGTGCATCAAGTGCGGACCGACATCTTTCTGGAAGGGCACGAACCCAGGACGTATGACAATGTCTGGCGGGCTTTCGAAATCAACAAGGCAGATGGGAAGTTGGCCACACCCTACACGCCACCGGAACTGCGCGAGCGCAAGATCTACATGATCTTGCCCCCGGAGGCCAACGATTGGGTACGGGAAAATCACATTCCTCAGCCCCCCAAGGTGTACGATGACCAGTATGGGCCGACGGTGTTCAATGAAGAGGTGGCCATCATCCACCCGCGTCCTTTCAGCTACGCGCGCGGTATCGTGGAGATTCGTGGCAACGCACGTGGAGGGGGCTTCAACCATTATAAATTAGAGTTCGGGCCCGGTCTGAACCCGACCCAATGGACGCAGATCGGACCCAATCACGGCAATCAAGTGAATCGCAATGTGCTGGAATATTGGGATACGCGTGGCTTGAAAGAGGGACTTTACACCTTGCGTCTGAGTGTTTTTGAGAATGACGGCCGCGTGCGTACCGCGGAAGTCCAGGTGACGGTGGACAATACACCTCCGAAAGTGTCGTTGCTGCGCCCTCGGGATGGTGATGTGTTCGTCAAGGAGGATGACGAATGGGTCACCATCCAACCCAAGATCGACGAGGAATGGGCCATGAGTCGGGTCGAATTTTATCGGGACGGAAAGAAGTTCGCGGAGAGCACTGTGCCTCCTTTCAACCAAAAATGGACCATTACCATGTCGGATACGATTCCCATGCCGGACATGCAGCCTATCACCGCGACTCGGCCTATCACTCTTGCCGACGGCACCATTGGCGAGGAGGTATACACGGTCACCCAGGTGATCACACAGACCCTGGCCGATGGCAGCCTGCGCTTGATTCAGGAGTGGGATGGGGGAATGACGGTCATTTCCGACACACATGGGTACACGGAAACGCACCTCATTACGGTCAAAGCCATCGACAAGGCCGGCAACGAGGCCGAGAGCGAGCCGGTACGCATCTACATCATCCACAAGAAGAAGGAGAAAACGAGTCGTGTCGGGGAGCTGAGGAACGACGCCTGGGTGGAGAGGAGACCGTCGAGGGCCTCTCCTGGAGGAAGGCGTCTTGCCCTCACGTTTAAGCTCGACGCGAGGATTGGGGATCTTCCCAGGACCACCCGGCGCGCTCTCCTTGTGTCTTGAGTTCCACCGCACCTCAATAGAAGTCGATGTGTTGCAGATTCGGACAAGGAGGTGGGTATGAGTCCGTTATATCCTGCCATGTGGGGAGTCATCGTCCTGGCCTATGTAGTGGGATTTTTATTCGCCTATCGGCAGATACGATTGTGGCCGGGAGTTATGCGGTGGCAAGGCCATCCTCGTGGGGCCACAGCTCTGGTGCTCCTCTGGCTGGTCCTGGGCGGGATGATGGCACAGCCCTGGCAACAGCTTTTCATTCTTGTCGGCCGGTTGGTGGAGCTAGGCACCACACCAAACGGGATCCGAGAAGCGCCCCAATTTACCTTCTGGGGAGAGGCTCCTTTCTGGGTATATCCTCTGCTGAGTGCGCTCCTGTTGGTGGGCGTCTACGCTTGGGTCATCTGGCAGATCAGAGAGATCCTGAGATCGGTTCCTCGCGATTCACTGCTGGCCCGCAAGTGGGAGGAGATGCGCCCGTTGGACAGGACAACCGTGCTGCTGACGGTCGCCGCACTGGTATACGATGTGGTGAACGCCCTCCAGCAGCTTGTGTTGAGCCCACCTTTCAGGGGACCATTTCTCTCTCGTGACATCTCCGGATACATAGTGGGGTGGGTTGTACTCCTGGCCCTTTGGGGCCTCTTACTCCGGTTCCTGCGCGGACATGTGTGCCGATGGTCCGGCTCTCAGAGAGAATGAATCGTGAGACAGCTCATGCTTATTAGACGCGTGCTCTCCCTTCTCGAGCAATCCTGGCAACACATCCAACTCCCCATCTATCTGGGCATTGGTCTGACCCTGGTGGTGGCCGCTTTCGGGGCCTTGGGTGAGATCTGGACACAGGGCATTTTCCCCTGGATATTGGGCCAAGGGAACCTGGATGTCCTGGAAATTCTGGATCAACTCCTGCTTATCTCCATGTTGGCCGAGATCTTGCAAATGGTTAAGATTTCTATCAGCCAGCGTCGTCTTTCCAGCGAGCCCTTTCTCGTTGTTGGCTTGATTGCGGTCGTGCGGCGGGTGTTGATCATCACGGCAGAGGGGACCCGAGTGCTCTCTCAGGTCTCACTGAATCAGTTCATCATCCTCATGGTGGAGTTGGCCATTCTGGCCGTGTTGCTTTTCGCGTTCGTGCGGGGGATTTATAAGCTGCGCCAGCAGCGTCTGGACGAATCGAGACGGTTGCGGGAGGAGCGGCGTCAGTATGGGGAAGCACCGACGTGGGCCCAATTGTTGCAAGGAAAGTGAAGGAGTCGGGAAATACCCACTCATTCTACCCTTTCACAACGGCAATGGGACGCAAATGAGCGACTTTGCGGGCGATCCCCGCCTCTTGCACGACGTCCACGACCCGATCCACATCCTTGTAGGCGAAAGGGGCTTCCTCGGCAACACCGCGCATGCTGCCCGCGCGCACAACAATGCCGTGCTGGTCGAGTTCCCGAATCAACGCCTGCCCCCGCACTTTCCTGGTCGCCGCGCGTCGGCTCATCATGCGCCCGGCGCCATGACAGGAGGACCCAAACGTTCTCTCCATCGCTGAAGGGGTCCCCACCAGGACCCAGGACGCAGTGCCCATGGAACCGGGCACCAGCACGGGCTGGCCGTAAGGACGGTAGTCCTCGGGGAGTACCTCGTGTCCCGGTGGAAAAGCCCGCGTTGCTCCTTTGCGATGGACGAGAACCTCCGTCGGGTGTCCGTCCACCTCGTGCACTTCTTTCTTGGCAATGTTGTGGGCCACATCGTACACCTGGTCGAGGTCAAAATGGCGTACCTTACCGGCCAACACCTGGGCGAAGGCTTCCCGTATCTGGTGGGTCAGGAGCTGACGGTTGGCCCAGGCATAATTCGCAGCGGCCACCATGGCAGCGAAGTAGTCCTGGCCTTCGGGGGAATCAAAGGGCGCACAGACCAGTTCCCGGTCGGGCAGGGCAATCTCGTACCGGCGGATGACTTTCTGAAATGCCTGCACATAATCTGTGCATATTTGATGGCCGAAGCCGCGACTACCGCAGTGAATTTGAACCACCACCTGACCGGGCCAGAGGCCGAACGCATTCGCGACCTCTTCGTCGAACGTCTCATCAACCACGTCAATCTCAGCGAAATGATTCCCTGCACCGAGGGTTCCCACCTGAGCACGCCCGCGCTCACGGGCCCTCTTGCTCACCTTGGCGGGGTCTGCCCCTTCCATGGCTCCGCCCTCCTCGGTGTGCTCCAGGTCCTCCGGCCGTGCATAGCCCCTTTCCAGGGCCCAGCGTGCGCCCTCCACCATCAATCGGTCCAATTCCCTGTCAGAGAGTCGGACGAATCCCTTCACGCCTACGCCGCTGGGGACATTGTGGTAGAGCGCGGTGGCCAAATCCTCCACGTAAGGGCGAACCTCCTCCTCGTCCAGATGAGAGGCCAACAGCCGAACGCCGCAGTTGATGTCGTAGCCCACGCCGCCGGGGGAGATAACGCCGTGAGGCAGCCTGGTGGCAACCACGCCCCCAATGGGGAAGCCGTATCCTTGGTGGATATCTGGCATCGCCAGAGCCCATTTGACGATGCCCGGAAGAGTGGCCGTGTTGACCAGTTGTTCCAGGGACCTATCCTGCAAGGACTTCTCCAGGAGCACGGCATCGGCATAAAGACGGGCAGGAACGCGCATGTCCGCGCGGTACGTCTTGGGGATCTCGTAAAGATAGGGCTCTATCTGCACCAGATCACTCTTGCTGACCATGAGTGGCCTCCCGGCAGACACATGCAGAAACATTTCTACATGACCAGGATACCATAGGATCCGGCAGCGTTCAAGGCGTGGCAACCCACAAGAAACTGTGTCAGTTTGGTCGGCGCAGGCTTGTGGACGAACCGCGACCTTTAGCAAGGGGCCGCGCCAGCAGATTCTCTCGTCCTATCCGCATACTGACCGGTCGGAGATAATCTTTTCTAGCGAGCGTAGGCGAGGGCGGTGCCCCCGCCTACGCGACTCTTGGCGGCCGGAAAGTCGAAAAGGATCAATGACTGCAGGCGTTGGGATTGCCCTGCGGCGACTCCTTGGTGCGGAAGGAGGACCCACAGCCGCAGGTCGAGACCGCTTGCGGGTTTTCGATGTGGAATCCGCCCCCCATTAAAGAGTCCACGTAATCGATGGTGGAGCCCTGCATGTAGAAAAGACTGGTTGGATCGATATAGACCGTTAACCCATGCTGCTCGTCCACCCAGTCCCCTTCGCGCATGGTGTTGTCGAATGTCATGCCGTACTGCATGCCCCCGCAACCACCACCGGTGACGAACACGCGCAGGCCGTAGTCCTCCTTGCCCTTCTCTTCCAAAATGCGGCGCAACTTCGTCGCTGCTGCTTCTGTCAGGTAAACCCCAACCTGCTCTTCAACAATGGTCTCGTGCAACACATCTTGTTCCATCGCTTTCCTCCTGCTGCTGGCATCAATGAGTGGCCGGGGCAGGTTCGAAAGCCCTTTAAGCCCCGACCTCTCCACGCATTCCAAAAGGTCCCTTTGGCTATTGGCCATGAGTATAGCATACGAGGACAATACCGACAAATCTTGTCTGTATTGGCTGTGAAATTCGCGGTGGGTGGGGGAGAGAGCGCGTGAAAACGGTTTTCTGGCGAGCAACGGAGGGAGAGGGGGGAACTGGGTGAATCGCCCGGAACCGCCGGGCGTTCCCGAGTGCCCCCTTCTCCAGGAAACAGTGAAAGGCACGTGAAGAGGATCAGCCGCCGATTTGGGACATGCCTCGCGTTGGGATGACATTGTGGGCCAGACCATGGCCCCACGGTTTGACCCACACGGCTTCCCGGATAATGTGGGCCATCTCCTCGTCGTCCGCCCCTTCCCGCATGGGTGTGAGGAGGTCTACCTCCTTGTCGCGCAGCAGGCAGAGCCGCAATTTCCCGTCTGCCGTCAGGCGGATGCGGCCACACCCCTCACAGAAGGGGTTGGAGATGGTATCGATGAATCCCAGGCGGCCCCTGGCGCCAGGCAGACGGTACGGCCGCGCCGGGTCGAGCATGTCGTAGCCGGGAATCTCCTCCAGCGGTCCCAGTGCCTCCTCAATGCGGGCACGTGTTTCCTCGGAACGCACCAGCGCACTTTGGGCGAAATCGACAATGCCGCCCAGGGGCATAAGCTCGATAAAACGCACATCCCAGGGATGTTCTAAGGTAAGCCGAGCCAGGTCCACCACATCTTCCTCGTTGAAGCCGCGTGTGACCACACAGTTGATCTTGACCGGATCCAGGCCCGCGGCTTCGGCCGCGTTGATGCCCGCCCACACATCCTCCAGGTGGCCCCAGCGGGTGATGGCGTGGAACTTCTGCGGGTCCAACGTGTCCAGACTAATGTTCACCCGGTCCAGCCCGGCCTGCTTGAGCGGATGTGCGAGCTCCGGCAAGAGCAGCCCATTGGTGGTCATGGCCAACTCCCGGATGCCGGGCACTCGCTTGATCTGTCGCACCAGTTCCACCAGGCGAGGGCGGATGGTGGGCTCCCCGCCGGTCAGGCGAATCTTATCGACGCCCAGAGGCGCGAAAATGCGCACGAGGCGTAAGATTTCCTCGTCTTGCAGGAGCTCGTTGCGAGGTCGGAAGGTCATGTGCTCGGGCATACAGTAGACGCAGCGCAGATTGCAGGCATCCGTCAGGGAGATGCGCAGGTAATGGATGTGACGGCCATATTGGTCGAACATGCAATGCCTCCTCGCATAATGGGACGGTGCCCAACGGCCTCAAGAGGCCGGCAACAAGGCATAGACGGGCAACGTCAGCCGACAACGGTGAGCCCCATCCCGAATGCTGGTTTGAAGCTCGACCTCTTCTTCCGATTGCAATAGCAATTGTAGCAGATAGATGTCCAAATAGCACAGTTTGCCGTGTTTCTGTATCAACCCCGCATATGGGCAGTTGGCCACCGTGATCGCGATCTGGTTCTCCTGTCGTTCCCATCGAGCCATGTACCCTCGCTCGTCGAGAAAGGAGACGACTTCTTCCAGCAGCGTGTCCGTCAGGGACGCGCCGGGCGGGATGGCGGCTTTGCGGGCCATGCGTTCCGCCAGGCGTCGGAGCAGGGCTTCTACCTCCTGGTCGGGGACACGCTCCTCCAGATCGCACAGGAGAAGGTGCAGGAATTCCTCGTAGTTTTTGGGGAAAACCTGGGATGCTTCGGGTGTCAGGGAGTAGATGTGTTGCGGACGTCCGGCGCCTCGCCGCCGCCGCACCCCGTCTACCTGGATAAGGCCGTCCCCTTGCAGGATGTCCAGGTGATGTCGGACTGAGACCGGAGCCATGCCCAATACGTCCGCCAGCTCGGCGACGGTCGCGCGGCCACGTTCCTGAATGATATGAAGGATGCGCTGGCGGATATTCTGCATGACTTCTCTCCCTGCCCTTTTCAGGTTTTTCCGGTCTGGACCCTGATCCACTTATCGGCTCTGGCTTGTGTCCATTTTAGCATAAGGCGGCGGTGAAGGTCAATTGTTATGAAGTCTTTCATAAAAATAGATGCGTCCGGAGAGAGGATCGACCGCGGGACAGCGGTCGTGCCTGGGGCACGGGCCTTAGACTTGAGTAGGGGCACGTCGGGTTATAGATTTGTGCGCAAGTGCGGTATACTAAGGACGGCGTGGTGATTTTCTCGAGACGAGGAGGCGCATTATGGTGACGAGATCGGTGTTCGACACAAGCGACCTGGAGGCGCGAGTTCCTAGCTGGCTGGATATGCCCGACCCGCGGCGGGTGTTGGCCGAGTCCGACCCTGACTTGTTCGCAGCCATTGAGGGAGAACGCCGGCGCCAGTGGTTGGGTCTGGAGCTGATTGCCTCGGAGAATTACGTCAGCCCGGCCGTGCTGGCGGCCATGGGGTCGGTTCTGACCAACAAGTACGCGGAGGGGTATCCGGGCAAGCGTTACTACGGGGGCTGCGAGTGGATCGACGTGGCGGAGCGATTGGCCATCGAGCGGGCAAAGGCGCTCTTCGGGGCCGAGCACGCCAATGTGCAACCCCACTCGGGCACTCAGGCCAATCAGGCCACCTATTATGCCTTGATGAAGCCGGGAGATACGGCTCTCTCCATGAAGCTTGACCAGGGGGGGCATCTTTCTCACGGCTTTCGCCTCAGCGCTACCGGCAAGTTCTACCATTTCGTCCACTATGGCGTGAATCGCGAGACAGAACGCCTGGACTACGAGGAAATCTATCGCCTGGCTGACGAACATCGGCCTAAGCTCATCCTCGTGGGAGCAAGCGCTTACCCGCGCAGCTTCGATTTTCCCCGTCTGCGACAGATAGCCGACTCGGTCGGCGCTTACCTGGTGTTCGACATGGCCCACGTGGCCGGCCTCATCGCTGCCGGTGTCCACCCCGACCCGGTGCCCTACTGCGACGTGGTGACCTCCACCACACACAAGACCTTGCGCGGCGCTCGGGGAGGATTAATCCTCTGCAAGGCCGAACTGGCGTCGAAGATCGACAAGGCGGTGTTTCCCGGCTACCAGGGAGGACCGTTGGAGCACATCATCGCGGGCAAAGCCGTCACCTTTGGCGAAGCCCTGCGCCCGGAATTCAAGGACTATGCCCGGCGTATTGTCGAGAACGCTCGAGTGCTGGGCGAGGAACTGGTCAAGTACGGCGTGCGCCTGGTCTCCGGCGGCACCGACAACCATCTGCTTTTGGTGGATCTGAGCCCGTTGAACGTCACGGGCAAGCAGGCCGAAAAGGCACTGGACAACGCGGGCATTCATACCAATAAGAACATGATTCCCTATGACCCCAGGCCGCCTCTGGTTGCCAGCGGCATTCGTCTGGGCACCCCCGCGGTCACCACGCGCGGCATGGGGCCGGAGGAGATGAAGCAGATTGCCGCCTGGATTGGCGCTATTCTCAACGATGTGGACAACACCGAGCTGCAGCAAAAGATCCACCGTGAAGTCATGGAGCTTTGCCTGCAGTTCCCGGTGCCCGCGTAAGCCTATGGAACCGGAATCCAGACGCTGGGGTACTCATCCCGTCACCCTGTTTTGGCGGTCCATTACGATCGTATATGAGGAACTCTTCACCCTGGTCCTGCTTTCCGTGCTCACCTGGGTGGGGATCTTCCTGATCGTTCCCTCCTTTCCCGCCCTCGCGGCCCTTTTCGAAGCCGCACGCAAGGCCATCGACGGCCGCCACACGGACGCACAGGAGTGGTGGGGAGAGTGGAGACGCTCGTTCCTACGAGCCTGGGCTTTCGGCGGAGCCATGCTCCTCTTGACGGCGGTTCTGGCGGGCAATGTCTGGTTCTATGCCCGCCAGGGCACCACCGCGTGGCGGTATGTCTCCATCCTCTGGATCTGGTTACTTCTGGTGTGGGGCCTGGCTGCCCTGCATGCCTGGCCTCTGTTCGTGCTCCAGGAAGATACCCGCCTTTGGATGGTCCTGCGGAACGCCATCTACCTGGCGTTCCTGCGGCCCGTGCAAACGCTGGTCGCGGCCCTCCTCCTCTTGCTGACCACAGGAGTGAGCCTGGTCCTCCCCATTTTCCTCCTGGTTCTTCCGGCCTTGTGGGCGGTGTACACGACGTTGCTCACCCGCCAGCTCGTGCTGAGCATCCAAAAGGGGGCAGGTGGAAAGTGAGGTCCTGCGGTGACGGTCCCTCGGAAGATGACTCCTTCGGGAGGCCGCTGCGGAGGACGGTTTCGCCCCAGGCGCTCGTTGGCTCCAGCATTTGACGGATGCAGAACGCCTCCCGGTCCGGCGGGCTGCAGGATCTACTTTGCCCAGGCCGGGTGGCGGTCTTTGATCTCCGGAAAGTGGAATGTCAGGCGGCGCAAGCCTTTGCCCTCCACAGGCATGATGTAGATCTCCCAGTCATGGTTCGCTCGGTTTGAGGAAAAAGCGATGAACTTCCCGTCCGGTGACCAAGTGCCCATGACATCATTGCCCAGGCCCGGGGGACTCACCAGGCGCACCCCACTTCCATCGGGGCGCATGATGTAAAGCCGCCAGAGGCCGGTCCGGCTGCTCTGGAAAAGAATCCAGTGCCCGTCAGGGGACCAGCGAGGATAAGCCTCTCCAGCGTAATTGTCGGTCAGCTTGCGCGGATGGGACCCGTCCGCGTTGGCCACGTAGATTTCTCCATCACCGTCTCGGTCGTCGACGTAGGCAATGTGCCGGCCGTCAGGGGACCAGCTCAAGTGGTATTGGTTGCCCGGGCCGGTGACGAGTGGGTGTTCGTTGCTTCCATCTGTGTTGACGACGTAGATATCAAACCCATTCGTCTTAACTTGACGGTTGGTCTGAAACCCTATGCGTTTCCCGTCCGGCGACCAGGCCGGGGTCCAGTTGTCCCATGGCTGCCGTTTGGCAAAGAGTGGGTGTTGCCCGGTACCATCTGCGTTCATGATGTAGAGCTGCAGATTTTGTGGGTCGTCGCGACCGCTGGCAAACACGATTTGACGGCCGTCCGGCGACCAGGCAGGTTCGATATCTCGGGCGGGGTTATGGGTCAACGGGTGGGCGTTGCTGCCATCCGCGTTCATGACCCAGATCTCGAAATCCCCGCTCTGGTTCGAGTGGAAAGCAATACGGCCAGATACCTGCAATCTCGCGGGGCTTTCGCCTCCCATTTCGGCCGTGGGCTTTGAAAGAGGTGAGGTCAGCGGGGAGAATGTGGCCGGAACAGGCGTGGGGGTAGCCCGAGGCGAAGGCGCGGTCGCGGAAGCTGAGGGCATGGGAGACCGGGCAGCAGAGCAGGAAGCAAGAAACGTGGCGCTCGTGAGGGTGAGGAGAAGCCCGACCAGCCATAAGGGATGCCGTCGGTGGCGGATACGGCCGAACAGTGCTGCGCCAAAGGCTGCAAGAGCAAGGGGCAGCAGTAGCGCCCCGATGAGTTTCATCCACACGGTAGCTCCTCCTCGGTAGCTGATTCGCGCTTCGCACCTCATTACGGCTGAATTCGGACGGAAGTGGATGACTTGATCCCAGAAGGTCTCCTGAACACAAATAGGAGATCGCCTTATCCGCCCCGTATTTTACACAATCCTGAGAGCGTTCGGAAATTTGGTAGGCCCGAGATCCGGGCCTTGTGACCAGGTCGTCTCGTGGATTCCGGCCACATGGGGGTGACCGGACAAATCCGCGGTCCATTCCTGCGGGACAAGCGTCCTGTTTCCACAGCACCCCTGTCTCAGGGGACCGGATCCCGTTTGGGGGAGAGCCCTGAAGGCGAACGCGGGTTGACCGAATTCATACTACCTCAATCGCCTTTCCTGAGGTACAATGGGGAGAATTTCGCTTCAGCAGAGGGAGAGGCCCCGGGGCGCTCCCGAGAGAGAAGAAGACAGCCGGAACGCAGGGGAGGGCGAGGATGGTCTTGCCCGGGAAGCCAGTGGACGACTTGTCCGATCCGTGGGCAAGCAGAGTGGAAAAACGGATGCGAGACGGGCTTCGTTCCATTTCATACGTGCGCTACGAATCGGGAAGAGTGGAGGAGGTATCAGGAAAGGTCATCGAGGAAGTGCCCCTCTGCCTGTACATCAACGGTCATTTTTGGATCACGTTGATGTGTTCTCCCCACGACCTGGAAGACCTTATCCTGGGCTTCTTGCGCGCGGAAGGCCTTATCCACTCGCCCGATGAGATCCGGGAGGTGGTTCCGGCCCCGAACCACTCCTGTGTGGATGTGTGGCTCTCCGATCCACCGGCCGAACTGCCCCGACGTCTGACCGTGACCAGCGGCTGTGGGGGTGGGGTGACCTTCGAGGACGTGGCCGCCGCTCTCCCGCCTTTGCCGGACGGACCGGTCATTTCTGCCGAGGCCATCATGGCCCTGATGACCCAACTGAAGCAGACGGCCCCTTTGTACCGACAGGCGCGAGGAGTCCACAGTTCTGCCTTGAGCGACGGGGAACGCCTTCTGCTCCTGGTGGAAGACGTAGGGCGGCATAACACGCTGGACCGCCTGTGGGGACAGGCCATGCGTCGAGGATACCTCACCGAAGGACGACTGATCCTCACCACCGGCCGGATCAGTTCGGAGATGTTGCGGAAAGCCTCGCGAATGCGCGTCCCCCTGGTGGCGTCGCGAACGTCGCCCACCCAGCTTTCTGTGGAGTTGGCCGAGGCGTGGAATGTCACTCTGGTGGGGTATGTGCGTCCGCACAGCCTGCGGGTCTACACTCATCCCCAACGACTGAAGCGGGCGAAGGAGGGATGAGAGGAGTGGACCTGCGTGTCGTTCTCCTCGGGGTGGGCGCGGTGGGTCGCGACGTCCTGCAGTTGCTGGCGAAAAAGGGGCCCTTGCTGCGCGAACGCTATGGGATTCACCCCTTGCTGGTCGCCGCGCTGGACAGCAGCGGCGGTTTGCTGAATGCCGCAGGGTTGCCTCTCGAGGAGATTCGCGCTCACAAGGAACGGGGAGGACGCATCGTCGAGCTGCCCGCTGCTGTGGCCGGCCTGACGGTCCCCATGGCATTGGCTCAGGTTCAGGCAGACCTCCTCATCGATGCTTCGCCCGTCAACCTGACGACGGGGGAGCCCGGGATGTCGGCCGTACAGGCTGCATTACGGCAGGGCCTGGACGTGGTTCTGGCCAACAAGGCCCCTTTGGTCCTGGCCTACCGGACGTTACAGGCGTTGGCCGCGCGGCGCGGGGCGAGATTGGCCTTCAGCGCGACGGTCTGTGGCGGATTGCCCGTGCTCAACGTGGGACAGCGAGACCTGATCGCGGCACGGGTGAAACGCTTTCGGGGCATCCTCAACAGCACGACCAACTACCTTTTGGAGCAAATGGAACAAGGAGAGTCGTTTGCCGTCGCTCTGGAGGAAGCGCAGCGCCGTGGCATTGCCGAAGCCGACCCTCGTTTGGACATCGAAGGCTGGGATACCGCCAACAAGCTGGTCATCGTGGCCAACGCCGTGTTGGGGATGGAAGCAACGTTGCAAGACATCGAGCGGGTGGAAGGGATAACCCACATCGGGCCGGATGACGTGCGCCGCGCTCGCGAGCAGGGGAACGTCATCAAGCTGGTTGGCGAAGCCCTCCTGCGAGAAAATGGACGTTACACCTTGCGCGTTCTCCCCAGACCACTGCGAGAGGATTCATTTTTGGCTCAGGTGCGCGGCTGGGAGATGGGGGTGGTCTTCGAGACAGACATCTACGAAATGATCTCGGCCAAGATCGACGAACGAGGTCCCATGGCAACCGCGGCGGCCGTGCTGCGGGACGTGGTTAATCTGGCAACAACTCGCGCACGGTGAGCCAGATATGATCGAACATCTCTCGGGTCAGGCGGCCTGTTTGCGTGTTCTGCCGGCTGGGATGGTAGGAAGCGATCAGGGTCGGTCCCCTCTCCGCCAGAGTGTAAACCGCGGCGTGGCGGAAAGGAAGCCGGGGAACCTCGTATCCCCGCTCTCGGTAGAGGCGCAGCGTCCAGTCAAAGGCAATGCGGCCCAGGGCGACGATGACTTTCAGGTTGGGGAGCAGGTCGATTTCCGCTTCCATATAGGGGAGACAGTTGGTGATTTCTTGCGCCGTGGGTTTGTTCTTGGGCGGCACACAGCGCGCCACCGCGGTGATGAAGACGTCCTTGAGTTCGAGTCCGTCTCCTCGTCGGACGCTGGTGGGTTGGTTGGCGAACCCGGCCCGATGAAGCGCAGGGTACAGGAAATCCCCCGAACCATCGCCGGTGAACATGCGCCCGGTGCGGTTGGCCCCGTGAGCGCCGGGGGCCAGTCCAACGATGAGCACTCGAGCCTTCCGGTCGCCGAACCCAGGCACGGGCTTGCCCCAGTAATCCCAATCGCGATAGGCCCGACGCTTGCGGCGCGCCACCTCCTCCCGCCAGGCCACCAGCCGGGGGCACTTGCGGCAGGAGACGATTTGCTCTTCCAACGCCTTCCATGGATCTTGCCGGACTGTCATCGTCGAACTCCGTGGAATCATGTGGGGCCGGACTCCGGTGAAGGGACGACGACCCCTTTCTCTGCCCTCGCGGCGAGGACAGAGGTTCGGGAAAGGATTCTAACCCGGAATGTCCGGGGGTGCCAAACGCGATGCAGGGACGAGAGACGGAAGGCGTTCTGCAGAACTCGAAAGACCTCGGGAAGGCCATGGTTCCCCTCCGTCAACCCCCAAGGAAATCGTGGCCGCTCCCAGGGGCGTCGATCGGCTTTGAAAAACGAGGGCATCGGATTTGACAGGCTGATAGACCCGCGCTAATATATGAGCAATTGCTCATATATTCATATCATGGTCGGAACGCGGCGAGTGAGAGGGGTCAGAGCCGACTCTCCGGCTTCGGCCGGCCGATTTTGAACGATGGGAAGGAGGAGAATTTCCATGAGCGGACAGAAACAACACGTGGTTCGCGTGGCGAATTTGGACTGTGAACACGACGCCGCGGCCATCGAGCGCGGCTTGAAAGGAGAGCCGGGTCTCCTTGCCCTGGAAGTGTACCCGCGTTCGGCCAAAGTGGTCGCCACGTATGACCCTGCGCTCATCTCGCCCGAGCACATCGATCGTCATTTAGACGAACTTGGCTTTCCTCCCGTGGGAAGGAGGAACATGCCTGCCCCTCCCAGGTTGTGGCGCAATCCCAAGGTGGTGGCGGCGGCGACGTCGGGTGTGTTGACCGGACTGGGCTGGCTCATCAGCCGTACGGCCACCCCTGACGCACTGTCGCTCTCTTTGTACATCCTGGCCCTTCTCATCGGTGGCTATTACTTCGGCCGTGAGGCCATCGAGAAGCTCCTCTTCCAGCGTCTGATCGGCATCGAGATGCTCATGGCTGTGGCCGCGGTGGTGGCCACCCTCTTGGGTCAGGCGTTGGAAGGGGCAACTCTGGTCTTCCTTTATTCCATCTCCGAGGCCCTCGAAGGCTACACTGAGGACAAAACCCGATCGGCCATTCGGGCGCTGATGAATCTGGCCCCTAAGACGGCCCTGGTGCGCCGAAACGGGCAGGAGGTGGAGATTCCCGTCGAGGCTCTGGAGGTGGGCGACATTTTTATCGTCAAGCCGGGTCAGTCCATTCCCACCGACGGCGTCATCATTGCCGGCGAGAGCAGCGTGGACGAGTCGCCCATCACGGGAGAGAGTATGCCCGTTGAGAAACAGGTAGGGACGCCCCTTTTCGCAGGCAGTATCAACGGCTCGGGGCTGCTGGAAGCGCGCGCAACCAGGACGGCTGCGGACAACACGCTGGCCCGCATCATCGCCATGGTCGAGGAGGCTCAGGAACGCAAGGGGAAGAGTCAACAATTCATCGAGCGTTTCGGACGTCGCTATAGTCCGATTGTGCTGGCTGTTGGTGCACTCATCGCGGGGGCACCGCCCCTCCTTCTGGGCGCGTCCTGGGCCGTGTGGACCTTGCGCGGTACGATTTTCATCGTGGCGGCAGCGCCGTGCGCCCTGGTCATCGGCGTCCCTCTCACCTATGTGGCCACATTGGGCACTGCAGCTCGCCGCGGTGTGCTCATCAAAGGGGGCATCTACCTGGAAGAATTGGGTCAGGTAAAGGCGATTGCCATGGACAAAACAGGAACGCTGACTCGAGGTCGTCCCCGGGTCACCGACGTCGTCCCGCTCAATCAGCATGCGGAAGCGGAGGTGCTGCGCCTGGCCGCGGCTGTGGAGGCACGCAGCGAGCACCCGTTGGCCTCGGCCATCGTCAGCGCGGCAGAGGAGAAGGGGGTTCCGGTGGAACCTGTGCAGGAGATGGTGGCGTTGCCCGGTGCGGGTGCGCGTGGTCGGCTCGACGGTCGGACCGTGGTGGTGGGGCGTCCCGATGTCTTTGGGGATGCTCAAACGCTGACGGCCTTGTCCGAGAGGATAGAAGCGTTGCAAGTCCAAGGGAAGACCCTGGTGCTGGTGGGGACGGCCAGGGACAGTGCACGACTGCAGCCCATTGGTCTGCTGGCCTTGCGTGACGAGCCTCGTCCGGGCGTGAAGGAAGTCATCGAGACGTTGCACCAACGGGGGATCCGGGTGGCCATGCTGACCGGGGACAACGAGCGCACCGCCCAGGCCATTGCCCAAACCCTGGGAATTGATGAAGTGTATGCTGGACTGCGGCCCGAGGACAAGGTAACAAGAGTCCGGGAATTGCGCCAACGGTACGGCCACGTGGCCATGGTGGGGGATGGCGTCAATGACGCACCGGCCTTGGCAGAAGCGTCGGTGGGTATTGCTATGGGGGCCGCGGGGACGGATGTCGCCATGGAGACTGCGGACGTCGTGCTCATGGCCGATGACCTGACCAAAGTCCCTTATGCCCTGCATCTGGCCTACCGGAACCGCACCATCGTGCGCCAAAATGTGGCCTTTGCCCTTGCCGTTGTGGCATTATTGGTCATAGGGGCGCTTTCTGGCGTCCTGAGCCTGCCGGTTACCGTGTTGGGGCATGAACTGAGTGAGTTTGCGGTCATTGGCAACAGCCTGCGAATGGTGCAGGAATAAAGGAGGGCCATGTCCGACCGACCTGCCGTGGATGTTTGTACAACGGAAGAGCATGCGGAAGCGCGTCTACAGGCACTGGAGGCACGACTCCTGGACGAGGGCAAGGCCATGCGTTTGGCCGAAATGTTCAAGACCCTGGGAGATCCCACGCGCTTGCGCATCATCTCTGCCCTCATCGAGGGGGAAGTGTGCGTCCACGAGCTCTCCAGGGTGCTGCACATGAGCCAGTCTGCGGTCTCGCACCAGTTGCGAGTGTTGCGGCACCAGGGTCTCGTGCGCTTCCGCAAGGTCGGACGTCATGTCTATTACACGCTGGACGATGAGCACGTCCGGGACCTTTATTCCCGCGCCATGGTCCATGTAGCGCATCACGAGGAGTAGACACAACGGTCCCACCTCCCGCGTCGACCTTTTCCTCCTCCTGTGTTCTTCCCTTGCCTCTATCCCTCATGTTATAATGCCGGCGAATAACGTGTCCGATCCCTTCGGGGGTGTTGGTGCCCGTGCGAGAGGCACGGCGGGCCCTATTTGTCGGGGAAGCGCGGGCCTGTGCTCCCAGGGGAAACGGTGACACGCTTTTCAGAGATCAAAGGTGGGTGAAGGGCGGCCCCTGCGGCGGCCTCGGGCGCCCAAAAAGGCGCTCTCACTTACAAGGCGGCCTTCATGAATCCTGTCCCAAAGCCAGAGCACATCCGGGCGTTGCTCATCATCAATCCTGGTGCCCGCAACGGCACTCGACTGCCCGACCTCCTGCAGGCGGAACAGTATCTGCAGGGACAGGGGTGGGAGGTGAGCCGGGCCCACAGTGAGTATCCCGGGCACACTCGTGAGTTGGCTCGGGCGGCGCCCCAGCAAGGCTACAATGTCGTCATCGTGGCCGGAGGGGATGGGAGTATCGGTCAGGCCGCGGACGGGCTGGCAGGGACCGGCGTCGCCCTGGGCATCATCCCGGCAGGCACGGGCAACATCCTGGCGCGGGACATGGGCCTTCCCATTCCCTCACCTTTCATGCCCAACGCCTTCCTGGAGGCAGCCCGAGTGTTGAAAGATGCCGTATGGGTTCAAGTGGATGTGGGAGTGACCGTCGACGAACTGGGAGCGGTCAGACGTTTTCTCAACTGGTGTGGAGCCGGCTTCGACGCGGTCATTACGGCCCGGGTCGAGCCCTATCCCGAAGAAAAGCGCAAGTGGGGCGTGGCCGCGTTCGTTCTGCCCGCGGTACAGACGGCTTTCGATTTCAAGCCTTCCCGCTGGACGATCACCATGACTACCGACCGGGGGACGGAGGTCGTCGAAGGTCCGTTTTACCTGGCCGTGGTCAACAACGCCCAGCTTTACGCGGCTGTGCTACGCCTGGCTCCGGACGCGCGCATGGATGACGGCTGGTTGGACGTTTCTCTCATCCGGGCCGAGAACTTACAAGACTTCTTGATGAAAATGTCGGCGCTGGCCGTGTTGCGCCGCCCCCTCATGCCGGATGTTCTGGTGCGGCGGGTTTCTTCTGTGGCTATCGAGGCGACCCCGTCCCAACCCGTTCACCTTGACGGCGATCCTGTCACCCGAACGCCCATTCAAGTGCGCGTGGAGCCCCACAGCCTGGTCCTGATGGTTCCCTCGGGCCCCCGGTTTCCCCGCCATTTGTTCACACGCGTCCCGCAAGAAGAAGAACCTTCCCTGCTGGAGGAATTCCGACGATGGTGGACGTAAAAGCCTGGACTGTTTCCGACCTGACCGCGTACATTAAGGACCTGCTTCAAGGCGACGATATCCTGCAGGATGTCTGGCTGGAGGGGGAAGTTTCCAACTTCGTCCGCCACGCCTCTGGTCATTGTTATTTCAGTCTCAAGGATGCGGGGGCGACTATCCAGTGCGTCATGTGGCGGTCTCTGGCCGAATCCCTGCAGACATTACCCGGAAACGGTCAGCATGTGCTGGCCCACGGCCGGGTGGGCGTATACGAGGCTCGCGGCAGCTATCAACTCTACGTGGACTTTATCCGCCCCGCCGGTCTGGGGGATCTCTACGCCCAGTTTGAGGCCTTGAAGGCCAAACTGGCCGCAGAAGGATTGTTCGAGAGCGAGCGCAAGCGCCCCCTTCCGGCCTGGCCCCAACGCATCGGCGTGGTTACCTCCCCTCAGGGGGCCGCGCTGCGGGATATCATCCGGGTGATCCGGAGCCGATTTCCCAACGTAGATGTCGTACTCTCCCCCACCCAAGTCCAGGGGGTGGAGGCGCCTCGGCAGATTGTTCAGGCCCTGCAGGCCCTGATCGAACAAGAGAACATAGATGTCATCATCGTGGCGCGCGGGGGCGGAGCTCTGGAGGACCTGTGGGCATTCAACGACGAGGAGGTGGCGCGAGCGATCGCGGCTTCTCCCGTTCCCGTGGTCAGCGGGGTCGGTCACGAGACGGATTTCACCATTGCCGATTTCGTGGCCGATTTGCGCGCACCGACACCGTCGGCCGCGGCCGCGGCGGTCGTGCCCGATGCCCAGGAGTTGAGACATCGGCTGCACCAGATGCGGGCGCGGGTCATCGGCCTGGCCTTCCATCATGTGAGCCGGCGGCGACAGCAAGTGGAGGCAGAGCAGCGAGCTCTGCGGCTCAACAGTCCTCAACACCGGCTGGACGCGGCGCGCTTGCGTGTCGATGACCTGACCCGCACGATGGAAAGCCTCATGCACACCCGTCTCTCCCTGGCTCGAACCCAGGTAGAGGGGCTGAAAGCTCGATTGGACGCCTTGAATCCACTCAATGTCCTGGAGCGCGGGTACGCGGTAGCCGTGCGTTCTGATGGTGCCGTGATGACGTCGATCGACGATGTGGAAGTGGGGGAGCACATGTGGGTGTATCTCCGGGATGGGCACGTGGAATCCTGGGTCGTCGACAAGGAGAGGCGCCGACGAGATGCCTGAGCGAATCACCTCAAAGGAGGACACACCGATGTCTACACCGATTCCTGTGGAGGAGATGAGTTTCGAGGAAGCATTTGCCGAGCTGGAAGCCATCGTTCAGCAGATGGAGGACGGCAGTACCGCATTGGCCGATGCCATGGCCCTGTACGAACGGGGGATCGCCCTGGCCTCCCGCTGTCAGACCCTCCTGGACGAGGCCGACGTGCGTATCAAGCAGCTCGTTCCCAACGGCGATGGCGGTTACGACGAGGTGGAGTTTACTGGGTCTCTGGACAGCCGCGACTAACGAAGGACGAAGGGCCCGGGGCTTTTCTCCGCTTTCTTTGGGCAATTTTCGTTCCCCTTTTCTCCGGGCTATAATCGGCCCTATGGAGGCGGAACAAAGCTCATGCGTGTCATGATTGTTATTCCCACATACAATGAAGCGGACAACCTGGCGGAGTTGGTGACGGCCCTCTTTCACCTTGGCCTCCCCGGCTTTCACGTGCTTGTGGTCGATGATGCCTCTCCCGACGGCACCGGTGAGATCGCCGATGCCCTGATGAAAAACGATCCGGCTCATGTGCACGTCATCCATCGTCCGGGCAAGCTGGGATTGGGTACAGCCTACCTGACGGGTTTCCGTTACGCGCTCGAGCGGGGTGCGCAAGCTATCGTGCAAATGGACGCGGACTTCTCCCATCGGCCTGAGTACATCCCCCAAATGCTCGATGCTCTGGCCGAGTACGACCTGGTCATTGGCTCCCGGTACGTGCCCGGCGGCAGGCTGGATGAGCGCTGGTCCTGGTGGCGCTACCTCCTCTCCTGGTGGGCCAACTCCGTGTACGTCCGTCTTATCCTGCACACGCGCGTGAAGGACGCCACAGCAGGATTTCGCGCCTGGCGGCGGACGACATTGGAGGGGCTGGGTCTGGAGCGCATTCGATCCAATGGCTACATCTTCCAGGTGGAGATGGCCTACGTGGCCGAGCGCCTGGGATATCGCATCCTGGAAATCCCCATTTACTTCGAGGACCGCCGTATCGGCAAGTCCAAAATGAACGTGCCCGTCAAACTGGAAGCCGCCTGGCGGGTGTGGCAGATCCGCTGGAGACACCGTCACCTGCGACGCGCGGATCGGGTAACGAAGACCAGGCTGGGAGTCGAAAGCTGAGATGTCGTCGCCCACACGCACCCTTTCCACACGCATCATGCGTCTGTGGCCCCTCGCCGTCCTGGTAGGGCTCCCTCTGCTCTGGTTCTGGCCTGTCATCCTTGGGGGAAAGACCCTTCTGCCCGCGGATAATCTCTACACCTTTCAGCCCTGGAAGGCTTTTGCTGCCCAGATGGGGGCACAAGTGCCCCACAACGAACTTCTTTCTGACCTCATCCTCGAGAACTACGCCTGGAAGACTTACCTGCGAGAGAGTTTTCGTTCCGGACAGATTCCCCTGTGGAATCCTTACATCTTTACCGGCATGCCCTTCCTGGCCGGGGGGCAACATTCGGGGCTGTATCCCCTAAGTTTGGTGTACTACCTCTTGCCCCTCTCTCTGGCCTACGGGGTCTTTACCTGGTTGCAATTGGCTCTTGCCGGCATCAGCATGTACATCCTCATGCGCATCCTCGGTCGCAGTCGATGGGCAGCGGTGTTCGCCGGCGTCGCCTATCAGTTCTCCGGCTTCTTCATCGTCAGTGTGGTCTTCCCGATGATGATCGCGGCCGCGTCCTGGCTGCCGGTGCTCATGGGCCTGGTGCACTGGATCTTCCGCAAGCAGCGGGAGAAGGGACGCGGTTCGTTCAACCCCACACCCTATGTGATAGGGTTCGCGCTTTTGCTGGCTCTGACGGTCCTGGCTGGTCATGTGGAAATTCTGTACGATACCCTCATTGTTCTCTTCCTCTTTGGTGTGTGGGAATGGGTGTTCACCTGGAGAAAAGTGGGCGCGCTCTGGCCGGCGCTGCGCACGGGCATCTGGTTGGCCGGTGGCGCGCTTCTCGGCCTGGGCATGGGGAGCGTGCAGTTTCTGCCCTTGTACGAGTTGGCACAGTTGAACTTTCGCCAGGGCTCGGCCACCCTGCACCAGGTGTTGGGATGGGCCTGGCCCACGCGACATGTGCTCACCTTCTTCCTGCCCGACATCTTCGGCAACCCCGCGCATCACCGTATTTTCGACCCCTGGCAGTGGCGATTTGTGCCCGTGACCCGCAACGCCCTGGGCGAGGCCATTCACACACCGTTTTGGGGGATTAAGAACTATGTCGAAGGGGGGAATTACCTGGGTATCCTCACCTGGGTGTTCGTGGCCATTGCCCTGGCACAAGGTGTGCAACTCCTCCTGCGCAGAGGGAAGGAAACGGAAGTCCTGATTGTCGGCGAGCGCGCGAATTGGCTGCCCTTTGTTTTCAGTGCCCTCCTTGCCTTGCTCTCTTTGACCTTTGCCTTTGGCCTGCCGACCTACGCCCTGCTCTATTACCTCTTGCCCGGGTATAAGCAGTTGCATTCTCCCTTCCGCTGGGTGTGGCCTTTCACGCTCAGTATGACATTGATGGCAGCTTACGGGGTTGACGTGTTGAGGGCGCATGTGCGCGCCCGGCGCTGGCCCTCCTGGCTGACGGCGCTGGCGGCACTGCTGTTTTGGGGCTGGTTGGTGGTGATGGGATTCGTTGTGGGGACGTTGGTTTATCCTGCTCCCTTCATAACTCTGGGGAACAAGGTCCTGGCTGCATCCGACCTGGCGCGTCGGGCTTTCCCCGACGGCCGCACGTTGTGGGCCTATGAGTGGGGAAATTTGGTGAAGTTGGCCGTGGCACTGCTGGGCGCGGGAGTCGTCCTGGGGGCCGCGCGCTGGGCTGTGAGGCTGGACGGGGGATCACCGACGGTAGACGATGGCCAGCGCAATCGTCCATGGTCCACCGTCCATAGTCTGTTCTTCCTCACAATCCTCTTCCTTGTTCTCGATCTGTACCTCATTCACGGTCACTTCAATCCTGCCATTGACCCCCACCTGCTTTCCTTCACTCCACCGGCGGTGGAGTTCCTCCAACAGCAGGTGGATCCCACGGATCCGTGGCGGTTTTCCACCTTTGAAGTGGCGGGAAAGACCACCAAGACCATGAATGCCAACTCGGGGTGGTGGCATCATCTGCAGGATGTGCGCGGGTACGATTCCATTATTCCCCGCCAATACGTGCAGTATATGGAGCAGATTGAGCCCCAAGGGCAGCTGCTTTACAATCGCATTAGTCCCTTTTTCGATCTCACGTCACTTACCGACCCTCGTACTCACCTGCTGGGCGTGCGTTATGTAATGACCGAAGTCCCTCTTGATGCGCCCGGATACCGCTTAGTGTACGACCATGAGGTGAAAATCTACGAGAACACGCGCGCCTTCCCGCGGGCCTTCCTGATGACGTGCGGCGACGAGGAGAGGGCGGAGAAAACTCAAGCGTTCGACCCGGCCACCGCTCTCCTCCTTGACTATCCTGACAAAGGACCCACTCGCCTGCTCATCGACTGTGCCCTTACGCGTTTGCGCATCGCTCATTACGGGGATAACGACGTCATCATCGAGGCTCAGGTCCATGTTCCCTCCTGGCTTGTGCTCACCGACGCCTACTTCCCCGGCTGGAAAGCCTACCGACGTCCTCTGCGGAGTCCGCACGCAGAGGAAACGCAACTGGAGATATGGCGGGCGGACGGCAATTTTCGCGCCGTCCGGTTGCCGGAAGGCGCACACCGGGTGCGGTTCAAGTACGCCCCCATGTCCTTCAAATTGGGACTTTACCTCTCTTTCCTGGCGGGCGTAGGGGCTCTTCTTCTCCTTGGCGTCTGGCTTTGGGGGCGCTACTATCGTGAACCGGAGATGAGTGAAGAAGTGAAGGTGGTGGCGAAGAATTCCATCGTGCCCATGGGCATGAACATCCTCAACCGCTTTATCGACTTCGCCTTCGCCATGTTGCGGTTGCGCATTCTCAACCCCAGTGGTGAGGGAGCGTACGCGTTCGCCATTGCCTTTTACGGCTTCTTCGAGATTTTGGTCCGTTTTGGCCTGGGAGCGTTAATCACGCGTGATGTGGCCCAGGACAAGAACCGGGCCAATGCCTATCTGAGTAATGCTGTCGTCCTACGGACCATTCTGTGGGTGATTTCCCTGCCCGTGCAGGCGGCCATCGTCTGGGCCTACGTCCGTTTCGGCCATCTCACTCCTGACGAAGTGCTCACTATTGCCATCTTCGCGGTGGCGCTTCTCTTCGCTTCCTACGCGGACGCGATTTCGTCCCTCTTCTACGCCTGGGAAAAGATGGAGTATCCTGCCGGCATTGCCTCGGCCATCGTCTGGCTGAAGGTGGCCCTGGGCGCGCTGGTTCTGTTGTTGGGGGGCGGCTTCGTGGGCCTGGCCGCGGTGGCCCTGTTGATGAACATCCTGCAGACGATGTGGCTCTTCTGGTTGGTGCGGCGAACCCTTTTCCCGCCCCATTGGGAGGTGGACTGGCAACTACAGCGGTGGATGTTGAACGAGGCAGGGCCATTGATGATCAACCACCTGTTGGCCACCATCTTCTTCCGCATCGACGTATGGATTTTGCGCCCGGTGCGCGGGGATGTTGAGGTGGGTTGGTATTCGGCTTCATACAAGTACCTGGACGGGTTGAACGTCATCCCGGCGTATTTCTCCCTGGCCCTCTTCCCGCTCATGTCCCGGTACGCCCATGACGCCGAAGGCACACTGGCGCACACGTATCGGGTCTCTCTGCGCTTGCTGATTATGGTAGCGCTGCCCCTCGTGGTCTTCGTCCTCTTTGCGGCCGACTTCCTCATTCAGATTTTGGGCGGGGCCCGATTTCTTCCCTTCTCGGCCTGGGCCCTGCGCCTGCTCATCCTCTCCATTCCCTTCGGCTTTGTCAACAGCCTGACCCAGTACGCGCTTATTGCTGTGGGACAACAACGCTTTCTGACCCGTGCTTTTATCATCGGGGTGGTTTTTAACGTCGCCAGTAATGTTGTACTCATTCCTCGCTACGGCTTTCAGGCCGCGGCCGTGACCACGATTTTCAGCGAGATCGCCCTGCTGATTCCTTTCTACTACGGCGTGCGCAAGTACATCGCCCCTCTGCCCTGGGTGGACCTTTATTGGCGACCCTTGTTTGCCGGAGGGATCATGGCGGCTGTGACTTATGCCATCTGGTCGGTGAACCCTATTCTGGCCGTGATGATAGGACTGCTGGCCTATCCGGTCGCCCTGGTGCTCATTGGCACCTTCCGCCACCCTGACCTGGCCCCCTTCTTCGCAGGACGTCGCATGCAACGACTGCGGTGGTTGGCTCTGAAATAAGGTCCGGCCTTCAATTGTACCAGTGATACATCCGTGGGTGAGCAATTACGGCAGTGTGTCATCCACATGCCTTCGACTTCTAAATTGATACAGCCCCTCTAAGGAAGAGTCCGTACCAAGACGGCCGGTGAGGACCTATCGGCAAGGCGCTGCCTTTGGCGGCCGGCCGCCCACAAGGGCACAACATTGCCGCGCCTCGATATCTAACGGAACGACGGTCAACCTGTCCTTTTGTACAGGTAAAAACTGTACGAAAGGACGTGGATAGATAGGCTCGATGTATCCATAATAAAACTATCATCATCACTCTCCGGATGGGTTCAAGGCATTCATGAAGCGAACAGACCCATCACAGCACGGTGCGCCCAAATGGTGCACATCCTGAAGCAGGGAGAGGGACAAATGGCAACCAAAAAATACCTGTTGGGCAGCTCGGCACTTGTGTTCTTCCTTTTGTTGTGCGTGGGTATAGCTATTGTGGGGACCTTAGGCGCTCTTATCGTCGGTTGGGGAGCGACGATGTCAGAGACCCAGGAATACAATGCGCAGGACCCGCCTACCCACATCGTGGTGACGAACCCCGTCGGCGATGCGGAAATCCGCCCCAGCACGAATGGGAGGTTTACCGTCCGTGTCCGCAAGCGCGTGCGGGGCTCCTGGTTCGGGGACAGGCAGACCATGGAACAGGTGTTGGGGGACATGGATGTGAAGGTGGCTGAGAACAATGGGCGATTGGATATTCAAGTCCAGCGGCCGCGGACGGCGGATTCCTTGCGCTCGGCCAGTGTGGACGTACTCATCACCGTCCCACAACAGGTTGATATCGACGTGACAGAAGAGGTCGGTGAGCTCCACCTCAAGGGAGTGACCGGTGTTGTTCGCCTCGAGGTGGGAGTGGGCTCCATCATGCTGGACAACGTTACCCTGTTGGCCGGAAGCACCGTCCAATTGGAGACTGGGAGCATTCGCTTTTCGGGCCGCTTGCCCGATCAGGGCACCGTGCGTTTGGCGACCGGGGTCGGCTCGATTTCCATCAAACTGCCCAGAGAGAGTGCGTTCAATGTGGATGCCTCTACAGGGGTCGGACATGTAAAGGTGAAATTCCCGACGAAAACATACGACCGCACAGAAGCCTTGCAACTCAGCGTGGGCAAGGCCCCCGCAACGACCCTGATTGTCAAGACGGACACGGGAAGCATCAACATCACTCTGAAGTAGTGGGGTACACTGATGAGGGCAGAAAGCGCGTTACATGACCCCATAATCGCCCTGGCTGGGGTGACAAAAGTGTACCACAGTGGGGAAGGAGACCTGGCGGCGCTGGACGCCGTGAGCCTCACCGTGTTACCGGGAGAGTTCGTGGCGGTTGTTGGCAAGTCGGGCAGTGGCAAGTCCACGCTTATCAACATGATAGCGGGCATCGATCGCCCCACCAAAGGGGAGGTATGGGTCGGGCAGACGCCTGTCCACACCCTGGGGGAAAATGCACTGGCGCGTTGGCGAGGTCAGTACGTGGGGATTGTCTTCCAGTTCTTCCAACTCCTGCCCGCGCTCACCGCGGTGGAGAACGTCATGCTTCCCATGGACTTCATTGGTCGTTATCCGCGACGGCAACGTCTGCCGCGCGCCATGCACTTGTTGGAACGAGTGGGGTTGGCCGACCACGCGCACAAGCTGCCGGCCGAGCTTTCCGGTGGTCAGCAACAACGGGTGACCATTGCTCGCGCGTTGGCGAACGATCCTCCCCTGATTATCGCCGATGAACCCACCGGCAACCTGGACTCTCACACAGCGGCCGATGTGTTCGCGTTGTTCGAGGCGTTGGTGGCCGAAGAGAAGACGGTGTTCGTTGTCACCCATGACCCCGATTTGGCCCGACGGGCTCATCGGGTCATTACCCTGGCAGATGGAAAGATCGTCCACGAGGAGGGAACGGAGCGCTCTCACGCCAAGGTCCATCAGCCGGGAAGCCTTTCATAAACTCACTCTCGCCGGTCACGTGTGTACGCTTTCATCGCAACGAATGGGGCGCTTCGCCAAACGTCAAAATTCGCTGAGGAGTAAATCATGCGAGGGAAATGGGGCATTATCATCACCAGATTGTTCATCACGATGCTGTTCATTGCCGGTTGCAGCAACGGGGCCGCGAAACCCGAGAGGGCTCAGGCCACGACCATTCCTCCGGTGCCCTCGGACGCGGCTATCGTCGTGGATGGCATCCTTCTTCCGGTCCGACATGTGGTGTTGACCGCCTCCACCGGCGGACAGGTGGTGGAGGTAAATGTCCATCCGGGGCAATCTGTGGCGCCAGGGGATGTTCTGATTCGTCTCGATGACTCATTACAGCGTGCCGCCCTGGCAGAAGCTCAGGCGAGACTGGAGCGTGCCCGAGCGTACCTGGATAAGCTTGAGGCCGGTCCACGGGAGGAGGATATCGCCGTGGCCCAAGCTGGGGTGGAAAAAGCCCGCGCCCAGATGGCGAACGCACAACGTGGCCCTTCTCCGGCGCAGATTGCCGCGGCGCAGGCCGATGTTGCAGAAGCGAAGGCCGCTTTGGAGAAAATCACCCGGGGGCCCAACCCGTACGAGCTGGCAGCTGCTCAGGCGGAACTGGACAATGCTCGGGTCGAGCTCTCTCTGGCCCAGGCTGCGTACGATAGGATCAAGAGTTTGCCGGGAGCCAGCGCTCGCCCGGAAGCCATCCAGCTTCAACGGGCGACCAGCGCCTACAGAGTGGCCGAAGCCCATCTCAAGGCATTGCAACAGGGGGCTTCCGAGGCGGAAATTGCCGCAGCCAAGGCGAATCTGGACGCAGCTCAAGCCCGCCTGGACGCGCTGCGTTCACTTCCTACCCCTGAAGACCTGGCTGTAGCCAAAGCTCAACTGCGTGAAGCTGAAGCCCGCCTGGCTCAGGCCAAAGCGCCTGCCCGCCCTGAAGACATCCGCGCTGCTAAAGCGGATGTGTCCTTGGCCCAAGCCGCGGTGGAACAGGCCCAAATCGCCTTGGAACGCACGCGTATTCGGGCTCCCTTCGCGGGAGCCGTGGGCGATGTTCGAGTAGAGGTGGGAGCCTATGTGACGCCTGGGACGCCCCTTGCTCGCGTGGGGGATATCGCCGCGTGGCAAGTGCAGACGACCAACCTCTCCCAACTGGATGTGGTGCACATTCATGTGGGAGATCCGGTGACGCTGACTTTTGATGCTCTGCCTGACCTGGAGATGCGAGGTCGGGTGGCCGCCATTGATCCGGTGGGCAAGAACAGCAGCGGGGATATTCTTTACACCGTGTACATCGATGTGGATGGACAGGATGACCGCCTCTATTGGGGCATGACCGTGGCCGTTCACTTTGGGGGGCAGAAGTAATGGGTGTCCTGTGGCGTAAGCTCCTGCGCGACGTGTGGCGGGCCAAGACCCGTACGGCATTGGTGGTGATCTCCACCACAGTGGGGTTGATCGCTCTGGGCCTTTCCTTGGGGTTGGCACAGACCATGACCGCGCGCATGACCGCCAGTCATCGTGCCTCCCGGCCTCCCCATCTGGTGTTCTGGGCTCAAGGCGCGGGGTTTGACACGTCCACATGCAGGGCCATCGAGCGTCTCGTCCCCATTCGAGCCTGCCAGACTTCCGGTGAGTTCACGATCCGCTGGAAGCTGCCGGGCGAGCAGAGCTGGCGTCAGGGCACATTACAAACAGTGCGGGATGTCCATCACCAGCAATTACACGTAATGATCCTCCTGGAGGGAGCGTGGCCCCAGGAACGAGCGTTGACCGTCGAACGCCAAACTGCTCGTTACCTTCACTTGCGTCCGGGAGAGCACATCCTGGTGGAGGTACGAGGGCGCGTTCGATCCGTTCCTATCACCGGGGTCGTTCGAGACCCACTGGTCTTTCCGCCCCAATTCGGTGGCAAGGCCACCTTTATCACCACGCCCCGCGTCGCCGCCTGGCTGACGGGAAACAAGAAGGATAACGTGCTCAACATTCAATTGGCTCGTTTTGATCGGGAGCAGGCTCGCGAGGTGGGCAAACGCATTCGCACGCGCCTGCAGCAAGCAGGCATTCCTGTTAGCAGCCCGTGGATCCTGGACCCTAATCGTCATTTCATCCAGGAGCAGGTGGACATCCTGATGCACATCCTGCTCGTTTTAAGCGCATTCGCTTTGGGCCTGAGTATCTTCCTGATTATCAACACGATGAACGCGGTGGTCGTGCAACAGATGTGGCAGATTGGGGTAATGAAGGTACTGGGTGCACAGCGGCGTCACATTGTCCTTCATTACCTCTCCCTGGCCTTGGTCTACGGAATCCTGGCCACATTGCTTGCGATTCCGGTAGCTGCAGTGGGTACACATGAGCTGGCCGCTTACTTGCTGGATTTCATCAACATCACCGTAGGGCCCTTTCAGATGAGCCCGCGTGTCGCTGCGGCCCAGGCCATCACCGGACTGCTCGTGCCTGTGGCGGGCGCGTTGTTGCCCATCGTCGGCGCACTGCGAATTACCGTTCAGGAGTCCCTGCGCACTCGTGGCATCGGCGCGCATTTCGGCCGCGGCTGGGTGGATCGGGTGTTGGTGCATGTGCGATTTCTCTCCCGGCCTTTCCTGCTCAGCGTGCGTAACACCTTCCGGCGCAAGATGCGCATCGCGTTGACGCTGTTGGCGCTCACATCGGGCGGGGTGATGTTCATTATGGTGATGAGTGCCAGTTACTCCCTCAATCGGACCTTGGATGAGGTCCTGCGCGAATTCGGTGGCGATGTGTGGATTGTCCTGCAACGACCGTACCGGGTCGAACGGGTACAAGCAATTGCTCAAGCAGATCCAGACGTGGCCTATGCGGAGGTGTGGCGGCGAGTCGCCGTGGAGTTGGAGATGCCCCAAGGGGAAAAGAAGCACGTGGGCCTGCGCGGAATGCCTGTGCCCTCACGGGTTTTCGGCGCTCGCATCGTGGCCGGTCGTGCGCTCTTGCCCGAAGATGGTCGGGCCATCCTACTCAATGAGAAACTCGCTCGGGATATGGGCGTTGGTGTGGGGGAGAAGGTGACCACGCGCATTGATGGCCGCGAGGTGACCTGGACGGTGGTGGGGTTGGTCTACAGCGTGCAAAATAATCATCAGGAGAACTTCGTGCCTTTTGACGCCCTTGCTCGTGTGAGCAGGTCCGTAGGACGAGGAGAACGGGTGTATATCGTTTTGAAAGATGGGGCGAAGAAAGAAGCGCCTCAGAGTGCTCAGCGTCTGCGTCAGATGTACGAGAACGCGGGAATCCATGTGGTGGCTGCTGGGTCTACCGAGGCATTTCGGCGTGGAGGACGTCGTCAGTTCGATGTCTTGACGTACACCCTGCTGGTGATGTCGGTGCTTGCAGGAATCGTCGGGGGCGTTGGGCTGATGGGGACATTGTCCATCAACGTGGTGGAGCGACGGCGTGAAATCGGGGTGCTGCGAGCCATCGGAGCACAGGATCGAGCATTGATGACCATCTTCGTTATGGAAGGTGTGGTCGTGGGACTTGCTTCTTGGCTTCTGGCGGCCCCGGTGAGTTTCCCCCTCAGTTGGCTGTTCGCCCGCCAGATCCGAGGGCTTATGAGGATGCCGACTCGGTTCCATCTTTTGTTGGCGATTTAGGGGGGCATGTTGGTGGGCGACTCCACAGGTGAGGAAGTGGATCTTCCCCCCTTCTTTGGAATTCTGCTCCCACCGCCTTTGAACGGCAGGGAGCAGCCCCCTGAAACGCTAAACCTCTAAGGCGTCCAGGTACGAGACATCCTCCGGCGGGAAACCCGCCACAGCCAGGGGACTCAATCCGGGATGACGGTAGTGCCGTTTACGTTCGTATCTCTCTTGTGCAGGCGTGAAGTTGCGATAGGTGGCCCAGAGCAATGCGGCCCGTTCCAGGCGCTGCTCTGAACCGTGCTCGACGGAAGTCGATTTGACTGCATGTGCTGATATGCTGTATAGTTGACCAAGCAGGTTTCCTTCCACTCTTGCTTGGTGTATTGCTCATTGTCAATGCTCGACGGTAGTGCCGTATAACGGTCGAGCCCAATTGTTGTAAAGAGAACCTTTCATTCATCCCCACTGTGCGAGGTTTTCTTCATTTCTCCCCATGCTAGGGCGCTCGCGATCTGGTACACGACGCCCATTAGGATAATCATGCCATCTGTTCATGTGAGTCAGCACACTCATAAGGAGCCCACCATGCGTTACATTCGATTTGGTATCCTCATCCTCGTCCTCCTCCTCGCTACCCATGTGGTTCTCGCCAGTCATCGTCCCAACCATCCCTCCAACCTTAACGACTCTGTCACGACCAGCAGTTTCAACTATACCATTTATTACACCGACGACAACCCACCTCCCACTCCTGACCCCGATTATTTCCCTGCTTCCCAGGCCAACCAAGCGCGGGACGCTGTCCACACCACGAACAACAGTGATCCGGCGTTTCCTGGCCATCACCAACGTTTCCTCGATATCGGTTTTAATGCCCCCTTCTTCCGCACCACCCCTCCAGAAATCTATATCTACGATTCCAGCAACCTGGGTGGTGCCTATTTCGACGGCATCGACCTGGATGCTCCGGGCTTGCGATCATCCTCTGAGATGGAAATTCGGATGGTTACCGGACATGAGCTTTTCCACCACGTCCAGTACGGTTACATTGATGATGGGTCCATCGGTGGATGTGGGGGCACGTGGAGCAAGTGGACCTGCGAAGGCACAGCCCGCATGATGCAGGATAAAGTTTATGCAGACCTGGATGCGGATACAGGTACCACCCAGGCCTCCTATATCGGCGAAATCACCAAGTACATGGCAAACCCCAACCGTTCTCTGGTCGATCTGTCCTACAAGGCGGTCTTGTTTTGGAACTACCTGACAGAACGCCTTGGCAACGTGACGACGGAGCCGCAACGGGGCGTGGATGTTATCGAGCAATACTGGAGCAACGCTCATGACTTAAGATCTTCCCCTGATCCTCTCCAGGCTCTGAGGGATACGATCAAGGACTTCGACGTCTCCCTGACTCTGGAGGAGGTGTTCCTCGACTTTGCCATCACGAATTACACCAAGGACTTGAACGTAACGGGCTTAGCCGACGCGGTCAAGTATCGCTATGTGGATGACGACACCACGCCGTACGCTCGTTTGAGCACGACCGCGGGCAATGACAGTAATGGACGCCCCACATACCGCACGGGCACGGTGAGCCCCACATCGTCTATGGGGCCCTTTACAGACTCCGTTTTCAGTTTTGCTGCTAAATACGCAGTGGCTAGCGTCGATCCTTCGTGCCAAATTGTCGGATTCACATCCACCGGTGATTCCCTCGGCTACGGTTTGATCACGGTCAAGGGAAGTAATCGCGCAGATGCAGTGTACAAATCCACGACGACCTCCTTCAATAAAGCTTTCATCAACCGCAGTGCTGACCCGTACACTCAAATCGCCGTCACATTCGCCGGAATGAACGCAAACGCGGGGTTCACTTATTCCTTTGTCTGTGGCGGCGCGGATTTAACCATCGTGCGACCGACAACATCATTCCGTGCATTAGTAGGCCCCCACGATGCCCCCGAACGATTTCTTGTGGTTTTGAACGTGTATGGTCCTTCTGAACTGGGCACACCCAGCATCCAAGGGCTGGATACAAGCGACTTCGAGGTATATGTCGGTGCTGAGAGCACGACCAACCGGGCCACAGTCCTTGCTGGCGCTTACGTCCAGGGTTCTTACTGGTTGGTGGCCCAGGCCCCTACGAAGTCAGCCGACGGAGATTATCCTCTGCTGGTGAAGCTGGGAACCCTGAGTTCTGCTCAGAAAACCGGCGTAGTTCGTTACAGCACGGTTGTCCAGGACCAAGTCTTGGTCATTGATGAATCAGGCAGCATGATTAATCCGGCTGGTTCACCCAAGTGGGAGGCTGCTCAGAACGCGGGGCGTCTCTTCGTGGACGCGGCTCGTTCAGGTGATCAGCTTGGTGTCGTTAAGTTCTCCGGAGATGGGGTAGAACCAAATATCGATGCCAGTGTGGAATTCTTACTCCAGGCTGTCGCCGGAAACCGCACCGCCGCCAAAGGAAAGGTGAACGGCATCAAGCCTCCCAATGGGGGCCCACTCACGTCTATAGGTGACGGGCTGAAAGTCGCTCAAACTAACGAACTGGACGTCCGCGGAAAACCCGATGGGGACGATGTGCTCATCCTGCTCAGTGATGGGATGGAAAATGAGGCCGAATACTGGAGCAATGTGCGCAGTCTTATTACGGGTCGGGGAACCATTGTACACGCTGTGGCTCTAGGCCCGGGCGCGGACCAGGCTTTGATGCAGAGCATCGCTACCGACACAGGAGGGGACTATCTCTACGTGGATCTTTCAGGAGCCAGTCCCTTCCTGCGGATAGGGCCTACAGCATCTACTCAAGTCACCACGTTAGCGTTGCCCAACCGCCTGGCTGATGGCTACCGTACGGTCAATGAGGCTATCTTGCGCCACGCGCGCCTCTGGCAGGACAGTGGCACTGTCTCGCCCAAGCGGGGAGTGCGTAAGCTCATCGAGATGCGAGAATCCTCCGTAGAGGAAGGCATCTTTTCGTTCAACTGGTCACGCCCCGCGTCTGTGGAGGTGCGTCTTCGCCGACCTGATGGCACCGAGGTAAAAGCCAGCAATGCCGGCGTACGCATCTATCAGGATAAGACGCATGTGGTGTTTCACCTTGACAAAATGATGCAGGGGACGTGGGAAGTGGTGATGCAGTCCGCGGAAGTCACTGTGGACTACGTAGCATCCCTTTCAGGCAAAGTGCGGCCAGGTGTGCGTCTCGACCTGTGGTTTGCGCAAACGCACAACGAGAGTGCCTCACGGGCGGCCAACGGCATTTTCCTGCGCGGTCTGCCCATGCCCATCCTGGCTGTTCTCACCGATGTCAAAGGGCCTGTACGCGGGGCAACCGTGGTCGCTCTGGTCGGCCACCCGGACGGGAAGACGGACACACTACGCTTGTGGGATGACGGGAATCACGATGATGGAGCTGCAAACGATGGTGTGTACGGTGCCCTTTACACGCGCACAACCTCATCCAGCACGTTCGGGGTGGACGACTCTCAGAGTGGTCGGGTGCCGGGGACACGGGGTAGTTATATCGTCACCGTGTTTGCTCAGGGAAAGAACAACTTCGAGGAACCCTTCCGGCGTTACCGCACATCCGCGTTTCAGGTTTTTGAGAACGACCCGCGGTTGAAGCTCCCCAACCCAGATCCAGATGAGGATGGTATGCCCTCTCGCTGGGAGAAACTGTACGGCCTGAATCCTGATAAAAACGATGCCCGTGAGGACCCAGATGAGGACGGCCTGACAAATCTTCAAGAATACCTGTTGGGCACAAATCCCATGGATCCGGACACAGACGATGGAGGAGAGGGCGATGGTTCTGAAGTGAAACGAGGGGCCAATCCGCTGAACCCGGACGACGATGGACGCTGTCCACCTCTAGTGGACGTGGGAGCCTTTGTGGCGGATTCCAATGACTCAACGCGTATCACCCTGCTCCCCAATGCGAATCTTATCCACTTTCCTGCCTCTTCGGCATACGAGGAAGTCCTTCTCTACCGCGGTTCCCGCCCTAGCGGCCCCTTTGCCCTGGTCGCACGGTTAGACCCACGCCAGTACAAAGGTATGTATCAGGACACCGGATTAAGAGCAGGACGTACGTATTACTACCGTCTGCGAGCCCTTGGCCGCGACGGTTGTGTGACCCCGTACAGCCGTGTCTTCGAGGCTATCCCACGGGAGGAGCCTTACGCACCACGAGGTTATGTGCTGATCAATAACGGCGCACCGGTGACCAATTCCCGCTGGGTGACTCTGGACCTGGGCGCGCGTAAGCGCTTAGTGGCAAACGGTGAACAACTTCATTATACCTCTGACGCTCTGGAAATGCTCATCTCCAATTCGCCAGACTTTAGTCGCAGCCAGTGGGAACCCTACCAGCCTACTCGCTCGTGGTTGCTAGAACCTGATCCAAACAGTGGTCACGCCATGGTGTTCGTGAAGTATCGAGACAAGGAAGGACAAGAGTCCATGGTGGAGACGGATGGGATCCTGGTTGTCGAGGAGCAGGAATTAGGGGGCATTCGCGGCAAAGTCGTTCTGGACCCACCGGGACCGTTGGCAGGTAGCACCATGAGTATTCCCGGTGCCCCCAACACACCTCCTGGGTTCAGCAACGAAGAGGGCGGCGTGCTCCTTTCCCCACTGACAGCCGGTGTCTACGATGTGCGTGTGGAGCATGCAGGGTACACTCCGGTCATCTTGCGCAATGTCAAGGTGGCTGTAGGTCGTATCACCGACATCGGTCGCATTCTCCTGCGCCGCTATAGACTGTACGTACCACAGGTCATTAAGCAGTAGGTGACAAAATTCTTTCGCAGCGCCGGAACTCCCTTTCCGGCGCTGCTCGCACTTTCTATGTTCCACTGCTTGAGCAGGCGAATCATTTGACTGCTCAACTTCCGGAACGCTCTGTCCGCCAACTTGGATCGGGAAATTGTCACCCTGGGTAGAAGGACTACAATCGTTGTAGTCTGGTCTGAGATTTCCTTGCCTCTTCCACGTATATCTACGAGGAAGTCGTTGCGGACGTCTCGGCGCAGAACTCTTTTTAAGGAGGTGCGAACGATGTACGTCCGTATCAATATTGTTGTTGCATCGCTGTTTGTTGCTCTATTGGTGGCGGCCTGTAGCAAAGGAACGCCCGCCCCCACGCCTACTCCTGTCCCGCCGACTTCTGCTTCTCAAGTCCAGGGGAGGGCAACGAAGGTCCTTCCAGCCGGGCCGACATTGACGGCGGTCATGGAACCGACGGGAACTAAACCGGCCCCGACTGCGACCTCGACGCCCGTTCGGGTGCCGACCAAAGAGAAGTTCGCGACACAGGAGACGAAGCCGTCGAAGATTTCCATGACAACGGCCACATATCCGTTCAAGAGTTACAGGGCCCATATGATCATGCGGGTGGAGTTTCCACAGAAAAGTCGGGGCGTGACTCTGTTCAGCATGGACATGGCTCAGCAACAAAAACCTCCAGCCCAACAAATTGTCATGGAGAGTATGCAAAACGCGGCGAAGGGGGAAAAACAACGCCTGGAGATCATTCAGGTGGGTCAGGAATCCTGGATGAACCTGGGAGGGCAATGGATTCGTAGTAGTGGTCAGGAAATGTCTTCCATCACACAAGCGCTCGATTTCTTCGACCCCGGCCAGTTTGATGCCCACTGGAAGAAGGTGGGAAAGGAGAAAGTGGCCGGTGTGGATACCACCCATTACCAGGTGACGATGCAAGAAAACAAGGGATTGCACTCCCTGGGCAACGGTGAACTAGTGGCCTCGGCATTGGGTAGCAAGGATACCTGGACAATGACGCCGAAGCGGGGCAGTGTGGACGTTTACGCGACAAGAGATGGAGTACTCATGAAGAGCCTTATGGTTTGGGAAGGGACAGCCACCAACGGCCAGGACACAGTTGAGGTCAAGGAGATCTTCGACTACAGAATCACCGAGGTCAACAAGAATCTTTCCATCAAGTTGCCAAAGAAAGGTCAACAGCCCCAAGAGATCATCCCCTTGCCCAAAGGGGCCCGAATCCAAATGACGACGCAGAACTTGCGCATTTATGATGTGTCCGGAGCTACGCTGAAAGAAGTGATCGATTTTCTGACGACCCAGTTGCCTACCCATGGCTTCACCATTGTCCAAAAGCAGGATTACGGCGTAACGGCCATGTTCGTCGTGACGAAGGATCACAAGTCCTACACCTTGACCGTTGCGAAAGGGAATGCAGGGCATCCCCGAGTGATGATCCAGATGGGGAAGTAACTCTTCCGTGCCCGTCCGAGCGGGCTGGACATACCAAAAGCGGCCCGCTCGGCTCCCTTCCCGGCTTGGTGGTTCCTGTGGCGCTCAGGTATAATTTCTTAGAGAGGGTAGGCGACGGCTACCCGGGCATTTGCTGCTGAGCGTCATTCCGGTTATGTGATGGGAGGCCCTGGACGACCCGAAATGACCAGGTACGCGTCCGAACTTCTGACCAGAATTGGACATCGAACCGCGGTGGTTGCCGTCATTGGCCTGGGCTACGTGGGCCTGCCCCTGGCTGTGGCCTTTGCTAAGGCGGGATTCCCTGTGGTTGGTATTGACGTGGACGAAAAGAAGGTAGCGGCGGTGAGCCGCGGGGAGTCGTACATCCGGGATGTGCCCTCCGTTGACCTCGCGGCATTGGTAGGAACAACTGTCAATCAGCGTTCGTCGGCAGGTGACCACCGACCACGGACCAACGACCACCGTTCCCCAGCCGGTTCCCTCATTGCCACTACCGATTATACCGTCCTCGATGACGCCGACGTCGCCATCATCTGCGTTCCTACCCCCTTGAGCAAAACCCGGGATCCGGACGTGCGTTACATCCTGTCCGCGGCCGACGCGGTGGCTGAGCACATCCATCCGGGCATGCTGGTTGTGTTGGAATCGACGACATATCCGGGGACGACGGAGGAACTGCTGTTGCCCCGGTTGGAGGCGGGATATGGGCGCCGTTACGGGGGGCCCGGCGAACGACGAATGACCAATGACCAACGTTCGTCGGTCGTCGGCAACCATTTCTTCCTCGCCTACTCGCCCGAACGGATTGATCCGGGCAACAAAAGGTACACCGTGGAGAACACACCCAAGGTGGTCGGCGGCGTGACGCCGAATTGTCTGCGCGTGGCCATGGCACTCTACGAACCGGTCGTCTCGCGCCTGGTGCCGGTCTCTTCCCCGGCCGCAGCGGAGATGACCAAGCTGTTGGAAAACACGTTTCGGGCAGTGAACATTGCTTTGGTGAACGAGACGGCCATCATGTGCGACAAGCTAGGGCTGGACGTGTGGGAGGTGATCGACGCGGCCGCGACGAAGCCCTACGGGTTCATGAAGTTCACGCCAGGCCCGGGTGTTGGAGGGCATTGTATCCCCTTGGATCCTCACTACCTCTCCTGGAAGATGAAGATGTTGAACTACAACGCCCGTTTCATCCAACTGGCCGGAGAGATAAACAGTGAAATGCCTCGCTATTGGGTGGAAAAGGTCGTGGATGCGCTCAATGAGCAGGGCAAGGCGGTCAAGGGAAGCAGGGTACTGGTGCTGGGGGTGGCGTATAAAAGAGACATCGACGATGTGCGCGAGTCACCAGCGCTGGACATCTTAGAGCTGCTGCGGCAAAAAGGTGCGGATGTGCGCTACCATGACCCGTATGTGCCGGCACTTTCCTATAACGGTGTTCGTTTCCGGAGAGAGACAGACCTGGATACGGCCTTGAAGGTGGCTGATTGTGTGGTCGTGGCGACCGACCACAGCGTCTATGATTGGCGTCAAATCCGAGCGGCAGCTCGCTGTCTCGTTGACACGCGACATGCCGCCGGCACGGAATGATTCGGCGTTTGCTGGACCGACTCGACGATCGCGGCTATGACATGCTGATCCGCAGCCTGACCCCACGCCTCCGCCGTTTCTTGGGAGAACGCAACAGGGACGAGATGAGCGGCATCTTGTGGAGGGTTCTGTTGACAACCCCCCACCTTTGGAGGATCTTGCCTCACCTGGTCCGAGGTTATCGTCCTCGTGTTTTGCCCACATCCCAGGCGGGGAAGGCCTACGAGGCGGAGATATGATTCCCTTCTTGGCCAGAGGGGAATCTCCGTCTCCACCCATAGCGTCCATTGCTCGGAGGGAGTGCCTGTCGATGATACTTTAGCGGTCACTTCGAGGGGCGGTAGGTGGCAAAGGCAGCCCCCACCGGGGTGAGTTGCCGATTGACAGGGTCAAATAGGTTTCCCGTCGGGTACATGGTGTCGGCCAGACTGTACCAGCACCATCGTTGTACCAAACGGTTATGGTCTTTCGGATCTCCCATGATGGGGTCCCTCAGGGTAAGAAAGAGATCGAAACTTTGGTGCATGAACGTGATGACCCGCTTGGAAGGAAACCCATAAGCCTCTGGCATAAGGATCCCGTATTCCGAAATAATCATGGGGATCCCTTGATATCCTCGATTGTACAACCAGCGCCAATCAGAGGCGGAATCACAAAAAACGACCTAATTTTGCGGAATTTTCTTCTGTCCGGCGGCGGGGAGCCGCCGACCGGAGGACGAAGCACCTTGCTCGCAAAAGCACTGTAGTTACTGAACCTTAACAGCTTACCATCTGAACTCTGGCTGATTTGTGCTGAGACATGGGCGCCAACCTGCACCTGCCGTTTGATGCCCATTTGACGCATATCCAGGACATTTTCGTCGGGTTGAGGCAAACGGCTCAGCCAATAGGTGGCCCAGCGGATGAAGTTGGCAGCGAAATGACAAAGTACTCTTGGAGAAGGATGGCCAGTTCCGAGCGCACCTTGAGATGATGCAAGTAGAACACCTGCTTACCTTCTTTGATCCCGGCTTCAATGGTTTGCCGGCCGTTGTAGTGGGCAAACTAGTCAGGCAGGTCTTCGGTAACCGGATCGCTGCCGAAGTGGAGCAAGGCGCTGTGCTTGACGGCTTTACCGGTGTGAAAACGCTCCAAAGCGACATCTACGGGGTAAGGGTATCCTTTGAGAGTCGTCTGCTTCCAGGCAGTCATTTCGGCGTTGGTGCCCACCCGTTCCTAGGGCGTCTGTTCGATCCGTCTTGGCGCGCCGCCCTACCCCTCGGGCCCCGTCACGCACCCGACGAGGGTTGGGCAGGCTCACCTCCACCTCGTTTCAGTGCAAAGCGAGCCAATGGCTGCTCATAACCGCCCGTCGGTTCCAGCACCAGATAGACCTGGTCTGTCCCCCATTGCTGTTGATACCGTCGCACAGCTCGGGCGGGCCAACGCCTCCCATCCGGACGAATTATTAGGGAGTGTACCCAGATATTCAGTGTGCTCTTGCGACGGGCATACGGCGACGTCCAAGTGTGCTTGGCTGACATCAACACCCACGACCAGAACGGACATGATCTCACCTCCGGGCTGCAAGTATTAAACAGTCGTCCTCCCTCCTTCACGGGCGCCTGGGGTGCCCCTGGCAATCTGGTATACGGGCTATGTGCTCTTCATTCCCTCCGCTCTCCCAGGCCCCAAAGACCGGTCTACGTACGGGCTTGGATACCCTCGGGCGATATCTCCACGGTCTGGAACGAGAATACGTCATCTTCTCTCCCAGTATTTTACCTCAAGGAGGTGACCTATCTACGAGACGAGCTTGCACAAGATTGGTGGCTCTGGGGCGCAGCCGGTCTCCCTCCCATGATACCAGGGGCGCAGCGACGCTACGCCCGGCTTTCGTTGCCAAGCCCCTTCGGGGCTGCAACGAACCGCCGCAGGTGGTTTCGCAAATAAAGGCCGCCGTTTCAACAGCAGGCCTAACCGATCGTCCGCTTACCCCCCCCGCCCAGGATTGGAAGAGGGACAGCCGCGTAGGGGCGACCGGCGGGTCGTCCTGGCAGGATGAGGGCCGTCATGCTGCCCACCATCATCCCTCGTTCCCTCCCCCTCCATCGTCCATCTTTGCCCTTTATCCTCCCATCTTGACGAACCTCGACACCTGTGTAATACTTGCAGCGTTCAGGTCATGCT